>JBARZY010000108.1:0-33652 GCA_049650345.1 Glaciecola sp. | reverse complement strand
TTGGTTGCCAATTGGGATATCAGCGATGCACTTTCGCTGAAATACGTTGGCTCATCGCGTGAGGGGTATTCACCGACTAATATCGATTTTGATAATACCGGTATTAATCTATTTGATGTGCCTGCAGTGTATGATGATGAAAACACCACCCATGAAATACAAACAAATTATATAGGGGACGGGTTTACAGCGGTAGCCGGTGTGTATTTATACGATGGCAAATCATGCGGTGTCTTTGACGCTATTTTGGGTGGTTTAGGGCTAACGCTTGAAACCTCAGGCTGTAATGAAAGTGAGTCGGTGGCTGCGTATGTACAAACTTCGATTGATTTAAATGATAAATGGTCAGCAACATTAGGTGCTCGATACACCGAAGAAGAACGCAAAGCCGATGTGTTTTATGGATTTTTATTGGGTGCAGTTTACCCCAGTAGCGGTTGGGTAGATGGATACACTCGTGCTCCAGAAGTAGGCGTGCCACAAAGCTTAGGTATTGATACCAACGGCGATGGTATATTAGATGCACCGAAATCAGAAACGTGGTCGCGCTTTACGCCTCGCTTGGGACTAGAGTATCAATACAATGACGATACTATGTTTTATGCCAGTTATGCCCAAGGCTTTAAGTCGGGTACCTTTAACCCTCGTGCATCGACTAACGAAAACGCGGCTGATCCTGAAATTGTGAATTCATTTGAACTTGGCATGAAAAAAGACTGGGGCGATACCCTGCGCACCAATATTACCTTGTTCTCACTCGAGCATGACGATAGACAATATATTGTTGTTGTGCCCGATCCGAACGACGCAACAGTACTGGGCCAGAACTTAGGAAATGCGGCAAAATCTGACGTAACCGGTCTTGAGGCAGAAATTACTTATGTGGCCACCGATAATCTTACGTTTGATTTCTCGTTAGGCTTGCTTGATGCCGATGTAGAACAAGACCCAAATATCACCACGCCATTATTAGGTTTGTCAAACACGCCTGATAATACCTATGCGCTGTCGGCTAACTATATTATGGATTCTGATGTGGGTACGTTTGTATTCAACGCTGGTTATTATTACCGTGACGACTATTTGATTTTCGAAGACAATGACGTACTTCAGCAGTCGGGCTATGGCATGGTTAACGCCAGCGTTGCGTGGGAAAGTAATGAAGGTACGTGGTATGGTAATTTAACCGCAAAAAATCTTACTGATGAAGAATATTTATTGGGCGGATACGTATTTGTTGGTGGTGTAAATGATGACGGTAGCTTCCTACCTGGCTTTGGTGGTGATACCACTGTAGCGGGCTATTATGGCGACCCTCGAACCATTCACCTAACGGTAGGTTATCGGTTTTAATCGTTAATGTAATGTAAAAGCGGTCACGCGGCCGCTTTTACTTACTCACAGATATTTGTTATTAATACCCTTTGTGGCTTACATCAATTATTTATGCATAAAGTTCTCATCGCTGATGATCATCCCTTATTTAGAAACGCATTAAAACAAGCGCTTACTAGTCAATTGGTAATGCAGGTTGTAGAGGCGTGTGACTTTCATTCTACCATTGCTATTTTAGAAGATGACCCTGATATAGACCTCGTATTTTTAGATTTAAACATGCCAGGTAACAATGGCTTGGCGGGTATTTCCGCCGTGCGTGCGCAGTTCCCAAACACCTTAATTATAATAGTGTCGGGCGAAGAACAAGAAAGTATCATGACCAAGTGTATAAAACTCGGTGCCAGCGCATACATTCCAAAATCGGTTGACCTTATAGAAATATCTCAAGCGGTAAACGCTGTGCTCGACGGCAGACAGTGGTTACCCGCCGATTACAAAATTTTACAAGAAGCCCCAGAAGACAGCGGCTTTTATGAGAAGCTTGAGCAACTCACGCCCCACCAATTAAAAGTACTGGCGCTTATTGCCGACGGTTTGTTGAACAAACAAATTGCCTACACGCTTAATATTTCAGAATCTACCGTGAAACAACATGCCTCAGCGGTACTCAAAAAGCTTGATGTACTTAATCGTACTCAAGCAGGTATTATCTATCAACAAGCTATGCGCATCGACTAGCGCATAAACAGGCCTACTCACTAGTTGAAAATACGTTGAATTAGCCGTTTTAACGCAATGGGCTTGATAGGCTTAGGTAAGTAACGCATGTTATGTTCGTAGGCGAGGGCTTGTATGTCTTCGCTTCTGTCAGCACTACTGAGTATCACAGGAATACTAGGGTGCTGTCGTTTTATCGCTAAACTTACGTTCACACCAGTATCCCCTCGATCTAAATGGTAATCGGCCATAATCAAATCAAACTTCACGTTAAGTTGCATTGCACTTGGCATATCACTGGCCTGTAATACCACTGCTCCCCAGCTCACAAAGAGATCGCTAATGGCCTTACTAACGGCCACATCGTTTTCAAGCACTAACACTTTTTTATTTGCTAGCAAACTAGCATGATTGAGGCTATCAGCTATAAGCTCGGCATCTTTCGACGTAAGCGCTTCGCAGCGGGGTAGCGATACACTAAATAGGGAACCTTTGTTAGGAGTAGAGCTTAATCGTAGCTTTATATTTAACAAGCGACTAATGCGGTCAACAATAGTAAGCCCAAGACCTAAACCGGGGTAATTATCGTGGGCATGAATTCGGGTAAATTCATTAAAAATATCGTGTTGGTACTCGGGGGCTATCCCCATGCCTGAATCGGCAACAATGACCGTGCATTGTTTGTTTGACTGGCGCTTAACACCCAGAACAATTTTTCCTTGTTGGGTATAGCGAATCGCGTTTGACAATAAGTTTTGCAGAATACGCATTAACAAGCGCCTGTCGGTGTTTATCCAAACTGAGGTGGGCACATACACCAAGCTCAATCCTTTTTGCTCTGCAATATAACGGTACTCTTTGCTTAGCCCCAACAGCATTTCATGAAAATTAAAGGGATGAGGATTAGGTTTTATTTGATCGTTTTCTAATTTGGTAATTTCTACGAGCATACCCAAAAGCTCTTCGGCGTTCTCTAACGAGTGAATCAAGTTATTGGCAAGGTCGGTGGATTTTGCCAAGGCTACTTGTTCAGACTGCAGAAGGGCGCTTGTGTCGCTCTGTGTTGTTGCATACAAGGCGCGTGATTGCGCAAATATGTGTAGGTTTTCTTTTAGCATTGAGGCAAACAAACTGGCCGCATTGAGGGGCTGCATTAAATCGTGACTAGTAGCTGCCAAGAACTTAGTTTTACTGGTGTTGGCAGTTTCAGCTAGGAGTTTGGCACTTTCGAGTTGCTCTGTGCGCTTAATAACGCGTTGCTCAAGCTCTGCTTTTGATTGTTCCAGGGCCTGTTGAATTGTAAAATACTCGGTGATATTCGCAAAACAGGTAATAAAACCGCCTGCGGGTAGCGGGTGACCTGAAATTTCAATTACGCGTTGAAATAAATCGTGCCGTACGGTTTTGTATGACTCTCCCACTAACATTTTTTGCATGCGCTTTTGAATTTCGTCGTGTTGGTCGTTATTACCAAATAATCCGCGCTGGGCATTGTATTGCAATATTTCAATAATAGGTTTGCCCACATATAAAAAGTCATTAGGGTAATCAAAAAATGAAGCGTATAGATTATTCCATGCAACCAGTTTTAAGTCGGCATCTACTACGCTAACGCCAAGGGGAAGGTGGGTAATTGAGGCTTGCAGCACCTCTTTATTAAATTGAAAATCCTTACCTGCTTTTGCCACTAAATCAGACATCTCTACGCGGCTAATCCCATTTTTGCTTGATATTGCATTGAGTAGAATACGTGCGCTGGCGCTGCCCACATAAGAAGACAGCAAGTTTTCAGCCCTAAATACAATATTGTGAGGCACAATCGCATCTTCTTTTTCTGATACAAACTGCGTTTGTTTATTAAAATCAAGGCTCACATTTTCGGGTAACAGTTGGTTAGTGAGCGACATAAGCTGGGAATAATATATACGAAAACCGCTACTATTTAAGGCGGATTCATCATAGGGATTAAGTTTGTTGTGCTGCGATACATATGACCCCAAGCAAATACATACAAAATTTACACCTAGTGATAAAAACAGCACGCTGGCAAGGGCATGCTCATCCATCTTAAGGGTGACATTATTAACAGACATCACCGCTGGGTAAAGCATGCCTACTACAATGATCACTACACCAGCACCTAGGCCCAAAATGGCGCCGGTACGGTTGGCTTGTTTCCAATAAACCCCCAGTACAATAGCCGGGAAGGTTTGTGCCAGCAAAGATATGGCAATAGTGCCGGTTTCCACAAGGGTGGCACCTTCGCTGATGTATACATGGTACAAATAGGCGATAGAAATCATAACCAAAATGGTTAATTGGCGTGTTCTAAAAATTTGATGAGCCGACAGTTTTTTGGTTTTTTGGGCTGTTATGCTAAGCCACAGCGGGGTAATAACACTATTGGTAACCATATTTCCTAAAGCAAGTGCAGCAATCATTACCATACTGCTAGATGCCGCTAAGCCACCAATAAAGCCGATAATAGCAATGTTACTTTGTCCCATAGATACAGGAATCGCGAGTACTAGACTGTCGGTGGCATATTGCGACTCGTTAAACAAAACTTGACCAGCTAAGGCAATAGGCAATATAAACACCGACATGGCAATGAGATAGGTGGGAAATAACCAGCGTGCACGATGCAGTTCTTCGTCGTTACTGTTTTCAACAAAATTGACATGAAACTGTCGCGGCAAACAAAACATAGACGACACGCCTAACAGCATGTGACTAACATAAACCCAATAGGCAAACGGTTTTTCTAGGGTGTCACTTGCACGTTCATTCACGACCGACTGCGCAAATAAATCAACAAAGCCATCAAATACAGCGTACACCACATACATGCCAATAATGACTAATGCGCCAAGCTTAACTACGGATTGAAACGCAAGGGTCAGCATTAAGCCCTTATTTTGCTGTACTAGATTCATGCGTCGTGCACCAAACCATATTGCAAATATTGCCATGGCAATGGTGACGTATAAACTTACGTAGGTAGAAGTATCTTGGGTAGTATTGACCAATACGCTGATTGCGCTTGATATGGCATCTAGTTGCAATGCAATGTAAGGAATAACGCCTAAAAAGCAAATTAGGGTAACGGTATACGCAATAAGATTGGAATGTTCATAACGTACACCGATAAATTCAGCAATAGAGGTGATTTTATATTGTTTACAAATGGCGTTGATGCGCACCAGCAACGAAAAACCAAACATCATTACCAATACAATGCCCGCATAGGTGGGGACCAATGCCCAGCCGAAATTCGCAGCTTGAGTGGCAGTGCCAAAAAAGGCCCATGAAGTACAGTGCACCCCCAATGCTAATGAATACACCGAGCGCGGTAATTTTTTCTGCTTATTACCTAAGGTGGCGACCACAAACAAAATAGCGATGTAAACCAAGGTGGCAAAGACTAATGTCCAAATAGATAACATGACAGCGAAATTACCTTATTGCGTAAAAACGGCGTTGACGAAAAAAGTTCAAAAAAAGTGGCCAAAAACACAGGTTTTTGCTTGAAGCCCGCAAATCTATCCCCATTATAGCCGTCATTGGGTAAAACTCATATTTATAAACATTGAAAACACACGCATGTGGAGCAAGTAATGAATCAAGATAATGCGGATAACAACGAACAGCAAGAAACGGCTGAAAGCGTTGAGCAGCAGGAAGTGTCAAACGATGCGACGATTGATGCTAATGAAGCCGCCGAGCCAGGCATAGACTACAAAGCATACTCGGAAGAGCTTGACGCTAAGCTTACCGAAGCTGAAGCGATCATTGAAGGTCAAAAAGACGCAGTATTGCGTGCTAAAGCTGATGGCGAAAATGCGCGAAGACGAGCTGAGCAAGAAGTCGACAAAGCACGTAAGTTTGCGTTAGAAAAATTTGCCGGTGAGTTACTTAACGTTGTAGACAACTTAGAACGTGCAACGCAGGCTGCAGATGCTGAAAACGAAGCCGTAAAGTCATTGTTAGAAGGTGTAGAACTTACGCACAAGTCGTTTATTTCTACATTTGAAAAGTTCGGTCTAGAGATTCTAGATCCACAAGGCGAAGCGTTTAACCCAGAACATCACCAGGCAATGTCAATGCAAGAAAGCGATGATGTTGCGCCGAATACGGTGATTGCGGTCATGCAAAAAGGGTATTTGTTAAGCGGACGTTTGTTGCGTCCAGCAATGGTTATGGTATCGCGTGCAAGCAGTAATGGCGTAGATACACAAGCATAACATTAGGCTTAGTGTGCATAAAAACACTAAAAAACTATTAATCACCTATTGAAAATAGGGTTACTAGCCCCACTTAGTAATTAAGAAAAATTGGCTAGTAAAAAAGAATTTTTGGAGAAATCAAATGGGTAAAATTATTGGTATTGATTTAGGTACTACTAACTCATGTGTAGCAGTACTTGATGGTAAAAGCGCAAAAGTAATCGAAAATGCAGAGGGCGACCGTACAACGCCTTCAATAATTGCATATACGCAAGACGGCGAAACCTTGGTAGGACAACCTGCTAAACGTCAAGCGGTTACTAACCCAAACAATACATTGTTTGCAATTAAGCGCCTAATTGGCCGCAGATTTGAAGACAAAGAAGTACAGCGCGACATTGACATCATGCCTTTCTCTATTGTGAAAGCAGATAATGGCGACGCGTGGGTAAGTGCAAACGGTGAAAATATGGCGCCGCCACAAATTTCAGCCGAAGTACTGAAAAAAATGAAAAAGACCGCCGAAGACTATTTAGGCGAAGAAGTGACGGGCGCAGTTATTACTGTACCTGCATACTTTAACGATTCTCAGCGTCAAGCAACTAAAGACGCTGGTCGCATAGCAGGCCTAGAAGTTAAACGTATTATCAACGAGCCAACAGCCGCTGCACTTGCATATGGTATGGACAAAAACCAAGGTAACAATACTGTTGCGGTATATGACTTAGGTGGCGGTACGTTTGATATTTCAATTATTGAAATTGACGAAGTAGACGGCGAACACACATTTGAAGTACTTGCGACAAACGGTGACACGCACTTAGGTGGTGAAGATTTTGACAACCGTATGATCAACTACTTAGTTGATGAATTCAAGAAAGAGCAGGGCTTTGATTTACGTAAAGACCCGCTTGCCATGCAGCGTCTAAAAGAAGCCGGTGAGAAAGCGAAAATTGAATTGTCTTCAGCTCAGCAAACTGAGGTTAATCTACCTTATATTACTGCTGATGCATCTGGTCCTAAGCATTTAGCGATAAAAGTAACGCGTGCAAAACTTGAATCACTTGTAGAAGACTTAGTGAAGCAGTCACTTGAGCCATTAAAGCAAGCCTTGGCCGATGCTGACCTTAGCGTGGGTGAAATTAACGATATCATTTTGGTGGGCGGTCAAACGCGTATGCCAATGGTACAAAAGTATGTGACTGAGTTCTTTGGTAAAGAGCCACGTAAAGACGTTAACCCTGATGAAGCTGTAGCAGTAGGTGCGGCAATTCAAGGCGGTGTATTAGCCGGTGATGTAAAAGACGTATTATTGCTTGACGTAACGCCATTGTCGCTAGGTATCGAAACCATGGGCGGCGTAATGACTGCGCTAATTGAGAAAAACACGACGGTACCTACTAAAAAGTCACAAACGTTCTCTACAGCAGAAGACAATCAGTCTGCGGTGACTGTTCACGTACTACAAGGTGAGCGTAAGCAAGCACAAGGTAACAAGTCACTGGGTCAATTTAACCTAGAAGGTATTCGTCCTGCTAGTCGTGGTACCCCGCAAATTGAAGTGACTTTTGACATTGATGCCGATGGTATTTTACACGTATCTGCTAAAGACAAAGATACGGGTAAAGAGCAGAAAATTACGATTAAAGCATCTTCTGGTTTGAGCGAAGACGAAATTAATCAAATGGTACAAGATGCAGAAGCAAATAAAGATGCTGATGCTAAATTTGAAGAATTAGTACAAGCGCGTAACCAAGCTGATGGTATGATCCACGCTACTCGCACGCAAATTGAAGAAGCGGGTGATGCATTGGGCGCCGACGACAAAGCGAAAATCGAAGCTGCCGTAGACGAGCTTGAAACCGCGCGTAAAGGCGAAGATAAAGAAGCGATTGAAGCGAAAACCCAAGCCCTAATGGAAGCATCTGCACCGTTAATGGAAATGGCTCAAGCGAAGGCACAAGCTGAAGGCGCACAAGCGGCTCCAGAAGGCGAAGCTCAAAGCAACGCTGGTGACGACGTGGTAGACGCTGAATTTGAAGAAGTGAAAGACGATAAGAAATAAGTGTATTTTTACACTGATTGTTAAGTAACAAGCAACAAGCGCAGCCTCTTTATGAGCGGTTGCGCTTTTGTGTAAATTAGCCTGTAGCACACAACACTATAATATGGGCTGCAGTGCAAATAATGAGTAACGGTTGGCGGGTATATGTCTAAAAGAGATTATTACGAAGTTCTTGGTGTAGGTCGAAGTGCTGAAGAGCGAGAAATTAAAAAGGCTTACAAAAAATTAGCCATGAAATATCACCCTGACAGAACTCAAGGTGATAAAGCCCTAGAAGAAAAATTCAAAGAAATTCAAGAAGCTTATGAAGTTTTAACCGACAGTCGTAAGCGTGCAGCCTACGATCAATACGGCCATGCCGGTGTTGATCCTAACCGCGGTGGCGGCGGCCATGGCGGCGGTGCTGATTTTGGTGACATTTTTGGTGATGTATTTGGTGACATTTTCGGTGGCGGTCGAGGCGGTGGCAGGCAACGTGCACGTCAAGGCGCCGATTTACGTTATAACTTAGAAATGTCGCTAGAAGAAGCGGTACGTGGCAAAGAAGTTGAAATACGCGTGCCTACGCTAGCCGAGTGTGAAGTATGCGACGGCTCAGGTGCGAAAAAAGGCTCATCGCCTACCACATGCCCAACCTGTAAAGGTGCCGGTCAGGTACAAATGCGCCAAGGCTTCTTCGCTGTGCAGCAAACATGTCCAACATGTGCAGGCAAAGGCAAAATTATCTCAGACCCTTGTTCGCCGTGCAGAGGCCAGGGCCGCGTAGAGAAAACCAAAACCTTGTCGGTTAAAGTACCCGCTGGCGTAGACACGGGTGACAGAATCCGTCTAAGTGGTGAAGGTGAAGCTGGAGAGCAAGGCGCACCAGCAGGTGACTTGTATGTACAAGTTAACGTGCGTGAACACGAGATCTTTACTCGCGACAACAATAATTTGTATTGTGAAGTGCCTGTTGGGTTTACTACCGCAGCGTTAGGCGGTGAAATTGAAGTGCCAACTCTTGATGGTAAGGTAAAACTTAAAATTACTCCTGAAACTCAAACGGGCAAAATGTTCCGTTTGCGTGGTAAAGGCGTGAAGTCGGTACGTAGCGGCAGTGTGGGCGACTTAATTTGTAAAGTGGTCATTGAAACACCCGTTAATTTATCTTCCAAGCAAAAAGAATTGTTGCAAGAGTTTGAAACCTCTATTAACGGCCAAGCTGCTAAACATAGACCAAAAGAAAAAGGCTTCTTTGACGGCGTCAAAAAGTTTTTTGATGACCTAACTAATTAAATACCGTTTTTTGTGTTTACATAAAGCTGGTTCTTCTTAGGGAGAACCAGCTTTTTTTTGCATAAATTATATATTTGTTAAAAAAGCACAAAATTAATTCCAATAAACCAAATTGTTAGCTAATCTGAAAGAACAATTATGCGGTATTAATAAATATATCCAAAAAAAGGAAGTAATATGAAATTATCACTACTCGCTTTAACGCTAGGTTCAAGCTTATTAATGTTAAGCAACGTTTCCCATGCAGACGGCCACTTAGAAGGTCACACCACAACTAAGGCCAGTTCAGAAAAACAAGCCAAAACAGCGGTCACATTTAGAAAGTCTGTACTGCAATTGGTTCGCGCCAATATGGGTCCGCTTGGTGCCATGGCCAAAGGAAACATTCCAATGGATGCTGAAGTTATCGCCAAAAACGCGAACAGAATCGAATTTTTGGGCAACATGATGCACGACTATTTTGCGTTAGATACTAGCGCCTATAAGCTTGATACCGATGCTAAAAGCAACATTTGGAGCAATCATGAAGATTTTAGCGCGAAAACAAACGATATGGTTGTTGCTGCTGCTAATTTACAAGCATTAGTCGCTAATAATGAAGAAGGCGATTATAGACGCGGTATTGGTGCGCTTGGTGGTACATGTAAAGCGTGTCATGACGAATACAAGCAAGACTAGGTTACCACGCCTTATTTCTAGCCGTAAGTAAAGGCGCAATCATTACCTTGTAACAATAGGAGAGTTAACATGACGCAAGCATACGCCGCCACCATTGCCGGTGGGGAATTAAGTAAAATGGACATTCCATTGCCACCATTGGCTAACACCGATGTTAAAATTAAAGTGAAGTACTGCGGCGTTTGTCATTCTGATTTATCAATGTTAAACAATGAGTGGGGATTGTCAGCTTATCCTCTAGTTGCGGGGCACGAAATAGCGGGAGAAGTGGTTGCAGTAGGAAGCGCGGTAAGCAAGCATAAAGTGGGTGATATAGTAGGCTTAGGCTGGCATGCTGATTATTGCGGTGATTGTCGCAGTTGTGACACTGGCGACCATAACTTATGTAGTAGCGCTGCACCCACAATTGTGAGGCGCCATGGCGGCTTTGCTGAATATGTGCAAGCTAATCAAACCAGTGTGGTACAGTTACCACAAGGTATCGATATTAAATCTGCAGGGCCTCTGTTTTGCGGTGGTATTACTGTATTTAACCCATTGGTGCAATATGACATTAAACCTACCGACAAGGTTGCTGTTGTTGGTATTGGTGGTTTGGGACATTTAGCCCTTAAGTTTTTGAGTGCGTGGGGATGCGAGGTCACAGCGTTCACCTCTAGCGACGGTAAAGCGGATGAAGCAAAACGCATGGGCGCACATGCAATTATTAATTCAACCGATGCCGATGAAATTGCGCAAGCACAAGGGCGGTTTGACTTAATTATTTCTACCGTTAACGTTAAATTGGACTGGAATTTATACTTGTCTACCTTACATGCCAAAGGGCGTTTACACTTTGTTGGAGCAACCCTTGAGCCATTAGATGTGGGCGTATTTTCACTGATCAGCGGTCAAAAAAGTATTTCGGGTTCGCCTGTGGGCAGTCCTGATACGATTAAAACCATGCTCGATTTTGCCAGTCAACATGCTATCCAGCCGTTGGTAGAAGTGTTTCCAATGAGTCAAATTAACCAAGCCTTGGCACATGTTGAATCAGGAAATGCGCGTTATAGGGTGGTATTAGAGGCTGATTTCTAAGATTAATCGACATAACATAAACCGGCACCTACATTCAGTCGTTGCCGGTTTTTTTGTGTCTAGTGTTTACCATATTAAGATAATGTGAATTTTCAAAAAATTTACTTTTTCAATAAAACATATTATAGTGATATCTAAATGATATCATATTTGGAGATTTATCATGATAGTAGAAAAAAAAGCATGGTCGTTTAATGGGTATGTGGTTGCACTTATTTTATTGGTACTAACCGCATTTTGCTTTTTTGCGGTATCGCAAATTACGGTGCCATTTAGCGGTGCAGAAATATCCAGAGTAGGGGCATTGGTATTTGTCGCGTTTTTATGGGCGGGCTTCTTTATGGTACAGCCAAACCAAGCAAAGGTTATGACCTTATTTGGTTCATATGTTGGTACTGAAAAACGCTCTGGATTGCGTTGGACCATCCCTTTGTTTATGCGCAAGGCAATCTCATTACGGGTACGCAATTTTGAAAGCGCTAAAATTAAAGTCAATGATAACCAAGGTAACCCAATAGAAATTGCCACAGTGGTGGTGTGGTCAGTGACCGATACTGCAGAAGCGATGTTTGAGGTTGACGATTACGAAAGTTACGTGACCATACAAAGCGAATCTGCTTTACGTATATTAGCAAGCAGTTATCCCTACGATCCTCGTGATGATGAAGAAGCTGAGATTGCATTAAGAAGTCATCCAGTTGAGGTGTCAGAGCGTTTAAACCAAGAAATACAAGAACGCTTAGGAAAGGCTGGCATTACCGTACACGAGTCTCGTATTAGTCATTTAGCTTATGCACAAGAAATTGCGGCTGCCATGTTACAACGCCAGCAAGCCTCTGCCATTATTGCTGCTCGTAGCCGCATAGTAGAAGGAGCGGTTGGTATGGTTGAAACGGCGCTGGAAAAACTCAACGAAAAAGACATTGTAGAATTAGACGATGAGCGTAAAGCCGCCATGGTCAGTAATTTGTTAGTGGTGTTGTGCAGTGATAAAAATACACAACCCGTGGTAAATACAGGCAGTTTGTATTAGCTGCATGCAGTTAGGTTATTTGTTTATATGGGTAAAACATTATGAGTAAAAAAGCGTACCCTTTACGCATTAACCCACAAGTGTTGGCAGCGATGCAGCGCTGGGCAGATGACGATCTGCGCAGCGTCAATGCGCAAATTGAATATGTATTACGCGACGCTTTAGTAAAATCAGGCAGAGTAAAGCTAGTTGAAAAAGTCGTCGTTGATGTACAAGACACCAGTGATAAACATGACACCTAGTTATTAAGTAAGGTACATAGTGAACCAAATTAACCCTAAAAAGCTTTTGTATAGCAAATGGACAGCCGTGAAAGTTATTAATAAAGAGCGCCATTTTATAATTAGTAAACTCACGTTTGAAGAAAACGGAGATGTTGCGATATGTGAAATTGAAGCGATTTTATCAAAGCGCACTGAATCCATTGACTGGACGAGTCTTAAAGACAACAGTCAATGGATTCAAGGCTGGAAATAAGGTAGGCGCTGGAAGTATTTGCTTCAGTAGCCGAAGTAATCATCCACTGGCTCTGGCGCAAATACTTCTACTAGTAAATACACTGCCAACACTGCGATGAGTAAGCAGCTTAAAAATAACCACCAGTTAGTGCGTACTTGTATTGGTGCTTGTTTGTCTTCACTGTCTTCGCTAGGCAAGTGACTCAACTCATCATCTGTTAAGTCTTTGGTGCCGGTGATCATTGCTTTAGTTAAATTTTGTTTGGCTTTTATTCGATAAAAGATAATGGCCGAAACATGTAAGGCAATAGCCGCCAACAGCACGTTAAACCCATTATGATGAACGAAATTAGCCAAATCTTCCCAATAAGCAGGTAGTACGCCGTAGTATGGTCCAGAGCTAAAAATATCATCGGTGATAAATAAACCGGTAAGGGCTTGTGTGAGCACTAAGCTTAACAGCAATACTACCGAATAACCCCCTATAGGATTGTGACCAATAAAGGGACGTGAGCTTTGTCCTTTTACATACTTAATTGCGGTAGTGGGCGACACCATAAATTGCGAAAACTTTGCATAATGACTGCCTACCATTCCCCACAGTAAGCGAAACAATACTAGGCCGATACAGCTATAACCAACATAAAAATGCCATTGAATAAGGTTATCGACAATTTCTGCACTTACATACTGAAACACAATTGCAGCGACTAACAACCAATGAAAAAGTCGCGTTGGCACATCCCATACTTTAATACCTTGGCGCATTTATCTGTCCCTATTCTAATGTTATGTATTAATGATCAATTTGTCAGCATGGCTCGACGATAAGTAATAGCCAGTGATACTGAATTAAGGCACAATATTAGCAGTAAATGCGAATAAAAAAATAGGACTAAACGTGATAAAAGTGGGAATTTTAGGTGCTAATGGGCGCATGGGACGAGTATTAATTGATGCAGCGTACCAGCATGCTGAAGCCGGTTTGGGCTTTGCCAGCGTAAGAGAGGGTTCAGCCTTTATTGGAATAGATGCGGGTGAGTTGGCCGGTATTAACAAACAATACATAGCGGTCGCGCCTTTATCTCCTATCTTAGCCGATCATGCCGATGTACTGATTGACTTTACCTTACCCGAAGCCCTGCAAACCAACTTAGACTATGCGATAAATCACAATAAACCTATTATAATTGGTACAACAGGGTTAAACGAATCTCAATTATTAATGATTGATGATGCAGCAAAACATGTACCTGTAGTATTTGCAGCCAATTACAGTGTGGGCGTAAATTTAATGCTGAATTTAGTGGCTACCACCGCACAAATAATGGGCGATAAAGCCGATATTGAAATTTTAGAAGCCCATCACCGATTTAAGAAAGACGCGCCATCAGGTACGGCTATGGCAATTGGGCATAGCATTGCCGACAGCATAGGCCGCAATCTTGAACAAGTGGCTGTTTATGGTCGTGAAGGGGATACCGGCGAGCGCGATTCTCAAACTATAGGCTTTGCCACCGTAAGAGCTGGCGACATTGTGGGCGAGCATACAGCCTTGTTTGCAACTTTAGGGGAGCGAATTGAAATTACACACAAAGCATCAAGCCGTCTTACCTTTGCCAACGGTGCACTAACGGCAGCCTTATGGCTACGTAATCAACAACCTGGCTTATATTCAATGCAGCAAGTATTAGGATTGATATAACAGTAGTAAATGTTATGTTTTGTGGTGTTTGAGGTGAAATTACGAATAAATGCTTATTTTCAACAATTTCACCTCAATTTCTAAAAACTATTAGACCTATAATTCATTGTCATATATACTGCACAGAATTTGCCAAAAGTAATTAGTTTTGAGCGCGTGTGCGCTAGCTAATTGGTCGGCAAGTGTTAATTTTATTGGCGTTTCAATAAAATTTGGCAGTCGCTGAGTTGAAATTTTGGCAGAGACATTGAGCATACGTTTTTATAAAAAACATGCTTAACTGCAAGTTTGTTGCTGTTAATCACCTAAAACAGCACAAACACTAGCTATCTCTACTTTTTAGGAGGTTGACTTGGCTGTTTCTGCCCTGTTAGTACTTGCCGATGGTTCTGTATTTAAAGGAACCGCTATTGGCGCAAAAGGTAGCAGTGTTGGTGAGGTTGTTTTCAACACCTCAATGACCGGCTATCAAGAAATCCTTACCGATCCATCTTATGCTGAACAAATCGTTACCTTAACCTATCCTCATATAGGCAACACGGGTATCAATGCAGAAGACGTTGAATCAAATAATGTATGGGCAAAAGGCCTTGTTATTCGCGATTTACCGTTGGTTGCCAGCAATTTTAGATCTGAACAAACCTTATCTGAATATCTCCAAGCGCATAACGTTGTTGGCATTGCCGATATCGATACTCGTCGTTTAACGCGTATATTGCGTGATAAAGGCGCACAAAATGGTTGTATACTCACAGTAGACGCTGACCAAGACCTAAGTCAAGATATTGCAAAGGCGCTTGAGCAAGCAAAATCGTTTCCCGGTCTTAAGGGCATGGATTTAGCGAAAGTAGTTACCTGCGCACAACAACATGAATTTGTAGACGGTGTGTGGACATTGGGTGAAGGCTATGCCACCAATCAAAGTGATTTGCCTTACCACGTAGTTGCCTATGACTTTGGCGCAAAACACAACATATTAAGAATGCTGGTTGGTCGCGGGTGTAAACTCACCATTGTTCCTGCAACTACGTCAAGTGAAGATGTATTAGCGCTCAATCCCGATGGGATCTTTTTATCAAATGGCCCGGGCGATCCAGAACCTTGTACGTATGCCATTGACGCTATTAAAACATTCATAAAAAAACAAATTCCCATGTTTGGTATTTGTTTAGGACACCAGTTATTGGCACTTGCTGCCGGTGCCGGTACTGAAAAAATGAAATTTGGACACCACGGTGCCAATCACCCAGTAAAAGACATTGCGATGTCTAGGGTTATGATTACCAGTCAAAACCATGGTTTTGCGGTAGCTGAAAACACCTTACCTGAGCACATCAACGTAACGCATATATCGCTGTTCGATAAGTCGCTACAGGGAATTGAACTCAGTACTGCGCCTGCGTTTGGTTTTCAAGGTCACCCAGAAGCCAGTCCAGGTCCACATGACGCAGCACCCTTGTTCGACCATTTTATCGACTTAATTAAACAAGCTAAACAATAGGAAGCGTTACTATGCCAAAACGTACTGACATCAAAAGTATTTTGATTCTGGGCGCCGGTCCTATTGTAATAGGACAAGCCTGCGAATTCGATTACTCAGGCGCACAAGCCTGTAAAGCCCTGCGCGAAGAAGGTTACCGAGTTATTTTGGTAAATTCTAACCCCGCTACAATTATGACCGATCCGGAAATGGCTGATGCCACATATATCGAGCCTATTCACTGGGAAGTGGTCCGTAACATTATTGAAAAAGAACGCCCCGACGTTATTTTACCCACAATGGGCGGCCAAACAGCATTAAACTGCGCCCTTGACCTTAATAAATACGGCGTGCTAGAAGAGTTTAATGTTGAGCTAATTGGCGCCACTGCCGATGCTATTGATAAAGCAGAAGACCGTGAGCGTTTTGATAAAGCCATGAAGTCTATTGGCCTTGAATGCCCCCATGCTGAAATAGCCCACAGTATAGAACAAGCTCACGATGTGCTATCGCGCATTGGTTTCCCGTGTATTATTCGCCCGTCTTTTACCATGGGCGGCAGCGGTGGCGGTATTGCATATAACATTGATGAGTTTAACGAAATATGCACCCGTGGCTTAGATTTATCACCTACTTCAGAGTTACTCATTGACGAATCATTGATTGGTTGGAAAGAGTACGAAATGGAAGTGGTTCGCGATAAAGCAGACAACTGCATTATTGTGTGTACCATTGAAAACTTCGACCCAATGGGCGTGCACACGGGCGATTCAATTACCGTTGCGCCTGCACAAACTCTTACCGATAAAGAATTCCAAATAATGCGTAACGCGGCCATGGCTGTGTTACGAGAGATTGGCGTTGAAACTGGCGGTTCAAACGTACAATTTGGCGTCGATCCTAAAACCGGTCGCATGGTGATTATTGAGATGAACCCAAGGGTGTCTCGCTCATCTGCACTTGCGTCTAAAGCAACGGGTTTCCCGATTGCTAAAATAGCCGCCAAGCTTGCGGTAGGATTCACATTAGACGAGTTGGCAAATGATATTACCGGCGGGTTAACGCCAGCATCATTTGAACCTGCTATTGACTACGTAGTAACCAAGATACCGCGTTTTAATTTTGAAAAATTTGCCGGCGCAAACGACCGTCTAACCACTCAAATGAAGTCAGTAGGTGAGGTCATGGCTATTGGCCGTAACCAACAAGAGTCGTTGCAAAAAGCGCTGCGCGGATTAGAAGTGGGTGCCACAGGGTTCAGTCCAATTGTTGACTTAAACGACCCTGAAGCGCGCACTAAAATAATATATGAATTGCGTGAACCAGGTGCAGAGCGCATTTGGTATATTGGTGATGCTTTCAGATTGGGTATGTCAGTTGATGAAATTTTTGCATTAACCAATATTGATAAATGGTACTTGGTGCAAATTGAAGAAATCATTCAATTGGAAGCCTTAGTCACCCGTTTAGGTCTATCTGGCATTGACCACACGCTTATGCGCACACTTAAGCGTAAGGGTTTTGCCGATGCGCGTTTAGCCGAATTAACGCAAGTGGCTGAAGCCGATGTGCGTGATACCCGTGAACGCTTTGAAGTGTTACCAGTATACAAGCGCGTAGACACCTGTGCCGCTGAGTTCTCAACTTCTACCGCGTACATGTATTCAACGTATGATGAAGAGTGCGAGGCTGCGCCTTCAAATAATAAGAAGATAATGGTCTTAGGTGGCGGTCCTAACCGAATCGGCCAAGGTATTGAGTTTGATTACTGCTGTGTACATGCAGCATTAGCCATGCGTGAAGACGGTTACGAAACCATTATGGTGAATTGTAACCCCGAAACGGTATCTACCGACTATGATACGTCAGACCGTCTTTATTTTGAGCCTGTTACCTTAGAAGACGTGCTAGAAATTGTGCGCATTGAAAAGCCAGCAGGTGTGATTGTGCAGTACGGCGGCCAAACGCCACTTAAACTTGCTCGCGCATTAAAAGAAAACGGCGTGAACATTATTGGTACATCACCTGATGCCATTGACCGCGCTGAAGACCGTGAGCGTTTTCAGCAAATGGTCAACAAGTTAGGCCTTAAACAGCCAGCTAATGCTACCGTAAGTAATATGGACGAAGCTTTAGAAAACGCAGAAAAAATTGGTTTTCCACTAGTCGTGCGCCCGTCGTACGTGTTGGGTGGCCGAGCAATGGAAATTGTATACGACCTTAAAGATTTAAAACGGTACCTAAACGAAGCGGTTAAAGTGTCAAACGATTCGCCGGTACTATTAGACCGTTTTCTTGACGATGCAATTGAGGTAGATGTAGATGCTATTTGTGATGGTACCGATGTATTAATTGGTGGCATTATGGAGCATATTGAACAGGCCGGTGTTCACTCGGGTGATTCAGCGTGCAGTTTACCGCCTTATTCGTTGCCAAGCGATATCCAAGATGTGATGCGTAAGCAAGTGACTGACATGGCGCTAGAGTTAGGCGTAGTAGGTTTAATGAATACGCAGTTTGCTGTTAAAGACAACGAAGTGTATTTGATTGAAGTTAACCCACGTGCTGCTAGAACGGTTCCGTTTGTGTCTAAAGCAACGGGTATGGCCTTAGCCAAAGTAGCAGCCAGAGCCATGGCAGGTAAAACCTTGGTAGAGCAAAACGTAACCAAAGAAGTGATACCGCCGTTTTACTCAGTAAAAGAAGTGGTGTTACCGTTTGCTAAGTTCCAAGGCGTTGATCCATTATTAGGACCAGAAATGCGTTCTACAGGTGAAGTAATGGGCGTGGGCGTTAACTTTGAAGAAGCTTACGCAAAAGCAAACCTAGGGGCCAGTGCGCCATTGCCGTCACAAGGCAAGGTGTTATTGTCGGTACGTAACAACGACAAGCGCCGCTTAACCGAGTTAGCGAAAGGACTCATTGATAATGGATTTACGCTAGAAGCTACCAGCGGCACTGCCAAAGAGCTTAATGCTGCTGGATTGGCATGTTCTACAGTGAACAAGTTGTCAGAAGGGCGGCCCAATATTGTTGATGCAATAAAAAATGGCGCGTATTCATATATCGTTAATACTACTGAAGGTCGTCAAGCGATTACCGACTCAGTGTATATACGTCGTGAAGCCTTACTGAATAAAGTGGCGTATACTACGACATTAAATGCGGCCTTTGCGACTATGCAGTCGGGCGCTGCAGATGCACGTAAAAACGTGAATTCAGTACAAGAGTTGCACCAACAAATCAAAGGCTAAAAACCTACCCACTTAGGCCTGAGTGTTCTATAATATCGGGCTAAGTTAAATGAAAACGAATGCATTTATGCATTCGTTTTGCTTTTTAGTGTTACATTGCTGTGTGTTTTTGCCAAAACCAATAACGGTAAACATCTAGCCACAGCACTCACATATGTGATTGCTAGTAATAACACGCTATACAAACAATAAGAGAAAACCTATGGCTACCACTTATCCTATGACAGCGCATGGCGCTGAAAAGCTTCGCGAAGAGCTAAATGAACTTAAATCGGTTACCCGTCCGCGTATTATTCAGTCTATTGCTGAAGCGCGAGAGCACGGTGATTTAAAAGAAAATGCTGAATATCATGCGGCTCGTGAGCAACAAAGTTTTTGTGAGGGTCGCATCCAAGATATTGAAGGCAAACTTTCTGCGGCACAAATTATTGATGTCACGAAAATGCCCAACACTGGCAAAGTGATTTTTGGCACAACGGTTACTATCCTCAATACCGATACCGACGAGGAAATTACGTATCGCATAGTGGGTGACGATGAAGCCGATTTAAAGAATGGTTTGATCTCGGTTAACTCTCCCATAGCACGTGGCTTAATTGGCAAAGAAATGGATGATGTAGCGGCTATCACCACACCGTCGGGTGTAGTAGAGTTTGAAATATTAAACGTTGACTATGTATAGCAGGGCTTGCCCCTAAGCTTGATGCTCATTTACATGATTGATTAACGCAAAAAGGGTAGGCTAAAAGCCTACCCTTTTTTGATTAGAATACATACTGCTTACAAATAACCGCCATCAGCGAGCTTTTTGTTGGCAAGCTCAAGGGCGACGGTGCGCTCGTAAACAAAATCAGCATCATTTAGCATTTTCTCAAAGCCCATATGCATGAGTTTTTCTTTAGTTTGAGGCTTTTTCACAATCATAACAATTTGCTTGTCTAAGCCTTGGGCGTCTTTAATTAAGTTTTCAATGGTAAGGGCAATGGTGTCGTCAAGGTACGATACGTCACTTAAATCAACAATAAGGGCGTGATGATCACCAAGGCTACTAAGTTCTCTTGACAAGGCTTTTGACACGCCAAAAATCATGGTGCCACTTAAGTAAAAATATAACAGTTGACCTTGTGCTTGATTGAGTAATACGCGTTGCGCATCGTCAAGCGGTAACCTGCCATCAACGTCGCTAAGGGCCTTAATATTTTTGGCTTGGGATACGCTGAGTTTTTCTATAGTAATAATATTTGCAATAAATACGCCTATACCAACGGCAACTACCAAGTCTACAAATACGGTAAGTAATAACACCGCATACATGATCAAACTGGTTTGCTTGGATACTTTGTGGGCCCGTTTAATAAAGCTCCAGTCCAAAATATCAATACCCACTTTTATGGCAATGCCAGCAAGTACAGCAATGGGGATAATAGAAATTAACCCTGAGGCACCAAATACTGCCACCACCAATATTGCTACTCGAGTAAGACCAGATAATGCCGACTTTGCGCCAGTTTGAATGTTTACTACCGTCCCCATGGTCGCACCCGCACCAGGCAAACCACCAAACAAACCAGAGAATAAGTTACCTAGGCCTTGGCCTACTAATTCTTTATCTGATTTATGTTCGCTGCGAGTTAGGTTGTCTGATATCACCGATGTTAGCATTGAATCAATACACCCTAACATGCCCAAAACAATACCGTCTAAGATCATGGTTTGTAGCATATCACCGGTGAAGGTTGGCATAATAAAGGATGGCAAACTGACGTCGATCGCGCCAATTCGGCGAATATCAGGGTCGTTTATTAGGTAAACCGATATGATTGAAATAACAACGAGGGCGATAAGTTGCGGGGGCACCCATTGACTAATACGTCTAGGCGTAAAGAATATTAATGCCAATGTAGCTAACGCCATGCTTGCTTCCACATAGCTTATGTTCGCAAGTACTTCTGGAAATGCACTAAGTGCGCCTGTTACACCGCCAGAAGGACTGGCCGACCCCATAGCGGGTGCAAGTTGCATAATGATTAATATACAGCCTATGCCTGACATAAAGCCACTGACCACACTGTAGGGCATTAGGGTAATGTATTTACCTAGTTTTAGCATACCAAATATGATTTGAGTCACACCGGCGATCATTACTACGGTAAATGCCATGGCTAAGCCCGATTCGGGGTAGCGCGCTATCATGGCGGTGACAACGGCAGCCATAATGACGGTCATAGGTCCAGTAGGTTCAGATATGAGAGTAGGGGTGCCGCCAAAAAGCGCCGCAAAAAAACCAATAATAATGGCGCCATACAAGCCTGCTTCAGGCCCTGCGCCAGAAGCAACACCGAACGCTAATGCTAATGGTAGTGAAACAATGGCAGCGGTAAGTCCACCAAGTAAGTCACCCTTTATCGTTTTGGTATTGATGGTATTAAATATGTTCAAAGACTTCCCTTAACGTAAAACAAATAAAATCCAATAGTGTGGCGATTAGCACAAACTTGCTGCGTGAACGGTATCAGCGTTTACTCACAAAAAAGACGCTAAAGCGCGTCTTTATATCATACTTTAGCCTACTTGGTGGTCGGCTCAGGCGTATGCTCCCCGACAGGTAGCACAATAACTTCACACGAACCAACAAACAAATAAAGTCGATATAATGTGTGATGTTATTCGAAAATACCGACGAATAGTCAATGGCTTATGATTTTTGTTTATAAAGCAACCAAAAGGCGATAAAAAGACTAAAGATAGACAAGAACATTACCGGCAAATCTCCCCATATCCTATAGGGCGTTTTACCGTTTACTAAGTTGATGTTGCTTGATAAAACCTGTGCACTGAATTGCGGTAATTGGTCAACGATGTTACCGGTGTGGTCAACAATAGCAGTTACGCCGTTGTTTGTTGCTCGCAGCACAGGTAAGCCGAATTCTTTTGCGCGCACTTGTGCAATTTGTAAATGTTGATGGGGGCCATGGGAGTCGCCAAACCAAGCGTCATTACTCACGGTAACAATGGCATGTGTAGCAGCCTGTAAGTTGGCTGCGATCTGTTTAGGAAAGGCAATTTCAAAGCAAATGGCCGGTACCAGTGACGTATTGTTCACCACTAAGTTATTTTGTACGTATTCACCACGAGTAAATGATGACATGGGCAAATCGAAAATGGGTGCCAGTGGACGTAATAAGTCTTCAAAGGGAACAAATTCACCAATAGGCAATAAATGATGCTTCGAAAAACGTTTGCTGTGTTGATAAGCGTATGGTTCGCTATTAATAGTGTTGTCTATCCCCAGTGCTAGCAAACTGTTATAGGCAATATTGGTATCTAAATTATAATCTACTACGCCAGTAATAAATCCGGTATTAGTAAGGGTAGCAAGCTGGTCTAGGTGCTTAAGTGTTGTACTAGAAAGTGACTCAAGACTGGGAAGAGCAGCTTCTGGCCATATTACAATATCATGCTGCCAATATGGATCGGTTAAGGCTAAATACTTATTGATAGTCATTTCATCGAGTTCAGGTTGCCACCGCATTGATTGCTCGATGTTTCCCTGCACCAATGCAACACTACGGGTGCTGTCAGTTGTTGTTACCCAGTTTACGTTTTGTAAGGTAAGTGCCCCTACAAATAACACGATAATAGGGCTAACGCCTATTACATAGTTGCGCTGCTTGATTGCAAATGCAAGTGCGCAACACGCTGTAATAATCAGTACGCTCAGACCTGTTTCACCCACTACGGGGAGATATGCACTAAGCACACTATTAGATTGCGAATATGCGATAGAAAGCCAAGGAAAACCAGTAAGTACTCTCGCTCGTAAATATTCCATCAACATCCACGCAAATGGCAGTGACAGCGGCCATAGTCGACGAGGCATATACTTGCCCAATAACCAAAACGTTAAAGCAGGATATAACGCCAAATATGCGCACAAAATCGCCATTAACAGTAAAGATGCGATTAGGGGCAGGCCACCAAACTCGGCAATGCTCACATGCACCCACGAAATGCCGGCGCCAAAATAGCCAAAACCAAAGCTCCAAGCAGGCCAAAATAACGAGGTGTTAAGCGAAAATAAGGTGTAGATAACCATTGGTAATACTAAAAACAGCAAGTACCAATAGTCGAAAGGGGCAAATGCAAAGGTTAAGCTTGCACCTAACAGGGCTAACATTAGGTTAACCCAATAGCGATTGAGTAGGAGGTCTTTCAGACTAACTCTCCAAATTGGGGATATAGACTTTTAACTGCAACAAGCGGCGCTTATCTGAGTTGGTTACCTCAAAGTGTATGTTGTCTACTTCAACTTTTTCGCCAGTGTCGGGCATATGACCAAACGCGCGCAGCACTACGCCACCGATAGTGTCAGATTCTTCTTCATTAAACTGGGTTTCAAAAAATTTGTTAAATTCGTCAACAGGCGTGAGTGCTTTCACTGAATACGTTGATTTGTTTAGCGGTCGAATATCACCGTTGTCATCTATTTCATCGTCATATTCGTCTTCAATTTCACCCACGATAAGCTCAAGAATATCTTCAATGGTGACTAGGCCCGATACCCCGCCGTATTCGTCAACTACTATAGCCATGTGGTAACGTTGCTGACGAAACTCTTTAAGTAACACGTCAACGCGTTTACTTTCAGGCACAATCACAGCTTCGCGGATGACATCTTTCAAAATAAAGTGTTTTTCATCATTAAACGCGTAAGCAAGTAAGTCTTTGGCTAGCAATACGCCTTCAATATGGTCTTTGTCTTCACTAATAACGGGGAATCGAGAGTGAGCAGAATCAAGCACTAAGGGTAAAAATTGATCGACCGATTGTTCAATATCAATCGTGATCATTTGTGCGCGGGGGATCATAATGTCACGCACACGCATTTCGCTTACGCCCATTACACCTTCAATCATCTCTTTAGTTTGAGGATCAATCAGTTCGCGCTCTTGGGCATCAGATATCATATCTGATAGCTCTTCTTTGTTTTGCGGTTCTCCTTTAAAGCCTTGAACTAGTTTGTTTAACCAGCTTTTGTTAGCAGAACCGTTACTAGAGTGGGGGTTGTCATCGCTCATTTATATGTTCACATGTTATGGGTAAATTACGTTAGCAGTGTGCCAACTTTGAATGTTGCGTAAAACTATGCGGTAGTTTCAACTAATTTGATAAGGGTCGTCAATACCTAATTGGGCTAATACTGCCACCTCTATCGCTTCCATCTCTTCCGCTTCTTGTTCTTGTATATGGTCATACCCAAGTAAATGCAAGAGCCCATGGATACACATATGTGCCCAATGGTTCATTTCAGGTTTGTGTTGCTCATTTGCTTCTTTGACCACCACTGCAGCGCAAATGGCTAAATCGCCTATAAAGTCAGACTCAACAAAGTCAGGTAATTCGCTTTCAAATGATAGTACATTAGTGGGTTTTGCTTTGTTTCTGTAAGTAGTATTCAGTAATTGCGACTCTTGCTCGCTGACTATTCTCAAAGAAACTTCAAAAGGTTTGCTTAGCGCTAAATGCGAGTGCACGGCTTGCATCCACATTAATATGTTGTCTTCAGTAGGCAGGAAACCAAGCACAGAGGTGGCAATATCATCTGCCACATCTAATGCTATTTGAATGTTGTTTGTCATGTAATTAAGATTTGTCAGCGCTTGGTGGTGGCGGTTGTGTTGATGCTTGTTGCGCTTTTTGTTGCGCAAGCTTATCTGCTTTTATGGCTTCTTGTGCGGCATCGTGATCTTCATATGCTTGCACTATTCGTGCAACCACTGGATGGCGTACAACATCGTTAGCACTGAAAAAGTTAAACGATATGTCGTTTACCTCGGCAAGTACATCAATACTATGACGTAAGCCCGAGCGTACACCCCTTGGTAAATCAACTTGGGTGATATCACCGGTGATCACCGCTTTGGAGTTAAAACCAATACGCGTTAAAAACATTTTCATTTGTTCAACGGTTGTGTTTTGTGATTCGTCTAAAATGATGAAGGCATCGTTTAAAGTACGGCCACGCATATATGCAAGGGGAGCAACTTCAATAACATTACGCTCTATTAGCTTTTCAACCTTTTCAAAGCCAAGCATTTCAAACAAGGCATCGTATAACGGGCGTAAATAAGGATCGACTTTTTGCGAGAGGTCACCTGGCAGAAAGCCCAGTTTTTCGCCAGCTTCTACCGCTGGACGCGTTAACAAAATACGTCTAATTTCTTGACGTTCTAATGCATCTACCGCACACGCAACAGCCAAATACGTTTTACCTGTGCCCGCCGGACCAATACCAAAAGTAATATCGTGGGTAACCACATTACTCACGTATTTTGACTGATTAGGATTACGCGGCTTAATCACGCCTCGTTTGGTTTTTATGTGCACTTCTTTGCCATAATCGCCGGCTTCAGCACGTTCGAGACATTTAGCTTCTTGAATCGCCAAGTGTACTTGATTGGGCTCAAGCACCGGAATACTGCCTTTAACAGGTTGAGTTTCAATATATAGTAATCGCAGCAATTCGCTTGCGCCATTTGCTTGTTGAGGATCACCATGTACGCTAAATTCATTATTGCGATAGTTTATCTCAACACCCAAACGGCGTTCAATTTGCTTGATGTTATCGTCAAACGGGCCGCACAAACTTGCTAAACGTTTGGCATCCTGAGGCTCTAATACCACTTGATTACTGACTATATTGCTCAATCTATTTCCTTTTGTTTATATGTTGATTCTGACAGGGTAAAACCTTATGTCAGCACTACTAGGCTGGCATAACCTGGATTACGCCTAAATCATCAATTTTCGGTTGTTTTGCTAGAATACTTTGTGGCGATACCGCTACACGTAAACCCATATCGGCTTCACGGCGCACCACGTCACCTCGCAACGAATTGCTAAACACAGAGGTAACGGTTACATCTACAAATTCGCCAATCATATCAGGAGTACCAGCAAAGTTAACCACGCGGTTATTTTCGGTACGGCCAGTGAGTTCATTAGCGTCTTTTTTAGACGGCCCCTCTACTAAAATACGTTGCTCAGTATGTAGCATGTTGCGCGCTATTTGCTGGGCGTTTTGATTAATACGTTGTTGTAAAATTTGCAGCCTAGCTTTTTTCGTTTCTTCGCTTACGTCATCAACCGCATCAGCTGCAGGCGTACCTGGACGAGCACTGTAAATAAAGCTAAAGCTCATATCGTAGCCCACATGATTGATGAGGTTCATAGTGGCTTCAAAATCTTCATCTGTTTCACCTGGGAAACCTATAATGAAGTCAGAGCTCATAGCTAGGTTAGGACGCACTTTTTTTAATTTGCGAATAGTTGATTTGTATTCAATGGCAGTGTGGCCGCGCTTCATCATGTTTAAAATACGATCAGAACCTGACTGCACCGGTAAATGCAAGTGATCAACTAACTCTGGAATGTTCTCGTATGCAGCAACAATGTCATCAGTAAATTCAACCGGATGCGAGGTGGTATAGCGGATACGGTCAATACCATCAATACTGGCGACTAGCTCAAGTAATTCAGCAAATCTACATAATGCACCGTCGTGGTGTTCGCCTCTGTATGCGTTTACGTTTTGGCCAAGTAAGTTAACTTCACGTACCCCTTGCGCTGCTAGTTGCGCTATTTCCAGAAGAATGTCGTCAACCGGACGGCTGACTTCCTCACCGCGTGTGTATGGCACCACACAAAAGCTACAGTATTTTGAACAGCCTTCCATAATGGATACAAAAGCACTTGGGCCATCAGCGCGAGGTTCCGGCAAACGGTCAAATTTTTCAATTTCAGGGAAACTCACGTCTACAACTGCACGCTCACCGCCTTTAATTTGAGCAATCATTTCAGGTAAGCGATGCAAGGTTTGTGGGCCAAACACAATATCAACAAATGGCGCACGTTTGCGTATTTCATCACCTTCTTGCGATGCTACGCAGCCACCTACACCAATAATGAGTTCAGGCTTATTTTTTTTCAGATTTTTCCAGCGTCCCAATTGATGAAATACTTTTTCTTGCGCTTTTTCGCGTATTGAACACGTGTTCAACAGTATTACATCGGCTTCCTCAGCTTCTTGCGCTTGAGTATAGCCGTGGGTAGCGTC
Source organism: Glaciecola sp. (assembly GCA_049650345.1). Taxonomy (GTDB): domain Bacteria; phylum Pseudomonadota; class Gammaproteobacteria; order Enterobacterales; family Alteromonadaceae; genus Glaciecola. Next base: position 6,230 of record JBARZY010000108.1, on the reverse strand, counting down.
TAATAGGTCTGCCATTTTTTCCGAGTCGTACTCGTTCATTTGGCAGCCCCATGTTTTCACAAATAATTTTTTACTCATTTCACTTCATCAAAATACAGGTTTAAAAAGTGCACTTTTATTGATAGCTGCTTGTACTAACATTAGTAATATTGGTACGCAAACATCGCTCAATAAGTTTAGTTGACGGCGTGCAAAATAGCCGTGTAGTTTACCGTGAATTACACCTAATGGCTAGTGATTGTGCCAGCGGACATTCCCGCTTTTAAGCTATCTCGGAACAACCATATGTATTATGCCAATACATTGTTACAATTGGGTATTCATGCAGGTAATACCTTAATCTTTAGTCGCTTATTCACTAGTAGCAGTGAAGCCAATTAATTTATTTTTACAAAACCGTACATCGTGGATTTATTTATGGACAACACACAAAGTTCGCCGCAACAATTTGATGTCATTATAGTAGGCGGTGGCATGGTAGGTGCTGCAACGGCCATTGGCCTAGCCGCGCAAAATTATACCGTCGCGCTCATTGAGCAACACGCTTTGCGAGAATATAAGCAAGACCAAGCTCCGGATATACGTTTATCTGCTTTTAACATGCATTCAGTGCGTTTACTTGAGTCATTAGGTGCGTGGCATTATGTCAAGCAAATGCGGTATCGAGAGTACGATAGCCTATCGGTATGGGAAGAGCCAAATAACAGAACCACGTTTTCCGCAGAAGAAGTGGGGCATGAATGTTTGGGTTACTTTGTTGAAAACAGACTCATTCAATTAGGGCTATACCAATCAATAGGGCAGAACCATAGCGAGCGTATTAGCTGTATTCATGGTCAAAGCATTGCAAAAATAGACGTAAATGAGGGCACGGTTGCCCTTAGCGATGGTCAGTCTTTTGTCGCTGACTTAATTGTAGGGGCCGACGGTGCGAATTCTCAGGTGCGGCAGGCGGCAAATATAGCGACTCATGGATGGCAATATGCGCAACGTGCAAATGCTATTTTAATTGAGTGTGATGCGCCCATTGCAGCACAAACATGGCAACAGTTCTTTCCCAGCGGCCCGCGAGCCTTATTGCCAATGCACAATAATTACGCCTGTTTAGTATGGTATGACAGCGCTGAAAAATCTACATGGATTCAACAAGCTTCACATCAAGAACTAGCACATGCCATTAAAGAGGCTTTCCCGCCTTTGCTACCTGCGTTTAATATCGTTCAAGTGGCGGGCTTCGATCTTACGCGTATGCACGCCAATCAATACGGCAAGGGTAAATCTATTATTGTGGGCGATGCTGCACACACAATTAATCCGCTTGCTGGTCAAGGCGTAAATCTGGGCTTTAAAGATGTGGCGTCGCTAATTGGCATTATAGAGAAAAACAACACATTAGAGGCGACGTTGATTGTTTCAGAATTGGAGAAACAGCGTAAATTGCCAAATTTGGCCATGATGTCAACCATGGACGTATTGTATAGCGCGTTTTCGACCCCACTATTACCTATTAAAGCAATTAGAAACGTTGGTTTACGTATTGCCAATAGTGCAGGGCCAATAAAAGCACAGGTGCTAAAGTATGCTATGGGTTTATAATATAGCATGACTCATACATGTAAATATAACAAGGAAACAACATGACAGTATTGATTATATTAGGGGTGTTATTTTTATCACTCATTGTGATCATTCCACTAATTGAAAAGTCGAATATGCGCGTCAGTGAAGAGTCTGCGGCTAAAATTTCACGTTGGATTTGGCCACTAATGGGCATTGCATTAGTCGCCGGTTTGTTAAAAGCATTTTTGTAAGAACGTGTTGTTTACCTGCCGATAAGTAAGGCCATAATTGGCCTTACATCATGATTTACCTTGCCATATTGTGGGCTCTTCAAGAGCGCCTTGAATCTTACAATCACCCGCAGTGAAGCTTATGTCTTTTTGCAGCTTTCGTTTTTCACGATAATCTTGGGTCACTGCAACAATGGTTGGCGTAAGAATAATAATAGCAATTACGTTGACCAGGGTCATTAATCCTAATGCCATGTCAGCCATTGCCCATACCATAGGCAAAGAAGCCATAGAGCCCCATAAAATCATTAACAAATAACCGCCTGTGTAAAAGCCTTTACCAATTTTATTATCAAGCTTAAACATATGCAGGTTACTCTCGCCATAGGCATAGTTAGCCACTACAGAAGTGAAGGCAAATAGGCAAATAGCTGCTGATACAAAATCGCTGCCTAAAGTGCCCATATGCGATTGCATTGCAGTTTGTGTTAGGCGAATGCCTTCCATTTGGCCTATGTCGGTTTGTGTACCTAGCAAAATAATAAACGCGGTACACGTACATAGCACCATGGTGTCTACGAATACACCTAGCATTTGCACATAGCCTTGCGAAGCAGGGTGGTTAGGATTGGGCGTGGCAGCAGCAGCTGCGTGTGGCACACTGCCCGAGCCCGCTTCATTCGAATACAATCCACGTTGAATACCGTTTTTGATAGCGGCAGCAAGCGCGCCTGCACCGGCTTCTTGTAAGCCAAATGCGCTGGTAATGATGTCGAGTAATACAGCAGGCAAAAATTGAATATTAATAATAGTAATCACTAACGCTACCAACACATAGGCCGCACCCATAAATGGCACAACATATTCAGCAAAGCGAGCAATAGCGCGCAAGCCACCGATAACAATTAAGCCCGCAAGGGCAATAATAATAAGCCCTGAATAATGCGTAGGTAGATCATAACTGTTATTTAGCGCATCGGTAATGGTGTTGGCTTGTACGGCAGAAAACACAAAGCCGTAGCCAAAAAATAAACATAAGGCAAACAGCCAAGCAAACGCTTTGTTTTGTATACCTTGCTGGATGTAGTAAGCCGGACCGCCTCTGAATTGACCATTGGCGTCTTTTATTTTGTATACCTGACCCAGTACACTTTCAGCATAGCCTGTGGCCATGCCCAATAAAGCAATTACCCACATCCAAAACACAGCACCTGAGCCGCCTAAAGATATTGCAACGGCAACGCCAGCCAAATTGCCGGTACCTACTCTTGCCGATAAACTGGTACACAAAGCTTGAAACGAGCTAATGCCAGCTTTGTCTGAGTGCGTAGAGTGTCGCATAAGCGAAAACATATGCTTAAAGTCGAGTAATTGAATAAACTTTAAGCGCCAGGTAAACCATACGCCTGCAATTAACAGCAGATAAATAAGTACTTGGCCATTGCCCCATAAAATATTATTTACAAAGGCAACTGCAGTATTAATGCTATTTTGTAACGCAGGAGCAACGTCGGTTTGCAACCAATAGAGAAATTCAGTCATAGAAAAGAGATGTGAGACTTATGTTTAATGCTTTTGGTATATTGTGCAAGATTTTCACTTGAATAACCAGCATAAACAAAAAACGCCGACTATGCAGTGCATTAATCGACGTTTTCAATATGGCTGGGGTAGCAGGACTCGAACCTACGAATGGCGGGATCAAAACCCGCTGCCTTACCAACTTGGCTATACCCCAACAAAAACAGTTTTAGTAAACTATTTTTTTGGAAAAATGGCTGGGGTAGCAGGACTCGAACCTACGAATGGCGGGATCAAAACCCGCTGCCTTACCAACTTGGCTATACCCCAACAATGGTGCGGAAGGAGAGACTTGAACTCTCACGCCGTGAAGCACTGGAACCTAAATCCAGCGTGTCTACCAATTCCACCACTCCCGCAAAGGACACTTATACAAAACAATCAAGAAATGGTGGCTAAGGCGGGATTTGAACCTGCGACCCCATCATTATGAGTGATGTGCTCTAACCAGCTGAGCTACTTAGCCATATGATTGTGCTGTTTCTAAGTGGCGCGTATTATGCTTAGTTGCGCCTTACGCGTCAACCGTTTTTTTGATAAAAAAAGGCAAAATGAAGCGTTTGACTACAAACTAAGCAATAAGCATTTGTTATTGTGTGTTTAGTCACCTGATTTTGGCAAAATGCCATATTTTATATTAGCGGTTTGTAATTGTTGTTTGATTTTATTGCCTAATTTACCCGCTCGTATTCTCGGCACTCGTGTGGTGTCGGTTTCATAATTTGCATCGGCAAACGCGCTGGCAAAATCGGTGTTATTTTCATCACTTTCGCGTATACGCGTTTTGGCTGATAACGCAGATATTTTTTCTATACTGTGTTGCCTAGAAAATCGTGCAAAACCTTTAAACGTAAAATATTCTTCAATATATCGTTGACTCATGTCTAATAGCGTATCCATTAAGCCATACATAAGCCCATCTTCGCTAATATCATCCAAAATCATGTGTTGTATATTTGGTGTGTTTATTAGCTCGGGTAAGGTGGTGAGCTTGCTCGGACATATAGTAAAACTCAGTAAGTGTTGTTGTCCTTGCAAAGGGATTAACTGTTGGATATTGAATGAGGCGTGGTCATATCTTATTTTCGCTATACTGTTTTGCATAGCGCCTAAATCCAATGCTGGTTTTGTGATACTGCTATTGGTAGCTTGTGACATTGCAATAAGAGGTAAATCGTGGTGACAACTAAACGGCGTGGTGGTGTGTACTTTTCGCTGTGCTTTGAGTTGTTGGGTATATTCGCTTGAGTACTTAAATAGCTCCCGTACTTCATGCTCACGGGCTTTTATCAAGGCTAAAAATGCAGTCTGAATAATTTCAGAAGAGGGCAGTTGTGGCTCAACGCGCCAACGCCGACCATACACAATCTTCTGTGCTTCTTGGCTAAGTACATGCTGATAGTTGTCTTTACCAATAATACCTACTTGAATAAATATACTGGCATTGTCTTCATCAACAAATAGCACAAAATTATCGTCAAACTCTATATGGGCAACAATATCTTGTACCGATGCCACCGTATGCTGATAGCTTAAGAAATGCTGAGGAATACAGTTAGTTCCATCATCGAGTACTACCGCTGGGGCTTTTGGTAAAGGTGTTTCGCCGGGTAACAAAGGCAAGGTTGCTGTACTTTTATTCATTATTCTCACACCGTACAAAGGGTCATTAATAGACCTGCTATGCATAAGGATTATTTCGCATGAATGTGAATATGCACTTATTGTTATTCTGGTTTATATTTTTTTATTAAATTTTTATTATGAATGTAAATGAAAAGGTGTGAATTTGTCGGAGTTGGTATTACACACAAAAAAGCCGATGCAGGACATCGGCTTTGTGAAATTAAATAAGCAACGTTTACACGTTAAACCTGAAATGAATAACGTCACCGTCTTTAACGATGTACTCTTTGCCCTCTAGTCGCCATTTACCCGCGTCTTTGGCGCCTGATTCGCCGTTATTTGTAACGTAGTCATCAAATCCGACTATTTCTGCACGAATAAAGCCTTTTTCAAAATCAGTGTGTATTTTTCCCGCTGCTTGTGGTGCAGTTGAACCCTCTGGGAAAGTCCAAGCGCGCACTTCTTTTACGCCTGCAGTAAAGTATGTTTGTAAGGTTAGCAAACTATATCCAGCACGAATAACACGATTAAGGCCGGGCTCTGTCAGTCCTAACTCGTCCATAAATTCTGCTTTTTCTTCGTCTTCCAATTCTGCAATGTCTGATTCAATAGCGGCACATACACTGACTACAGTCGCATTTTCTTGTTCTGCAATAGCACGCACTTGATCTAAATAGGGGTTATTTTCAAAGCCATCTTCATTTACGTTGGCAATATACATGGTTGGCTTAAGTGTTAAAAAGTTCATGTATGCAATGGCGTTATGCTCTTCTTTACTTAATTCTAGTGACCGTAATAATGCGCCTTCATTCAAATGGGGTAAAATCTTCTCAAGTACTTTGACTTCAAATTTTGCATCGGCGTCACCACCTTTAGCGCGTTTTGCCACACGTAAAAGCGCTTTTTCTGTTGTTTCAAGATCGGCCAAACCTAATTCGGTATTAATTACGTCTATGTCTTCTTGTGGGTTAACTTTGCCCGCTACGTGAACAATGTTTTCATCGTCAAAACAACGCACCACATGGCCAATTGCGTCGGTTTCTCTGATATTGGCTAAAAACTTATTACCCAAGCCTTCGCCTTTTGACGCACCTGCGACTAAGCCTGCAATATCCACAAATTCCATAGTAGTGGGAATCACACGCTGAGGGTTTACAATTGCTGCAAGCTTATCCAAACGGGTGTCCGGTACGGGAACAACGCCAGTGTTTGGCTCAATAGTACAAAAAGGGA
>JBARZY010000107.1:0-4525 GCA_049650345.1 Glaciecola sp. | reverse complement strand
ACTTCTGGTTTAAAAGAAGTTGATAGTCACGTTACGGTTGATGGTCAGTTTAATGTTGATTTAGGTAGTTTATTAGATAGTGAACAAAACTACTTGCTTACTATTGGCGGCATAAACCTTATGGATGAAGAGCCCCCTCAGCTATTTACTAATAGCGGATTTGACTCAAAAGTTCATGATCCAAGAGGCCGTCAGGTGTATGCAAGAATTGCTGTTGAATTCTAATACATAATTTGCGGTAGAAACTTAGCTTTTAAACATGTTAATAGCCCACTTATAAGTATAAGTGGGCTATTTTTTTGCTTGTAAAATATGCGATGATTACGCCTTAACATTTTTGAATAATTATAAACGAGATAAATTATGCCAACAAAACTGAACGACACACTGATACAAAGTGAGCTTACTACGCTAAATCAATTGGCAGGTGAGAATTTATGGGTGATTGAAGACGGAAAATTGTACAAAACATTTACATTTAAAAGCTTTATTCGTGCGTTTGGCTGGATGAGCCAAATGGCGATATGGGCAGAAAAGTTAAAACACCATCCAGAATGGTTCAATGTGTATAACAAAGTAGAAGTTAGGTTAGTGACTCATGATGTTGACGGTATTAGTGAATTAGACTTTGAGTTGGCGACAAAAATGGAAATGTTCAAGCCATAATGTATGGTTGCCGGCTTTTTTGTATAATTTACGTGCTATGTGTACGTTAATTCAGCGCTTAGAAAAAATATTCATATTAGGTGTTGCTAAGTAAAATTGCCTATGTATAATACGCATCTCTTGAAGAGCACAACACATGTTCTTCATACCAGAACAAGCGCGGGATGGAGCAGTCTGGTAGCTCGTCGGGCTCATAACCCGAAGGTCGTAGGTTCAAATCCTGCTCCCGCAACCATTGGAATAGACTCGCTATTTATAGCGGGTCTTTTTTTTGCCAAACCAAAAGGGTTTAGCACTAAATCAACGTCGCCATTAGCCTTCAGCTCTAGCTTCTCAACTAAAGAACGTATTGCAATTTTAGCCTCGTTTGACAAATCTTCAGATGCAAGCTCGTCTATATAGCGACGAAATTCATCCGCAATACCAGTGTTCTTTATTTCCTTAAATGTAGGAGCAACCTGCTTGAGTTTAGCTTCTTCCAATCTGGTCGAGATCTCTTCTAGAGAATCTGCAACTAACGTGGGATCTATACCGGCTTTAATTGAGTTAATTAGGTTAGCCTTTTCCGTTTCTAGCTTAGCGACAACACTTCTAGAATTAACTGAGGATTTTTGACTATTTTTAACTAACTGACGCATAGATTTATTGTATTCTTTAACAACAAAATCGACGATTTCATTTTGAAGAAGCTCTAACTTTATAGCCTCTAGCGCGGCAGATTCAACAACTATTCTTTTTACTAACTTTCTGTTGTCACACGTTCCTTTGTTCCTCGCTGTGCTGCAACCGTATGAGACGTTATTACACATGGATGCCCCTCCGCCACATACACCGCACTTAAACAAATCGCTAAATAGATATCTAGCACGCATCTTTGGTTTCTTAACCACATTTCGTGGACTAATCAAGCTTTGTTTTGCCTTGACGGCTTGCCATAGTTCTTGTGATACGATTCTAAGTTCTGGAACACTGTCGAATACCAACTCACTTTCATCGTTTATCCTTGAGACTCTGCGTCCTGTATCTGGATCTTTTACATATTTCTGACGATTCCATGTTCTCTGCCCAATGTATAACTTATTGTTTAAAATTCCAGTGCCCCGCTTTTTGTTTCCGTTGATAGTAGAGCAGCCCCATTCACCGCCACTGGGCGCTTTAATTCCCTCTGTGTTAAGCTCTTTCGCTATTGTTTTGCCTGACTTGTCTTTATATGAATAGTCTTCAAAAATTCTTTGAATGACTTCACTTTCACAATCGTTAATTTCAAGCTCACCTTTAATAGGATTACCCGCAGCATCAAATGCTTTGACAACATTATATCCGTAGCTTTTTCCACCTGCTGACTTTCCACTCTCGATTTTACCGCGCAAACCTCTTTTGGTTTTGTCTCGGATTACGTCTAAATGCATTGCATTCATAGTTCCTTTCAGACCGATATGAATTGAGCCAATTTCTCCGTCTTCTATTGTAAAGATTTTTACATTATTAAACGCTAGACGCTTACGGATGTGCGCAATATCACCTTGATCTCGACTCAGCCGATCGAGCGATTCACATAAAACAGCATCAAATTGATCTGCGTTTTCCATTAGGGTTGCTAATCCACTTCGATTCATTGAAGCCCCTGAGACAGCTTTATCAGAGTAACAACCGATTACTTTTAAATTATGACTCTTAGCGTAGATCGTACATACTCTATATTGATCATCTATCGAAGCTGCACTCTGTAAATCTGTTGAATATCTCGCATAAATAACTGTCTTCATTTTTCAATTCCTTTCTCAAAATCTCGCTTTGCCACTTCTTTCGCCAAGACCCTAGCAATAGATATAATTCCTTGTTTCGTGTCACCTAACTCTGACTCTGTCATATCGATTTTTACGTTCATGACAAAATCCCCCTTGGTCTGAACCTTTTACATGAAGTCATGTTCCTATCATCGCCCACGACAGCCCTTCTACTTTTAATCAAACAGTCTAAAACTCCTGTTTCAGAGGTGTTCTCGGTTATTCCCTTTGTTATCCCTAACATTTACTTCTTCCCAATCAATTAAATTCGGACTTATCATAGCTCAGCAAGTGGGCGATCCAACAAAGTGCACTTAAATCGTTAAACCGGTTGACATTATTGCAAATGTGCTATAATAAGGTGTTTTGATGTTGGTCATTATTCTAGTAGTAATAGCGATCACGAGGGCTTATTATCATATTGATAATATTTTCAAAATGATAAAATGACGTCGCACAGACACTTTTAAGTACCGTTAAAAGCATTAATTGGGGTGTCAAGCTGAGTGCTGGTTAGCAATATTAGCTATGCTACATATCGCGTTATAAGTAAGCTGTAGTCCCTCTAAGTTCTTACAAGCAAGGTCAATCGGCCGGGTGCCGTAAAATGGGTCATTGTGATTTATCATTGTCATATAACCATAAATATTCTGACGGTTGTTAAATATCAATCGTAGTTCTTCATGGATATTTAATAAAAGAGATAGCCGCACATGCACCTCACTTGACGTTAGCTCACCAATCAAAGTTGCTTTTTGCGTTTCATTCAACTCCCATTTTTCAAGTAGACGGCTTACTATTCCTGCAATTTTACTCACTTCAAGATTCTGGACTTTCATATAACTGCACTCCTTATTTTTCTTATTCTTTAATAAATAGTAATACTGTGTTCAAAAAAATTATTAATTAATGCTAACTTTTTTAGCTATATTTTTCTATTTATTTGTAGCTAAGTTATTGAAAAATAATAAATGATTGACAAAATATGAAGAGCGCAGAAGTAGATGTATTTTGTTTTAAAGAGAGCGACAAAATTTGAGTATTGTCATTAACAAGAGAAAGGGTAGGTCGATTTGCCAAGCAACATCGAAGCAACGACCTTAGTTGTTGATGCTTATTTTGACCATCAAATAGTCACAAATGAACGATTACCAGATCGTCACCACTGCGCAGGCGGCGGTCGGCTGAAGACAAATAGCAGACGCTTAAACTTTTTCTTTGACTAGCAATTCTGAAACTTTCTAGAAATGGGGAAAGGACGACCTTATCACGGATAAGGCCTAGCTAATTGGGGTCATTGTTGATATAAAAAATATATTATAAGACCATGAGCTTAACTACATTTACGGAAAGGCCACTGAATTATGAAGGATCAATTACAGGCTGATTTGGAAACCAACCAACAACAGCATGCGCGACCTGTATTCCATAAAATAGGATTTGACGATGCAACTATATATTTAACTAAATCCTATTTTTACGAAGTAGGCATTCCTGTCACAGGCAAAAACTCTAGTGGTAATTATCGGGTATTTTCGTGGGCTGATGCCAGAGCTAAAACGTTCTTGAGTTTTGAGTTGGGACAGAATAGCCCTGCGCTAGGAAGAGCTAATATCATCGGTAGCTTTACACCGATAGAGAGTGATTTAAGAGACGTTAAGTACGCAACAGATCAGGGTAAGGCATTTTATAAAAGTGCCCTATTAGAACTCTCTGGGAAAGTTCAACAATCCTTCAGCACAACTAAAATTGATGCTGAGCATTTTATGGAGATGAAGGAAATCATTCCTACAGGTGCTCAGGGTAAAGCTATATATGGCGAAGGAAACTACATAATAGATGGCGCAGCAGGAACTGGTAAGTCGACAACAGTTTTGCAAAAACTCAAGCTCTTGCAATTACAAAATAACGTGGATGCAGACCAGATTGCTATTGTTGTAAAAAATACTGCGGTTGTAGCCAGATTTCAGAAGCTATTGTCATCTATTCAAATTGATGGGATCTCAATTTTCACCTTAGATAAAATGATAGATACTTTTCATCCCGGAGGTTTACAACTGAATGACACAGCC
>JBARZY010000106.1:0-24321 GCA_049650345.1 Glaciecola sp. | reverse complement strand
TGCTTTAAAATCAATTTCTGATGAGATTGGGTGACCAGAAAAAACCGGGTTTGCAGTTGATTATGCGTTGTATCACTCAACAACGCATGGCTATTAGTATCGGCAATCGAGACCGGCATTAACAGTGGTTGCGACGTGGTTGAATGCTGTATCTTATGTTGTAAGTACGCAGCAGCGATATGTTTGATATGCAGTACACCAACGCCATCTTCTTGTTGCAACAACAAATATGGGTATTGCATCAAATAAGCATGAGAATGTATGAGCTGTTCATGTTGTTCACTCTCAGGAGAGTCATTATTTGAATGCGCAGGGGCGTTTTGAATGTGTTGCCCTTGAGGAATGTTACTAGGGGTATTCACCGGCGCTTGCTCAGCAATACTGGTGTAAAAATCATGGGTTGACTGCAATGCCTGTTTGCTAGGTGTATCAGGGCGATAAGTATTTGCCGGGCGATAACCTACATTATGCCGAGTAACACTTGCACTCGGCTGGTGCTCATTTTTACTAACATCAGTGCTTGAACGCAGCGGTTGAATATAATCATGACTTGGCGCACTGGCCACACTATTGCCGTTATCATCCACAAGGGTTTCTTGACTGTTACCCAAGGCTTCAGTTACCCCTTTAAATACAATATCGTGTACTTTTCTTGACTGATGAAACCTGACTTCGTGTTTGGCTGGGTGAACGTTTATATCAAGCTCGTTGGGCGGTACGCTTACAAACAACACATAGCTTGGGAACATTTGCGGGGACAGCGTATCTTCAAACACTTGTCGCAATGCATGCGACAACAACTTATCACGCATCATACGGCCATTTACAAAGGTATATTGATGATCACGTGTAGCGTGCCCATGCCCTAATGCGCTGCACCAGCCCTGTAATTTTATGCTTTCAAATTCATATTCTACTGCCACACTGTTTTCCAGCATTTGCTTTGAGCAGACTTGCTCAATGCGCTTGGCTAAATCTATGCAAACCGCATACTTAAATATGGTTTTTTGATTGTGCACCAAGGTAAATTGCACGTCTTTACGCGTTAACGCTAAGCGTTTTAATATATTCTCAATGTGTTGAAACTCAGTTTTACCTGTTCGCAAAAATTTGCGCCGTGCGGGCGTATTAAAAAATAAATCGAGTACTTCAATCGATGTACCGTTTGGGTGCGCTGCAGGCGTAATTTGCACCGCCATTTCTTGGCCTTCTGTTTGCGCTTGCCACGCCTCACTCTGCTCAGCGGTTTTGGAAGTAAGACATAAGCGGCTCACTGAACTAATACTGGCTAAAGCCTCACCTCTAAAACCCATACTGGTAATGTTTTCGAGGTCGTCTATGTCTGCTATTTTGCTGGTCGCATGGCGACTGAGCGCTAAACTTAACTCTTCTTTTTTAATGCCCTTGCCATTATCGCGAATTAATATGCGCTTTTGACCGCCCTGAATAATTTCAATATGTATTTGGGTTGCCCCTGCATCTAAGCTATTTTCAACTAACTCCTTCACTACAGAAGCTGGACGCTCTACCACCTCTCCTGCGGCAATCTGGTTTGCCAATTGTGGCGACAAGGTTTTAATGGGTTTATGGGCAAGGCTTGTTGGCTTATTCACGCAAGTACTCTAATTAGGAATATGTAACACTTGACCAATGCGCACAAGATCAGAGGTAAGACTATTTTTAGATTTTAGTTCGCGCACACTCACGCCATAGCGCTGCGCCAATAACGACAATGACTCTCCACTAGCAACAGTGTGTTTCAGCGGTTCGCTATTTTTACGCAAGGCCCATAACGTACCATCGGGAGGTGTTTTCTTGAAATAACGCTTTACCGAGCTAAATATTGAGTTAGCCAAGCGTTGTCGATGCTTAGCCCAATTCAAGTTTTTTTCTTCTTGCGGGTTAGAAATAAAACCTACTTCCACTAAAATAGAAGGTGTCTCGGGCGCAGTTAATACGGCAAGGCTAGCGCTTTGAGGCGTCTTTTTATGCATTTTCGTCACGCCTTTCATATCGCGTATTACCTCGTTACTCAACTCGTAACTTAGCGCCCTTGATAAATCCATCGACATGTTGAATATGGTTTCTGCAAAGTACAATTCTGTATCACGGTCTTCAATTACGTCAGCCGCGGCTCCTAATAATTGTGAGCTTCGTTCGGTTTGCTCTAATAAACGACCCAATTCACTGTCGGCGCGCCCTTTTGATAATACCCACACCGAGCCACCACGGGGCTGAGGGGTGGTAAAGGCGTCAGCATGAATTGATATTAACAAGTCTGCATTTACTTTTGCAGCCACTTTGGGCCTATCGTTAGGCGAAATATAATAATCGCCCTCACGGGTCAGCACCGCTCGCATGCCTTGCTCTTTATTAATCATTTTTGCGAGCATTTTTGAGATAGACAGCGTGATGTTTTTTTCATAAGTACCGCTAGGTCCAATTGAGCCGGGATCGGCACCACCGTGCCCAGCATCAATTACAATAATGATATCTTTGTCGCGGTCGGGGCCACTGTTATTAATAGGGGATACCGGTGGCGGATTAGGATCAACCATCTCTATTACCATACGATGAGAAAACTCATCGCTAGGATCTAACACAAATATACGAGGGTTAAGGGTTTTGTTGGTTTCAACCACAATGCGTGAATCGGTTTTCTTTTTAGGCGTGCTATATCGAATTTTGCTCACTTTGTTACCGCTAAGTGCTACGCCATTCATATTGAAACGCTTAGGCACATTTTGTAAATCAATAACTAAGCGGTCGGGCCCTTTTAAAGTAAAATAGGTGTATTCTGGCTTTTGCTTCAGTTCTATTACAATGCGTGCGGTATCGCTGGTATCAGAAAACCTTACTTGTTGTATTTTATTAGCCGCGCTAGCATTGGCGCTTAGTAGCAAAAAGCATAAACAAGCCACCCAAAATGCGCACTGTTTTAAACGCGTATGAATGACACTCACGCAACGACCTCTTGCAAAGACAATAAACACGATTTACCGAACTCGGTATACGCAGTAAAGACGAACAAACGCCCTTCTTGGTGATAACTAATATCAATAAGCAAATCAGGAGAAGGTAATAAGCCTTCTCCCTTGTCAGGCCATTCTATTAAACTAGCTGTGGTAGCCGTGAAATAGTCACGAATACCCATAAACTCGAGTTCTTCTGGGTCAGCTAAGCGATACAGGTCAAAGTGATACAGAGTAATATCACCTAAATCATAGGGTTCAACCAAGGTATATGTTGGACTTTTCACCTTTCCACGGTGGCCTAGGCCTTGCAATAAATAACGACTAAACGTGGTTTTACCCGCACCCAACTCGCCGCGTAAATAACAACATACACCACCGAAACCCTGCTTTTTAAAGGCATTGGCAAGGTGCTTGGCTAACTTACTGGCGCTTTCTTCATTGGCGCAATACTGCTCTATTTTCATTATTATTCGTTTATTAATACTCTGACGGTGTTGAACAAATCGCTGGCCAACAAACCACGCTGTCCATATTCTTTTGCTACTATATCACCTGCTTTCGCATGAATCGAGACACCATATTGGCAAGCCATTTCGGTGCTGAGCCCTTGCGACATTAGCGAACCTAAAATACCCGCTAACACGTCACCCATACCTGCTGTAGCCATACCCGGATTTCCGTGCCTGCACACCCAAGAATGACTTTGATTGTCAACAATACTGCCCGCACCTTTTAACACGCAGGTTGCGTCATACCTTTGAGCACACTGGCGTGCATAATTGAACCGATTGGCTTCTACTTCATCTATATGCACATTTAGCAAGCGAGCTGCCTCACCAACGTGAGGCGTAATAACACAATCAGGTAAGGCCACAAAGGTCGTGTTAACCGCTTTTAAATTAAGCGCATCAGCATCAATCACAATGGGTTTAGGATTGTGATGACAATACTCCATCACGGTATCAAACGTGGCTTTACTCCATTCATCTTGACCAAGCCCAGGGCCAATTACAATACATGTAGCCCATGCTAGTGCAGCCTCAAGACCGCTACTTGAAACCATTAGTTCAGGTCGGCCCGAACAAATTTGTAATACCGAGTCTTCATGGGCAAACACTTTAACTAAGCCCGTGCCCGTGCGCAATGCTGCCTCGGCGCTTAATCGAATAGCGCCCGACATGCCTTTGTTGCCGCCCACACATAATACTCTTCCGTAAGTGCCTTTATGACTGTGCACAGGACGCGGCGCTAAGCCTTTAAAATGTTTAAAATCTAGGGCGCTAGCATCGCTGCGGGCGAGCTCAGAAAACACTTTGCCTATGCCTAAATCTTCAAAAATTAGTTTTCCACATGCTTGCTTGCCGGCACCGGTGGTTAAGCCCAACTTAATGCCCACAAAAGTGATTGTTGCGGTGGCTTGAATACAATCACCTAATGCATCACCGGTGTTGGCATCAAGGCCACTGGGCACATCAACGCTTACCACTGGACAGCTTGATTCGTTAACCAAATCAATGACGTTAGCAAATTCGGTTCGAATAACGCCGTTTATACCTGTACCTAAAAGAGCGTCAATAATCACATCAGCTTTGTCGATAAGATTCGGGGAAAATTGCACTACTTTGCCGCCCGACGCTAGCCATGCTTGTTTGGCTTTCGCCACGTCCCCTTGTACTTCACGTTTGGGCTCAATGGCACACACGGTTACGTTTTTGCCCGCGTTGGCTGCGGTTAGGGCAGCTACATAGCCGTCGCCAGCATTGTGACCTATTCCCACTAAAATTAGGTAGTTGTCGGTATTGGGAAAACGTGACACACAATGTTGGTATACGCTGGCGCCAGCACGCTGCATTAAACTGAACATATCAATGCCCATGAGTTTTGCCGCTTCTTGCTCGTGCAACCTAACTTGATCTGCACGATATAATTTCTGTGTTAAGCTTATAGCAAGTTTCTTTTGCAGCATGAATGCATGTCCTCGTTTAATTCAAATATAAGTTCGTCGGCCAATACCCAAAATAACATTGATTGGGTTGAATTAACTAACCATATCAAGGCTTGGGGCAAGGCGCTAGGCTTTCAGCACCTTGGTATTGCAGATATTGACGTAAGTCAACACAAAACCGCCTTAAACGACTATTTAGCCAAGCAATATCATGGCGATATGCTATATCTTGAACGCAACGTTGATAAACGTTTGAGCCCTGCCGAACTGCACCCTAATACCTGCCGAATCATTAGTGTGCGCATGGACTATTTACCCCCCAACGCACAATTTGCTAACAACCTAGCCAACGATCAGTTGGCCTACGTTAGCCGTTATGCCCTTGGCCGCGACTATCATAAGCTAATGCGCAACCGCTTAAAACAGCTTGCTGAAAAGATTAAACAACATTGCCAAGCTTTAGACTATAGGCCATTTGTAGATTCAGCACCGGTGCTTGAGCACGCAATTGCTGAAAAAGCTGGCGTAGGATTTACCGGCAAGCACACGCTTACTTTGCATCAAGAAGCTGGGTCGTGGTTCTTTTTAGGGGAATTATTTGTTAACTTGCCTTTACCGGTTGATAAGCCCATTGAAGAACAATGCGGCGCATGCACGGCGTGTATCAGTATTTGCCCAACACAAGCCATTGTGGCTCCTTACAAATTAGATGCCAAACGCTGTATTTCATACCTAACCATAGAACATCAAGGCGCTATTCCCGTAGAATTTAGACCAGCTATGGGCAATAGAGTATACGGTTGTGACGACTGCCAACTGGTATGCCCATGGAACCGCTACGCAGAAGTCACCCAAGAAAAAGACTTTTTTGCCCGCGAATTTTTGCAAGGAGCCAGCTTAATCAGCTTGTTTATACTAAGTGAAGTGGATTTTTTAGAAAAAACTCAAGGCTCGCCCATCCGCCGTATTGGTCATACAAAATGGCGCCGAAACTTATCAATCGCCATGGGCAATGCTAAGTACAACCCTGACATACTACATGCACTGCAAGAGGCGCTGAATACAACAGAGGATGACATCTTAGTTGAGCACTTTGGTTGGGCTATTGAGCAACAGTTAGCTAAAAAAAGCAGCGGTGAAAGCGGCGTGAGTACTCGCCAACACAAACGATTGATAAGAATAGTAGAAAAAGGGTTACCGCGGGATGCTTAACATTCGCGCGTTAACCCTTAAAAATTGATACCGAATTTATTGATGATACTGCTTTGAAAACTTATGCACAGCATCGACAAAGTGCCCTGCGTTTTCAGGCGGTACATCTAAATGAATGCCGTGCCCAAGGTTAAATACATGCCCTTCACCGTGACCAAAGCCGGCTAAAATATCTTGGACTTCTTGTTCTATACGCGCTTTAGGCGCATACAAAATACTAGGGTCCATGTTGCCTTGTAAGGCAACTTTGTCACCCACTCTCGCTTTGGCGTCGGCAATGTCTATGGTCCAGTCTAGACCAAGTGCGTCGCAGCCTGTGGCAGCAATTGCTTCAAGCCACATGCCACCATTTTTGGTAAACAAGGTAACGGGGATTTTTTGGCCGTTGTATTCACGCGTTAAACCGGCGACTATTTTTTCCATGTATTGCAAAGAAAACAATTTGTAATCGCGCGGACTAAGCACACCGCCCCACGTATCGAATACCATGACCGATTGTGCGCCTGCTGCAATTTGCGCATTCAAATACAATATTACCGAGTCGGCTAACTTGTCTAATAACAAGTGCAGTGTTTGTGGTTCAGCAAACGCCATTTTTTTAATGCGAGTAAACGCTTTGCTTGAGCCGCCTTCCACCATGTAGGTAGCCAATGTCCACGGACTACCCGAGAAGCCAATTAGCGGCACTTCGCCTTTAAGGTTCTTGCGAATAGTGCGCACAGCATCCATTACGTAGCCAAGTTCTAGCTCTGGATCAGGTGTAGGCAGTTTTTGTACGTCAGCAGCACTAAGGATAGGACGCTCAAATTTAGGCCCCTCACCGGTTTCAAAATACAGGCCCAATCCCATTGCATCAGGAATGGTAAGAATATCTGAAAACAAAATAGCCGCATCTAATTCAAAACGGCGCAGGGGCTGCAAGGTAACTTCGCACGCTAATTCAGGATTAGTGCACAGCGCCATAAAATCACCAGCTTCGGCGCGAATAGCTTTGTATTCTGGTAAATAACGTCCTGCTTGACGCATCATCCATACGGGTGTGGTGTCAACAGGTTGTTTTAATAAGGCGCGTAAATATTTGTCGTTTTTTAATTCTGTCATAACTTGGCTTTATGTCTCGTTTATTGCGGTTAACATTTATGTTGGTGCTGTAATACTGGTGCTGCGGTATAAATTACGTTTATTGTCCCATCCCACGGCGCACACAATACGCTATTTTTAGTTTGCTTGCATGATCCTGCGCATAGTTTCTTCTATCAAACGCCCAGCAATTGAAAATTTGGGTGGAATAGGCGGCAAGTTGTCAATATCAAACCATTGCGCGTCTACTATTTCTTTCTCGTCAATCTTAATTTTGTTGCCTTTGAACTCAGCAATATAACCACACATTAACGAATGCGGGAACGGCCAAGGTTGCGAATCAATATATTCAATTTTGCCTAATTTTACGCCCACCTCTTCAAATACTTCACGATGAACGGCTTGTTCTAAACTTTCGCCGCTTTCAACAAAACCAGCGAGGGTAGAATAGAAGCCTGCAGATTGTTGTCGCACGCCCTGTGCCAATAGTATTTGTTTGTGATTGTGAATGGCCACGATAATACAAGGGGACACTCGTGGGTATACCCTGTGCGTGCATTTGTCGCAATGCATGGCCATTTCCCACGACACTTTGCGCATTTCACTGCCGCAGCGCCCACAATATCGATGCGTACGCAAAAACAGGGCATATTGCCAAGCTTGGGCAATAAGTTGAAAGTCGTTTGGGCTAACGGCAACTAACAGCTCCCTTAAGTTAAGCAGCGCGTAGTCATCATGTTCAAAATCATTGTGGTGAATATCAATCAACATATGTTGCCCATATTCACTTGAGAACACCATTGATTGCATCTCTTGTTCGTATTCACTTAGCTCTTCAGGCAAGGCCGGTAACTGTCTTAAACCCTCGCTTAAATCACCAGATTTTAGGGTAAGTAAACGTTGATTTATAAAAATAAACACTAGTCTATTAGATAAAGTAGATGTAGCGGATTGCATTTGCATCTTGTCTCGTAACCCTATGAATAAACATTTAACATAATTTTACGTGCATTCTTACTTGTTCACAATATATGCGGTGATATACTTGTTAGAAGCGAGTAAAATATTAATAAAGCGCATAGATAGATAGAACTAAGCGTTTAGCATTCACAAGGCGAAAACACAGCGTGAGCATTGAGTTGTCAAAAACAAAGCAAGTATTGTTCAATAAAGCAAAAGCATATTGTGAAGATAAAGGCGCGCGTTTTACCCCATTGCGTGCTCGAATCTACGAAATATTGCTACAAGAAGACTCCTCTATAGGCGCCTACGACTTACTTGATAAACTCAAGTTAGTTGAAGACTCTGCAAAGCCCCCTACTGTATATCGTGCGCTGGACTTTTTCTTGGCGTTAGGGCTAGTACATAAGGTAGAGTCAACCAATACTTTTAAAGCCTGTCATCATTTTGGTTGTTCGCACCCGGTCCAGTTTTTAATTTGCGACGACTGCGGTGACGTACAAGAAATTAGCTCAAATGGTGTTGAGTCGTCTTTAGCGGCGCAAGCATTAGAAAATAACTTTCATATTGTTAGTCAAACTATTGAAGCGCACGGCATTTGTCATAAATGCGTTAGCAGTAATTAGCGAGGATATTACTTTGAACGTTGAGTTTATTAATCCATTTATCACTTCACTCAAAAACGTGATCAGTACTATGGCACAAATAAACTTGCACACTGAAAAGCCCCAACGAAAACGTGACGAATTGGCGCGCGGCGACGTTTCAGGTATAATTGGGATGATTGGGCCACAAGTAAAAGGCTCTATGGCAATTACATTTGATCACAATTTAGCCGCAAATATTATGAAAAACATGTTAGGAGAAGACGTACAATCTATAGATGACGAAGTTCGTGATATGGTGGGCGAAATGACCAACATGATTTGCGGTGGCGCAAAAAACGCGTTGGCAGATCAAAACTATCAGTTTGAAATGGCAACCCCTGTTATCGTATCAGGAGCAGACCATACCATTCAACACAAAGTAGATGGCCCCAAAATAATCCTCACCTTCAGCAGTCAGTCCGGCAACGCATATTTAGAAATATGCTTTGACAACTAGTATCACCACTGCATAACCCAATACAAAAATTAAATGTTGAAATTACAATAATTTCGAAAAAAGGAATCTGTTTTATGAAAAAATTATCATTAATGATCGCCCTTGCACTTGGCTCTGCTTCAGTTGCAAGTAACGCACAAGAAGCACCCGATTATGAAAACTGGGTTGGCGGTTTTGGCCAATTTTATAGCTCTGATCCTGAGAAACTAGAACCTATTGGCGGCTTCCAAGATGGTAAAGGCTTTGGTGGTGAACTAGGCTTTAGATTTGATCCTGCTTGGGCAGTTCGTTTTGAACTTGGTCGCGTTATGATCAACAACAACTTCACCAATCCTTTGGCAACAGATGACGATGGCTCGTTACTAGGCGCCGATGTGATGTACTTCCTTGATCAAGATGTAGGTTATGTCTTCAGTGGTTTACGCGAACAGTCACTCAGCACCGACAGTTTTAGAATGTTAAGTGCAGGTGTTGGTAAGCATTGGGAAGTAAGCGATAACTTACGTTTAATAACAGAAGTAGCCGCGTTTCATGACTTTGGCGAAGGCTATCGTGAATACAGCGCAAAACTTGGGTTAGCTTATATCTTTGGCACCAACAGCGCGCCGGCACCACAGCCTGATACCGACGGCGACGGTGTATACGACGCAGTAGACCGCTGCCCAACAACACCAGCAGGTACACAAGTTGACCCTACTGGATGTAATGTTGATATGGACGGTGATGGCGTATTAAACGGCCAAGATGCTTGTCCTACTACGCCTCAAGGTAGCATGGTAGATGCACGCGGTTGCGCTATTAAAGACGCTGATAAAGACGGCGTACTCGACAACGTAGACAGTTGTTTAAACAGCGCGCCAAACGCTACGGTAAATGCGAAAGGTTGTGCTGTAAATCTTGACGTTGATGGTGATGGCGTACTTGATAGCCAAGACAAATGCTTAGGCACACCTGCTACCGATAAGGTAGACGATGAAGGCTGTAGTATTTTTGAGAAAAAAGAAGTGTCTGTGGCATTAGATCTGTTGTTTGCTAACAACAGTAGCGTTATTACAAACCCTGATTCAGCTCGTATCCAAGAGTTTGTAGCCTTTATGAAGCGTTATCCTAACACCCAAGCGGTAGTAGAAGGACACACGTCTTCAGTTGGCAGCGCTGAGTATAATCAGTTCCTATCAGACAAACGTGCTAAAGCAGTGCGTGAGCTGTTAATTAGCGAGTATGGCGTTGATGCCAATCGTTTAAGCGCTCAAGGTTTTGGTGAGTCACAGCTAAAAGACACCTCTAATACAGCAGCGGCACATAAAGTGAACCGTCGTATTGAAGTAAAAGTAACGGCTATTGTAGAAAGTAAAGTAACTCGATAGTCTCTTAGCTCAGTAAGTAAATAAAAAACGAACCCTAGGGTTCGTTTTTTTATTCATTTACTCCTCGTCGTAAGCGGGGCCCGAGTAATTGTCAAAGCGGGAGAACTGACCTTGGAAGGTTAGTCGTGTGGTTCCTATTGGACCGTTACGCTGCTTACCAATAATGATTTCTGCAATGCCCTTTAAATCACTGCTCTCGTTATACACTTCATCTCTATAGATAAACATAATTAAATCGGCGTCTTGCTCAATAGAGCCTGACTCACGAAGGTCTGAATTAATGGGACGCTTATCTGCGCGCTGCTCTAGTCCACGGTTAAGCTGCGATAATGCAATTACTGGGCATTGTAGCTCTTTGGCTAAGGCTTTTAATGAGCGTGAAATTTCGGCAATTTCAAGGGTACGGTTTTCTGACAACGTAGGCACCCGCATTAACTGCAAATAATCGACCATTATCATGGATATGCCACCACGGTCTCGAGCCAATTTACGAGCCCTAGTACGCACTTCCATGGGCGTTAAGCCCGACGAATCATCTATAAACAAATTGTCTTTGTCATTCAGCATTTTAACGCTCGACTGAATCCTTGCCCAGTCGGTGTCTTCAAGCCTAGCGGTGCGCACTGAAGTTTGGTTAACGCGGCTTAACGAGGCTAACATCCTCATCATAATTTGTTCGGCGGGCATTTCTAGGCTAAAAACTAGCACGGGTTTTTCTTCAAGCAATAACGCATTTTCTACCAAGTTCATCGCAAATGTAGTTTTACCCATTGACGGACGAGCAGCCACAATGATGAGATCAGACGGTTGCATGCCGCTGGTTTTTTTATCAAGGTCGGTAAAGCCAGTTGATACGCCGGTAACCTCTTTATCTTGCCCTGCAAGTTCTTCTATTCTAGAAATCGTTTTGCGCAAAGCCCCTGACACGCTAATTGGACCTTCGTTTGCAGCAGTACGCTTTTCTGCAATTTCAAATACTTTGGTTTCTGCAAAATCAAGTAACTCTTTGCTGTCACGCCCTTCTGGGTTAAAACTAATATCTGCAATTTCGTTTGCCGCGCCTATTAATTCACGCACTACAGCACGCTCGCGCACTATATTTGCATAGGCGGTGATATTAGATGAGCTGGGTGTATTTCGGGCTAGATTGACAATGTAGGTAAACCCACCGACTTCCTCGAGTTCGTTGTTAAGCTCAAGTTCGTCTTTTAAGGTAATGGGATCGGCAGCACTGTTTTTGGAAATAAGGCGCGTAATAGCGGCAAAAATAACGCGATGAGAACGGTTATAAAAATCTTCTTGAATTAAGATTTCTGCTACTTTGTCCCACGCATCAACCGACTGCATAATACTACCAATAACAGCTTGCTCAGCCTCCATTGAATGCGGGGGCGTATTGAGCTTTGCAATATCGTCGTTGATGTTATCTTTTTTACGTGACTCTCGTTTGTTTTGAGCGTCAAAAGGTGCCTGCGCCACACTACTACCTTAGCTAAATGAACCAAACCATTATTATGCGCCAAGGGGCTAAATTTGTCTTGTTAGAATTTCAGTTAAGCGCATAAATGCTTGTTATGAGGGGAATAAAAAATTAGAAAAAACGCGCCTTCTCGGCGCGATTTATTATTTGCTGGCAAGGGTGATACGACCCGATACGGTTGATATATCAACCGTTGCACTGGCATTGCCGGTAGCAAACTCTAGTGAACGATTTGGACCATACTTGGCCTTTTGTACAGGGTCGTCGGTAAGGCGATTTTTGATACGTCCGCCCGCATGTGCTTCAATATCAAACCGCGCCTCGATACCTTGTTGAAAATCAAACGATATGCTGCCGCCTACTGAACTGGCGTCAAGCGAACCGCCCTCTAACAAATGCATGCTCATCTCAATACTGCCATTTACGGTATTGCTTTTTACATCAGACACCTTACCGAGATTCATTTCAATATCACCATTAACCGTTTCGGCCGATATTTCGCTTGCTTGTGAATCAACATCAATATCTCCGTTTACAGTGGTAACCTGAATATCGTCACCACTAATATGGCTAGCTTTAATGTCACCGTTTACCGAATCAAGCAATAACTCGCCGGTGAGTTTTTCGGCTTTAATATCACCGTTTACAGTTTTTAACCGCAGTCTACCAGCAAGCGTATTGGCGCGCATATCACCATTAATCAGTTCCAGAGAGGCACCGCCAAGTACATCACTAATGGAGAAGTCAGCGTTAACCGAGTCATAATCTACACGACTTTGTTTGGGTACATAAATGGTGAGTTTGTCGCCTTTGTCGTTGTTGTTCGACCAGCCCCAGCCTTTGTTAGACTTCTCAACTTTAACTTCAATAACAACCGAACGTCCATTGCGTTCAAAACGAAATTCTTCCGTTCGGTCACCCAACACACCTTCAACTTTGACTTGGTTTTTATCCCAACCAATTACGGTGGCTTCCCCCGACAAATGGCTTATTTCAACCAAACTATTGGCATCGGCGTCTAAAGTTTTGTTCACGCTTTCGGTGGCCATTACCTCAGTACTTATTAATGCGACTGCACCTAATAAGCACATTGTTGTGGTGGTGTTTAATAATTTTTGCATACTACCCTCTGCTAAATTTGTTGCCATGCCGGAGCATGTACGCGCTCTATTAACGCAATTTGTTGCTGATGAACTTGTTTGAGCATTTTTAACAATGCCGCATTGTTCGGTTCATTTTGTAATGCTTTTTTAATAGCATCAGCGGCTTTATCTAACTCAGCAAGTTGTTGTTGCCAATTTTGAGTTACAGTTGCTTGCCCATCTAGCGCCACCAGTAAAGCTTCTTTTTGTGCCAAATGCTGCTCACTCATTTGTTGCACTAACTGCTCAGACAAACTCGTTTGGCCGCTTTGAAAGCTAAATACGCCAACCAATGCCACAATGGCAACACTGGCGGCCAAGCCATACAGGATGTTGCGCCTGTTGTGTTTATTTAATGCCTCGCTGGAGTCGTGCGCCATGGCGTACTCAATGCCAGTCCACAACTCTTTATCAGGCATTTTTTCTCGCTCAATGCCTTGTACTAAGGCGTCTAGTGTTGATGGCGCTTCTTTGTTACTCATCCATCCACTCCTCTAATAAATGTCTAGCACGATGATATTGCGCTTTACTGGTGCCTACCGCCATGTCGAGCATTTCAGCAATTTGATTGTGGCGATAACCCTCAATCGCATGTAATACAAATACCCAACGTGCTCGTTGCGGCAACCGCATAATTAACTTTTCTAAGTCACTGCCTGCATCGCCTTGGGTGTCTTCAAAAGGCTCAATACCCGTATCTTCAATGTTCATCATGTTTTGCCACCAACCGCGCTGTTTACGGATATACGAAATAGTCACATTGGTGGCAACGCTATGTAGCCAAGTAGAAAACTTACTGTCGCCTTTAAAGTTGCCAATCTTGCGCCACAGTTGAATGAAGACCTCTTGGGTGGCATCTTCCGCTTGTGATTTATCTGCACATAAACGAAAGCACAAGCCATATATTTTAGGCAAATAAGCGTTGTACAAAGCTTTAAAGGCAGCTTTGTCTTGTGCTTGAGCAGCAGCAATCCAGGTCTCTTCAGAGCGCTCTTGCATAGGCGTGTCGCTATGCGCTGGATTGTTGCTAACTAATTTCAAATTGGCATCCATGTGTTTATCATCATTGCTTTTTTATGTTCATTTTGTGTGTCTCGATGTATTGGTCGCCGATATCTAGCGAAAGGTTTAAAGCCGATAAATAAATCTGAATAATTTGATGATTTCTGCAATAAACATTACCATACATTCTTCTACCGTATAGAGACTTCACTATGCAAATCAGCCATTTATTTGCGGGCAAACCCCAACCGTTTGGCTCACGCGGCGCGCCCAGTAGTATTATTAAAACGCCTTTTTCTGCACTTAATGTAAGGTTTACAGGAGCACTAGAAGACGAACAAGGCAATAAAAAGCTCCATGGCGGGCCCTATATGGCCATCCATCAATATGCTCAAGCGTCTTATCCGTTACTGAACCAGTATTTTAGCTCGCCTAAAACGGTTATTGGTATTGGCTCAATTGGCGAAAATTTATCGGCTCCTAATATGGATGAAGACACCGTATTTATTGGCGACCAGTATCAAATAGGCGAGGTGATCTTAGAAGTGGCTTCTCCACGAGCGCCCTGCTCTAAAATTAACTATCGTTACGGAGTCAACAAAATGGATGTGTTTGTTGCTCAACACGGTATTACTGGGTGGTATTTTAGTGTCCGCCAAGAAGGGAAAATGCATGTAAACGACACAATCAGGTTAATTCATCGCGAAAACATGCCGGTATCGGTGAAGCAGATTTGGCAAATCAGACAAATGATAAAACAGTTGCCTGACAAAGACAGTATCGAGCAATGGTTAGCACTTGCCGATACGGCTATTAATACCCCAGCACTAGCCCCCGAATGGCAAGCATACGTCAACCGAGCGGCGAGTAAACTGGCTAAGCAATAAGCGTCATTTCATCTTCAAAGGTTTGCGCCTCTGCCGGGCGTCCTAAAAAGAATCCCTGACCATGGTCAATATTAAGCTGTTTGCACATATCAAGATGGGCTTGAGTTTCTATGCCCTCTGCAACAACGGTCATACGTAAACGCTTCAGCATTTCAGCTAAGGCTTCAAATACCGCCTTACGCTTTTGTTCACCCTCATCCATTTGAAACAATGATTTGTCTAATTTTACAATGCTTATTGGGTATTCAATTAAATGCGAAATAGAAGAGTACCCTACACCAAAGTCATCTAGCGATATTAAAAAGCCATACTCCGACAAGGTCTCTATTGAGCGTTTAATGTCATTTTGTTTTTCGAACAATGCAGTTTCAGTAATTTCTAATACAATATTTTGAGGGTTTACAGAGTATTTTTCGGCGCTATCAATGAGGTATTCAGTCACCGTGTGATTTTGCAGTTGCACTGGCGAGATATTAATGGCAATAAATTGCTCGCGCGCATGATTTTTTTGCCAACTTGATATTTGCTGTATAGCACGGTCGATAACCCATTCACCAATAGCATGAATATCGCTATTTTTCTCGGCTATTGGAATGAACTCGTCGGGCACAAATTGGCTGTCACCGCTAGGCCAACGAATAAGCGCTTCAAAACCTATTTTAAGATTAGTTTGTAAATCAACTACCGGTTGAAAATGAATATTAAAAGCGGCTTCGTTGATCAGCTTTTTCAAGCCGCTTTGAATATCATACATGCGACTGTACTGTTTACTCATAGAGTCATTATATAAGCGCATTTTGCCCTTACCGTCAGCCTTTGCCGAATACATCGCAATATCGGCATACTTTATCAACAAATCTTTTGTGGTTGCTTGTGCGGGATAAATTGCAGCGCCAATACTGGCTTTACATATCACTTCGCTCTGACCTATTTGAACAGGCTGCTCAATCGCCTCTTGAATACGCTGAGTGACCAAACGTACTTGTTGAGTAGAACGAATACCACTTAAAATAATGGCAAACTCATCTCCCCCTAAACGCGCAAAACTCTCATGTCTGCGCAGCAGCTTTTTCACTCGCGTTGAAAACTCAATCAGCAAACGGTCACCTGCGTCGTGACCTAAGGTATCATTTACGTACTTAAAATCATCTAAGTCTATTAACAACAGCGCTATATCTACTTTTGTTTGTGCGCTGTTATCAATGAGCATATCGGTAAGTTGATTAAAGTGGTGGCGATTAGATAACCCGGTAAGTGGGTCTTTTTCGGCTAAGTGTTTTACGTTCAAATAGTTTTGATGAAGTTTATGCTCAAGTTCAAAACGCTTTTGTGCGTGAATAATTGCGCGATGTAAATTTAGCCGCTGTAGGTCAGCTTTTTGAATAAAATCTTGTGCGCCAGCTTCAATACACTTAACCGCTAAGGACTCGTTTTCTGATGCACTCATCATAACAATGGCAATACTGCCTAAATCAGGTCGTGACCGTAATTCTTGCACCATTTCTATGCCACTAGCACCGGGCATTCTGTAATCGAGTAATATTACATCAAAAGTGTGGTTTTGCATCATCCCTAAGCCTTCAGCCACCGATACTGCTTCAACCACCGTTATATCGGCGGCGTTCTCAGCTAAGGTTCGACGAATGATTTTCCTGTCGGCCATATCATCATCAACTAGCAATACATTGAGTTTTCTTAGCATTTCCATAATAAGTTCTCTTGACGTAACGCCCTTATGTTATTTTAATTATTAATATTACTCAGAACTGAACGCGCAATATTGGTTATAGGCCAATTAACATTAAATTTAACACCCCTAGGGATGTTGTCTTCAACACTTATATAGCCACCGTAATGCTCCACCACTTTTTTTACAACACTTAAACCCATTCCACTGCCTTCGACTTCATCCCGCGGACGCAATGTTTCGAATAATTGGAATATTTTGCTGCGGTCTTTCAGCGCAATACCAGGGCCGTTATCACACACACTCACAATGGCGCCTTTATTATTGCGTTTTACTTTAATTTCAATTTTAGCGTTACCTGAATCATGGTGCTTAATTGCGTTATTAATTAAATTAAGCATCACCACATTAAACGCTACAGGCGGTACACTTATATCAATGTCATCACAATTCACCACAAAGCCCATGGGTAAATCAATTAACGAAAGTAACTCAACCACGACTTGCTTAACGTTAACCTCAATGCTTTCTTGGTAGTCTTTCCCAATTCGTGAATAACTTAACAAATCCACCAATAACTTTTCCATGCGCTCTACACGATTCAACACTAACTCTAAGTTCTCTTGACTGTCTTGTGGCAATATCGCTTTGCAGTCTTCATTTACCCAAGTGACTAAACGCTTGATCACATTAAGTGGTGATTTCAAATCATGAGACGCAACATATGCGAAATTATCTAAATCACCATTGGAGCGTTTTAAATCATTTATCAGTATTTCTTTCTCGGTTACGTCTCGAGATACCGACATAATGTATGTATTACCGTTTGAACCAGTGAACGTCTTTTTAGTGGTATCCAGGATCTTCTGTTCACCATTAGGAAGGGTTAACAATTGATTGTGTTCATGAACCCCTAGTTCAAGTGTCATTAAGTCAGACTCTATAATTTGAGCGCTCATTTCAGGTTCATAAAACGCCGCATCGGTATTGCCCACTACCTTAGTGCGTGCGCCGCTTGGAAACGTTTGCAGTAATGCTTGGTTAGCATATACCAAACGATGGCGAGTATCTTTCACGCAAATGTAGTCTTGGTTTAGTTCTGAAATTTTTTCATGGTGTGCTTGTTGGGCTTGCATCACTAATATTTTGTTGCGAAGCGTAAGGTCTGTTGTGATTTGCCGAGCCACCAAACCCATGGCAGTGCGCGTTGTTGCATTAACGGTTTTGTCTATATCTAGGTAGCTACCTAAAATAGCCAGTGGACGGAGCTCGTCGTCAAGTAGCAACTTAGCGACAAGTGAAAACTGATCCGGCGTATAAATATTTTCAACAGGGGCGTCAATTACTTCAAAGCCATGCCCAGGTGTATTCGCTAAGTATTCGCTTAAAGCACGCCAATTAGCATGCTGCTCGCGACTGGCGGTACCCACATGAAAATACTTTCGTTGATGAAGTAAGTATAAAAATGCATTGTTAGCGCCAGTAGTATCAGAAAATAAGGTAAGCACATTTTGAAACAAAGCGGGCTGTTCGTTTTGCAGAGTATATAACTCACTAGACACAACTGTATTGCGCTCGTAGCTTGTTTGAAGATACTCTGCTGGCATGGCATTACCCTATGTTGGTGTAACTACATCCCTATATTGTGCTCGTTACATTTGAGCAACCAAAATTCGATAGTGTGAAATACACCTTTCGCTTGCTTCCATGCGCTTTGAAGTATTGTTGTTAATAATTTAATGTAACAGGGATGCTATTGAAGTCAATAAAATTAAGGTTTGATGGGGAAATAGCACAAATAACAAACAAGCAATAAAAATAGTGTCTAAAAAACAAGCAAACAATATGATTTTATCGGGCTAAAAGTGCTGCTAAATTTATGTATTACAAGTACTTAAACAATTGTTATTTGATTTGATATGGGGTAAACATTCAGTCCTTTTATACAAAAACAGGCACAGTATTAGTGTGCCTGTTTCATATAAGTAACAAAGGAGATTAGTTGTTTATTTCAAACAAGCTCGCAGCACCCATTCCACCACCAACACACATAGTCACTACTACGTATTTAACGCCGCGGCGTTTACCTTCGATTAATGCGTGACCTACGGTGCGAGCGCCTGTCATACCATATGGATGCCCAACAGAAATTGCGCCGCCATTAACATTGTATATGCTAGGGTCAATACCAAGCTTGTCGCGGCAGTAGATAGCCTGACACGCAAATGCTTCGTTTAATTCCCATAAGCCAACATCATTGATACTTAAACCGTGTACTTTCAGTAATTTAGGCACAGCATAAATAGGACCAATACCCATCTCTTCCGGCTCATTACCGGCTACCATCATGCCGCGATAGGTACCAAGAATATCCAAATTACGCTGTTCGGCTAACTGACGATCCATAACAACACAAGCTGACGCACCGTCTGACAACTGACTAGCATTGCCTGCGGTAATGCAACCGCCCTCAATAACCGGATTTAAAGCTTGTAAGCTTTCTAGCGTGGTTGAGGGACGGTTGCCTTCATCTTTAGTCAAGGTGACATCTTCAAAAGTGATTTCTTTAGTTTCTTTGTTAAACACACCTTTAGTTGTGCTAATAGGTACAATTTCTTGATCGAATTTACCAGCTTCTTGCGCCGCAGCGGTGCGCATTTGAGACTGAAAGCCATACTCATCTTGCGCATCACGTGAGATCTTATATTTTTTAGCAACATGTTCGGCTGTATATAACATTGGCATGTAGGCATTTGGCGCGTGCTTAGTCACATTTTCGTCAACGCATTTACTTACCCAGTCAAAGTACTTTTGTTGCACTTCTGATATGTTATCTTGACCACCGGCAACTACTACTTGCATGCCGTCTACCATAATTTGTTTTGCGGCCGTGGCAATCGCCATTACACCTGATGAACATTGGCGGTCAATTGTTTGTCCCGAGGCACTATAAGGTAAGCCTGCAGCTAGCGCAGATAAACGTGCAACATTCGAACCCGCACTACCAGCGTTTAGCACTGAACCAATAATCACATCGTCTATTTCAGCGCCATCTACGCCTGCGCGTTCAACCGCATGCTTTATGGCATGAGCCGTCATGGTGGGTGATTTTGTGTTATTTAATGCACCTTTAAATGCTCTGCCTATTGGCGTGCGCGCGGTTGATACAATTACGGCTTCTTTCATAAGTGTTCCTCTTTAGCATGTAATATTGCGAGCGACGCTATGTGCTGGCAAATGGATGTAAACATTTCGTTAATACATCATAGCCGAGCTATAGCAAAATACTTATTTTTAATATTTATAGAGAAGTATGGTGGGGATGAATTAAGTAGATTTTTGGCAAAAAAAAACACCGCAAATGCGGCGTTTTTTAAGTAAGCATTAACGCTTAGGCTTCAGCAATAATATTCAACTTAACGTTGGCCATTACTTCAGCGTGCACTTGTATATCAATAGTAAACTCACCAGTTTCACGTAAAGTACCTTCAGGTAGCTTCACTTCTGACTTGCTTACTTCAATGCCGGCATCGGTAATTGCTTGAGCAATATCACGAGTACCAACAGAACCGAACAATTTACCTTCGTCGCCAGCTGGCGCGGCAATTGTTACGTTCTCTAATGCGCTTAGTTTCTCAGCGCGTGCTTCTGCAGCTTTCAATTGCTCAGCAATTTTAGCTTCAAGTTCTGCACGGCGAGCTTCAAATTTTTCTACGTTAGCTTTGGTTGCTGGAACCGCTTTTCCTTGTGGGAAAAGGAAGTTACGAGCATAACCAGATTTAACTGTGACTTGGTCACCTAAACCACCTAAGTTGGCGATTTTGTCTAGTAGAATGATGTTCATTTGCTACCTCTTTAAATTGCCAAAAATTACTTGTGTGAATCAGTGTACGGAAGCAAAGCTAAGAAGCGAGCACGCTTAATGGCTGTTGACAACTGACGCTGATATTTCGCACTAGTTCCGGTGATGCGGCTAGGTACAATCTTGCCACTTTCAGTAATGTAGTTTTTCAACAAAGCAATGTCTTTGTAATCTATTTGGCTTACGCCTTCAGCAGAAAAACGACAAAATTTACGACGTCTAAAAAATCTAGCCATTATTCGTCTCCTTTCTCTTCAGTAGCTGGTGCTTCAGCTGCAGCAGGTGCTTCAGTACGTGCTGGTCTTTCTTTACGCTCTTCACGACGCTCTTCTTTCGCCATTGGCGACTGCTCAGTTACCGCACCTTTGGTACGCATAATCATGTTGCGAAGAATAATATCGTTGAAGCGGAAAGCGGTCTCTAGCTCTTCAACAGCTTCAGCAGTTGCTTCAGCGTTAATAAGAACATAGTGTGCTTTGTGAAGTTTTTCGATTGGGTATGCCAATTGACGGCGGCCCCAGTCTTCTAAACGGTGGATAGTTCCGCCGTCAGTTTCTAGAATACCTTTGTATTTTTCAATCATACTAGGTACTTGTTCACTCTGGTCGGGGTGAACCATAAATACGATTTCGTAATGACGCATTATTGCTCCCTACGGTTGTAGTCTCGGGTAGTGCAACCTTCTACATAGAGACAAGGAGTTTGGGTGTTGGCTGCAAGGGCGCGAATATTACAGAATTTAAGCAATGAGCGCAAGGGTTTTTGCGCTTATTATAGGTACAGATGCACACTAGAAGGGGTAACGGAATGAGGATTGTTTAATAGCCAAACGTTAGGCTAGAAAAATAGGTCTCATAGTCAGCATCTGCATTGTTTGCAATTGGCACGCCCCAAATAACATTAATTTTGTAATCATTTGCTTTGTCCACTTGAAAACTGGTAATGCCTGTCGATTCGGTTGTCAAAAATTGTTCGCTATAATCATGGTTATTTAATGACGAAATATGCACTAATGCTCCCGCCAAAGGCTTGCCGCGAAATAACACCACAATAGGTAACTCTTCATCTTTCTTCAATGAGTGTGGATTATGTAAGGGGACAATTTCGAGAGTATGCCCAATAGGTTGGGTGACGTTATCGGTATAAGTGTCCCCGACTTGCACAATCGCTTTCGCTCGTCTTGAGTATATTTCCGTACCGCGCTGTGTGCTTGTTCCAGCTTCCTGCCTGTGTTTACTAATAGCGGTTAGCCCTTCATCGCTAATGTAGCTATTAAATTTTTCCGCGTTAAGCTCACTGATACTATGATACGTTTCAAAACCAATAAGGTGGGTACCTTGAGCAAGCTCCTTTGTGCTTGCAGTACCGGGTAGCAAATTAGTTTTAGGAATAACACTTCCCGTCATGTCAGATACTTTATTTTCGCTATATGCACGAAGTGCAACAATGCGTTTCCACTGTAAATCCCAATGATTCATGTCTTCTTTGTGACCCACAAGAAACTGCACAGAAATAGCATTTGGCTTGGCTAGTTTGTATTTATTGGGCGACAACCAAAAATCGTGTGCATAACTGCTTGGCACAACCATAATAATAAAACTGGTTAGCACGCTTCTAAATAATATATTTCGCATCGTATTTCCTTAAAAAAGGCCATCCCTGGCCATCAACTCAATGGGTGTTAATCCATTAACAAATCATCAAACGCTGTTGGGTCAACAACATCGTCAATAACTGAACGGCCATTTAACACGAGTGGTTGGTCGGTCTTCAGTTGCGTAAACGCATCTCTGCTTAAATTTGAAAGCAATACTTCTATTGCTTCAACGGTTAGATCTACAGTTGCTATTACTCGTGCACCATTGCTGTCGGTAACGGTAAACGTAAATCTATCGTTTCCGGTAAATTCAGCGTTAGGCGTATAAGTAAAGCTACCTGAATCAGCTATCACAACTTCACCATTAGTCGGTTCAGAATCTACAGCAAACACAATTGCATCACCGTCACCATCTTCACCGCTTAAGGTGTCAGTGATTGCTTGCTCAGTTTGCGTGACAAACTGAGCATCACTAGCACTTGGCGTTATGTTAACTTCTGGTGCAGGGCTTGAATTATTGTCAAAACAACCCGACAAAATTAAAGCTGAGACTGAAATTACTATAAGTTTATTCATCTTGTTTACTCCCTAGTTAGATCCCGGTAAAGGTGTAGCAAGGTAAGGGAAACGGGTCATCATATATGAAGCGTCAAGTGGCGCGCCATCAGTAAACGGCACATTACCTACACTTGCATCAGACTCTTCACACAAACCTAAATTAGTAGGCTGACCATTAATTGGAATAGGATGGCAAAGTGCCCCCATTACCACGCGTAAGGCAATATCAACCACGTCATCGCCAGGTCTTCTTCCATTTGGGAACCCTGCTAGGTCATCACCCGCAACACCAAAAGCCGATTGCTCTTCAGCACTTACTGCCGGAATACCCGTATTCAAGCGCAACATTTCAGAAGGGGTAACTGTTTCTAGCTGATTTACACCAGGGAAACCCGTTAAGAAAGCGGTTACCAAGTCAACGCGCGGTATATTGGTTGGTGCAAGCGTTTCAAGTGAGGCATCCAAAGTCGTGTTGACTGCATCTTTAAATAGAATGTTAAGTAACTCAGGTAAGGTTGGGTGCGTAACATAGTCAGCAAACTGACCATCACCAGACGGCATAGATGAGTTAAACTTATTTTTGTCGCCCAAACCAATTACAAGTTCGTTTACTAACGGGCTACCTAAGCGTGAAACTTGCGTTAATGCACCACCAGCAACGTCAGGCTTGTCAAACGTAGCATTTGGATTGAGGATAGTCGCTTGTGGCAAACTTGCGGTTGTCCAGCCACCAATAACGCCGTTACCGTCACCGGTTACACACGCTTTAGGTACTTCCATTGCAATACTGGTTACATTCTTGTCGATGAGATCATCGTTGCTGTCGCTCTGTGTGATTCCACCCGGGAAACCGCCGCCATCGCCCGCGCCCGGCGCACTATCACCTTCAACAGGCACATAGTTTACAAGGTCAAAGGTTTTACCTAAAGCAACAACAAACGGGTCTTTACGTTGCCCAACAAACACCTTAGCATCTGCATCGCAACCTGGTATTTGTACCGAGTAAACAAATTGGTCAGAATACTGGCTGTATGCCTCTACACTTGAAAACGTTTTTGTACCAATAAAATCTAACGGTTTTGAAAATTCTGTGCTGGTGTTTGGCGTAATAGCAGTGCGCGTTCCTGTGCGTACTGCACCCTCTACCATTTCTAGCGAGTACGTTTCAAAAAAGTTAGCCGCTGCGTCGTTACCTACACCAATACCACCAACATTTTTTAACGGTACATTTACGGTACGCTGATCACCTTCAGGTCCAACAACCAAAGCAATACCGTCGCCTGAATTACCTAATTTTGCATCAAAGTTAAATACAAAAGAAATATCTTCTACTGCATCGCCATCGTTATCAATATGAATGGCATATTCAGCGTTGCGGTTCATCGCGAAATAGTTAGGACCACCATAAGCATCTTGGAGGGGTACATAGTTTGCAATAACGGTTACGTAGTCTTCACGACCCG
>JBARZY010000105.1:0-2307 GCA_049650345.1 Glaciecola sp. | reverse complement strand
ATATTAAACTGCTTGTTAGCACTGATATAAAGCTTCAAAATTATATTTTTTGCGTTATTATACGCGAATGAGCGAACAATACGCGAATGAGCGAACGCTCAGTTATGCTTTACGTTGTAATTTGATTACAATTGATATGCCAAGAAGTTTGCTGCAAGGAGGCCAAGTGCCAAAAAAGAGTAAAATAAACAAAAAGAATCGCGGCGGTATTATTCAGTCAAATAAAAGTAGCTTTGCTACGCTTTATCGTTTGGCCGATTTAGTTACCATTACGGTTATTTACTTTTTGCTTCTTACGTCTCGCGGGTATGCTCTTGAAGCCCCAGTTATGCTTACCCTGCTGGTCAGCATATTGGCATACAATGTAACTGCCGAAGGCCTTGACTTATACAGGTCTTGGCGCACCCAAAGTACCACTTCTTTGTTGAAGGTGGCCACCGTTACCTGGTGCGTTGTAATACTAGCCCTGTTACTTTGGGCATATTTCTTCCCCAGTTTAGTAGAAATAGACGACAAAACTCTTTGGATGTTCTTAATCGCCGTTGCCCCAGCACTATTGCTTTGGCGTATGATATTCAGAGAAATATTATTTATTCAACGCAAGCGTGGGCACAACAGCCGTTCGGCAGCCGTAATTGGTGCCACGCCTGGCGGTTACAACTTGTGCATGCAAATTCTTGAAAATGAACAACTGGGCATTCAACTCTACGGTTTGTTTGACGACCGTGCTCCCAGCAGATTACCCCACGAATTTCAGAATCAAATAGCGGGTAACATTCAAGACGTATTACAAGCTGCCAAAGACGGCAAAATTGACTATATATACATAGCCATGCCCATGAGTGCTGAAGCGCGGATTATGGACATACTTAATCAGTGCAGTGACACCACGTGTAATGTGTACATTATCCCTAACTTCTTTATTTACAACTTGTTGAATGCTCGCTGGCAGTCGGTGGGTTCGGTACAAACCTTAAGTGTGTTCGACACGCCGTTTCAGGGTGCAAATAACCTATTAAAACGCATTGAAGACATTGTTATTGGCTCTATGATCTTGGCACTTATTAGCATACCCATGTTGTTTATAGCCATTGG
This sequence comes from Glaciecola sp., assembly GCA_049650345.1. Taxonomy (GTDB): domain Bacteria; phylum Pseudomonadota; class Gammaproteobacteria; order Enterobacterales; family Alteromonadaceae; genus Glaciecola. The sequence goes on along the minus strand of JBARZY010000105.1, from coordinate 1,212 downwards.
CGTGAAAGTAACCTCGCGCGGCCCGGCCATATTTAAGCAGTACCGTTATGGGCTTGATGGCAAAAAGATAATGGTTTACAAATTTAGGTCAATGACCGTACAAGACAACGGGCCAGAAGTAAAACAAGCCACCAAAGGTGATGCGCGTATTACCCCGTTTGGTGCGTTTTTGCGCAGAACATCGCTTGACGAACTGCCACAATTTATTAATGTGTTGCAGGGGCGTATGTCTATTGTGGGTCCTCGTCCCCATGCGGTTGCGCACAACGAGCAATACCGCAAACTAATTGAAGGCTATATGTTGCGCCACAAGGTTAAGCCGGGCATTACGGGTTGGGCGCAAGTAAATGGCTTTAGAGGCGAAACCGAAACCATAAACAAAATGGTAAAGCGCGTTGAATACGATCTTGACTATATTCATAGGTGGTCGGTATGGTTAGACATTAAAATAATTATTGCTACTGTATTTAAAGGCTTTTTGAATAAAAACGCCTACTAAAAGGCGTTTTGTATGAGTAATTTGGCTGTTCCTCTTGTATTCCATCCTATATACAGCCAACTAGATTTACCCGTTAGGCATCGCTTTCCCATTCAAAAGTATCAAGGTATTAAAGACGCCTTGTTGCAGAAGGGCGTGCCTGAATCACGTTTTAATACGCCCACTGCCCTTACCCAAAGCCAATTAACCAAAATATACGATCCAAACTATATACAGCAACTATTGCATGGCGAATTGCCTTACAAAGCCATGCGACGAATAGGCTTTGAATGGTCGTCACAATTAGTCACGCGCACCCTTACCGCCGCTGCAGGCACGGTTTTAACGGCTGAGTTGGCCTTGCAACATGGCAAAGCGCTTAACTTAACCGGTGGCTATCATCATGCCTTTGCTAACTTTGGCTCAGGCTTTTGTATGGTCAACGATTTGTACTTGGCGGCATTGAATATGCTGCAACACCCCACCATAGACAGCGTGCTTATTTTTGATTGCGACGTACACCAAGGTGATGGCACCGCAAAGCTCGCGGCAAACAATCGCTCGGTGTACACCGTGTCGATACACGGCGAGAAAAACTTCCCGTATAGAAAGCAAACATCTGATCTTGATTTTGGCTTAGCCAAGGGCACAGAAGACAACGAATATCTCAATGTAGTGGAACAAGCCCTAGACATGGCCATTCGTTTTGCTAACCCCGATGCGGTTATTTATGA
>JBARZY010000104.1:0-2928 GCA_049650345.1 Glaciecola sp. | reverse complement strand
GCCGAACTGCTGATTGATTACTTGCACAATGCCTCGCGCACAGACCGAGGCTGGGCAGTTGCCGCCATAGCAGGCACCCTTTCGTTTGAATTTTTTAAACGCAAACTGATTAAAGACCTCATTGTTGACCGTGTTGACCCTGTTCTTTTTGATCTTAGTTACGACTATGTAGGCGAAATGAGCGAAACTATTGCCCACTTGTGGTCAACTTGCGTACCGCATAGCACAGCGGCTGTAAACGAATTACCTAGCTTAACAGAGGTAGTTACGACCTTTTCATCGCTGCCTAAAGCTGACGTTGCTGAAGAGCTGGTAAAACTGCTCGATGTAATGACACCCGTGCAGAGATGGGCCTTATTAAAACTGGGTACCAAAGGCTTGCGCATTGGTATTTCAGCGCGTTTTTTAAAAAAAATACTAAGCCAATACGCTCAGCAGCAAGGCAATAATATTAGTGTAGAAGATATCGAAAGGGTATGGCATGGCGTAAAACCGCCATATCATGAACTGTTTGACTGGCTCGATGGCAAGGCCAATGTGCCAGATGTATCAAACCAACTGACCTTTCAACCGGTTATGCTCGCGCACCCTATAAGCGACGATACACTCAACAACATCACCAGTAAGCACTGGCAAGCAGAGTGGAAATACGATGGCATTCGCGCACAACTGGTGCGCAATAAGGCAGGAGCAGCCCTTTTTAGCCGTACTGGCGACGATATATCAAATAGTTTTCCCGAATTTATTAGCGCCATTGAAGCCTCAAATATTGTTGGGCGTTTTGACGGTGAACTACTTGCTTTACAGCCTACATCCACAAGCGAAAATAACAACACGTCAAAACCGGTTAGTATGCTCAGTCGAATTGCTAGCTTTAATCAATTGCAGCAACGCTTAAACAAAAAACGCCCTGCTAAAACCCTTATTCAGAATATTCCTGTGGGTATGATTGTATACGACGTGCTTGATTTGCCGCCGGCTACAGCGCCTGAAAACCAAGTACATACTAACTCCGATGTTCGCGTACTTAACCTTAGTAAGCGCCATGAATTAATACATCAATATTTACAGCAGCACCCTTGCGAGGTAATTACTGCGTCGTCGAGCCTAAGCTTTAACAATAGCGACGACTTAGCCACTCTGAAAGAACAAGCTAACGAGTTAGGTACCGGTTATATAGAAGGCCTTATGCTGAAACGCAAAGCGGGTAACTACAAAGCTGGGCGTCCCACAGGAGAATGGTACAAACTAAAACGCGATCCTAAGTTAATAGATGCAGTAATTATGTATGCGCAAAGAGGGCATGGAAAACGTTCTAGTTTCTACTCTGACTTTACATTTGGTTGCTGGCAACAAGAAACATTGTTGCCCATAGGCAAAGCGTATTCGGGGTTTACCAATGACGAATTGAAGCAACTCGATACATGGGTAAGGCGCAATACTATTGGTCGTTTTGGTCCGGTGAAAGAAGTAAACAAGGCTTTGGTGTTTGAAATAGCCTTCGATTCGGTGCATACGTCAAACCGTCACAAGTCAAAGGTGGCCCTTCGTTTCCCTAGAATACATCGTATTCGATGGGACAAACCTGCAAATGAGGCCGACCAACTCAGTACTTTGGTGAATATGATTGAGTGAACTAGCTAGCGTTGCGTAATATAACGAATTTAGGCCATAATGTTATAAGCACTTTATGTGCATATCCGAAAAAGTAAAAGCAACAACGTCACAATAGTGCTTGTGCTTCAAAAATCGCTCACGGTGTTAAACAAGGAAAAGTCAACATGCTAAAACCGCTTTTTTTATTATTATTAACTTACTCATCTTTTGCTCAGTCAAGTAACGACGTGCTATCCATCGACCGAGTTGTTCCCAAAAGTGCCAATTTAGCATTCCCAAATACATCAAATATCCAGCCAGAGCAAAGTGATTTTACCGTTGATAACTTTGTACTAATGAGCAACGAAAAGGGTGAGCGCTGGGCGGTAGTGACACTAGTCAATTTAGCATCTGGCAGCAGAACATTGACCCATAGACAACTTATGGCACTGCTAGCAAATGGGGATCGCGTGCAGCCAATTGAATTTTCACACTCATTTAAAGCCAATGAAATCCTCTCACTAACGATTTATTTTGGAGAAAGCAAGTTCCCGCTATTGTCAGTTTATTCTCGCACAGACAAACAACCAAATAAATAGTGCACTAATAAAATTTCCCGCAAAAATTACTTTAAAACACAACCTTTGGCGTTAAATGCGGCCATAATTAGTTAGAGTTATAATTAAATTCTACGTATTTTCTAGAGTAATCTGTTTACCAGAGGAGAAATTATGTTAGTTAGCGTTAACGAACTGTTCAAATATGATATTCAAGCCACCGACGGACAGATAGGTAAAAGTTATGATGTGTTATGTGACGACCGATTTTGGACATGCCGTTTTATGGTGGTAGATACCCATCCTTGGTTACCCCTAAGTATTGTTAAGCCCAACGTCTCCAAACGAGATGAACCTTAGCGATAATATTTTGCATGTGTCGTTGACCAAAGAAAAAGTCAAAGCAGCACCTTCAATCGATACGCACGAGCCCGTATCACGAGAATTTGAACGCTCATTTTTTGATTTTTATGGTTATGGCTACTACTGGCTTGGACCGCACCCGTGGGGCGTTCACAATGACCCCTTTGCCTTAGCTGACATGCAAAAAGTGGCACAAGAAATAAAAGACGAAGACACCCGTAAAGAAAACAAACAAAATCATCTTCGTTCACTTAAAGAAATCAAGAAATACGGCATTGTAGGAGCCGATCATGCCAAAGGGCATGTACAAGACTTGATTATTGGAATGAAGGCCAACGAGCATTTTTAAAAGAAGCAATCCTTGAAGACGCAAGCTGGGCGGAAGTAATAGATGAGTTAAATGTCCGCTTGC
>JBARZY010000103.1:0-7330 GCA_049650345.1 Glaciecola sp. | reverse complement strand
GCTTGTCAGAATTACGGAAGCTAGCAGCAGACGCCCATGCGGTTCTCACCAGCTCTTGTACCGTTAAACCTGAATCTAAAATTTCGGCTTTTAAGTCATTGATGTCGTCAGCATCAATATTTGATACCGTTTTTTCATCAACGGGGTCAGTCCAAATTAAGATATCCTCCGGTACTTCTTCACCTAAGAAGTTCTTTCTAGGTCCCATGTCTCTGTGCGTTAACTTGTACCATGCTTTAGCAAAAGCAAGTTGATACTCTTTAGGGTCGGCCAAAAAGCGTTCTGCAATTTTGCGATACTCTGGGTCAAACTTAAGCGCCAAATCAGCGGTGGTCATTACTGGCGGATTAAACTTACCTTCTACGTGAGCGTCGGGCACTATCGCTTGTAGCGATTCGTCAGTAGGGATCCATTGAATTGCGCCTGCTGGACTGCGTGTTTGTTTCCACTCAAAGTTTAGGAGGTTACTCAAATACAACGATGTCCAGCGCGTAGGTGCTTGTGTCCATGCGCCTTCAAGGCCACTGGTAATGGTGTCTTCTGAATGCCCTTTTCCACATTTGTTTTTCCAACCAAGACCTTGCTCTTCAATACCCGCTGCGGCAGGCTCGCCACCTAAGCATTCACTTGGTTTGTGGGCGCCGTGCATTTTACCGAACGTGTGACCACCGGCAATTAAAGCAAGGGTTTCTTCGTCGTTCATTGCCATACGCGTAAATGCGGTACGAATATTCTTAGCAGAGCCTACTGGATCTGGCACACCTCGAGGGCCCTCAGGATTAACGTATATCAAGCCCATGTGCGTTGCACCTAAAGGACGTTGTAACTTACCATCGCGGTCTTCACGGTCGCTTGCTAGCATTTCAACTTCAGGACCCCAGTACACTAAATCAGGCTCCCAGTCGTCGGCTCTACCACCGGCAAAACCATATGTATCAAAGCCCATGTTTTCAAGCGAAACGTTGCCAGCAAGTACCATCAAATCTGACCACGATAAACTTTCACCGTACTTCTGTTTTACTGGCCATAATAAACGGCGAGCTTTATCAAGGTTGCCGTTGTCTGGCCAGCTATTGAGCGGGTCAAAACGCATTTGACCACCACCGGCGCCGCCTCTACCGTCTAATGTACGATAGGTACCAGCGCTGTGCCATGTGAGGCGAATAAAAAACGGCCCGTAGTTACCGAAATCGGCGGGCCACCAGTCTTGGGAGTTGGTCAATAAGGTGTTTATATCTTGTTTAACCGCTTGTAGGTCAAGGGCTAAAAACGCTTCTTTGTAATCGAAATCTTCACCTAAAGGGTTGGAGCGGCTATCTTGGTCTCGCAACATTGATACGTCAAGTTGATCTGGCCACCAAAATTGATTTGACTTGGCTTGACCATCTTTGGCCATACCCGTACCCACAGCGCCTTTAGGCTTGGTAATTTCTGCCGTTTCAGCAAAAGCAGGGGCAGACATACATGCTAAGCTAACAATTCCCGCTATTGCGGTTTTATAAAATAAGGTGTGCTTTTTCATGCTATTTTCTCTTTTTGTAAGTTGATATTTTTACAAGGTTAAAATGCCAACAATACATACAAACGATTGTTCATCCTGAACGATTTACGATTGAATGTGCTTGCTTGCTTCATGCGCTAGCGTGAAAAAAGTATAGGGGGGATGTTAAAAAAGTGTTGCGAATAAAATCGATTGTTTCAATCGGAAAATTTAATGGTAAGACCATGATGTCAATAAAAAACAAATAAAAATATATTTTTCAGTTATTTACAGACAATCTACCTTTGCGTTTGAAAATAAATCGATACTTTTGCATTTTTCATGTCACCAACATAACAACTAAAATGTTGAACTTTTAATCCATGAATGAAAGCGCTAACAATAATTTGTGCCATGCCGATAGTACAAAGTATGGCTAGAAAATAAACAGTTAGCACCCAACAATTAAACCAAAGGCAACCGCAATGGCTTTCTTTAGCGCTTTAAAAAACAAAGTATCATCTAGCAATACTGCTTCTAAAAATACATCGTCAAAACAACAATTGACTCACGATATCTTGCATGCACGATACGCACAGACACTTGATAACTGTTCTACAGCGATAATGATGGCAGATGCCGACTTAACTATATGTTATGTAAATACTGCAGTGGTGGCTCTATTAACACGATTAGAGTCACAGATTAGAAAAGAACTTCCCAACTTCGCAGTAGACAGTTTGATTGGGCAAAACATCGATATATTTCATAAGCACCCCCAACATCAACGTAAATTACTGGCAAACCTGAAACAAAAATATGTGTCGTCAATTAGCATTGGTGAGGTCAATTTAGAACTTACCCTTATTCCTATGTTCGACGACAACAAGCAATCAATCGGTACTATGGTGGAATGGGTTGATCAAACTGACATATTTACTAAAACCGCTATGCTAGAGGCGCTCGACCGCTCACAAGCCGTTATTGAATTTAGCCCAAATGGCGTGATAAAGCATGCCAATGAAAACTTCTTAAATACTGTAGGTTACAGTCTTAATGAGATACAAGGCAAACATCACCAAATATTTGTGCCTACCGAAATTAAAGATAGCGCAGCATACAAAGATTTTTGGCAACGATTGGACAGCGGTGAATTTTTCTCTGATGAATTTAAACGCATAACCAAAACTGGGCAAGAAATTTGGTTGTCGGCCTCTTATAACCCTATATTTAACGCCGCTGGAAAGGTCATTTCTGTGGTTAAATATGCAACGAATATTACCGAGCAGAAGTTACGCAATGCCGATTTTTCAGGCCAAATTGACGCCATTAGTAAGTCACAAGCGGTTATCGAGTTTAATATGGATGGCACCATAATTACTGCTAACGAGGCGTTTTTAGCAACCACGGGGTATTCATTGCCCGAGATTACAGGCAAACACCATAGTATGTTTGCCGAACCCGAATACGCGAACTCGCATGAATATAAAACGTTTTGGCAGAACTTAAACGCAGGTGAATTTTCTCAAGGTGAATTTAAGCGGAAAGGCAAACATGGCGAGGTTGTTTGGCTTCAAGCATCATACAATCCAATACTAGACTTAAACGGTAAGCCCTTTAAAGTCGTCAAATATGCCAGTGACATTAGCGCAAGAAAAATAGCGGTCAACGAAATTAGTCGCGTACTTATGTTACTTTCACAAGGCGATCTCACCGCCAACATTGAAGTCGACTTTGGCCCCGAATTCCAAGAGTTAGGTGATGCAATATCGCAATTTATTACAGAACTCAGAAGCACTATTTCTGAACTGAGTAAAGCTGCCAGTGCAATAAACAGTGCCAGCAGAGAAATCGCACAAGGCAACAGCGATTTATCTACGCGTACCGAGCAGCAAGCTTCTAGCCTCGAAGAAACTGCCTCTACAATGGAAGAGTTAACCTCTACTGTACAATTAAATTCTCAAAATACTAACAAAGCCAATAAGTTGGCCAGTAGCGCATCAGAAGTAGCTGTAAGTGGCGGCAGTCTAATTTCAGAGGTGGTGACTACGATGGCTTCAATCAACGACTCTGCAGGCAAAATATCAGATATTATCGGGGTAATTGACGGCATTGCATTTCAAACCAATATTTTGGCCCTAAACGCTGCTGTTGAAGCAGCGCGTGCCGGAGAGCAAGGTCGAGGGTTTGCAGTGGTCGCATCTGAGGTACGCACCTTAGCGCAACGCTCTGCAAACGCAGCAAAAGACATCAAAACACTCATTTCAGATTCGGTGGGTAAAATTGCCGAGGGCGATAGACTGGTTGGTCAATCTGGAAGCACTATGAATGATATTGTGCATGCTATTAAGAACGTTACTAACACAATGGTAGACATAGACGCTGCCACGTCAGAGCAATCAGCAAGCCTAGAAGAAGTTAGCAAAGCCATCATACAAATGGATGACGTTACCCAACAAAATGCAGCTTTGGTAGAGCAGGCAGCCGCTGCATCAGAAAGTATGCTAAATCAATCTGAGCAACTGGCTAAAATGGTAAACACGTTTAGGTTAACGTAACACTGGCCGATTGTTACTTAGCGGGTATAGTAATGTCTCTACCCGCTTCTTCCCACTGCATAAAGTCGCCTTCTAGGTGGCTTACATTCGTAAAACCCTGAGACTGTAAAAACTCAATTGCATTAGCAGCACGCCTACCCGAGCGACAATACACTACAATAGTTTGTTGTTTGTCTTTAATTTTATTAAAGGTGCTGGGTAACTGCCCTACCGGCATATTTACGGCATCAGCTATGTATCCGCTGGCGTATTCTCCCGGAGTCCTCACATCAAGTAGTAAGCGTTCATTGCTGGCAAGCTCTGAAAAGGCCTGAACAGAAATATCATCTACTTTAGCAAGCGCTTGGCTAGCCAGCATGGTAGTTATGACTAGCAGTAGTACTTTAAACATTCGCATATCTTTCTCCACGTTAAAAACAATCACAATTAAGCTGTTTACACCTAACCTCGTATATCACCCAGCTTTTTATACACTTGGATATAGTTTACCGCGACGCTTTTAGTGAGCGACCAACGCTTACTAAACAAACTATATTTCATGCCGATTTCATGACTTAAGGTTAGCCTTGCCGATGACGCCATGCTATTAAGTTCAAATGGGGTAACAAACAAATGCCAGCTATGCGTACCCACAGGTAAATAGCGCATAATGTATTCGGCACCAATAATACCAACAAAAAACGATTTTAAGGTACGATTTAAGGTAGCCATTATTACGCAACCGTCCACTTTACACAGGGCACTGCAATACTTAACCAAGTCTTTTTGATTTGGCACATGCTCAATAACCTCAGCGTTAATCACCACATTATACGGCACTTCATTATTTTCAACCGTTTGCTTAGCGTGCTGATGAATATAGGTAATATCTAAACCTGACTGCAAGGCATGTCTTTTAGCCACTTCAATGCTCATTTCGCTTACATCAATACCGGTAACTTGCGCACCAGCTTGTGCAAGGGGTTCACACACAAGTCCACCGCCACAGCCTACATCTAGAATACGCAAACCTTTTAGTGGCAACTCTGCAGTGGGATCTAAACTAAAGTGCGCACAAATTTGGTCAATAAAGTAAGTCACCCGCGCACGATTAAACTCCAAAGCTGTTTTGTATTGGCCATTTGGATCCCACCAATTCTCTGCCATCTCGTCAAAACGTTTGATTTCTTCGGGACTGTAGTTATTCTGTTCTGCAGTATCTTCGTTATTTTTATTTACAGAAGTAAGCTTACTTTTGTCTAACATCGTATAGGTACTTATTAATTAAAGGTTGAAAGAATAAAACATGGCTAATCAATTCAATGTACTAGGCTCACGATTACAACTATGTTGTGGTAATACGGGATATACCCGAGAAGGGTTTTGTTATGTCCCGCAATCAGATTTTGGAAATCATAGTGTTTGCGCAATTATGACCGACGAATTTCTGCAATTCTCTAAAGCGCAAGGGAACGATTTAATCACGCCTAACCCCATGTACGAATTCGCAGGTCTTAAAGCCGGCGACAAATGGTGCTTGTGCGCAATACGGTGGTATCACGCTGTTGCCGCTAATGTGGCGCCACCCATAGTATTAGAAGCGACGAATGAACGAGCGCTACAAGTTGTATCATTAGAAGTACTAAAAGCGCACGAGTACGCGCCTCAATCTTGACCTTTTTGCTGTGCTTCCCACTGAGCGACTTGCTGTTTTGCTAATGCGTCTATTTTGTCTTTGTTTTCATTTACCCACCACATTTCCATAATGCGTACATTTTTTTGGTTAGCTTTGAAGAACAAATCGACAATGTCACCCACAATTGGAATAAACCCAAGACCATAATCGATAACGGCGTTGCGAAGCATCAGTGTTTTGAGCTTAGGGGGAATACCCAATTTGTGTCCAAGTTGCACGATGCGCATCGACGCCAACAACATCAAGGTATCGCCCACTCCTGGGATCAAACCAATTAAAAAATCTAAACCCACTCTAATGCCAATAAACGGAATTTTTACTGCGGTATCAAGGGTGTTGGCAAGTTTTTGGGCTTTTAGTAATTCATCGGGCGCAGCAAAGTCTTCATCTACTTCAACGCTATTTTCATTGAGTTTTATCACCCCATTGGGGTTGTATATATCAACATTCGCTTTTTGTGCAGAGGGAGTTTCTTCGGGGGATTTGCTCATTTAGTCGCCCCTAACTGTTTCGCTAGTTGTTCTCGATTAACGTAATTGTCGCCTACTTGCCAACCGTGCATGTGTTGCTCTAGTAACTCAAACAACATATCTAAATGCGCATCTGAAGAATTTAACGACGGAATGTATTCGTAACGTTCTCCGCCATTCTCCATAAAATATTCACGGTTTTCTTCACCAATTTCTTCAATGGTTTCTAAACAATCTGACGAGAAACCTGGACAAATAACCTGTAAGGATTTTACGCCTTTTTCGGGCAAGCCTTTTAAAGTTTCATCGGTATAAGGTCGCAACCACTCTTCACGTCCAAATCGAGATTGAAAACAGGTCATATACTCGTGTTCTTGCAGCTCTAATGCTTCTGCAACCAAGCGCGTAGTTTTGTGGCACTGGCAATGATATGGGTCGCCATTTAACAAATAACGTTTAGGAATACCATGGTAAGAAAACACCAACTTGTCTGCTCTGCCGTGGGTTTCCCAGTGGGCCTTGATGCTGTTAGCAATGCAGGTGATATACGGGTTGTGATCATGATATTGATTAATAAACCTTAGCTCGGGTAACCAACGGCGCTGGGTAAAATCTTCGGCCACCGCATCAAAAGTAGAGCCGCTTGTAGAGGCGCAATATTGCGGATATAGCGGCAACACAACAACTTTTCGTGCACCTTTATTGAGTAGATTGGTCATAGCGGTGTGTACACTGGGCTCGCCATAACGCATGGCAAAATCAACTTCTACGTCACTTCCCCACTTCTCACTGAAGCGTTTAGCAAGCCCTTCTGCTTGATGCTTAGTATGAGTAAGCAAAGGAGAGCCTTCATCTTCCCATACCGTTGCATAAGCAGCGGCAGAGCGCTTTGGACGGAGATTTAAAATAATGCCATTGAGAATAAACCACCATATTAGCTTCGGCACTTCTACTACGCGCGGATCTGACAAGAATTGTTTTAAGTAGGGTTTCAGTGCTTGCTTAGTGGGCGCTTCTGGCGTGCCTAAATTAGTCACTAATACGCCAATTTTGTCTGCTTGTTTGTGAGTAAATTCAGTCTGCGACTGGTATTTCATAATTGTGGTTTCACCTATAACTAAATATACCTTACATACGCATGTAGCCT
>JBARZY010000102.1:0-21487 GCA_049650345.1 Glaciecola sp. | reverse complement strand
GGTAGGGCATATATACCAACTTGATATAGTCGGCCCCTTTGGCTTTGCGCTCGGCAACAAATGGGGCGATATCGCTGACTGTTGCAATGGTGTCAATGCTGAAACCAAACTGCGTGCCATGCCCTTTTTCTACGGTAGCTAAGGTGCCAGAACTGAATAGGTCGGCTTTATTTGTTTGTTTACGAGCTTTACGATCAGCTAGGGTTTGTACCAGTATCGACTCATCGGTAAACATATCAAGCTGCGTGGTAACACCAAAGCGTAGGGTGTCTGCTAACCCGTTTCCCCAAGTATGTGTGTGTGCATCAATCAGTCCGGGTAACATGGTTAGTCCAGTGGCCTCTAAAACTGTTGTACTGTCGCCAATGTGTTCGGCCATGTTATCGTTGGTATCAATGGCTTTGATTACGCCATTTTCAATTTCAATACTCATATTCGGGGTGAAGCCATCACCGGTAAACAGCGTGACATTAGTAATAAATTGAACCTTGTCAGCGTTGTTTTGCTCGCTTGGTGCTGCATTAGTTTCGCTAGGCTTTTCTTCAGGAGTGGGTAGTACCAATATCAGTAGCAACAAGGCCAGTGCTAGCGCCGCTGTAGTAAGTGCAAATACATGTTTAATCATTTTTTATTCCTTTAATACTGGCTTAGCTGCGCTGACGCGACCATGCAAATCGAGTAAATCCTAGTAATACAAACGTAATGGCAACAATTGCCATAATGTTCATCATAATGTCGCGCTCGCCGGGTGCGCCCGACACATGTAGGGCTATTTCGCTTAAGTGGAAACTGGGTAATATCATCGCAAACATTTTCATGGCGTCAGGGAAAATAGTAATGGGTATCCATAAACCACCAAGGGCAGCTAAGGCAAGGAAAAACACATTTGAGATGGCAACGGCAGCGTTGTTATTGCATAAAAAGCCAATAGACAAGCCTATTAATATAAATGGGAAGGTGGCCAGTACATGCACCAGTAACATCATTGCCCAAGTGCCAGTTGGTAAGCTCACGCCGGCAGCAAATCCTGCAATGGTATAAATTATAATTAGCGACATACTAGCAAATATTAAGGTGCTGCAAATTTTTGCCCCAATGTACGACACTGCACTGCTTGGTGAGGCGCGTTTTAAGTCAAGCCAACCACGGTCTCGCTCACTGGCTACGCTAATACCAAAGCCAAAAATAGCCGGTGCCATTACCCCAAATACGCCATAGGTTGCCAGTAAATAAGCCGCGTTATTGCTGCTCCCCGGCAACATAATGGCAAACAGTGAATAGAACGCAGCAGGCATGCCTAATGTTGGAATAATAAAATCGGGTGCGCGTAGGGCTTTTAATATTTCAGCGCCAGTTTCTAACGAAAACACGTTCATGGTCTGTCTCATGCTTGCTCTCCTTGCGTACTGAGTTGCTCAAACAAGTCTTCGAGTTTGGGTTGATTAACGCTTAAGTCGGTTAGGTTTGGGTCGGCCTGTAGTAATGCTGCAAGCGAGGTATTTGCTTGGCTAGATTGAATATGCGTAAACCGGCCCGACACTGATACATCTAGTATATTGGGCAGCGCTTGAATTTGTGTTTCGCTAAGCACGGTATCGCATTTAATAATGGAGCCTTGGGCCTGTTCTTTTAATTTATCAACGGTGTCATTGGCTACTACTTTTCCAGATGCCATTACCATGATGTTGTCAGCAAGGTTTTCAGCCTCTTCTAAATAGTGCGTAGTTAATACAATGGTTTTACCGTTATTCGCAAATTCGCGTATCACGCTCCACAAGGTGCGCCTAGCATCAACATCAAGACCTGTAGTAGGTTCGTCTAAAAAAATAAGGTCAGGGTTGCCAATAACGGCCAGTGCAAATTGCGCCCTGCGTTTTTGACCACCACTGAGGTGTTTATAGCGACGGTCAATAAACTCACCTAAATCGCACTGCTTAATAGTGGCGTCAATATCTAAAGGTGTTGGGTAGTAGCTACTGAACAACATGAGTTGCTCGCGTATGGTGAGTAGGTCGGGAAGATCAGAGTCTTGCAAGATTACGCCAGTCCTCAGTTTCGCTTGCATAGAGCCAGCAGTATGGCCAAAAATCTGAATACTGCCTGTAGTACAAGGCTCAAGCCCAAGTGCACATTTTATAAGACTGGTTTTGCCGGCGCCGTTTTTGCCTAAAATGGCATATACACCCGGCTGGGTAATATCAAAGCTTAGCTGATTGACAGCCTCTATGTTGCCATAGTGTTTGCTTAATGCATCGCAGCATAAAATAGTGGCGTGTTGCTCCATGACTTATTTTCCTTGTCTATTAGTTGCAGGTAATAACATAGCACTAGGGTATACCGTGAGCAAGATGTGCGAATGTGCTAAAAGTCATAACCGCAAAAATTAATGGGGTCAGAGTACTTTTTAAAAGAAACTGTCGGTAAGATAATGTACTCTGACCCCATTAATTTATTGTTGGCTTTTTTCTTATGTCATTTAGCGATTTATGCCTGTGTGCTGAACTATTAAACACTATTGCTGACAAGGGATATAGCGTGCCTTCTCCAATTCAAAAGGAGGCTATTCCAGCTATATTAGAACAGCGTGATTTGATCGCTATTTCACAGACAGGAACGGGTAAAACAGCCAGTTTTTCTTTGCCCATTTTACAACTGTTGGCAAACAAGCCTCGCCTTGAGGCCAATTGTGTCAGGGCGCTTATTATTGCGCCCACACGCGAACTTGCCGCGCAGGTTGCGCAGAATGTCGAAGACTATAGTCAGAATATGAATGTGCGCTCAACGGCGGTTTTTGGCGGGGTTAGGATTGAGCCTCAAAAATATGAGTTAGCCCAAGGTGTCGATATTCTCATTGCAACACCTGGGCGTTTGCTCGATTTATATGAGCAAGGGGCAATTAACTTTGCTCATCTTGAAATATTGGTGCTAGATGAAGCCGACCGCATGCTAGATTTAGGGTTTATTGACCATATTCAAAATATACAAACGTTGCTACCTGAAAAACGCCAAACCTTGCTATTTTCAGCCACATTATCAAAAGAAATAAAATCCTTAGCAAGCACTATGCTTAATAGCCCGATGACTATTGAATTAGCCAAGGCTAATGATCACATTAAGCAAATCACGCAAATATTACATCCGGTGGATAAAGAACGAAAACACGAGCTTCTTGTTCACTTAATTGAGAACAATGATTGGTCGCAGATATTAGTGTTTACGCGAACAAAACGTGGTGCCGACAACTTAAGAAATGAACTTGAAGGGAAAGGCATTGTTGCCGAATCTATTCATGCTAATAGAACGCAGCAGGCACGCACGCTAGCGCTAGATGGATTTAGAAGTGGCAAAATTAAAGTATTAATTGGTACCGACCTTGCTGCCAGAGGCATTGATATTCAGCAATTACCCTGCGTGATCAATCTTGACCTACCGTATGTTGCCGAAGACTATATTCACAGAATAGGCCGTACTGGTAGAGCTTCATCCAAAGGTTTAGCAATTTCATTGTTTAGCCACGACGAGGCGAAGCAATTAAATACAATTGAACGTCTTCTTGGCAGACAGTTTAAAAAGACCTTTATTCCTGAGTTTACGCCAAAACCAAAACCACCTCCCGCAAAGGTGGAGGAAGACCTATACGGAAATTTTGAGGCCGACGATAAACCAAAGGGTAAGGGCCGCTCGAGAGGACGTAGAAAGCGGCGTTAAGGTCAGATAGCTGTAAACAGAGCAGAAATGGGGTCAGAGTACATTTTAATAATGTACTCTGACCCCATTTTTTATTCACACTCTGTAATACTTTAATTGGCAAATTCACTTGCAGTTTACCCGCATGCGCTATTATTCTTATTCGCGAGCTTTTTAGCGTACTACTGAAAGTGCGTTTGCTCTTCTTTCTAAAATAATATTGGAGATGTTACATAAATGGAGTTAATCAAAAAAATCGGCATGTGCAGCGCAGCACTATTGTGCTCAGCTTACGGCTCTGTAGCACAAGCACAAAGCAATGATGTATCGTACAGTGTGGCAACAGGTTGGCCGTT
Organism: Glaciecola sp.; assembly: GCA_049650345.1. Classification (GTDB taxonomy): domain Bacteria; phylum Pseudomonadota; class Gammaproteobacteria; order Enterobacterales; family Alteromonadaceae; genus Glaciecola. The sequence goes on along the minus strand of JBARZY010000102.1, from coordinate 17,444 downwards.
TGTGCTAGTGCCTACCATCAGCATAGAAAATAATAATTATGAATACTATGCCAACTACAAAGTGGGGGTAGACGACGGCTTTTCAATTGGCGCTCAGCGCGTGAGTGGCAATCACGTATATGGTACATTTATAGGTGCATTGGGTGCGCGCAGCAGTAATTATGCTTGCGAGGCCGACGCACTCTGTGACTCGTTTGTGATTAGGTTTACCGACCGCAAAACTACTCAAGGCGTGGGTGTTTCTTACGAATATCGTATAAATTCAAATAAGCAAGGTTGGGCCATAAGGTTAGAAGCCGGATATGGCGAAGAATCGCGCAACAACGACCGTCGGGCCGATGCTAATATACAGGCGGTATATCACTTCTAATTATTAACAATAAAGAGTATGTGGTATGCATTGATGTAAGTTTCGCATACCTTATTCAAATTAAGGAGAATACCCATCGCCGCTGCAAATCTACTGACATTACTTGACGACATTGCCATGGTGCTAGACGACGTTGCGGTGTTGTCAAAAGTGGCTGCTAAAAAAACCGCTGGTGTGCTTGGTGATGACCTTGCACTGAACGCTGAGCAGGTATCGGGCGTTAAGGCTGAGCGCGAATTGCCGGTGGTGTGGGCAGTGGCGAAAGGTTCGTTTTTAAACAAACTTATTTTAGTGCCCAGCGCTCTATTAATAAGTTACTTTGCACCGTCATTAATTACTTATCTGTTAATTATTGGCGGGCTGTATTTATGCTTTGAAGGCTTTGAAAAGGTATGGCATAAATTTACCGCCAACAAAGATGAAGATGCAAAAGCTCACGCCGAAAAACTCAAAATGTTAGCTGATCCTAAGGTTGATTTAGCCAGCGTTGAAAAGGCAAAAATTAAAGGCGCAATAGTCACTGACTTTGTATTAAGTGCCGAGATTATCGTGATTATTTTAGGTACTCTACAAAACGAACCGTTTACCACACAGGTAACGGTGCTGTCATTATTGAGCATCGTGTTTACAATTGGTGTTTATGGGTTTGTTGCACTTATTGTAAAAATTGATGATCTTGGCCTGTTCTTACTTAAGCGTTCGGTAAGTGGTTCGGTTAATACCTTGCAAGGTTTTTTTGGACGACTGCTATTGCGCTTTGCGCCGATTTTAATGAAAGCGCTCACCATCGTGGGTACTGCTGCTATGTTTTTGGTAGGCGGCGGTATTATTGCCCATGGCATTCCGTTTTTGCAGCACTTAGTTGAATACAGCGTTAATGAGGCTTCTGTGTATCCAGCGTTCGGCCAATTATTGGGCTCTATCACTGGGGTGTTGCTGAATGGTGTAGTTGGCATACTTGCGGGCTTGCTTGCTGTTTGTGTGTTTAGCGTTGTAAACAGGTACATTCCTAAAAGCGGACATTAGCATTTATGTTTACTAAATAGCGGTAAGATACTCACAAAATAGCGCTTTACTCACCTTAATTTCACCCCTCACATGTATATACTCAGCTTTTAAATAGGAGTACACATGCTAAACAAATTTATCAAACTCATTTTGCTTATTACGCTGTCGTTAGCGGCCTTAGGCGGCTGCGCGGTGGTTAACAGTTTGCGTATGATGAACGCCAACAATAACATTACGCCCACGTGGTCAGGTAAATCTGCAAGCAGTAGCGTTCAGCGTCAACAAATGCCTGCGTTTTACATTGGGGAAAAACCTTATGTAAAGGTAAACGCAAACGGCAAAGAGCTGCTGTTTTTAATAGATACGGGTGCATCATTCACAATGTTATTTGACACGCCGGCCACAACGAGCCTGTCTTTTGAACAAGGCTTCTCATTAGATATTAGTGGTTGGGGAGATGGCGATAACACGCCTGCATACCAAACTCAGCTCAAGCAGGTGAGTATAGGCGATATTCAGTTTAATGACGTGAAAGTAGCTTATATACCGGTATCCACCAGCCAATATTACCTATTAGAAGAAGAGGCTATTTTTGATGGCGTGCTTGGCCATGACTTGCTGCGCCATTTTGTGTGGACCTTTGATAAACGTCATCAACAAATTACCGTGTCTGCTTCAGGTTATGAGGCGCAAGCACATGATGTGGTGATCCCGTTTGAAGTAGAACTGTCAAAGCTAAGCATTCCCATTGAAGTTGCCTTTAACAACATGCAAACCGTTAAAGAGCGCGTATTAATTGACACCGGCAGTCGGCACTACTTCAAACTTAGCTCGGCGTATTTATCAAATAACAACATACAAATAGATGGTGCAAGCATTGAAGCCGCTGACTTTGGCCTCAGTGGCATGGCTAAGCATAATCGTTACACTTTGCCTCAACTTACCTTAGGTACTTTAACCTTGCCCAAAGTAAAAGCCAATGTAATCACTAGCAGCGATGAAGATGACTGGTGGATAATTGGCAGTGCGTTAATGAATCAGTTTGTCACCATAGTGGATTACCCTAATCAGCAATTTGTTGTGCGAGAGTATGCCAATAGTCAGTACCAAACTAAATATAATTTGGCCGGTTTAGATTTACGCAAATTGCGTAGTGGCCAGCTTTTAGTGCGCTATGTATATCCCAATTTAGCGGCAGCGAAAGCAGGTATGTCGCAAGGGGATATAGTGGTGTCTATTAACAAGGTGCCAAGTACCAACATTACTGAGCAAGTATGGCTAGATATGGTCGCAAAGCCTAGTACTTTTAATATGTGTTTACAAAATGGTATGTGCATTGACTTAACAACTCATCACATTGAGCGCTACTCTAATTGAACACAATTCCCTACCTGAAAGACTCAATAGCAAGTTGCGTTTGCTGATGTGAATACTGATGACGCTTTTTATGTTCGGGTGACCATCCCATTAAAAAGCGCTCAAAATCGGCCCATGCCACACATACAAGCGCTCTCCATTCATCTTCTACTGCTGCTGCGTTTACGTGTGCAGCAGTATCTTTTAGCGCCGCAGTTAAGGTAGTAAAGTAAAGGTCTATTAAGCCGTCGCTATATGCAAACAAGCCATCGCTATCAAAGCAACTGCCTAAAAAGTAAATCACATCTTTTACGCCCGCCCCCTTGCCTGTGTATTGAAAATCAACAGCGGCAACTACTTGTGCTGAAGAATGAGTATTAGCAGCTTGAAAACAGAAATTGGCGAGCTTTGCGTCACCATGCAATAAAGTTTGAAAACGCGCTTGATTAAGTGCATCGTCAATATGATGAGCGTGTGTTTTCAGTGCACAATTAGGCATGTTTTGGTACTCATCAGGGCGCGTTGCTAAATGCCAATATGTGCCGATGGGCCATACCTTATCAAGCGAGGATTGCGCCTTGCCATGCATAAAGTTTGCGTGGAAATGCGCAAGCCACTTAATGCCATGTTCAGCCATATCGATGTTAGCTTGTAAATAGCGCCCAGAAAAACCGGCTTGATCAAGGTCTTCCATTATTAGCCATATCTCATTCTCGCTAATTTCGCTGCTGTGCAACACTGGCACACGGCAGCTTGCGCTACAAAATGACGACAGCTCTTGATAAAAACGCAGCTCATTTTCGTACGATGATAACTTGCGTTGATGCGAGAACGACGAATGCCAACCCCGCGGATGCTGTTGCATATGAGTTAGCGTTATGACTTTTGCAATAATACTGTGCCTAGCATGGGGTAAATAGAAACGTGAAATGTTGCCATAACCACTCCATAGCGTTTGTATGTGCTCACTTAAATAAGCGTTGGGTTCGTTAAACACTTGTTGTACTTGTTTTAGCAGTTGTGCGTTGTGTGATTTCACTGACAAGTCACTATGTTTTTATCAATATATTATCAAATAGTTTACCAATGAATTGGCATAAAAAAAGCCGTTGCAAGGCTTTTTACTACAACACTTTTAGTGTCAACTAATTTTACACTTATATTCGTTATATAAAATAATGGTATGTATTTTAGTTTGATACCGCTTGGTATGAAATTTGCGTTTACGTATTTGTAACACAATATATGCATATTTATAACAATAAGGCGCACATTAAAAGAGGTATATCGTGAAATTAAAAGCAATTATTTCTACGTTAGCATTAGCCGGTTCGTTAATGTTAAATGCAACTTCCGTGAACGCTGCACCCATTTCTGTTGTGGCTGACAACTTTGGCGACATAACCACAATAGGCGGTAATACAGTCACCTTTAGTGGTAGCGGTATTCCAACGAATGCGGTTAACTGGTCAGATTTTAGTGACGGTCAAGGCAATACACTCCGATTAGGGATTGGTGCCACACAAAGATTTGGTGCACCTACACCAACTAATGATGGAGCGGGCACATTTTTTGTTGAACCGGGTCTAGATAGTAACGGCGTAGGATTATGGAATTTCAGTTTTTTTGCTGAAATTGAGGGGCAATTAGATATTCAGGCAATTAACTTGGAGCTATTGTTCGATCTTGATCCAATGGCAGGAACTGACGTCGCTAGCATGGGTGTACTCAACATATCTAACTTCTTGGTAGCAAATTCATTACCCAGCACACAGATTAGCGAAGGAAGCCAAAACCCAACGTTTGGTTTTTTAAGTGTAAGTGCTCCAAGCATTCTAACACCGGGCGCACTTAGCGCATTTGATCCTAACAGCGGTGAATACAGTTTTGGTATATCGGCTGAAGGCTTTGGCTCGGTGGGAATCAACGTAAATGTTAACGCGGTATCAGCGCCATCTATAGGCATAATTGGTGCCCTTAGCATATTCAGTTTGATGTATTTGAGGCGCCGTAATTCTTAGTTTAACAATGCACTAAGTAACACTCGATAAAAAGCCCGCTTTTGCATAATGCAATTTAGGCGGGCTTTTTGGTTGTACTGAAGACTAACATAGGTAGTATGATTAATACGCGTGTTATACATAGCATAAAGTTAATAAGGATAAACATGGGTCAAGATAGCGAAACGGTATTTAGGTTTTTGGCAGAGCCCACCGATGTCAACTTTGGCGGCAAGGTGCATGGCGGCATGGTAATGAAATGGATTGACCAGGCATCATACGCTTGTGCAGCACAGTGGAGTAAGCATTATTGCGTTACCGTATCAGCCAATGCAATTCGCTTTATTCGTCCTATTTTGGTGGGACAAATGGTGACTATTCGCGCGCGCATTGTGCATACGGGTAAAACCAGCATGCATATTTATGTGTCGGTACGGGCGAGCGATCCTAAAAAGGACCAAGTGGTGGTGACCAACCGCTGCTTTATTACGTTTATGGCTGTTGATGCGTCGGGTTATCCTGTGCAAGTACCCGTCTTTACGCCGAAATGTGACGAAGACAAAAAGTTAGAAAAAGTCGCGATACACGGTAAAGAGTTTGCCAAAAAGCTCGACCATGACTTTGAACAGCTAATGGGCTAACACCAGCCTATTATTAGCTAGGGTTATCTGAGCCTAGGTTATCAACACCTAATATATTTTCGGTTTGATAAACTTGGCCAATGCCGCGTTGATGCGATTCAAATAACAAATCGTCGGCTTGCTGGAATAGCTCATCAGAAGCACTGCCGCCAGCAGGCGCGGCCACCGCAATGGCGATTGTGCAAGTTATGCTACGCGCCCCCACTTGCTGGTTAACAACAAAATTGGGGCTGGCGAACTTATCCATTATCTCTTTTGCTTTTATTTCAGCGCCGTTGGTACTGCAGTCGGACAACAATAAAGCAAACATGTCGTTGCCCAATGAAGCAAATAAATCACCCGGTCGGCCGCCAATTTGACTTAAGTCGTCGGCAATACTTGCAGTAAGGCTATAGTATTCGTCTTTGCCATGGACTTCTTTGTATTGTTGCATATTGTCTATGCGAATGAGTAACAGCGATAAATGGTGCCAATAGCGAGCGCACCGCGACCACTCTTGTTTTAATACCTCTTTAAACTTGCTGGCGTTTGGTAAATGGGTAAGGGGATCAATATAAATCAGTGATTCAAGGCGTTTGGTTTTTCGATAAATGGCTACGTGGCGCTTAATACGTGCAATAAGCTCAGTGACCAACGGGGGTTTGGTAACAAAGTCGGCGCCACCGATTTCAAACGCTTGTGATTTAATGCTAGGGCCGCCCAGTGCAGAAATAAAAATAACCGGAATATCACGGGTAAATTGGTTCTCTTTAATGCGGTCGCACATTGCAAGGCCGTCTTCGTTGGGCATCATAATATCGAGGATAATCGCGTCGGGCAGAGGGGCCCTATTAAGCAAATCCCATGCATGGGTAGCTGATTTCGCAAACACCATTGTAAAATGCTTGGCTAAACCGTTTGCATAGAGTTTTAGCTCCATCTCGTTGTCGTCAACCACCATCACTCGGTAAGGCGCATCGTGGTTCATGCTTGATGAAGGTAATTCCATTGTTTCCATATGCCTTTGCCCAAAGTTTGCCCGTTATTAGTTATATCACGACTGCCAACTAATACAATCGATTTTGCTTAACTAATATACACTTTGAGTATTACATGTTTGCGCGGAAAGAAAACCGAGTGCGAAAAACAGGTGCAATAATGCCTTTTTAATTCACAGGCTTATTTATCATCTATATACTATTGCCGATTACGGTTTCATTTTTTTAGGCGCTAATCACTATGCCCAACAACACTCACAACTCCACTTCTTCTGCTTGGACTATTGCAGATGCTGAACGCACGTACGGCGTATCAAGTTGGGGCGGCGGCTACTTTTCAATTGGCAGTAATGGCAACGTACAAGTGTTGCCCGACCACAATCAGCCTAACGTTAAAATAGACTTTGAAGCCTTATTGGCTGAAATACGCGAAGAAAAAATACAGTTTCCGGTAGTCATTCGCTTTCACGATGTACTGCGCTCTCAAGTGGTTAGCTTAAATGAAACGTTCAACGATGTTATCGCTGAAGCCAATTATCAAGGCAACTACAATGGTGTTTATCCCATTAAAGTAAACCAAATGCGCGAAGTGGTTGAAGAAATTGTTGACGCTGGTGCCCCTTACGACTTTGGATTAGAAGCTGGCTCAAAGCCAGAGTTACTTGCAGTATTGGCTTACAATACCAACCCTAACTCGCTCACAATACTCAATGGCTATAAAGACGAAGAATTTATTCGCCTAGCTTTACTTGGTCGCAAATTGGGTCGCAAAGTGGTGGTGGTGATTGAAAAATTCAGCGAATTGGTACTGCTGGTAAAAGTCAGTAAAGAGCTGAACATTGAGCCCATTGTTGGCCTGCGCAGCAAAATGCAATCTAAAGGCCAAGGCCGTTGGCAAGGCTCAAGTGGCGAGCGAGCTAAGTTTGGCTTAACCATTTCAGAGGTGATAAAAGCAGCCCGTTATTTAGAAAGTGAAGGCATGGGGCATACGCTTAAACTCTTGCATTTTCATATTGGTAGTCAGCTTCCTGATATTCGAGCCATTAAAGACGCCGTTAACGAAAGTGCCCGAATATATGCTGAACTGCACAAGCTTGGCTTTAACATGGAATATGTTGATGTGGGCGGCGGTTTAGGCATCGATTACGATGGTAGTCAGTCAACTAACGACTCATCGCGAAACTACAGTTTGCGTGAATACGTCGCCGATGTCGTGTATGGCTTGCGTGAAATGTGTGACTTAGAAAACGTACCGCATCCTCACATTGTGTCAGAAAGTGGTCGCGCTATTACCGCGCATCACAGCTGTGTTATTACCGAAGTTGTGGGCGAAATTAAGCCAGAGGGCGCGCAAATTGATACGGCGCCTCAAAGTAATGAACATGTATTGCTTAAAAATATCCGTGAATTACACACTAGTTTAGGTTCACAGACCAACTTGCAAGAAGCCTTCAACGATGCATCACAATGGAAAGAGCAAGCATCGCAAGCCTTTAAACTACGCGTAATTGGCTTAGAAGAAATGGGCAAAATTGAGACCTTATACTGGCAAATAATGCGTTACCTACAATCGCGCTATAAAAATGCCGATTTTGTTCCTGAAGACTTGCAAGGCCTGGATTACTCATTATCGTCACAATACTTATGTAACTTTTCTATATTTCAATCAGCGGTAGACAGCTGGGCTATAGGACAATTGTTACCAGTAACTCCCCTAATTGGCTTAAATAAAGCCCCCGTTAAAAATTGCTCGTTGGTTGATATTACCTGTGACAGCGACGGTAAAATTGACCAGTTTGTGATTGACCATGCCATTAGTGATGTTATCCCTTTACCCGAGTTAGTAGAAGGTGAAAAAAGTTATCTTGGTTTGTTTTTAACCGGGGCCTATCAAGACGTAATGGGCGACATGCACAATTTGTTTGGTCGCTTAAATGAAGTGCATATATTTAGCTACGACGACGACCCAGAAGACTTTTATATTGAAGAAGTTGTTAAAGGTACTACAGTTGAGCAAGTGTTATCTATTATGCAGTACCATCCAAGCGCAATGGCAATTGATGTAAAGCGCAATATAGATAAAGAAGTTGCAGCTGGCAACATCAAGCCCCGAGAGGGCGTTAAGTGGACTGACTTTTATGAAGACTGCTTAGGCGGTTACACGTATTTGCGCACCGCAGACTAGTGAAGCTACTTTGCTATATTAGGTCTTGGCCAATGCCGTTATTCTCAAAATGATGAACGCGGTTGCGGCCTTGGCGTTTAGCTTCATACAATGCCGAGTCGGCAGCTTCAATAAATTGTGAGGCCTGCATTTTAGTAAATGGCGTGAGGTTTGTTACCCCCACACTAATGGTCACACATTTTAAGGTGGTAAGCTTGCTAGACAAATGGGGAATACGTTTTTTCTGCACCGCTTGTTGCAACTTGTTAGCAAAGGCTACCGCGCCGTTTAAGTCGATGTTTGGTAAAATAATGGCAAACTCTTCACCGCCATAACGGGCCACCAAATCGCCTTTTCGATACGCAATTTTTTCAACAATATTAGACACATCTATTAAGCAGTTATCGCCAGCCACATGCCCATACTCGTCGTTGTATTCTTTAAAGCAATCTATATCAAACATTAGTAAGCACAGCGGAGTATGGTTGCGATAAGCACGGCCTATTTCAATCTCTAGCATTTCATCAAAATAACGGCGATTAAATAGTCCTGTAAGGCTATCGCGCCTAGAAATATCTTGCAGCTGCTTTTCAATTTGTTTGCGTTTTTCAATTTCGTCTTTATGTTGGTGATTTAAAGTGATCGACTTTTTAAACGCGTCGGTCATGGTTTTTGACAGAGACAAAATAGCTGCGGTATAAACGACTGTAGAACACGCCAATAAAATACCCACATTGCCACCATAAAGGCCAAAGTATAGAGCAGTTGGGAGGGTCAGCGGAATAAATGGCCCAAGCATTGCGTATTTACTGGCGCCATAGCCAATGACTGATGCAGAGCTAAGCGCAACTACAAACATTCCTACCGACATAATGTATTCAGGCTTGTCTAGGGGCACAAATGCGATAAATGCAAAAGAGTACATGGCGGCTAAGATTGATGACAAGCCTACCCACGCGTGCACCCATAGGTGTGAGTTTTCAATTGTGTAATATCGTTTATGCAAGCTGCACAAAATGGGGCGAAAAATAGCCAGTAGCGCAGCGGCCGCAAACCATAAGCTGATATTGGTAATACTCGTTACGTTAGATAGCCACACTGATACTACCGCCGCGGCAACAATGTTGCTCAACGACGCCCTAAGGCCTTGTGCATATAATAAGTCTACTATATCTTGTTTGCTTTTTTCGGTAATACTCAGTTGCATTAAAAACAGTACCTAGGTAATAAATTGACAATTTACGTTATGTTATCGACACGCTGGCGCATCGGCTTACTGTTTATTTTTGATTTTTTATGGCTGCGTCCCAAAATTGCGCAGTAATGGTGTTAATTAAGTTACTTTCAGCGTTCATTAATATAGCCACGCCAGTCTCAAGAGACGGTGAAAATGCCACATCTGCTCTATACCCTTGCACCCAGCCACCATGGTAATTTAACTTAATGCCCCTAAAATTGTAAACTCGCCAGCCCAAACCATAGTGCGCGGTGCGTAAGTGTTTACGCCACTCTTTTCGGCGCAGTTCATTTTTGGTCTGCACCCGCGGCACCGTCATTTGTTCAATCATGCTAGCATTTACTACATCTGGGTATTCTAGCAACATGGCGCGCACCCATGTTTCCATGTCTTTAATACTCGCATTAATACCCGCTGCGGGCGAAAACCGATAATAGCTATCTTTAACACGTACCTTGGCCCATTTTTTACGCGCAATAGCCGCGTGAGGCTTAGCCCAATTGGGTGAATTTTGCAGCGCATCTTTACCCACCGAAGCTTGCATATCTAATGGTGTAAAAAGGTGCGTAGAAAGCTCGTTAGCATACGAGCTATTTTGCGAACGATAATATTCTTCTACCACACCAAATAGTGCATTTTGATAGGTGTAGCAATAACCTGGCTTGCATATGCTATCGAGTTTACTTAATTCGTTTAACACTCGACTGCGTTTGTAATTGGCTTCTATAAGATTGTCGTAAGCGTTGGGCATAAAGCCTGCTGATTGGCCAATAACATGACGCAGTAAAATAGGATTGCTGGTGTAGTTATCAAGGGTAAATTTAGGCGTAAGCGCAGCAATAGGGGTTTGCCAATCAATGGCGCGCAAGCTATTTTGTTTGGCAACTAAGGTTGCGGTGAAGGTTTTGGAAACCGAGGCAAGCCTAAAAACGGTATTTTGATCAATGGCGGTTCCCGACTTTTCGGTTTTGCCGTAATAGGCAAAATGTGCTGGCTCGCCTTTTTTGACCACCACAATAGCCACACCAGGTATGTTGTTACGCTTTGCTTCGGTTTTTACTTTGTTTACATAGCTATTGATCCATTCGTATTCTGCTGCAACAGGGGTAATGTCTTGTGAAAATGCAGCTTTAACACTCACTAATAAGCAAAGGGAAATAAAGACTAAAGTGGAAATGTGAGTTGTTGTTGATGTCATGCTACTACGTTGTGTTAATGAATGGCTACTGCTGTTTAGGGCTCGTATCTTTAAAAAAGTTCGCTGGTTATTAAGCTGTTATTAAAAATATGAGTTCCGAAAATGACGTGTTATTTTGAAACCATAGGCTAAGATACCGCTAAGTTTACCACTATTTTGGTTATTATGTTATTGCCTAATCAATGCGCCCAAGCAAGAACAAGCAGAGACCCGCGTTTTGACGGTTTGTTTTTTGTGTTGGTAAAAAGTACAAAAATATTTTGTCGCAACACCTGCAAGGTGCGTTTGCCCTTAGAAAAAAACGTAAGCTATGCATCAAGCGCCCAACTAGCTTTAACTCAGGGTTATCGACCATGCTTGCGATGCAGGCCCGATAGTGCACCAAATTCCAGTGCGTGGATGGGCACACACACCAGCTTGTTAAGGGCCATGGCATTATTAATTGAGCGGCGAAATAGCAGTATTGAAGACATTGCCACTAGCTTGGGCATTAGCTCCCGCTATCTACACAAGCTATTTATAGAGCACTTAAGCGTGTCACCCAAGCGGTATCGCCTTTATCAACAAGTGCTAATTGCCAAAACCTTGTTGCAACAAACTAGATTGTCTGTAGAGCAAGTGGCAACAAGCGTGGGCTTTAATTCGGCTAGACAATTGCAGCAACACGTGAAGGCTGAGTTGAAGCTAACGCCTACACAAATAAGGAATAACCCTATGCCAGGTAATACACAACAAAACTGTGAAGCCACACAATTAAGTAGTGACATCACTTTACTGCTGTCATATCGACCTCCCTATGATTGGCCGCTGGTGCAAGGTTTTTTGTCTAGGCGCGCGATTAACGGCAATGAATTATTTACCCCTTCAGGATTTACAAAAGTATTGCGTTTGGCCAACAAACACACTGAGCAAACCAAGCAAACGCCTCAGGTTACAGAGACACTAAGTGTGCCTGTAAATATTGTTCATTGTCCAAAGGAGCACGGGTTTACGGTGTCTTTTAATGCCGCTTATAGCGAATATACCATTGAAATTACGCGTATTATTAGCCGTATGCTTGATTTACATGCCGATCCTTTAGTTATTAACCATGCATTGGAACAAGCGGGCCTAAATCAAAACCAACTTATACCGGGTTTGCGCTTGCCGGGTGTCGCCAGCGTATTTGAAGCGGGTTGCCGCGCAATATTAGGGCAGCAAGTATCGGTTACCGCCGCGGTAAATAAGGTTAACGAGTTATATCAGCACTTTGCTTCAGAGCACGACCGCGCTTTTCCCAGTGCAAAAACAGTCGCAAGTAGTGACTTATTGTTTTTAAAAATGCCAGCAAGGCGGCGTCAAAGCTTAATTGATTTTGCCGCTTATTGTGCTCAAGAAGAACAAGAAACGTTTGATTCAGAAGCTATGCTTAACATCAAAGGCATTGGACCGTGGACGGTTAACTATATTGATTTACGCGCAATGGGAAATACCGATATCTACTTAGCATCTGATTTGGTGATTAAACAGCAGTTAGCTAAATATGCGGCACAAAATCAAGTATTACATGCTGCATTAGCCGCGCCGTGGCGCAGTTATTTTACCCTGCAATTATGGAGCCTTGCATAATGACATCTTCGGCTGAACATCCCGTATATTTCTCACAACTCACCACTCCTGTTGGTCACTTATTAGTGAAAGCGAACCCACAGGCTATTACCCATGTGAGTTTTATCGATAATGCAGCACGCATTGGTCCGCAACAAGAAAGTCACCTTACGCAGCACGCGGCCAAACAGCTTGATGAGTACATTAAGGGAAAGCGCAAAGACTTTGATTTGCCGCTGGCCGCCAATGGCACTGTTTTTCAGCAACAAGTTTGGCAGCAGTTATTAAGCGTGCCTTTTGGTAAAACTGCCAGCTATTTAGATATTGCCAACGCCATTAATAATCCAAAAGCTTGCCGTGCAGTGGGTGCGGCTAATGGCAAAAACCCAATTGCGATAATTGTGCCCTGTCATCGAATAATTGGTGCCAATGGCAGCCTAACAGGCTATGCTGGCGGCCTTACTAGAAAGACCTTTTTATTAGAGTTAGAGCAAGCATATTGAAAGCCATAGATTTTGCAGAATTATTACTTTTAGGTGCTATTTGGGGAGCGTCGTTTATTCTGATTAAGCGCGCCGCACCTGAAATTGGCATTTTTATGTTGGTTGAACTGCGCGCCATTGGTGCTACCTTATTATTGTTGCCATTGGTGTTCTTAAAACGTAAATTACGCGACGTATATACCTACTGGCCGCATTTACTAGTGGTTGGTTTGCTCAATACTGCCATTCCTTTTTGCTTGTTCAATTATAGCTTGTTGCACATTCAAGCTGGATTAGCCGCTATTTTAAATGCCACTGCTCCCATGTTTGGGGTGCTAGTTGCTTTTTTGTTTTTAAAAGAACGAATAGGCGTATGGGGCTTGTTGGGAATATTACTCGGTTTTTTTGGCGTGGTGCTTATTAGCTACGAGCAAACTACTGGGCAAAACGCGACTATTTTACCCATCTTGGCCATATTGCTTGCGACCTTGTGCTATGGCCTTGCGGCCGCCTATTTAAAGCGCTATTTAGGTCATATTAATTCATTTGCATTAGCCGGTGGTAGCCAACTGTTTACCGCGTTGGTTTTAATGCCACTAGCTATAATTAACTTACCCGCCAGCATGCCCAGCACTCAAGCCATCAGTAGCGCATTAATACTGGCATTTGTATGCACTGGCTTAGCTTATGTACTGTATTTTGACCTTATTGCCAAAGTTGGCGTATCGCGGGCACTAACCGTTGGGTATTTAGTGCCATTATTTGGCATTATTTGGGGTTATATGGTACTCAACGAAAGTTTATCGGCATTTGCGTTAGCAGGTGGAGCATTGGTATTAATCGGCGTGATGCTTGCCACCAATATTGTAGAGCGATTCTTGCGAAAGCCGCCTGCTATACCCATTAAATAAGCGATACCGCCTATGCTCGGTTTACTAATCTGTAAGCTTTGTTGTTGTAAAAAATACTGACAATTAAGCACTACAATTGTACACTAACAGCGTTTTGATTTTTGAGGATGAAAAATGGCGCTTTCAGTCATCATTCTAGCCGCAGGGAAAGGCACTAGAATGAAATCAAGTTTACCTAAAGTTCTACATAAAATAGCTCATAAACCCATGGTAGAGCACATTATTGATAATGTGTATCAGCTAGGTTGCGACAATATTAATCTAGTATATGGGCACGGTGGCGATATGCTGCAACAAGCCTTGGGCGCACACCAATTAAACTGGTGTTTGCAAGCCGAGCAACTGGGCACCGGTCATGCGGTAATGCAAGCAGTAGACAACATAAGCGATACCGATAACGTACTTATATTAGTGGGCGATGCACCGCTGATTTCAAGTAGCACTTTAGCTAACTTGGTAGCTGCAAAAGACGGCGCCGACTTAGCTTTGCTAACAGTGAATTTAGCCGATCCTACCGGTATGGGCCGCATTGTGCGCGATAGTACTAACAACATTACCGCCATTGTAGAGCACAAAGACGCCTCCGAAGCACAGCTCAGTATTCAAGAAATTAATACCGGCATGATGATCATGCAAGGTAACGACTTAAAACGTTGGTTAGGTAACCTGTCAAGCGACAACGCACAAAACGAGTACTACCTGACCGACGTGATTGAAATGGCCGCTGCAGAGGGCAAGCGCATTGCATCGGCCCAACCTGAATGGCATCGAGAAGTTGAAGGCGTTAATAACCGCGCACAACTTGCTTCTTTAGAAAGAGCCTATCAACAGCGCTATGCGCAAAACTTGCTTATGCAGGGCGTGTCGTTAGCCGACCCTAATCGAATTGACGTACGCGGTAATTTAACTGTGGGCGAAGACGTATTTATAGACATAAACGTGGTAATAGAGGGCGATGTAAGCATTGGCAACAATGTTACCGTTGGCCCTAATTGCGTGCTCAAAAATTGCAGTATTGGCGACAATACCCACATTGACGCATACACCCTAATAGAACAGGCAACTCTGGCCGATAGTTGCAATGTTGGTCCATATGCCCGCTTGCGCCCTGGTGCTAATTTAGCCGAAGGTGCAAAAGTGGGTAATTTTGTCGAAATTAAAAAAGCCAATATAGGTAAGGGCGCTAAAGTAAACCACTTAAGCTACATTGGCGATGCTGAAGTTGGCGAGGCTACCAACATTGGTGCCGGAACCATTACCTGCAATTATGATGGCGTAAACAAATTTAAAACCGATATAGGTAGCAATGTGTTTATTGGTTCTAACTCTTCGTTAGTGGCCCCCGTTACTATTGCCAGTGGCGCAACGGTTGGCGCAGGCAGCACCATTACCAAGTCGGTAAACAACGAAGAATTAGCCGTAGCACGCGGTAAACAACGAAATATTACTGGTTGGCAAAAGCCAAGCAAACAAAATTAAGGACGCATAACGCTTATGTGTGGAATAGTTGGAGCAGTTGCTGAGCGCAACGTGGTCAAAATTTTATTAGAAGGCTTAAAGCGCCTCGAATATCGCGGTTATGATTCAGCAGGCGTAGCATTAGTGCACAACGAAAGCTTATCGATAGTGCGCAAAACAGGCAAGGTACAGGCCTTGGCTGACGCCATAAACGATGAAAACGGCTTAGGTGCTACAGGAATCGCACATACGCGCTGGGCAACACACGGCGGCGTAACCGAAGCAAATGCCCATCCACATGCCAGCACAGAACGCTTTGCAGTAGTGCACAACGGTATTATTGAAAACCACAAGCCCTTGCGAGAATCGTTACAAGCCAAAGGCTATACGTTTTTATCTGACACCGACACCGAGACTATTGCCCACAGTATTGCTATGTTTATGCAATCAACAAACGATTTGCTAAGCGCGGTACAACAAGCAGTAAAAACATTTGAAGGCGCCTATGGCACGGTTGTAATGGACAAAACCACGCCAAACAAGTTGGTGGTGGCGCGTTCAGGCAGCCCGCTGGTGATAGGTTTAGGCATTGGTGAAAATTTCTTGGCATCAGACCAAATGGCATTGTTACCCGTTACCCGCCGATTCATGTTTTTGGAAGAAGGTGACGTTGCTGAAATTACCCGCACCAGCGTTAAGATTATTGATGCAAACGGCGACCATGTTGAGCGCGAAGTGATTGAATCAAACGTTGAACATGACGCCGGTGATAAAGCTGGTTATCGCCATTACATGTTAAAAGAAATATACGAGCAACCCCACGTATTGCGCAACGCGTTAAAAGGCCGTATTACCAGCGATGGCTTAGCACCTGATATTTTTGGTACAGGAGCGGGTGCGCAGCAAAACGCTGCAGATATATTTAAACAAACTAAATACGTAAAAATTATTGCATGCGGCACTAGTTATCACGCCGGCGTAACTGCAAAATATTGGTTGGAGCAATATGCCAACGTGCAGTGCGAAGTAGAAATTGCATCAGAGTTCAGATATCGCAAGTCGTTTGTGCCCGCAAATAGCTTGTTGGTAACTATTTCGCAGTCGGGTGAAACTGCCGATACCCTAGCCGCATTAAAGCTTGCTAAGCAAAGTGGTTATATGTCGAGCTTGAGTATTTGTAACGTAGACGGCTCGTCGTTAGTGCGCGAATCAGCCCTTAGCTTTTTAACGCGCGCAGGCGCAGAAATTGGTGTAGCGTCGACCAAAGCCTTTACAACACAATTAGCGGCATTGCTCATGCTTACCATCGCCATTGGCGAGCACAATGGCATGAGCGACGACACTATCGCCGAGATCTCGCAGGCCTTGTTAACCTTGCCAGCAAAATTGGAAGAAACCCTAAGTTTAGCCAATGAAATTGAAGACTTGGCAGAAGAGTTTTCTGATAAACACCATAGCTTGTTTTTAGGCCGAGGCGATCAATACCCTATTGCAATGGAAGGTGCGTTAAAGCTTAAAGAAATTTCGTACATTCACGCAGAAGCATATGCGTCGGGCGAACTCAAACACGGTCCGTTAGCACTTATAGATGCCCACATGCCAGTAATTGTAGTGGCTCCGAACAACGAGCTACTTGAAAAACTCAAATCAAACGTTGAAGAGGTGCGTGCACGTGGCGGTATTATGTATGTATTTGCCGACGTAGACGCAGAGTTTGAAAGCGACGAAACCATGCGCGTTGTGCAAGTGCCTCACACTAGTGCTGCGGTGGCGCCTATTGTGTATACCATTCCGCTGCAGCTATTGTCGTACTATGTGGCGCTGATAAAGGGTACTGATGTGGATCAGCCGCGTAATTTGGCTAAGTCGGTTACTGTGGAGTAGGGAGACCTAATTTTTAATGGTGTTTGTGCGTTGACGACAAAGTGTCATACTAAATAAAAAAGTATCATACTTTACAATAAACTATCATACTTTGGGGTTGAGCCTTTCGGCAGAAAAGGGTGGCGAGTTGTGAGAAATATACAAGACGCTTTCGGCCCTTTATGCCGTAAA
>JBARZY010000101.1:0-115817 GCA_049650345.1 Glaciecola sp. | reverse complement strand
ATGTGACTGCTACGCTTAAAAATACGATCAGCACGGCCTTTAGCACGTGTCTTAATACGCTTCATAGTTGGGCCTTCATCAACAAAGATTTTAGCTACTGACAATTCGTCAATATCTGCGCCTTCGTTGTTTTCAGCGTTAGCGATTGCTGACTCAAGAACTTTCTTGACTAGCGCTGCGCTTTTCTTTGGGCTGTAAGCCAGCACTTCAAGTGCTTTCTCAACGTGTAACCCGCGGATTTGATCTGCTACCAAGCGTGCTTTTTGAGGCGACGTGCGAGCAAAACGGTGTTTAGCTAAAGCTTCCATTTTTATCTCCCCTATCGCTTCGCTTTCTTATCTGCGACATGGCCGCGATAAGTACGCGTTGGAGCAAATTCGCCCAACTTATGGCCAACCATTTCGTCACTGATGTGTACAGGAACGTGCTGGCGACCGTTATGAACCGCAATGTTTAGCCCAATCATATCTGGGATAATGATAGAACGACGTGACCAAGTTTTAATTGGCTTCTTGTCGCCCTTCTCCACTGCAGCTTCTACCTTCTTCAGCAAGTGCAGGTCAATAAAAGGACCTTTCTTGAGAGAACGTGGCATGGTGAATCCTCGCTGTTATTTGTTACGACGACGTACGATAAGTTTATCAGTACGCTTATTGCTTCGGGTTTTCTTACCTTTGGTAGGAACGCCCCAAGGTGACACTGGATGACGACCACCAGAAGTACGACCTTCACCACCACCGTGTGGGTGATCAACTGGGTTCATGGCAACACCACGAACAGTTGGGCGAATACCGCGCCAGCGATTTGCGCCAGCTTTACCTAGTGAACGAAGCATGTGCTCTGAGTTACCCACTTCACCGATTGTTGCGCGGCAGTCAGATAATACTCTACGTACTTCACCAGAACGCAAACGCAAGGTTACATAAGTACCTTCACGCGCTAGGATTTGTGCGTATGCACCAGCAGAACGTGCAATTTGTGCACCTTTGCCTGGCTTCATTTCGATCGCATGTACTGTTGTACCTACAGGCATGTTACGCATAGGCATAGCATTACCGGCTTTAATAGGAGCATCAGCACCAGATTGAATAGCATCGCCTGCTTTAGCACCTTTAGGCGCTAACATGTAACGACGCTCACCGTCTGCGTAAAGCACAAGTGCAATGTTTGCAGAGCGGTTTGGATCATATTCTAAACGCTCAATTTTGGCAGGAATGCCGTCTTTGTTGCGTTTAAAGTCAATTACACGGTAATGATGCTTGTGGCCACCACCAATGTGACGAACTGTGATACGACCGTTGTTGTTACGTCCACCAGACTTGCTGTTCTTTTCTAGCAAAGGAGCATAAGGTGCACCTTTGTGTAGATCAGGGTTGGTTACCTGAACAACATGACGACGACCGGCAGAGGTTGGTTTAGCTTTTAATAATGGCATATCAAATCCCCTTATTCAGCAGTATCGACGAAGTCGATATCTTGACCTTCTTTAAGCACAACATATGCTTTTTTCCAGTCGCTGCGTTTGCCGAAAGAAGCACCATGACGCTTAACTTTACCTTTAACATTTACAGTACGAACGCCTTGTACTTCAACTTCGAAAAGTTTCTCTACAGCAGCTGCAATTTCAGCTTTAGTGGCGTTTTTAAGTACTTTAAATACAAAAGTGTTGTTAGTTTCAGCTGCTAATGTAGCTTTTTCTGAAACATGAGGTGCTAGTAGCACTTTTAATAAACGTTGTTCGTTCATGCTAATGCCTCCTCAAGTTGTTTCACGGCTTCAGCAGTCATAAGTACTTTATCGAAAGCGATAAGGCTAACTGGATCGATGCCTTGAACATCACGAGCGTCAACTTTGTATAAGTTACGTGAAGCTAAGAACAAGTTCTCGTCTAGCTCTGCAGTAACAATTAATACATCTTTAAGCTCTAGTTCGTTAAGTTTAGTTAGTAGCTCTTTAGTTTTAGGAGCTTCAACACCAAACTTCTCAACCACGATTAAGCGGTCTTGACGTACCAATTCTGAAAGGATGCTTTTAAGGGCACCACGGTACATCTTTTTATTTACTTTTTGATCAAAGTCACGAGGTTTTGCAGCAAATGCACGACCACCACCAACCCAAATTGGGCTGCGGATAGTACCAGCGCGAGCGCGGCCTGTTCCTTTTTGACGCCATGGCTTCTTACCACCACCACGTACTTCTGATCTTGTTTTCTGTGCTTTAGTACCTTGACGAGCACCTGCACCAAAGGCTACTACAACCTGGTGAACTAGGGCTTCGTTAAACTCACGACCAAAAGTGGCGTCTGATACTTCAAGAGCGCTGTTCGCGTCTTTCAATGTTAATTCCATCAGTTCACTCCCAGTTACGCTTTAACAGCTGGCTTTACGATAACATCGCTGCCAGTTGCGCCAGGTACGGCACCTTTGATTAATAAAAGGTTGTTCTCAGCATCTACACGAACAAGCTCTAAAGACTGTGTGGTGATACGCTTGTTACCAAGCTGACCAGCCATTTTCTTACCTTTAAATACTTTACCTGGTGATTGGTTTTGACCAATTGAACCTGGAGCTCTGTGAGATAGTGAGTTACCGTGCGTCATGCGTTGAGAACTAAAGTTCCAACGTTTAATCGCGCCAGCAAAACCTTTACCTTTTGATGTGCCTGCTACATCGACTTTTTTAGTGTCGTTGAAGATTTCAACAGTTAATTCACTGCCCACTTCAATATCAGTACCCTCGTCATTTGCAAGACGAAATTCCCACAAACCACGTCCGGCTTCAACGCCAGCTTTAGCAAAGTGACCTGCTGAAGCTTTATTAACGCGATTTGCTTTCTTGGTACCTGCGGTAACTTGTAGTGCACGATAACCGTCAGTGTCGTCAGTACGTAACTGAGTCACACGGTTAGGGGTCGCTTCGATAACAGTCACAGGAATAGATACGCCATCTTCAGTGAAGATGCGAGTCATACCTACTTTACGACCGATAAGACCAATCGACATTGTTATTACCCTCTTCTATTAGCCTAGGCTGATTTGAACATCAACGCCCGCGGCTAAGTCCAATCTCATCAAAGCATCAACTGTTTTATCAGTTGGTTCAATGATATCTACTAAACGCTTGTGTGTGCGGATTTCGTACTGATCACGCGCATCTTTGTTTACGTGCGGAGAAATCAACACAGTGTAACGCTCTTTGCGAGTAGGAAGTGGAATTGGACCACTTACCTGCGCGCCGGTGCGCTTAGCTGTTTCAACGATTTCCGCCGTAGACTGATCGATCAACTTGTGATCAAACGCTTTTAAACGAATACGAATTCTTTGATTTGGCATCGATTAAGCTCCAATCGAAAGAACAAAAAAATTCACCTTTTCTGCCCCATATTGCCTTTCTAAATAAAGACGGGAGAAAAGATGTGCGTAAACCAATGATTCCTTATTGGAATCCTGTTCATTATTAGCGTGTTACTCTCGGTATGCTTAAAGCGTACGTTGTGTGGTAAGTATTTAAAGAAGCTCTCGCTCGTTGACCTAAATACTAACCCGCTAAATCATGTCTAGATGTACGTAAAAGTACTCGTTGCATCTGACAGTGGGCGCGAATTATACATGTTCTGGGCTTTAGCGCAAGTACTAAACAGCAATAATGCTTAAAAAGTATGCGCGAATGTTGCAGTGTGTGTTTAGTTCGGTGTATTGCTAGTTTACTAAGTAAATACGCTATTATAAATAGATAAAGATACTGTTCTCATAGGCAGTTCCTCATTAACTAGCGCTTTGTCTATAATAACGATCCAATTTCCTTATTTTAACCTCGTTACTTCAGCATCAACATCCAGCTTATGAAAATACGCAATTAGCCGATATCTTACGATAGGCTCGAATTTTAAATAAAAGGACCGATACTCGATATGCTCGATGATATGCAACAAGTCGCTATGTTAGAAACCTTAAAAACGACATTGAGAGAGTTTTCAAACTTAATGGATGCGTATCAGAAAATTGAGCCTCTCATTCTTAGTGTCTTCAATGCACAGCGAATGTCATTGTTTCAGCGCCGCTCCCAGCAGCAAGACTTGGTTGCACGCTTTAAAACAGGAAAAGAAACCAAAGAAATAAAAGTGTCTATTAGCCCTCAGTCAATTGCCGGTTATGTGGCAATGGCGCAGCAAGCACTGATTATTAACGACCCTTACGACGACCAACTTCTTAAAGAAGTGCATTTTCGCTTAAGGTTTGATAAAAAATTCGATAAATCGAGTCAATTTACTACGCAAAATATTTTGTGCATCCCAGTAATGAATGCAGACGTTCTGATGGGCGTTATGCAAATTATAAACAAAAGCGGTAATGGCTTCGATAACGACGATCTCCAGTTGGCAACTAAAATAGCAGATATGCTGGGTAAGCAATTTCGTTATGAATTGGGTGGCACCACTCATCCCTTTGACTATTTAGTGCACAAAGGCTTGGTTAACGAGAAAATCATTAGTGATATCAGCGAAGAAGCTAGTGTTAAGCAAATTGTCCAACGCTTGGTGTCTGAGCACCGTATTCAAGAATCCGAAATTGGTAACGCGCTGGCCATCCATTACCAAGTACCTTATATCAGCTACCTACCCGACAACTACCACCTTTATCAAACAGATGCGCGATTGAACTTATCGTATTTAAAACGCAACTTTGTTGCCGTAATCGCTGACTTACACGAATCTCCCATAGTGCTGATGGCTGAGCCCAACAATGCATCACTTTTAATGGAAATAGAAAGTGCGCTCGGAATAGACAGTTACGAAATTGCGGTGGGCATGCCCACACACATATTACAATATTTAGGTGAAACCTCTGCCGGTAGTGGGCCGGGTGAACTTGACGAAATACTTGATGAAATAGGTACTGCGGGCGAAGAAGACGACGAGCAAAGTGATGACTTAGCAGAAGATGCCCCGGCAGTAGTTAGATTGGTCTCTCGTGTATTACACGATGCTAAACGTTTAAACGCATCAGATATTCACATTGACCCCGAAAAAGGCGCACCTACTCGTGTACGAATGCGCGTAGACGGAGTGGTACGTGATATTAACCAAGTACCAGCATCACACCACAATGCAGTTATTGCGCGAATTAAAATTATGGCCAGTCTAAATATTGCAGAAAAACGCATACCGCAAGACGGTAAACTTGCCTTTAAAATGTCAGGACAAACTGTAGAAGTGAGAGTGGCAACTATTCCCACCGTCGCAGGCGAAGGCGTGGTAATGCGTATATTAGCCACAGGTGGTGCGATGCCAATTGAAAAAATGAATTTGTCACCGCGCAATTTAGACATGCTAGAAACCATGATTAAAAAACCTCATGGTATATTGTTAGTAGTTGGGCCGACGGGCTCGGGAAAAACCACAACCTTGCATGCAGTTTTGGGCTACTTAAACACACCCGATAAAAAAATATGGACAGCAGAGGATCCGGTTGAAATTACCCAACCTGGTTTGCAACAGGTTCAGGTGAGCCCCAAAATTGGATTTACGTTTGCCAATGCATTACGCGCTTTTTTACGAGCCGATCCCGACATCATTCTCATTGGTGAAATGCGTGACAAAGAAACAGCACATGCAGGTATCGAAGCCTCATTAACCGGTCACATGGTGTTATCTACATTACATACTAATTCAGCCCCTGAGACAATCAGTCGCTTACTTGACTTAGGTCTTGATCCAGTTAACTTTTCTGATGCTTGTGTTGGCATATTAGCTCAGCGACTCATTCGTACTTTGTGTGGTAACTGCAAACAAGCTGCCGTTGCCAGTGAAGCTGAGAAAGCGTTCTTACGACGCCAGTATGGTGAACAACACTTCAGTGAACTGGGATTAGAAGAGAATTTTAAAATACACAAAGCCGTAGGATGTGAAGAATGCGGCGACACCGGCTATAAAGGACGAACAGGCGTGCATGAATTACTGACAATGACCGCTGATTTGCGCAGCCTGATATACAAAGAAGTATCTGTTAATGAAATGAAGCACCAGGCTGTTCAAGACGGTATGCGCACGCTCATTCAAGATGGCGTGCTAAAAGTACTTAAAGGTGACACCGATATACTTCAAATTCAAATGCTTAGCGGCCATGACTAGGCCGACTCTTTTTTTGCAAGCAGTGAAGGTAAGAAACCATATTCTGCTTTAAAGCATTGAGTAAAATATGAAGGTGAACTGAATCCAACCTCGTAAGACGCTGCAGTAATTTGTACACCTTTCAATAATAATTCCTTTGCCCGTTCCAACCTGTACACTTTCAACAAGTCGGTAAACTTTCGGTCAAAGCAGGTATTGATTCTCCTAGCAATAGTTTTATCTGACATGTTCATAAGTTTAGCAGCACGCACGCGCGTAAACTCTTCTTCAGTATAATGTTTCGCTAGAATATCGTTAAAGCCAGAAACAAACGATTCCTCTTTAGATGCTATATTGTCAGGATTATCAAATAGACTCGCATGGTAGTTTGCTAGCATCGTTTCAACACGCGTTACCATTTTGTTTTTTTCTTCAAGTACTTGCTCTACGGCAATACAAAGTGCATCAGGAGATATTGGTTTTTCCAACACAGCTGAAATTCCCGCCTTTAATGCACATACTTGGGTAATATTGGGTTCATTCTGCCCCAATAGTATTACAGGCGTCTGCTCTAAACTTGAACTAGAACTTAAGTAATTTTGCAAAGACAATCCACGGGAGAAATCTGAGTCACAGTCTATTAAGATCGCATTTGGTTTGATTTTATGTATTAGCGCTATGCCGTCAGATAGACTATTGACTGTTTTAACTTGATAATGCACTTTCAATTTTTGTACGCAGGGTGAAAGCATACCTCTCGTATTTTCAATCAACAGCAATTTGTTTTTGGCACAGCGATTTTCATATCTGACTTCGTGGCATTCGGATATTGATGGTCTTGACTCATTTATGTGTTCACGCTTATTTACTGCTTTAAGTCTCGCCGTATTCTTACGCTCAGTAAGCACCGCTAAAGGTAAATTAATGTTAACCTCAGTACAATAATTTCGCGCGCTCTTAATTGAAAAGTGGCCACCTACGGCATTTACATGTGCCTGCACAGCAAATAGATTGGTATGCAAAGTTTGGTCGTAACTGCGTCGAAAAGCTTGAACCTGTCCGTTATTAGCGCATATCGCATCACTAATATTATGCGGAATTCCTTTTCCATTGTCGCGTACCTGTATGCGTACAGATTGCGAATCAACAACCGCAGACAAGTGCAAAGTGGTACCATTTTCATTGCATTTGATTGCATTTATCATGAGTTCAAGTAGCGCTCTATGAAGCCAAGCTCCAGATACACTAAGTGACTCAGATAAAGTATCAATACTATAACTAAACACTACGTTGTTTTCTTTGCACAATGGCTTCATTACCATAATTGCTTTGTTTAGCATGGTCACTATTTTGTGGTGTGTTTTATCGTTTGACGACTCATTAGCGGCAGCATCAGAGGTAGCTGAGTTAGGCAAATATTCTTGCGCTTCGTGATAGTGTAAGTTCGTCCAGTCATGTGATCTATATTGATTAAGATCATCGGCAATGGCGCGTAATTCTTGTAAATTGTGCCTTAATGGTGAATGAAGGATTGAACCATAGTTATGATTATCAACTAACACACATTGTGAATTCACTATGTTTTTAATGACGGTTCGCAACCTAGCAGATTGCTTTAGATTCTCAGCACACATCATCGCGCTTCGTTGATAGTATGTTTGAGAAAAGGAATTTTCAAGTAAAGAGACATTGGTTCGCTCTGCAACCAATACGCGTCTTAACAAATAGAAATAAATGAGGGTACTAACAAAAAGACCAATAAATAAGCCAATAGTTAATGCGGTGAAATAATGATATTCGGGAATGCCAGCCCCTATCCATGGGAATATGTCCATATAAAGTCCAACTTTTTCTGATTTAACCAATGGCACGTTTACACATACCTAAATCCTGACTAAAATTTAAAACAAATTTGACGAAAAAACCATCAGATTTCGGTTGGCATCTTGTAATTTAAGGACATTTACATTTTCACTTGGTGATATAGGTTAAATTTTGAGCATATTTACAAGATTCTTCGTTATCTTTACGTTGATACAACCATGCTTGCATTGAAGCATTATGCGCAGCCTCAATGTCATAACTATAGTCACCAATATAGGCTATTTTATCAGTATCAATTTGCCATTGCGTGGCGATCATTAGCAGTGCTTCAGGATTGGGTTTGGGTGGAGCATCTTCTCTCGTTATCACAAGTTCTATCGGGATGTTGTTTGTCTGTAGTTTTAACTCCGTAGCTTGTCGACAATTACGAGTAACAATCGCCAACGGCAAATTTCTAGCTAAAGCTTGTTTTACAAAATCTTCTGCTCCTGGCATCCAGACTGAAGATGCAGCATCGTTTAGTTCATGTTCTAGTACAATTTTCTTTGCCCTTTTTTTTGTTTCAGTACAAACTATGTTGTCAATGTAAGCCAAAATATCATCACTTGAACTACACCCAATCTTGGATTTTATTAAGGCGAAATTTAGGTCACTTGCAACCAAGGTGTCGTCGAGATCAAAAATGATGCCTTCAACTAAATTAAAATTAAACAAGATTGTTCTCTACTACTTTTAAAGACAGTGATATACGAAACTCTGCTCCATATCGACTGAAATTATTCTATCGTATGTTTAATTAATATTTTGGAGCTTGAATAAATCGTCATTATCAGTTGGGATCACAGGTTGTCCGTAATAAAACCCTTGCAAAAAGTCACACTCAAGTTCAAGCGCCTCATCGACTAATGTCGCAGACTCGATACCTTCGGCAATTACCACCATCTCTAAACCGTGTGCCAAAGCAGTAATAGCCTCAATAATATTTCGATTACGTTTGTTTTCTTCTAAATTGAGAAAGAACTTTTTATCAATCTTTATAAAACTACAGGGCAAATCTGCAATGTATTCCATTGAGCTGTACCCGGTGCCAAAATCATCAATAGCAATACTAAAACCACTGTTTACGAGATTACACAAACATTGCCTTGCTTTATCAGGGTCTACCATTAAATGCGTCTCAGTAACTTCTAGAATAACGTCATTTGGCGCAATATCATGCTGCTGTGTCATGTCTACTAACAAATTTGTAAGTCGTGGACTATGACAAACGTTAGCCGGCAAATTCAGTGAGATTTTCATATTAGGTTGTTGAACCTGAAGCTTTTTAAGTTGCATAAATGCTGACGAAAATAACCAACGGTGAAACGCAATATCTAAACCAAGTTCAATTACCATGTTAACAATAGTAATTGGGTTTACCCAGCGCCCCTCAAAACAAAGCCTTGTGAGTATCTCAAAAGCAAAAATAGAACGCTCGTTATCTCGAGAATGGACAATCGCTTGTAATGCAATCTCAAACTTGTTGTCTTGTAGCGCTGTGGGGAGGTAATTGCGTAACTTTTCTTTTTCAGCATTCTCGTCCATCCATCCTTGTCGATAGCACTCATATTTAGCGTTTTTATTTTCTTTACATTTATATAATGCAATATCCGCTTCTCGCATCAGCTCCATTGCGTTACGTGCTTTAGATGGAAACATACTAATGCCCAATGCTGCCGACACTGGTATCACCGCATTGTGCCATTCAATGTCAGTATCAAGTGCATCGGCCACTTTTTCGGCCACAATCAGTGCAGATTCTCTGCATGTTTCTGGGAGCAATATCGCAAATTCATCACCACCTAAACGACCGGCAATATCAGCATCCCGCAAGGTACGTCGTAGTATTATACCAACTTGTTGAAGCACAAAATCGCCCGCTTCGTGTCCATAGATATCATTGACTGATTTAAAGTTATTCAAGTCTAGTGTGATTAGCGTAAAGCCATGATTATATCTGCTCCCTTCAGAAATCATCTGCTCTAACTTATCAATAAATAAACAGCGGTTGCCCAACTGAGTAAGCGAATCATACATAGCCATGAATTCAAGCTGTTTTTTTAATTGCCAGTTTTGTACTGCCCCTTCTATCGTTCTAATGAAACTATTGCTACTTAGCTCGTCTTTAACAATATAGTCTTGTACGCCAAGTTTGAGTAACTTCACTGCACTTTGAGTATCGTTTTGCCCTGTTATGATTACAATTGGACAAATAAGGTCACAGCTTCCTGACTTGAGTGCTTTAACCAATGAAAGCGCTGTACCATCAGGTAAGTTGTAATCGAGTAAACAGCAGATATTGGTTTTTGTTTCTTTCAAAGATTTAAGTGCGCACTCAATAGTGGTAAAACACTCTATATGTTGAAAATTGTGGTCGCACTGTTCTAGCAACCTCATATAGTGCGTCGTATCTGCTGGATTATCTTCCACGATTGCAAGTGTTGTTGGGGTATCTAACATTGGCCTGTCCTCAAAGTCGAACAAATTATGCGATAAAGTTAACAAAGTATTGAACTGCACACTTAAACTATACTTTAGTTAATATATTGTAAACAGTAGTATAACAACTTGACTAAAAAAACAGCAGCGGCGAATCAACAATATATGCAAACTTACAAAACTGTTTATTTATACAGTAATTAGGCGTATATTAGCTGCTGACTTAATAATAGCGGGAGTAAAAATATGGCGGTAGTAACGCAGTATGTAGTGCAACATAAAGGAGTCGATAAATTGGTCACCACTAACAAAAAAGAAGCCGATCAGTACGACAAAATGCTTGAAGTTGCTGATAATTTAACAACCTATATTCAAGGTAAAGGCATCAAACTTGACGAATCAATTGCTGAAGAACTGGCAATAGTGCTGGCTAAAAATAAAGATTCAGTCAGTAAGTTATTCAAGGGCGTGAGTGCAGATGATCTTCTTGACGCCGAAAACGCCGATGTTGTTGCATTAAAAAAAGCTTAACAGAGCTTGTATAAGTGGTACGATGAGTAAACACTAGCATTTAATATGGCAATCTCGTATGCGCTTACATTCTATTCAAGGGTACATTCAAAACATTCACTTGGTTGAATACCCCTATGGGTGCATGCTCCTTGATGGTTGCTGTAAAGTTGATTTGCCCATAATATGCGACTACTTTGAGCATAGTCTTAAACGGCCCATAAGTGATTTAAAGGTCATTATGGTTACGCACATGCACCCCGATCATGCTGGTTGCGCACTTGCCCTGCAAGCTGCAAGTGGCGCAAAAATATATACAGGTGAGTTTTCGACACAGTGGTATAAAGGGATTCGTGGAAGTATTGCCCACATCGTTGATATGGCATTAGCCCTGTGGGTGGCCGGTCGGTTAGGCAAAAAACGTCAAAATGTGTGGTACCCAAAAACCCTCACACCCACAAAAATGCTGCCAGACAATGCGAGCGTTCCTGAGTTTACCGACTGGAAAGTGATAAATACACCAGGACATACATCACAAGATATAAGCCTAGTGAACACTCATGCTAAGTATATTTATGTAGCTGATGTATTGGTGCAAGTAAAAAAGAAGTTGGTGCCGCCGTTTCCGGTTTATTTACCCAAAGAATATAAGCAAACTTTACATAAATTGAAAAAGTACGAAGGGTACACCTTATTAATGGCTCATGTCAGTGCCATCAGCCTTGAAGTAAGTATGATTCAAAACGTGATTGACATATCTCCCAATTCACCAAAAACCAATTGGATAGCAGTTAAGAACAAGATAGCGCGTTTTCGTAACAAAAACGCATAATTTCGGCGATTTTAAGCAGTTCCGCCCACCGTCATTTCGTCTATCTTTAACGTAGGTTGCCCAACGCCCACAGGGACTGATTGACCATCTTTACCACATACACCAACGCCATCATCCAAAGACATATCGTTGCCAATCATGGATATTTTTTGCATCGACTCAGGGCCATTACCAATTAGCGTTGCACCTTTTATAGGATGGGATATTTCACCATTTTTGATCAAATATGCTTCAGACGTTGAAAACACGAATTTACCTGACGTAATATCAACTTGCCCTCCGCCAAAATTAGGCGCGTATATACCATTTTCAACCGACGCGATAATATCAGAAGGCGTATGTTCGCCACCCAACATGTATGTATTAGTCATCCTTGGCATGGGTAGATGCGCATAGGATTCTCTTCGGCCATTACCGGTAGGCTTAACTCCCATTAGACCAGCGTTATGTTTGTCTTGCATGTAGCCGGTTAATACACCGTCTTCAATTAATACATTGTATTGACTCGGCGTTCCCTCGTCGTCGATAGAAAGGGAGCCACGACGATCATTCATAGTACCGTCATCAACCACCGTTACACCTTTCGATGCCACTTGCTGACCTATTCGGCCGCTAAAGGTTGAAGCACCTTTACGGTTAAAATCGCCCTCAAGCCCGTGGCCAACAGCTTCATGCAACAGTACGCCAGGCCATCCGCTGCCTAGAACAACAGGCATCGCACCGGCAGGAGCAGGCCTGGCCTCCAAATTTACTTTAGCCATGTGTAACGCTTGATCTGCAATAACTTGATAACGCAGCTTGCCTTCACTTATTTCTTGGGTAAAAAAGTCGTAAGTACGTCTACCACCAGCACCTGAACTGCCACGCTCGCGTTTGCCGTCGCTTTCTAATAACACTGAGCAATTTAAACGGATAAGTGGTCGAATATCAGTTGCAAAGGTACCATCACTTGCAGCAACTAACACTTCTTCATATACACCCGTTAAGCTCACTACAACTTGGCTCACATCGGGGGTTTTGACTCGAATATAAGCGTCGACTGTACGAAGCAGATCAACTTTGTCTGCGTCTGGCATATTAAGCAGAGGATTGCGAACGGTATACAAAGACTTTGCACTTACTTCACTAAATGGCATTACTTTTTGTGCTTCTCCACTTTTTGAAATACTCCTAGCAGCTTTACATGCGTCAGTCAGTGTTGGCAGGCTTATTTCATCGGAATAAGCAAAGCCAGTTTTTTCGCCGGATATGGCTCGTACACCCACCCCGCGTTCAATGTTATAACTACCATCCTTTATAATGCCATCTTCAAGCACCCAACTTTCATGCTGCGACAATTGAAAATACAAATCAGCAAAATCATTTTGATGTGTCAGCATTAATGCCAATAAATCATTTACGTGGGTTTGGTTAAGGCCTGATTGTGTTAATAAACTATCGACAACGTTAGGATTCAATCTGATATCTCTCTTTTTTATGATCATGTATAGGCATGTTTGAGCGCACTTTCTTTAATGTTTCAAGATCAAATTTAGCTATTGCGAAACCCACATCTTTTTCAACCACGCTTAAACAACTACCCCAAGGCGAATATATACAACTATGACCAAATGTTTCGCGGCCATCAACATGTGTACCGGTTTGATTAGATGCTACTATAAAACACTGGTTTTCGATACTTCGCGCTCGTAATAAAGTATGCCAATGAGCCTTGCCAGTTGCCTGAGTGAACGCACTCGGTACTACTATCACCATCGGAGCTTGTTTTGATTCAGTGAAACTAGTGTAAGCACTAAACATAGCTGCAAAACGTAAGTCATAACATACGCTTTGTCCTACATCAGCAAATCCTGTATTGAATAAACTTAAATGCTGTCCCGCCATGGTATACGCAGATTCGCAATAATTAGACGTACTATCATTAACCGTTACATCAAATAAGTGGATCTTGTTATAGCGAGCAATGCATTCGCCATTAGGTGAAAAGACTAAACTAGCAGCAAAATATTTGTTGGCATCCTGTGATGGCTTTATTGGCATAGAGCCTGCGACTATAAAGCAATTATTTACCGTAGCCATTTCACTTAAACGTCGCTGTACGAGTCCTGTTCCCATGAGTTCGGCAGCTGCCAGCATATCTTTGCCACTTACGCCGAATAGCGAAAAGCATTCTGGCAAGACCACTAAACGTTCTTTGTCTGCTTGCTCACAAGCATGTTGAATGTGTAATTGTGCTGCATCTAAGTTTTGAACAATATTATTACCACTATTTAACTGGATACTAATCAGACTGGCCATCACCCACCTCAATCTTTAATAAGTCATCTTTGGTTGGCGGCACAAATTCATCGTCAGTGGGTGCTTGTTCAATAAGTCTTCGAGCAGGTAATTCTACTTCAGTACTCTCTCTACCTGTTTCAGTTAAAACAGGCTTGTCGATAGTGCCGGTAACCGCATAGTTTACGTTTGAAATTACTTTAGTTGAGCTTAGCACTTGATCAAGCGCTAAAGCAGCTAATGCGGATGGAGGGCTAACCGTGAAAAAATAAACAAGTACTGGCAAATTGCCAGTCACATTGGGTGCAAAACTCACATTATAATTAAGTTCTTTGCTAACGAGATCTGTGTATCCATATATTTCGATTTCACCTGCCGCGCCATCAATGTTGGTATCGCGAGTGTCGGCTTTACCTTCAGTGATCTGCAAAGACCCCTGCATATTGTCATAAAAGAAACCTTTGGCAAATACATCTCTAAAATCAAGCGACAGCTTTCGAACCAAAGAATTCAAACTCAATAGCGTGAAAATACGCGAACCTTTATCGCTCACTTCTGCCAAATAGCCGTCGCTCAATCTCCAATCTACTTGGCCATCGAGATTTTCAAACGCAACATCAAATGGCGAGTCTTTCCATGTTAATGCGAAGGTCATATTGGCACTAGAATCTTGTATGCCAGAATCAAAACCTAGCTGCTCTAGAAACTCACCAATATCGCGGCTAAATAAGTCTCCAGCAATAAACGTAAAGTGATCTTGATTACGCTTATACCATTGCCCTGAAGAATTAACACTGCCGGCGCTGTTATCCATAAATATTTGATTGAGCTTTAAGCCATCATCATTAGGTTCAGCTTCTATCTCTACTCGCCCTAAGTCGTAACCATAAATTACACATGACTTACAGGTTAAGTTAATAGAGGGTAAGGTTTTCGGATCTATATTCACCTTCTTTCGTGTTGCAGTAAGTCGGGTATTATTAGATTCTGGGTTTTGCGATGATTGCGACTTTTTGGCTATTTTTACGTACTCAGCATCAACGTTTACGCCTTTACTAAACCACTCATCGTGTATGGTTACCTCACCACGCATTTGATCGGCATCAATATCTAAGCCCCAACGATCACCTAGGCGTTTTGCAGTAAGGTCTACATCAGTAAAGGTTTCATCGAGTAAGATGAGCTTGTCAGTATCCACAAATATGCGTTGTGGTAAACCCAATATGCTGGTCTTAGCGTCACCAATCGACGCTGTTAAGGCATCAATCACCGAATACCACTTATCAAAATACATTTCTTCAAAGTCTGCACTAATACTGAATCCAACCCCTCGGCTTTCAAATTCTGTTGGGCCTACCGCTAAGTGAGCTCGGTTAAATTGCTTTTCCTTGTGTGCAAGTGCACCGTCAAAACGAGCGACATCAATAATGTGCAAATCAATACTTGACGCAGTTTGGTCACCTTTTGCCGCTAACAGCAGCGAACGTACGGTATTTTCATCTTTGTAAAAGGGAGCAGGTAAAGTTGAGCCTAAGCCTAATAGGTCACTGGTTAGCAGCGCGCCATAACTAAAACCTTTACTTTGTAGCGCAACGTCTACGTCAATAGACCAAGGTGTGCTGCCGGTGAAGTAAGTCGCAAATCGGTCGCCAATATACGGTGGGAGTAAATCGGTCTGCCACTCCCCTGCCATGTTGATATCTAAACGGTATTGCTCTTCGTCTTTATTTCCCACTATATTTACGTTAACTGCTTGAGTAAATAAATTGGCTTGTAGTCCAGTAATACTTATCGCTTCATTATCGAAAGCAATTACCCCATTTGCTTGTTCAAACTTAAGATCAAGTGTGGGTAAATCTACGTCGTTATTACTTAAAAACACTTTGCCTACCGCACGCGTTTGCTTGCCGTCGTTTAACGGAATGTATAGCGATAAGTCGGTGTATAACGGTCCAGCAACCACAACATCATTCGCAAGCAGCTTCCCAAGCGTTGTTGATAATGTGCTGTTAAGCATTAAGTCAGTCAAGTCATGTGACTGTCCGTCTCCTCTTGCCGATATCGTTAATACGCCATTCTTTGTGAGGTTTGGTATGTTGGCTTCAAGGTTAGTTAGGCTGACAGAACCGAGCTTGCTGCTTGGACTGCTCATAGACAAAGCTAAATTTTCAAAATACAAATCAATATCAAGACTAGTTAACGCAGGCCATCCATTAGAAAACACAAAATCTGCGCTCTCAATATTAACAACGCTTTGGAATATGCCGTTATCAAGTGTATCGTCAAACGGAAATTTGTTTATATTTCCGTGCCACAATACGCTACCACGAGTAATATCTCCGCCTCCCGCAAAGGCGCGCGTTAAAAACGATTTTGCATCTTTACCCATGAAATAGTTAGGCAACCATTTGCTAACTTCATTCAATTTTATAGCTTCAATATCAACAAGCAGTGATAAAAACTCGGTACGTAAATTCACATCAATATCAAACGATAAATCAAGGTCGTCAATACCAAGTTTTGCAGATTCTACAGATAGGGTTTCGTTGCCGATATCGACGAAAATAGGGATATTTAATGATTTTAGCGACAAATTTCTGTCAAATAACTTTTGCGATAAAACGCCGGCATCAGCTCCTGTAACAACTATTTTTCCATTGGTATTGTGCCAAACAACGTTAGTTGCGAGGTTGTATACGCCTGGTGTATGGTTATCAGATTGCCAGTCTATATCATTAATGAGCCCGTCTATGTGTATATCGTCTGAGCGAATAGATATATCAAGATATTGTAGAGTTGCTGAGGTGTCAATCAAAGCCAAAGTATCTGCTAAGTCGACTGATACAATACCTAAGGTCGGAAACAGGGAAGTGAGTGATGTCGCATTTCGAGTACTTAAATATAAACGATTGTTATCATCAAATGTACCGTCTAAAGCGAAAGATACGCCTTCATTATCGGTGTTGAGTTGTATATCGACCAGTGAAAAATCCCAACGCTGTTCACGCTTGATAGCTGCAAACTTACCACTTATTTCGTTTTTTAAGCGATAATTGTTATTATCCCAATCAAAGCTACTGGGCTTTATTTCACCATCAAATCTCGATATCTCGCCGTTATTGATAATTGCCCACACCTCGGCGTTACCCTTGCTGGCGGTAAGTTTGCCCTCAAGTTTACTGTATTCATTAATCCATACAGAAAGGTCTATGTCAGTTGCTTGTGCATAAAGGGTGCCGCTATAACTCTCAGCATCACCATACAAATCGAGAATAAAGGTAGCATGATTATTGAGCAAATCGTCTATTGCAAATTCACCTACACCTTGGTGTCGGTTACCTTGGTTAAGCCACGATAAGGTTTGAATATTAAATGACTTAGTATTCAGTAAACTGTTAATAGTGATAACGCTGTTGTTTACCGCGAAATTACTAAGTTGCTCTAGAAATATTGTCTCTAAAGCTTGTATAATTGGATATTCAGAATCAGTGTTCTCAATTTGATTCAACTCAATATCTAATTTAAGTTTGTTCAGTACCACTTGTTTGCTTTGTAAAGTCATACTGCTAATTGAAGGCCAAAAATCAATCTGTAGATATAACTCGCTCACATATAAGGCTATGGGAGATTGTTCACCTTTTGCAATATTAACGCCGCGTAATACTAACGATGGTCCTGCGGTAGACCAACTAGCAGATAATTCGTCTACCGATAAATCAATTGCATACTTTGATGAAATATAATCCTCAACATGGTCTTTTTGGTCGTTGAGTAAAGGCAGTGAATACCGTAATAAACTCATCAACAACGCAAACAGCACCAGCACTATGGCAATTAAGGTCCACAGTTTTTTGACTGTATATGCGAGGATTGACGAAAACTTGCTCACATCATTACCACGTCAAACTTATCCTGGTGATACAGGGTTTCAGTTTGCACTTTAATTTGCTTACCCACAAAAGCTTCAAGCTCGGCAAGTACGTGAGACTCTTCCCCTAGTAAAGCGTCAGTGACGATTGGCGCAGCGTAAATAACAAACTTATCAGCGTTGTACGCTTTGTTAACCCGTACAATTTCACGGGTGATTTCGAAGCAAATTGTCTCGACCGTTTTTATACTGCCGCGACCTTTACATGCAGGGCACTCACCACATAACAAATGCTCCAGTGATTCACGCGTTCGTTTACGCGTCATCTCGATTAGGCCAAGTGCGGTATAACCATGAATATTCGACTTAGCTCGGTCTTTCGCCATACCTACCTCAAGGGAGTGTTGCACCCTCCTTTTATGGTCGGCGTCTAGCATGTCAATAAAGTCAATTAAAATCATACCGCCCAAATTTCGAAGACGAAGTTGGCGAGCAATTGCCGAGGTAGCTTCAATGTTGGTATTAAAGATCGTTTCTTCTAAATTTCGGTGACCAACAAAAGCACCTGTATTAATATCAATCGTGGTCATCGCTTCGGTTTGATCAATGATCAAGTAACCGCCTGACTTTAAATCTACCCGACGTCCTAAGGCCCGTTGCAATTCATTTTCTACATCATACAAATCAAAAATGGGTAGTTCACCTGTATAGTATTCCAATTTGTTCGTTAATTCGGGGACATACTCTTTGGTAAATGACTGAAGTTCTTGAAACGTTAAATTGGAATCAATGCGAATACGATCTATTTGCGTACCAACAAAGTCACGTAATACTCGTCGAGCAACAGGCAAGTCTTCATAAAGCACATGTATTTTATTGCCTTTTTTGCGGGTCTCTATTTTGTTCCACAAACGCCTTAAAAATTGGGCGTCCTGTAATAGCTCATTTTCATTAACACCTTCAGCCGCGGTGCGCAAAATAAAGCCGCCATTTTCATCACAAAACGCTGAAACAATGCGCTTAAGCCGATCACGTTCGGTTTCTTCTTCTATTTTTTGTGATACGCCCACATGGGTCACCGATGGCATAAATACCAAATAACGGGAGGGCAAGGTGATATCAGTAGTAAGACGAGCGCCTTTAGTGCCAATTGGGTCTTTTACGACTTGTACCACAATAGGCTGGCCTTCTCTGACGAGAGCTTTGATGTCTTTGATTTCTAGTTGCGACGAACTGACTTCATCGGCGAGTTCATCGTAAACGGCTATATCAGAAGCATGTAAAAAAGCGGCTTTATCGAGACCAATATCAACAAAGGCGGCCTGCATACCGGGTAACACTCGACTCACTTTACCTTTATATATGTTACCCACTAAGCCTTTTTTAGTGTGTCGTTCAATATGAATTTCTTGCAGTATGCCATTTT
Organism: Glaciecola sp.; assembly: GCA_049650345.1. Lineage (GTDB taxonomy): Bacteria > Pseudomonadota > Gammaproteobacteria > Enterobacterales > Alteromonadaceae > Glaciecola. Next base: position 96,494 of record JBARZY010000101.1, on the reverse strand, counting down.
CAATTAAAGCAACCCGCGACTCGCTTGGCGTCACGTTAATCAATAATTCAGCGCTCATATGCGTTTCACACCCCTTTGTAGATCAACTATATTGCCGATACTTTCAACAATAATTGTTTAGTTTCACATAATGGCAAACCCACAACAGCGCTAAAGCTACCATCAATTTTTTCGACAAATTGTCCGCCTATTCCCTGTATTGCGTAGCCCCCAGCCTTATCTTTAGGTTCGTCGGTGCGCCAATACTTAATGGCGTCTTGCTCGCTTATATTACTCATTTTGACTCGCGTAACCACAACACCAGTATAGGTATGCGACATAGTGCATACACAAATACCCGTAAAAACATGATGCCAAGCGTTGCTCAGAAACGACATCATTTGCATAAAATCAGCTTCATTAACTGGCTTACCTAGCGCAGTTTCATCACGCGCGACCACTGTGTCTGAACCAATAATCAACTTTTCAGGAAATTGCTGTAATACTACTTGGGCTTTAGTTTTGGCCAAACGTTCAACTAAATCGCGAGGACTTTCATCCTTTAATGACGTTTCGTCGATATCAGCAGGAACAATATCAAATTGTTCAAGTATGTAAGACAGAAGTGCCTGTCTGCGTGGAGAAGCTGAGGCAAGAATGACAGGAGTAAGCATAGCTTAGGTCACACGTAAATTACGGCGAAACTTACGCAAAAGCCAAAACAGCCAAGGCCAGAATATAATTGACGTAATGGCTGGCCGTAAGAATATCCAACTAAACTCAATACCCGTAATTAGGTACTGCAACCAATACACAATTAAATGAAAAACAGTGGATAGCACAAATATGAGTACTGCCTGTTGCATCATTGAATAATTGCGCAATCGTTGATAATTTGCCGACACGAGGTAAATTGGGATAGCTAGCGCAAAACTATGCACGCCCAAGGCCGTGCCATACAATATATCAAGCAATAATCCTGACACGCCCGCAATACCTACGCTAACACGGTTTGGCAATGCCATAGACCAATAAATAAGAATGAGCAGCAACCAATCTGGGCGATATAAGTCAATAGGAGATGGCATGGGAACAATCTGTAAAATCACACCTATCACAATGCTAGCTAATATGAATGAGCGATTACCCTGTTGCATTTTATTTGCCATCTTGAATCACCTCATCCGGTGCTAGTGCACCTTTTGGAGCAAGCGTTTCAGGCCACAAAAGCAATAAGTACTTAAGCCTATCTAGTTGCGCTGCTGGGGTAATCTTCACACTAGCAAATGGTTTGCTTTCATCTCTGACAATGCTCTCGATCGTCCCTACGGGATAACCCTCTGGAAATACCTTGCCCAAACCCGATGACACCAATAAATCACCTTCTTGTATATCGGCACTGTGTGCAACATGTTCAAGCGTCAGTTCTTGCAGTGATCCTGTGCCGCTGGCTACCAACCGCACATTATTTCGACTAACACGTACTGGGATAGCATGGGTAATATCAGACAATAAAAGCACACGGCTATTGGTAGTGCCTACTTCTAATATTTGCCCCACAATACCCGTATCATCAAGTACAGACTGACCCTCATATACATCATGAATAGCGCCTTTGTTGATCATAATTTGATGGCTATATGGATTGTTGTCAACCGCCATCAACTCGGCAATCATGCGGTGCATATTCCCTCTAACAGGAGCATCGAGTAGCTTTCTTAAGTTCTCGTTTTCTTGCTGTAACACTACGAATCGCTGTAACTTCTCGTTCATTAGCGTCATTTGACTAGTTAGCTTTTCATTTTCTTCTAACAATGCCTGCCTTGAGGTAAATCTGGAAGCACTCCAATCAAGCACAGCACCAGGCAAATCAGCAATATATTGTAGTGGACTAACTAAAGAAGTGAGATAGGTTCGTACGGTTGAAATATCTTGGATTTTGGTGTCAATAATCATGCCTGCCGATGATAGCAAAAGCACAATAATTAACCGAGAGAATAGCGATGGGCCTCGCGCAAAAACTTCATTCATAATATAAAGAAGGCAAGCTTAGCTTGCCTTATAACGTACCTGATTAATCGTAGCTAAATAAGTCGCCGCCATGCATATCAATCATGTCGAAAGCTTTACCACCGCCACGCGCAACGCAAGTGAGTGGGTCATCGGCAATTACTACTGGGATACCCGTTTCTTCCATTAACAAGCGGTCTAAGTCTTTCAATAAAGCACCACCACCAGTTAACACCATACCGCGTTCTGAAATATCAGACGCTAACTCTGGAGGCGATTGCTCAAGGGCAACCATAACCGCACTTACAATACCCGATAGTGGTTCTTGCAAGGCTTCTAGAATTTCGTTGCTATTTAAAGTGAAACCGCGCGGCACACCTTCAGCCAGATTACGGCCACGAACCTCTATTTCTTTAACTTCTTCGCCAGGGTAAGCTGCACCAATTTCATGCTTGATGCGTTCAGCAGTTGCCTCACCAATTAATGAGCCAAAATTACGGCGAATATAATTAATGATGGCTTCATCAAATTTATCACCGCCAATACGCACAGACGATGAATAAACCACGCCGTTTAATGAAATAATTGCTACTTCGGTAGTACCACCACCTATGTCAACGACCATAGAGCCAGTTGCTTCAGACACAGGTAAACCCGAACCAATTGCCGCCGCCATTGGCTCATCAATTAAATACACTTCACGTGCACCGGCACCTAGCGCCGATTCACGTATCGCGCGGCGTTCTACCTGTGTGGAACCACAAGGCACGCAAACTAATACGCGAGGTGAAGGTCGTAAGAAGTTGTTGTCGTGCACTTGTTTAATAAAGTGCTGCAACATTTTTTCAGTGACATAAAAGTCGGCAATTACGCCGTCTTTCATCGGACGTATCGCCTTGATATTGCCGGGCGTTCTACCCAACATTTGTTTGGCTTCGTGACCTACCGCGGCAACGCTTTTAGGTCCACCGGCGCGCTCTTGACGAATTGCCACAACTGACGGCTCGTTCAAAACAATGCCGTTATCTTTTACATATATGAGAGTGTTTGCTGTACCCAGGTCGATAGACAGGTCGTTAGAAAACATGCCTCGAAGCTTTTTGAACATGGAGAGCCTTTATTATTCTATTATTAAACAAATACGCTTAGTGTAGTGTAAGTATACCTAATTCAAAAGGTTTCGCATCAATAATTTGACGGCATGGCAAAGGCTTTTGCAGCAAGCAATATAAGTGCCCATAATGTTTTGATGAGTAAGCTATGTAAACACCGATTACCTGCACTCGTGAATGCACTACTTTTAGGGTACCACGGCTTCTGTAGCATCTACTGACAACGTACGGCTAATGACTGCTTCACCTACCGTGCATGTGCCAGTACTGCTGAGTTTATAATGTAAATAATCAACGCCTGCAAATTGAATTGCATTGGTCGAGCATTGCGCCAAATAGCTGCACGCTTGCAAACCATTTACGTTGCTAAATGAAGCTGGGCTATTTACAGATTGATTGCAAGCTTGGGCTGCGGCTCCTGCTGGAAAACTTGCTTGTAATAAATTATGTATGCCAGCTTGTGCGGCTTGTTGCGCGCGCAAACCATACACTTGGCTTACGGTTGTATTTGACGCACTGGATACAATTTTAATTAGGCTGGCACTAAGCAGTCCAACCACCACAATAACAAATAGAGCTATTACGGTCATGTTACCCGATTGTGCAGTATCTAAAGTAAGGAGCCCTTCTTTTATGTTCGCAGGCCGTTTTTGTCTTGTCTGTAAAAAACAAATGACTTGATTAAGGTACATTGGGAATTTGCACCTCTTGCATAAATGTGACACGTTCTTCTTCGCGGCCAAATATAAATAATGCTCTGGTAGCGGCATTTCGCTGAAGCGTCGCGTCCGTTCGCGTAAATGGGCTCTGTTCGCCTGTAACAACATTCGCCGTTAGGGTATTTACCAATCCCTGTGCCATCAAAGCACCACCGGTCGTATAAATAGTTTGATTGGTATTTATGCCACTCACATGGCGGTACACGGCACTATTACGCATGCAATAACTAATAGCTTGGTCAGCAAAATATATGCGCCTTGAGGGCGATGAGGTATCAAAACCGTCAGTAAAACTGACTTGTACAACAGCGTCGCTATCGTCGTTAGTAGCACAGTCACCATCGCCATCGTCAGTACAACTAACAACGTTTTGTCGATGATTGAGGCTAGCGTCATATACCTCACTTGGCTGCGTAGGGAAGACAATTCCCATGTCTGAAGGCTGCAAAACATAAGGTGTATTGTTAATATCTACTAGTTCAATAACATCGGCGCTCACATCGGCAGTCGCCACCAGAGGTAGAGACAAATAGCTTGTACTATAATTTAAGGCAACAAACTCAATGCAATGTGCATTAGCGTTACCTGCAATGCGCACAGAGTTGGGCACTGCACGATTAAGTTCGCGATTGAAACGCTCGAGTAAATAGCTCCCTTCGCGAACTAAATTTTCTCGCTCACTCACCGTGTTAACCGTATCGATAGTGGTGCGCACAATACCGCTAATACTGATAGACACAATGCCTAAAATAACGACTACCACAATCAGTTCAATTAGGGTAAACCCGTGCTCATTTAAATGAACCCGTTTATTTGGATGCGGATTTCGATTGCAGCCACTCATCAGTAATTGTCTCTATAGGTGGCAAAGGGCACAAACTCGCCATCAGGGGTGATGATTTGTATCTGAATTAATTTGCGTTCTCCAACTAAGGTGCCGCTATCTAGGGTTCCATCGCCGTTGGTGTCATCATCGTTAATACCGTCATAATTGTCGTCGTAGAATACTGAGATTCTTGCTTCAAAACCCAAAAATAGACTGGATGTGTTGCTTGAAAAAGCAGAACTAGTAGAGTTAGCAATATCAACCCCTTGCAATACCAAACCATGATAATCGTCAATATCATCAAAGCTGGCCCTGACTTCACCCGTTTCAAAACCTAAATTTGCCGAATTTGTGCATGCTCGAATAGATGTGCATGCCTCCACCCCACTACCCGTTATGGCATTTTCATCAAATGCCTTTGCATTTAATTCGCTCATTAGCGACTGCGCTAAGGTAACCGCACGCACTTGCCACAGTGGATCAATACCGCGTTTAGCTTGCGGCAACAATACTGAGCTGACCATTACCATGGCAACCGAAAATATCACAATTCCCACTACCAGTTCTATCAAGGTAAAACCGTCTTGCGGATGATTGGCATAACCCTGCCTATTAACAAGCATGTATATACCCCTCACTTACTACGCAGATATTGGCACTATTTTCGCCAACAAAACGAATAGTACAGCCACTGGCACAATTACCAACCGATGTGATTGGTTTTCCCAAATTGGTAAACTCGATAAAACTAATTGCAGTGGTACCGTCAACAGCCTCTAACAACACTGCTTCATTGGTCATTTCACTAGCTTGAGAGCGCAAGAATTCTTGGCTATTTAGATTGATGCTGTTGCCGCATGAAGCCGCCGCTTGGCCTGAAGTATCGAGGTATGAGCTGGCGGTAGGGCCGAAATTGGGGGAGGTATCAGTATCTAAAATAAATTTGTAACAAAAGGATGAACGCGTGTCGTGCATTGCTTTAAGTTGTAAGTTTCGCATGGCGCTTAGGGCTTGTTTTTGTAAGCCAAACTCGGCAAAACCTGAAGACCCTGTAAACCGTGGAGCTATTGCTAAACTCACTATACCCAATAATATAATGACCGTTATCAACTCAACCAGGGTGAATCCTCGTTGAGTTGATGATAAAAGCAGCGAGTCTTTTGACAAGGTCATATCACGCTAAATCGCCTAATTAACAGCTACTTGAATTAACTGTAATAGAAGGCACAACACCCTCACCCGTAGCGCCACGATATATGATGTAACAACCTAATGGTGTACTTCCGCTATCGTCAGAATCAATACCCACATATTTAACACGCACAGTATCTGCGGTTGATACTGCTTCAATTTCTAACTTTTCGTCGTCAATATCAACAAACTCTTGAAACGCAGCCATGGTAGTAAGGTTTGCAGCATCTGGATAACCATACTTAATGTCTATAGTATCAGTACCTATGGTCACCGTGCTGTCGGCCGCTTTTTGCACGCCTTTTATGGCCGCTTTCGCATAAACTAACTGCGAGGCTCCTTGGATAGCGGCTTTCACGCCTTGCATAGTTTCGGTACGAGCGTCTTTTTGAATATCAATAAAACGCGGGGCAGCGGTTACCGCCAGTATTCCCAAAATAACAATAACTATAATTAGTTCTATAAGTGTAAAGCCTTTTTGCTGCTTCATGATTAGCTCCTCGCTAGCGTGTAAAATTAATTGTTGCTGAAAACTTGTACTTGACCAATTCGAGGGTCGTACACAAAGCCGTTCCCTTCGTTAATGGTTAACGGCTCTTGTTGTTGATTCTTGATAGTTTGCATTAAATAATAATGACATACGTCATTTGAACCCGAGCCTGCTCCGGCGTTTACGTTGGTAAAATATCGGAATTCTTGTGCTGTTACCGGATCCCAATCTGAGGTAATGGTCGGTGCGCTTTGCATAATTAAATTAAATATACTTTCGCAATCAAGTTGACTCATTGCATCATCTTCACTGCTGCTGTCATTATCCAATTGTCCAGTTGGGTAGCCTGTATCGCCATCAATGCCTACACGAATACCTTCAATAGTGACAAACGATTTGTTATCAGAAAGATTAAAACGCGGGCGAGCTTCAATCTCCCACTGCGCTCTTACTAATCCAACCCCCGTGGCATAACCACCGGCAACACCTTCTACCGTGGCATCCTCTGCATCTTCGGTCACGTTTAGAAAACGCGGTATTGCCGTAGCCGCAAGTAAGCCTAATATGACCACCACAATGACTAATTCTATTAGTGTAAAACCCGCTTGTAGAGGGTGGCTTTTTGACAGGTGTTTATGCATGTTTTGCATGACTTACTCCAATATTTTAGTGTGTAACTGGCCACTCACAACGTGGTACTGGTAAATGTATTGCTGATATTGAAATTTGCATATCAGGCTCTCTTGATTATTTGCATCGATAACTTCCATCGACACCTTTATTTGTTTGCGAAGCACATCCTGTGTAATCAACCATGGCATTAGCGTTTTACATCCTTGCTCGTTGGCAGAAATAACCGGAATTCCCAAGTCGTTCATTGTAATTTCATAACCACCTGAGCTGTTTTCAGGTGTAAACACTAATATGCTTGGGCGACCTTTGTTTTGCCACTGCCAATACATATGACTTAAGGCACTTTGCATACTAGTTTGCAGCATCTGGCCGTTAACCCCTCGCCACTTAGCGGGTTTAATAAACAGATAATTGAGCATTAAACCCAATATAGCCATGACGACGCACGCTACTAACGCAAACCTAAGCAGGTTTACGTTTGCTTTACGTTTGGCCATATTTAACTAACCGCCCCCATCATGTCCCACATTGGCGTGAATATGCCTAGCGCTAGTACCAACACCATTGCTGCCACAATAGAAATCAATATGGGCTCTATTTTGGCGGTTAAGCTACTTAAGTCATAGTCGACTTCACGTTCATAAAAATCAGAAACTTCTTCTAACAGTTCATCTACGCGCCCCGTTTCTTCGCCTACGCTTATCATTTGCAGGACCAAAGGCGTAAATAAATTGCTGGCTAGGGCCACTCTGGTTAAACTTTCACCTTTCTCGATGCGTTTACGCATAGTTAAAATAGCATCAGCCATATAGGCATTACTCACGGCATCTGAGACCAAAGTAAGCGCTGTAGTTAGCGGAACACCAGCCTTTAACATCATTGAAAAACTGCGTGAGAAGCGCGCAAGCAAGCTTCTTTCTACTATGTTGCCAATGACAGGCGCAGTTATTTTTAAATGATCCCATTTAATCTTGCCCTGTTGGGTATTTGTGTATTGTTTTGTTATAAAAAACAATACCAATAATCCACCAATCAGCACGTACCACCTATTCACAAAGAAATCTGACATGGCCAGTAAAAAGCGTGTGGTTGCGGGCAATTCTGTACCAAATTTTGAAAACATGTCGGCAAAGACTGGGATCACCATAATGTTCATTATGACCAGCGCGGCTGTAATTGCCGCGATGACGAAAATAGGATAGCGTGTAGCTGCTTTAATTTGCTTACGGGTGGCTTGTTCCCGCTCTAAGTATGTTGCCAGTTGTAAAAATGCAGAATCCAATTGGCCGGTACTTTCACCAACATGCACCACACTTACAAAAAGTTGATTGAAAATAGTAGGATGCTGCGCAAGTGCAGAGGAAAAACTGCGCCCTTTCTCTAAATTCAGAATCACGTCTTTTAAGGCATCACGCAAACGTAAGGACTTCGTCGTAGTTAATCCACTTACTGCGCGAATAATCGGTATCCCAGCCTTTGTTAAGGAATACATTTGCCTGGCAAATATAACCAGCTCATCGAGCTTTACTTTAGGCGTAAAAAAGTTAACGTCTTTCTTAAGGTCAATCGCATCCGCACCACTTTTCTGAGCGGCAACAATTTCTATCGGCGTAATACTCTGGCTAAGCAATGTTTTAGCAGCACTTGATACATCAATCGCATCAATGTCGCCCTCTTGTATATCACCCGAAGCCGAGCGTCCTTTATAAGTAAACGCCGGCATCAATCAATATCCTCTAAACTAAAGCCACCGCCTTGCGGTTTCTTTGGCAAAGTTTGACTGGCTTGCATCTCACTTTCCTGGACAGGCACTTTTTCCTGGACAGGCACGTTATCTGAATCTTGAGTTGCTTGCAAAACGCTTTCTTCTAAGGGTGTATCACTGACCATTTCAACCAATCGCATCACTTCATCTAGCGACGTGACCCCTACTTTTGCATAATCCAGTGCCGCCATAGCCAATGGTCTAAACGCAGGTGATTGCATTGCGGCATGTGTAAACTGAGCGGTATCGTTATTTTTCAAGGCAACCATCATTGCTTCATTTAACTGCAATAACTCAAACACCCCAACACGGCCTTTGTAACCTGTAAAATTACAACGCTGACAACCTTTGCCTTTTTTGAAATCGTGATTGCTATGGTCTAGTTGCAACTGAGAAAGCCATAATAAATGCTCTGCATCAGGCTCTGCACTGGTGGTGCAATTCTCACAAATCTTTCTGACTAAGCGTTGCGCCACAATTGCTTTAAGTGAACTGGCCACTAAATAGCCCGGTGCGCCCATATCAAGTAAACGAATAGCACTGCTAATTGCATCGTTAGTATGTAAAGTAGATAACACTAGGTGACCGGTAAGCGCACCACGCAAGCCAATTTCAACGGTTTCATGGTCGCGCATTTCTCCCACCATGAGAATATCAGGGTCTTGTCTGAGCGTAGTGCGCAATATATTTGAAAAGGTTAGATCTATTTTGTGATTTACCTGAACCTGATTTATCCGCGGGAGCCTGTACTCAACAGGGTCTTCAACCGTAATGATTTTACATTCAGGTTTATTCAATTCATTGAGTGCGCCGTACAAGGTTGTTGTTTTCCCCGAGCCTGTAGGACCGGTTACTAGTATCATGCCGTGGGGACGCTTCAGTAGAGTACGAAATTGTTGCATCAGGTGTTGCGGCATCCCTATTTGTTCTAAACTGAGTAAGCCTTGAGATTGGTCTAGTAAACGCAACACCACCGATTCACCCTGTTGCACGGGCATCGTTGATACCCGAACATCTACTGGCCGGTTTTTAATGGTCACTTGTGCACGACCGTCTTGCGGCAGTCGCTTTTCAGAAATATCTAAGCCTGACATCAATTTCAACCGAAGTACTAATGCAGCGGCAATATTAGCTTCTTGGATCAGGTTTTCTTGTAATACCCCGTCTACCCGCTGCCTTATGCGTAGTTGTCGCTCGTCGGGCTCTATATGTATATCAGACGCCTTAGCAAGTATGGCGTCTTCAAAGATAGACTGCAGTAGTTTTGCTACCACGTTGTCTTCATCATCGGTTAAACCACTAGAGAGCTGAAACTCTGTATCATCAGAATATTCATCCGCTAGCTCTTGAGCAAATGATGCAATTTCTTCAGTTTTACGATAGAAATTTTCGTAAGCGTCAAACAGTTCTGTTTCACTTACCACTGCGACTTCTATTGGTTTTGGTAGTTTTGCACTGAGTTCATCTACCGCATTCAAATCTGCAGGATCACTCATGCCTATTAGTAAGTGGTCGCCTTTATCGTCAAGCACCAAAGCTCTGTATCTACGCGCCTGAATTTCAGGTAATAAACGCACAACATTTGGATTGACTTTATAGTCTGACAACTGGATAAGCGGTACTTTTAAATGCTCAGACAGTAATTCAAGCAACTGATACTCTGTTACCAAGCCCATCGTAACCAGAGTGGCCCCTAACTTTCTGCCTGATTGACGTTGTTCGCCCAGTGCGCCTTGTAGTTGTTGCTCATTAATGAGGCCATTTTGAACCAATAAGTCACCAAGCCTTACTTTGACTCTTTGTACCATTATGAGCGCCTCGCAAGAAGTCTAATTCGCTGTTGTAAAAACGAATCCACTTGTTGTGGTAATTGATTGAGCTCTGCCGCCTGTTGATACGACGTAATTGCGTCATTACTTAACATTTGCTTGTCTTGACTTACACCCAAACCCAACCACCACTTAGCTTCTGTTGGGTTGCGGTTAACCAATAATTGGTAGTCTTTTTGCGCTATGTTGTATTTACCAATACGTTCTGCTAGGGCTGCTCTAAAACTTAATAATTCATCGTTAGCAATAGCGTCATAAGGGTGGTCTGTGAGCACCTTTAGTGCTTGATTGTTGTTACCCAACTTAAAAAATATTCTCGACAACATTAGGCGACTACCTGAATCTCCGGGTGCTTGGCTTAATGCTTCTAGTAAAACAACTTTTGCGAGATCCAAGCGCTTCTTTGAAAACAGCAGTGCGGCAAGTTGTTTGCGGGTACGCAAGTCACTTGGCTCTATTGCAATAATTTGTTGCAAGGCATTAATAACGCCTTGGTCATCACCATTTTGCATAGCCAAATGCGCCTGAGCGCGCAGTTGCGACAGGTTGCTTTTAGCGCCATCACTAGGACTGATGTTGAACGAACTAACAACTTGTTTTGGTGCCTGTCCAGTAAATGTAGATGCAGGCTCATTGGTTGGAGAAGATGCTACAGACACGGTATTTAGCGTATTAGTCGGAACAGTTTTTGTTTGTTGACTAGCGTGTATTGCTATCTTGGGCTCAGAAATAGCTTCTTGAGTAATTTCGTGCCTGTCCAAATCAGACGTGTTCGGCTCATCGATAGTTTCTAAAGCAATAACTTGCCTGTCCAGTTTAGGCTTGTCCAGTTTAGGCTGCGCTGCCGCCTGAGTTTGTGACTGTGCACCACGCGCTGGAGTTTGCTGGGCTATTTGGTCGTTCTGTTGCGGGGTGTAATTACTTGGCTCAGGCAATTTTGGCGAAGTACCTGTATTATTATTGGCATACATAAAACCAGTCACCAGAGCTGATAGCCCCAGTGCTGCGCCCACAGCAGCCGCTATCCACGCCAATTTATTACGATTGGGTGGCACATAGTTAGCATTTGCAGGAGCCGGATGCGCGCGATTTTCTAAATCACGCAGCATCTTATTCACAACACTCATCCACGCCACTCCGACACAAAGCTTAATAAGTGTTGGTACGATGGCGCTAGCTCAGAATGCACAAACAAGCCCGTTACAATGACTACACTCACGATTGCAGGCATTGCCCAGCCTAACCAAGGTCGCATGTCAATGTGTGCAGCGCCCTCGGTATCATTTGCTGCCAATTTTACATGCTTAGAACTAATCACATGTTTACCCTCGCCATACGCCAACATTAATGCTTTATGGCAAATAGTATTTACGACTCTGGGCGTGCCCTCACTTGCGCGAAATATATGTTTACACACTCGCTTTGAAAACAACGGGGCTGGCTTTTCGTAGCCCGCTACTTGCATTCGGTGATTAACGTATTGAAAAATTTGATCGGTATTCATTTGTGACAAGTGATACGAAAATGTGATTCGTTGCCTAAGCTGTCGAAGTTCAGGTTGCGCAATTTTATCGTTCAGCTCTGGCTGTCCAAATAACACCACCTGCATCAACTTTGATGATTCGGTTTCAAGGTTTGTCATTAACCGCAATGCCTCAATACTCTCGTCAGGCAATGCTTGGGCCTCGTCTATTATAAGCACAACTGCCTGTCCAGATTTACGGATATCAACAAGCTTGCGCTGTATGGCTTGGCTAAATTCTTGCTGACTTGTATCGTTTGGTAAATCAACTTGCAATTCGGCAGCAACGGCATGACGCAACTCACTTGGCGACAAATATGGATTGGGAATGTAAGCTGTTACAAACCCCTTTGGCATGTCATTGAGTAACTTTCTGCAAATAAGCGTTTTGCCGGTGCCCACTTCACCCGTTACTTTGATAAATCCTTCACCCGACGACAAGGCTGTTTGCAAAACAGTCAGGGCTTCATTATGGCTAGGTAGGCCAAAAAAGAATTGGGTGTTAGGCGTTAACGTAAACGGTAACTCTCTAATGCCGTAATGATATAAATACATACCCTACTCCACATATAGCCAGTCGGCCATTTGCGCACGACTTGCTTCAAGTTGTTGTTGCCAGGTGTTAGGCCCTACTACGGTAGGCTTTAACAGTATAATGAGTTCTTTCTTGGTTTCTTTTTCACGTACATTGGTAAACATTTTTCCAAGCAGTGGAATATCACCTAATATCGGCGTTTTAGATGTTTCGTCAGTAATTACCGATTGCATCAAGCCACCAATTACCACTATTTCACCAGAGTTTGCGCGAATAATGGTATCTGACTCACGTATTGTGCTTTGCGCTAGCGGAAGTACAATTTGTTCTTGGTTCAGCGTTACTACTTTTTCTTGTTCTTCGGTTTCAATTACCGAAGGATGAATGTGCAGTAAAATGCTACCGCTTTTGTCAATTTGTGGCGTGACATCTAAAGCAATCCCTGAGAAAAATGGGGTCAGTTCAATAGATGGAATGACCGATGTAGTCGTAGATGTGATCGTATTTTGGCTCGAAATTTCAGTCACAAAATACTCATCATCACCCACTTTAATGACGGCTTTCTGATTGTTTACCGCGGTAACTCTTGGGCTTGATAGTACTTGCACATTTCCTTGCGTATCTAACAAATTAAGTACGCCTGAAAAGTCTTGGTTGGAAAATGATAAGCTGGCTACACCACCCAGTGCTGAGCTGATACTGTTTGACAGTAAGCCACCGCTAGATGCGTAGGTTAGGTTAGTGCTTCCCACATTCTTGGTAATTTGCGTCCAATCAATACCTTGTTGAAACTCATCATTTAATGAAACTTCTAGTATTCTCGCTTCAATAATCACTTGGCGCGTTAGGTTATCTTCTGACGTTTGTAAAAACTCTCGTATGGTTTTTAACTCACTGGGCAGGGCTTTTACCGTTACCAAACCGGCTTGTGGTGACACTAGCACACTGCGGCCCTCACTTTCGCCTAGCATTGAAGTCAAACTCTTCTCAAGATTTTCCCAGAAGTTTGTCTTACTAGTTGTGCTAATGGACGTGCCGTTGCTATTGCTATTTCCATTTGAAAAACTGCTACTGTTGGCGCTATTCCCCGTGAAGTTGTTATTGTTCTGGTTAGTGTTGTTATTCGCCGTTTGCGATACACCGCCTGAAATAATGCTGGTTTGGGTATTGCCATCACGTTGCATCATTAAGTAGTTTACGGTGAATGTCTCAGTTCTTAGCCCTGAGGGAAAAACGCGATAAATGGTATCGAACTTCTCAATATGGTAGCCGTAAATATCGGTAATTAACGAAAATACTTGCTCTAGCGTGACTTGTTTCAAATTTAACGAAATAGACCCTGCGACTTCAGGATGTATTGCCACTGAAAACGGCGTATCTTTGACTAAGCCTGCAAAAAAGCTCAATGCATCCACATTATTTGCATTGATGTCATAGCGCTCTGCTTTTGGTAACGCGTTAACAGGTTTATTTGAATCATCATTCAACAAGGTATCTGCCACAAAATCAGGTGTTAGCATAAGGGCATCGCGTTTTGCCTTGGCAGTTTTGTACTTCTCTTGCGCGCTAATTTCGTTTGCCAAATGCGCCTCAACATGACTAGTATTTGATGTACTACAACTTAGCAAGGCTAAACTTGAGGCAAAACAAAATACCACTTGTCTCGAAACATACTTACTCATTTGACCACCTGTGTCTTTACGTTGGTTGAGTTAAACAACTCTAATACCGTGGCTTCATTAGCCTCAATATCTTCTAAAATTAAATTAGTCGCAGAAATTACAGCAACACGTTTATTACCAATGCTGTCGCCTACAGTTAACACCTGTTCATTAATAACCGCATATTGCTCGTCATTACGGGTAAAAATAGCACTCAATTTGTAAGCCGCTGCCGCTCTTGATTCAACTTTGTTAGCCACTTTGTAATGAGCAGCAAGGGGTTTTGTTGGGTCGTTGCGCTTTGTTTGCGCAGACGCATCACCCACTAATATCGTGAACGCCAAATAGATACATGCTGCAAGTAATGTGCTTGATGAAGAAGGGCTATTGAACACTGATAAACACCTCGCTGGTACTGAGCGTGAAAATTGATAGCTTGGTAGTCGCATTAGGATACTCAGATACTTCATATTGGATTTCGTCCCAGTAAAGCTTGTAATCCATATTTTCAGCGGTGGCTAAAAAATCCCGTGTAGCAAAAAAGCCACCCTCAAACTCAATATCAATTTTATGTTTATAAATTGGCGAAACATCTTTTTGGTTGGCAAATACGTTCGTGGGTTCGCTCGTGCGCATTGACGTAAGCTGTAAACCTTTTGCTTCGGCGAACAATTGCTCGAGTAAATATGGCATTAATTGCGGCCCTACCAACTGATTTAATTCGCCATCGACCCGCTTTTGTAATGTTTGTACTCGCTTGTCAAAGGTATTAATTTTTTGCTTCACTTGCAGATTTGGGTCTAGCTCCGCTTGAGCATTTAACTCATTAATAACAGCATTTGCGCTTTGCAACTGTGTTTGAACCGAGGCCATTTTTCTATCAACCTTTTGGGCAGCAATAAATGTGGGTTCAATAAAAAGTAGTATGCCCAAAATAAGGATAGTGATTGGAATTCCATAAAAAAGCAGTTTTTGCTCACGCGGCGCAAGTTGCTCAAACTTCTTTTCATATACGCTAAATACGTTT
The DNA here is from genome assembly GCA_049650345.1 of Glaciecola sp. Classification (GTDB taxonomy): domain Bacteria; phylum Pseudomonadota; class Gammaproteobacteria; order Enterobacterales; family Alteromonadaceae; genus Glaciecola. The sequence goes on along the minus strand of JBARZY010000101.1, from coordinate 81,195 downwards.
GCCTTATTCGCCATTGTCATCACCTACAGTGGTCGCCATGGCATCGTCTACATCACCATTGCTCGCCTGCACACCCTCTGTGGCGGGTTTACTCATCAACTCAAAACTCAAGGTGTCGTTGTTGCGCGAAACATTGGCTACATTAAATGACTGGCCTTTAAAGAAATCAGTGTTTTGAAGCTGTTGGATCCAAATAGGCAAAGCGCTCGGGGTAGAAAGTTCACCACCAATGGTAAGCTCACCTGATGAGACCGTAAACTCCGTTAACCATAATGCGTTTGACTGGGCCTGCGCCAAACTGTCAAACATGGTAGAGAAACTACCTTGCTGTAACCCCGACAAATCCTCAAGGTTTGCAAGTAACGATGCTTTCGTAGCAGTAAGTTGTTTTAATGAAGCCAATCTTGCTTCTAGCAATGGATCATTACTTTTAGCACTCAATTCTGTGGTCATGGCGTCAATCGTTTGCTGGCGTTCTGATAACAGCAGATTTGTGGCGCTTATTTCTGTCTCGGTAGACAGTTTTTGGTAGGAGACCGCAGCATATACCCCTCCACATAAAAATATACTTAGTACACTGAATATCAATAAATGAGATAGGCTGACCAACTCGAAATGCGGCGTAAACTCGTCACTCAACAAATTTATTTGAGACTTCATTGTTCGCCTCCAGCGCTTACGGTAATTCTAGCTTTGGAAGATTTTTGTGTGGTTTCAGCATTGGGCGATACTGACTCTGAATTTGCCTTCTGTGCCTGTCCAGTTTTTGGTAAACCCATATAAGCTGCGCCTAAACAACTGAAGCTCGCAAGTTTAAAATTGAGTTCGCCCGTGCATGTTATGGGTGGCATGAACAGCTCGCATTTTACACCCATGGTACTCGAGATTTGCTGGCACAAAAATGCAGTATGAGGTGAATCTAATTTAATTAATATTCGCTTGATAGGAGCTTGACGAAGCTGACTTTCGAAGAAGTCCATTGAACGTTGAATTTGTACACAAATAGAGTCACTTATCCCCATTTGTAATTCACTCTCGGTAAAGCCGCCAATGTTTTCGAATCCACTTAAGCGTCGGCTGAAAAATAATTGATTGTTTTTAACGATATTTAATACAACGACCTCGCCGTGTTCTTGCACCAAGGTAATTGTTGCTTCAGATTGGTCTTCTACTAACCCAACCGTAGCAAACTCTTCAACACTTATTGCCTGCAAATCTAATTCGCAATCAAAAATCACCGAAGTGAGTTTATCAATTTCTTCTTTAGCAACCGCAACCGCAAACATTTTCTGTTGCCCAGTAACCTGCAAGGGCATATCAGCATAGTCATACACTAGTGGCTTGTCGCTGCCGGCAATTTCTTGCAGTGGAAACTGTAGCGCTTGTTTTAATTCCGATTCAGGCACATTCGGACGGTCGATTTGATGAATACGGTACCAATGTGATGACAATGCAAAATAACACTTCGAGCCAAGTAAATTATTTTCTCTCACCAACTTTGCCAATTGTGACTGCCAGCTTTGGTGGGAAAAACTCGCATCAAGTATCCACTCTACGTTATCCGCAGTGGCTCTTAGGGCGCAAATTAGAACTTGCTCAGCTGTAAAGGCAATTCCCACCGAAGTGTTTGGCGTAGGTGTCCTGAACTTATTTTTCAAATACTGTTTCAAACCAATTCGCATGGTGAGTTCCGCATCCGTTATTCTCTAGGCTATATTTGTCTACATAGTTATCGACAAAATATTGTCATAGCTTTAACAAGTAATGACTAAATTCATCGTAAATACATTCACTTGACATCATTTTTTTGGCGTCTGAGGCGTTGTAAGCAAAATACACGCCAATACTATTACGATTTATCCATAGTAATTATTTAAAAACCAAGGGCGTATCTATGCAATTGAGACGCTGTCTTTACCCGCGACAGACCAATGAACTAGTGCCTTATTTTTCAAAGATGAGGAGTTAACGGCGTATAAAATTAAGGTTGGAGTATTGAATCAGTGTGAAAAAAAGGCCCGCACACACGCAGGCCTTTTATCAAAAGCGCCTTCTAATACTGACGCCACACACAAAACACAGTAGATTGAACGTATTACTACAATGCAATTGTTAAATTTAGAAAAAGATAATATGCAAAGATTACCAATGGTAAACTTTGGTTACAACCATTAATCAGAATTTCAATCAAAATTGGCCTAACACAAGTCCTTTAAATCACTTAGGTCAACGATCACTACAGCTATATCACCCCGCGCCATTGGTATAATAAATTGGTAATATTTAGACTAATAATTGGTTGACTTTGAGGCGCTCAATTGGTTAATCTTATGTTATTGATGATATAAGTTGTTATCTGTCTGTTAACATTTAGGTCAACAAGTTCAATTTTAAACGGAGGCTAACGTCGATGAAAGATAAAGTAGCAATAGTAGTGGGTGGTGGCAGAGACATTGGCGCTGCTTGTGCAATTGAGCTTGCGGCACAAGGCGCAAAAGTACTCATCACTTATCATGCCAGTGCATCTGGTGCTGAAGACGTAGTCGCACAAATACAAAGCGCAGGAGGCGTAGCCAAGGCAATTAAGGCAGACGTTACCCAATCAAGTGATGTAAATGCAATTGTCACCACAGCACTTGATGCTTTCGGCAAAATAGATTCTCTTGTTCATGTTTCTGGTGGATTAATCGGTAGAAAAACTATCGCTGAAATGGATGCTGAACACTGGCACACAGTGATTGACGTGAATCTCACCTCGTTATATTTAATGACACATGCAGTTACCCCTCACCTTAAGGAAGGCAGTAGTATCGTCACTTTTTCTTCTCAAGCAGCACGAGATGGCGGTGGGCCTGGCGCAGTGGCGTATGCGACATCTAAAGGTGCCGTGACAACATTCACGCGTGCGTTAGCAAAGGAATTGGGGCCCACAACACGCGTGAATAGCGTCTGCCCCGGCATGATCAGCACCGGTTTTCACGACAATTTCACAAAAGATAATGTGCGAACAAATGTTGCTGCGGCAACGACGGTGAAAAGGGAAGGTACTTCTGAAGAAGTCGCTAAATTAGTTGCGTTCTTAGCGAGCGACAACGCTTCATATATGTCTGGAAACAATGTGGACATTAATGGCGGCTTATTGTTTTCATAACAAATAATCAAATAGATTCTTTACTAAGCTCAGCGCTAAACATACCGAGCTTAGTTCTTATTTAAATTTAATTAATAGCCTTGATATAAAGCGAGTCACATTACAAGGTTGGTCAAAGGTATAATAGATGAATAAGTTAAGATCGTTCGTGCGTGGTGGGTCAATTTTAGTTTGTAGTACACTATTACTAGCATGTAGGCAGTTTCCAGCTAATACTTTGAGCAGTAGTACTAGCGTTAGTCAGACAGTGGCAGAAAATCAAGTTTTAGTCAGTAACCAAGCCGAATTTGCACAGGCATCAAAGTCATTGCAACCTGGTGATACTATTGTACTTGCGAACGGCACTTGGGAAGATTTCGAGATATTATTCAAAGGCCAAGGTACTAAATCCCAACCTATTCGCTTGACCGCACAGGAAGAAGGTAAGGTAATCTTATCTGGACAGTCTAATCTAAGATTACAAGGTGCCCACCTAGAAGTATCTGGTTTAGTGTTTAAAAATGGTTACAGCCCAACCCGCGCAGTAATTTCATTCCGAGGCGACTCTAAAAATTTAGCGAACTACTCTCGCGTGACCCGAATGGTTATCCACAACTACTCAAACCCAGATAAGTTCAGTTCAGACTATTGGGTAGCGTTGTACGGTAAGCACAATCGGTTTGACCACAACCATTTAGAAGGTAAAAGTAACTCAGGCGTCACCATGGCGGTACGTTTGAACTCAGTTGACAGCCAAGAAAACTATCATCAAATTGACCATAATTACTTTGGTCCTCGCCCAATACTTGGCTCGAATGGCGGTGAAACTTTACGCATAGGCACAAGTAAGTACTCACTGTCTGATTCATTTACAGTAGTAGAAAACAATTATTTTGACCGAGCAAACGGTGAAGTAGAGATAATATCGAATAAATCAGGCAAGAATGTGTTTCGCAACAACGTATTTTTTGAGTCTAGAGGCACGCTTACCTTGCGCCACGGCAACGGCAATTTAGTCGAAGGCAATGTCTTTTTTGGCAATGGTAAAGACCACACCGGCGGGATACGGGTGATAAATGCCGATCAAACCATCCGCAATAATTACATGGAAGGCTTAACCGGCATTCGTTTTGGCGGTGGGTTTGTGGTCATGAATGGTGTACCCAACTCAAGCATTAATCGTTATCACCAAGTAAAAAACACGACTATTGAAAACAACACCATTGTTAATGTGAGCAATATTAATCTCGCTGCCGGTAGCGATGCTGAGCGCAGTGCGGCCCCTACAAGTAGTCATTTTAAAAATAACCTAGTGATTAACGAACAGCAGCATCCATTTAAGATATATGATGACGTGTCTGGAATTACTTTTAAAAATAACTTAACTAACCAAGCCGTCCCAACAGACATCAGCAAAGGGTTTAATCAGCAATCATTACCTATTACGCGAAACCAAAATGGTTTGTTGATGAGTCAATACGCAGCGCAAAATAATGTGGGGGCTGCTAGTAATTTAGCGCCAATTAGTAAATCAGTTACGGGAGTTAGTTGGTACCCCAAAGCTGCACCTACTATTGCATTTAATAGCGGTGAACAAGTTTCGGTAGGCAATGCTGCTGAGCTACTCAGCGCCATGCAAAAGGCTACCGACGGCACTACCATTACCCTTGCTAGCGGTAATTATGAATTAACTAAGCAACTGCCCGTTAAAGCGATTGTCAGTATTACCGGCGAAGAAAATGTGACGCTTTTACCCATGCGCTCACTTATGATGGAAATTGAAGACGGCGGCAGTTTGCAGTTAAACAACTTAACTATTGATGGCAAACAATCTCCCGATTCAGCAGGAAACGTGTTGGTACGTAATTCACGCACCCCCACGTTATTAAATTACCGCTTAGAATTAAATGACGTACACATCCGTAATCTAAATGTGAATCATTCAGCTCACGTTTTTGATGCTGGTTATCGCAGTTTGGCCGACAATATCACCGTTACCAACAGCAGCTTTACTAACATTACAGGCGACGTATTTAGACTGAATAAGGAACAAGATGACCTTGGTATATACAACGCTGAATACATTACTATTCGTGATTCTAGTTTTGAGAATGTGCAAGGCACCATAGCCAATGTATATCGCGGTGGTACCGATGAAAGTACATTCGGCCCGCACTTCCTGTTTACAAATAACTCGGTAAGCAAGGTAGGATTTTCAAAACGTAACAAGTCGGGTGCATCAATTTTATTGCATGGTGTTCAAGATACTGATCTTTTGAATAACGTATTTAAAAACACCAAGCCCATTATCATTGACCACACTGTGGGCGAGCCTCAAACACTCATAAAAGGCAACCGTTTTACCAATACGATGTTACCCATTGTTGAAGAGGTATTCACCAAAGGTGAATCAACAGCAGTTATGCAAGATAATACTCAAACAGAGGAAGCACAGTAATGCGTTTTGTTCATTTATTTAGTATTGGATTAGTGGCACTAGTCAGCGCATGCAGCGCCCCCGTTGCCAACAATCTAACTCACAACTACTTGCTTGAGACCCAGTCGCAAGTTGAGGCTATGCAACGAGAACTAGCAAAAGATGGACTGTTTCAAGCCGCGTTTAAAAAACAAAAAGCAGACATTGATGCTAAGTTATCTGACCCAGTAAACGTACCCTTACCTGCTGATGCAGGCGGTGGTTTTACCCATGAAATGCACAAACGCAACTACGCCAATATGTATAAAGCTGGGCGCATTTATACGCTTACTCAAGAGGCGAAGTATGCCAACTACGTGAAAGACATACTGTTTGCTTATGCAGATATGTATCCCAGCTTGCCGCTACACCCGCAACAAAAAGAACAATCTCCGGGTAAATTGTTCTGGCAAAGCCTGAACGAAGCAATGTGGTTGGTGTATACGATTCAAGCCTATGATGCCATCAAGCCGAGTATGACATTACAAGAACGCGATCGCATTGAGCAGAACGTTTTTGTGCCTATGGCAAATTATCTGTCTGACGAGTCGCCACAAACCTTCAATAAAGTGCACAATCATGGCACTTGGGCAACAGCTGCGGTAGGCATGTCAGGTTATGTATTGGATAAGCCAGAATGGGTTGAAAAGTCGCTGTATGGACTGGATTTATCAGGAAAAGGCGGGTTTATGCGCCAACTTGACGAACTCTTTTCGCCAAACGGTTATTATAACGAAGGTCCTTACTATCAGCGCTTTGCACTGCTTCCTTTTTTATTGTTCTCGCAAGCAATTGAAATAAACGATCCTCAGCGCGACATATTTGAATACCGTGACCAAATTCTGTTGAAAGCTATCGATACCACCCTTCAATTAAGTTACAACGGTCTATTTTTTGGCTTTAATGACGCCATTAAAGACAAAGGGATAGATACTATTGAATTAGTGCATGGTGCAGCAATTGCTTACGCCAAAACCAAGAATAAAGGTTTACTCAGTATTGCTAAAGCACAAAACAATGTATTACTGACCGGCTATGGACTACCCGTTGTACAAGGTATTGATAACAATGAACAAATACCTTATCCGTTCAAATCATCTGTATTTGGAGACGGTACCAACGGCGACCAAGGCGCACTCATTGTCTTTAGAAAGAACCAAGCGACCGATCATCAAACCCTAGTCTTTAAAGCAACATCACAGGGCCTAGGACACGGTCATTTTGATAAACTACATTGGATGTTTTACAACCAAGGTAAAGAAATTGTTTACGACTATGGTGCGGCTCGCTTCTTGAATATTGAAGCCAAATATGGTGGCCATTATTTACCTGAGAACAAAACCTACGCGAAGCAAACGATTGCTCATAACACCCTAGTGGTTGATGAAACCAGTCACTTTAACGGTAATACTGCCGAAGGCAACAAACATCATCCAGAACTCTTGTTTAATGAGTTTGATAAAAATTTACAGATATCATCTGCATCTATATCAACCGCATACGACAATGTTACCTTTAGTCGTACGCAGGCTATGGTCAATACCAGTAAAGGTCATGTGTTTGTAGTAGACATACTCAATACACAAAGCGAATCAAGCCATACTTACGACGTTCCCGTGCATTTCATTGGCCAATTTATAGACACCAATGTGGCGTTACAAGCAAATGTACAAGAACAACATGCACTTGGAAGTGACAATGGTTACCAACATTTGTGGCTTCAAGCTACCGGTGAAGTTAACGGTGACTTAGCAAAGGTAACTTGGCTAACTGACAATACGTTCTATACACATAGCACCGTTGCATCAAGCGACCACAGCCTGCTTATGACACGCATCGGCGCTAACGACCCTAACTTTAACTTAATTGCAAACCAAGCTCTTATCAACCGAGTTGAAGGCAAAGGCGACCATGAATTTTTAAGCGTGCTAGAAATACACGGTGAATATAATGGTACAGCAGAATACACCATTGATAGTCATAGCCAACTAAGTAGCGTAGCCAATATTTCTGATCAAATTGACAACGATAGTGTAACGCTCATTAGGGCAGTATTTAATGATAACATTGAGTACCTTATCGCTTTCACAAAAAACTCTGTGCCGGTAACAGAATTTGTTTATAAAGGCAAAGTACACCAAATAATTGGGCATGCTCAATTAATTGAAATGTAAATCAACCATCTAACATTAGCTAACAGCAAAAGTAGTACAAGGAAACAAACATATGAAAGTGAAAAATTTACGATGGTTTATAGTGTCGCTCGTCGCACTTGCTACCATTATCAATTACATTGACCGCACCGCGTTAACGGTAATGTGGCCTAGTATCGCCGAAGACATGGGCTTTACCGACCACGACTATGCCAACATTATGAGCGTATTCTTAGTTGCTTACGCAATTGGACAGGCAACGTTTGGAAAAATATTCGATGCCGTTGGTACCCGCATTGGTTTTATTTTATCAATAGTGGTGTGGTCGGTTTCTATTGCATTGCACGCAGTTGCTACCTCGGTTGCATCATTCAGCGTGTTCCGTGTACTTTTAGGCTTCGGTGAAGCAGGCAACTGGCCCGGTGCAACAAAAGCTAACGCCGAGTGGTTTCCTGTAAAGGAAAGAGCACTTGCGCAAGGTATTTTTGGCGCAGGCGCTTCAATTGGTGGTATTGTGTCGCCTCCGCTAGTTGCGTTGCTGTATGCATATTTAGGTTGGCAAGCAACCTTTATTGTTATCGCGTCATTTGGTTTTATTTGGCTTATCCCTTGGTTGATCCTGTACAAAGCGGGTCCAGATGCGCACCCATGGATCACAGAGGAAGAACGTGACTACATTCTTACCGGTCAAAAAGTAGAGATTGAAGACGGCAAAGAAGAATATGTCCCTACACTTAAAGAGCTATTGTCTCATCGCCAAAGCTGGGGTGTTATTTTTGCACGCTTCTTTATGGAGCCAATTTGGTGGTTATTTGTTGCTTACCTACCTTTATATTTAAATGATAAATTTGGATTCAATATTAAAGACATTGGTGCATCAGCCTGGATACCCTATGTGGGTGCTGCACTAGGTGCATTAGTTGGTGGTTGGTTATCAGGGCGATTAATCGGTAACGGCTGGTCTATAAACAAAGCACGTAAAACCGTTATTACTATTGGTGGTTTAATCATGCTTCCGGCATTAATTGCCACTAGCGTTGCAGCCACGCCCGCAGCGGCACTTACCTTGATCACTGTTATCTTGTTCGGCTTCCAGTTTACTATCAACAACGTGCAAACACTGCCAAGTGATTTCTTCTCTGGTAAAAGCGTTGCATCGCTTGCTGGTATCAGTGGTGCAGTTGGCGTAATCAGTGTTATCACAGCTATACAGCTTGTACCATTTATTACTAACGGTGGTGAAAACTATCTACCATTCTTCATATTTGGCGCAGCCCTTGTACCCTTATTATTAGCAGCGGTGTGGTTTATCTGCGGCACTATTAAGCCGGTAGAAGCTAAAACTCACTAATATCAAGAAGCCTATAAAAAGCACGCTATATGCGTGCTTTTTTTTGTTTTATATATTCTGGACAGGCATGTATAAACCGGACATGGACATTTATTCTGGACAGACATGTATGTTGTATTTTATTTATATAAACCGGACAGGCACGTTTCAAAAACGTTTGATGTTTTGGCGTATAAACTGCCTGTCCAGAAACAGCATTCGATGTTGTGGTGTCTAATGTGCCTGTCCAGAAACAGAAAGCGACCAAACGTTAGACATAAAAAAACCTGCCGTAAAACATGGGCTATTGAGTCAACTTGGAGCTACTATTTTTGGATAGTAGCTCTTTTTTAATTCATGCAATTGAAAAATAAAGAATAAATTTCTAATGCAAGTTTAATTTCACTGTTTAAACAACTGATATAGTGTACGGTTAGTTAGTTTTTTCAACGAGTTATTTAAAACTCACCAAAACCTCCTATAATATTGGCTATAGGAGTGGTAATTATGACGAAATATGTCTTCTTAGATACGGAAACGACAGGCTTAGATCCCCATAAAGGCAACCATCGGATCATCGATCTAGCCTGCATAGAATATGAAGATTCCACTCCAACAGGACATGTATTCAACTTAAAAATTAATCCTGAGGGTAAAAAGTCAGTTAAGAGCGCTTTTCGCGTTCATGGAATCCTAGATGAAGAATTAGAAGGCAAACCGACCTTTAGCGATATCCATCAGCAATTCATTGAATTCATCAAAGGTAGCCGCCTTGTTATCTTCAATGCCTCTTTCGATTTACGGTTTTTAAATGCTGAATTAAATCGCGTTAATTACCCATCAACGGTTTCTGATATTTGTGCTGAAGTCACTTGCGCCATGGAGTTAACTAAGAGCAAGTTCGGTGTCAGAAAAATCAGCCAAGATGCGGCTTGCTTACGATACGGCATTGATATTTCAAGTCGAACCAAACACAGTGCATTACTTGATGCCTCTCTGTGTGCAGAGCTGTTTTTCAAACTACTTGATGATACGGCTGAGCCACTAAAGTCAACACCACAACAGAATAAGCATACGCCAACCAAAGCCATATCCATTCCAAGAGCCTACAAAAACAAAGAAACGGGTTTATATACCCAACTTAACTTTTGTAAAAATCCAGAATGTAAGAATTTTGGTATCGTGGCTAAAAATCCAATTTACAAAGCAAATGGTGAGCTTAAACGAGGGCTGGGTAACGAATACAAGCTCACTTGGAGTGACGATAGATCCGAGCATCTGCTCACCTGCAAATTATGTGGTCATAGTACCACCATGATCCACAATCGTTGTTTTGAATTAGAAGTAAATCGCCTTTCAACCGTATACGAACCTGTCGAGCCAACGTGTCAGAATAAAGCTATCCCCGGTCAACCTAAGACTCATCGACATTACTATATCCCATTATCTCCTGAGAATAGGCGTGGTATTAAAAAGCAAAAACCTCGGTGTAAAAACAGAGACAAGGGAATTTATACCCACCCCGAACTCTACAAATTAGATGGGAAAGCGCAACCTGACCGCATTGTTGAGCGTGTTGTTAAAAAGCCAGCTAGAAAAGGCGGCAAACCTGTTACTCAAATCATCAAGGAAGAAAAGCTAGGCTCACAACTTCTTACCTGTCATGCATGTGATAGCAAGATAACTGTTAAGTTAAACCCAGCAAACCGCCATTATCGAGATGCAGATAACGTTAAAATCTTCAAAGATTTAATGAATAAAGACATATTCAATCGCATGATGGACAAGCATGAACTGGGTGCCAAGGTTATCTACGATAAAATCAACTTTTTCTACGAACAAGCGTTAGCCTTTGACCATTATCACTCGCAGATGATTGACCATGCGGTAGCCACCAGAACACTTAGCCTCAGTTCAGACAGGCAGTTCTACTTAAGTAACTGGGGCGACCATAACATGCCAAAACCTACGCCCATCGTGAACACATCAACTGTAGATAATCATTCAGGTTTTGTATTCGTTTCTAATGTGAATTTTGATTTTACCAGTGATTATCAAGAAATAAACAAAGAGTATCGAGAAAAGAAAGAGCAGGAAAAATTCCCTTATTACAGACGCTACGCGCAATACGTATTAAGCAATGATGATGTTAATGTTCAGGCACCTGAGCATGAACGCACTGTTGACCTCCAGTTACCACCAAAAGGATTGTTGGTACAGCAAACGTATAGCGTATTAGCCCACTTTGCTTTACTTAAACAAAAGCTCAAATATGCTAACCAAATTAACTTATACGCAGATAATGATTCGGGTATCAAATTAGCGCTAGGAGCGGTTTTTCACGATTGGATAGCAGGCAATAAGCTTTATGCCTTTCAAATTTCAGCAGAGAAAACAGGCAGCGCTCAGTATCTAGACGAAGACGCATCAAAACGATTTAGACAAGTTAGAGCGAATGCTAAAAAAGAAAACCCAGACATTACCAATGAAGGTATCAAAAAAGCACTTTGGGAAGCGCAATTATCAAACCGAGTTCGTGTCGGTAATGCTAAATCAGAATGGATAATCAATCCTAACAGTAAATCACGTTTAGCAATGATGCTGCCCTTAGGTGATGTAAAGAGTATGAACCCAAAACTGGTAGCAAGCTTATTAACCAATGCCTCGCTTCATGGTGTGGATAATTGGTTTCAAATCCTGCGCAGACACATTAATCTTTTAGAGCGACCTGTTACCAGTGCCACAAATGCAAAACGCTGGAATGCCTATGCAGGGTATAACCCTGAGTGGATGGTAAAGCTCATTGAAATCAAGCGAGTGTATTTTAATTATTGCATGACCAATGAGCGCACCATAGACCGTAATTTCTCAGGCAATAACAAACCTAAACCTTCTACCCCTGCGATGCGGCTTGGACTCACCAGAAAGCTCTTCAAAGCAGAAGATATACTGTCATTTAGTTTAGATAAGGTTCGTATTGATGAAATGTACCGTAACAAAACTGAACACCTGCCTAGTTTCTTGAGCAACCGATTTTAGTGTCAGATTATTTTACAAAGGTACAATCCTTAAATCATTCAAATTCAGTAACCTGTTGTTTTTTTCCAACTTACTTGATTGGCATAGTGCCTGCTTACTACCCGTAAAGTATTTATTTTTAGCTTTATTAAATACCTTCCAACCTCGATGGAAAGGGATTAAAAGGAAAACTCTAATGAAAAATAAATTTTTAAAAGGCTTAGTTGCTGGCTTTGCTTTGCTCCTTAGTGGAATTGCAAATGCGGGTTTAATAACCTTAAGTGAGTTTGACGCTACAGCAACCACATATGATTTTTCAGGTCTTACTGATGGAGCTACTACAGTAGGCGATGGCTTTTTGACTGTATCCAATGGAGAAGTTATTAGCATTAATGAAGGATCATTAATTGCTCCAGCTTATTATGACGGGGAAGATTCATCTGTTATCCGATTTGACTTTCTAACATTGGTTTCGGCTATAGGTCTAGACTTCTACGTAAATGACCAACCTACAACTTTGTCCATTTTTGACTCAACTGATTCATTAATAGAAAGTATAACTATTTCAAATATTGGTTTGCCAACTTCTACTGGTTTTCCATATGGGTTTATAGGGGTAAATGCAGGAGCAAACTTGATCAGTTATGCTACCGTTGACACTCCGTTAATCGGAAATGAACTTGTTGTTGATAATATAATTTACCAAAGTACAACCGAAGTTCCTGAACCATCAACATTAGCTGTTTTTACTTTAGGTTTAATGGGATTAGCTTCTCGTAAATTAAAGAAGCAAGCTTAAACATAAAGCTTTGTTATAAAGAAAGCACTGATCGGTGCTTTTTTTCTATCTATATCAAATCAGGCAAATCACAGTATTACCCACCTGAACATTCACCATCCTAAATAACTAACTGAAAAATTTAACTAATCGTACGTTTTTGAATTCTTCAAATACTTTCTTTTGACTTAATTACTATTGAAAAATAAAGAAAAGATTTTCTGTAAGTAAAAAGCCGCTTGGTTATTTCAACAAAACGGCTCCAAGTTGACTCAATAGCCCGCGTAAAACAGCAGGTTTTTTATGTTCAGGTTACCTTAACTAACAAGCATCTATTGCTTCTTTACAAGCTGCTGTAATGCCTGCCCAATCCCCAGCCTTTACTGAAGTTTTAGGTACCATCCAAGTTCCGCCAACTGCAAATACATTCGATTGCGATAGGTAATCAGATTGATTAGCTGGTGATACGCCACCTGTGGGGCAAAAAGATACTTCCTTGAATAATCCTGACACTGCTTTTAGCATACTCACGCCGCCAACAACTTCTGCAGGAAACAATTTCATTTCAGTAACGCCTTTTTCTAGCAAATTAGCCATATCACTAAGCGTTGATACACCAGGAAGAATTGGCTTACCGCAGTTAATAAGCGCATCCGTCAATTTAGGTGTTAACGCGGGTGTCACAATAAAATCAGCACCCGCATTCAGCGCTTTTTCAAGTAATTGCGTATTGTAAACCGTACCTACACCCAACGTTAACTCTGGAAACTGCTTGCTGATTTCCTGTGCCAACGACAGCGCCTGCTCGTTTCTGAGTACGACTTCAACTACCGTCAATCCAGCTTCTTTCATTGCACCTGTTACCGAAATACCTTGTTCAATGGTATCTGCCTGTATTATTGGCAATAAACGTTGATTGGCAAAAATTGCCTTTATGTTGCTAGCCGTGCTCATATTTACAATATCCTCTAGTTAATTAAATAAGTAAGGTCAACTTGAAAATTGACGAATAATGGCATTGATAGAATCCTTAGCATCACCAAAAATCATACTGGCGTTGTCTTTAAAGAATAATGGGTTATCAATACCTGCAAACCCAGAGGCCATACCACGTTTCATAATAAATACGTTTTTGGCTAAGTCTGCATTAATAATTGGCATCCCATAAATTGGGCTACCTTCAATATCGCGTGCGGCTGGATTTACCACGTCATTTGCACCAATCACAATAGCAACATCATAGGTTTCCATGCGTGGATTAACGTCATCCATTTCTAATAACAGTTCATAAGGTACATCGGCCTCAGCCAACAAAACATTCATATGACCAGGCATACGCCCTGCGACTGGATGTATGCCATAAACAACTTCAGCGCCGTTTTCTTCAAGCAAGCATTGCAGCTCTTTCATTGCGTGCTGTGCTTGAGCAACCGCCATTCCATAACCAGGGATGACGATCACCGATTGGGCTGCTTCTAGCACGTAATATGCGTCATCACTCGACATCGCTTTTACCTCGCCCTCTATTTTCATAGTTTCACCACTAACGGCTTGAAACCCCGAAAATAAAACGTTGCTAAGTGAACGATTCATGGCTTTACACATAACACTGGTTAATATAATACCGCTTGCACCCACTAATGCGCCGGCAACGATTAGTAGGTTGTTATTCATAGCAATACCTGCTGCGCATGCCGCTAGACCCGAATAGCTATTCAGTAATGAAATCACCACTGGCATATCTGCACCACCAATGGGAACCACCAACATAATACCCAGTAACAGGCACAAGCTGACAAATGCAATTAAATACTCGCTGTTAGCCGGCGTGAGCGTTAAGGCAGCCGCTAAGCCAATAATTGCGAGCATTAATAAACCGTTAAACACGGCTTGACCTTTAAAAACCATCGCCTTGCTTTTAATTATAAAACTTAATTTGCCACTAAGCTTTGACCACGCAATAATACTACCAGTGAAGGTCACACCGCCAATTGCTACTGCTAACAACAGTACTATTAATATATAAACTGGTATTGATTCTGTTGTCACCATAGCTAAAGCAACAGCTAAACTCGCAAGCCCGCCAATTCCATTGAGTAAAGAAACAAGCTCGGGCATTGAAGTAAGCTCAACTTTTTTGGCAACGACGGCGCCTACAATACTGCCTGCAGCAAGCGCCACTACTATCCATTCATACGACAAAATATGTTGGTCAAAAAGGGTTACGCAAATAGCGATTAACATACCCACAGCTGACACAAAATTGCCTTTGCGCGCGGTACTAGGATGGCTTAACATTTTTAAGCCCAAGATAAACAATGCCGCACTTACAACATACACACCATTAATAATAAATTCAGTTTGCATTGCGGTCTCCTTTTGCTTTAAACATAGATAACATTCGGTCGGTTACCATATAACCACCTACCACATTTATCGTTGCTAAAAACACCGCTACACCACCAAAAATTTGCGACCACAACGCATTGTCGTTGCCTGCAAATACAAAAGCGCCCACAAGGGTAATACCCGACACCGCATTTGCACCTGACATCAAAGGCGTGTGCAACGTAGCAGGCACTTTTCTAATAAGTTCGAATCCAAGGAAGATCGCTAACACCAATATCATCGCTAAATAAATAAAAGACATTACGCTGCCTCCTTATTAAATTGCGCTTTAATAATTGAATTAACCAATTCTCCATTATGTGTCACCAATGCGTTAGCTAGTACTTCATGTGCTGGATTCACTGACAAACTAGACGCTTCTTTATCCCAGATATCGCCTATCAAAGCTTGTAAGTTATTTGCATACATTTGGCTCGCATCAAGCGCTACTTCACCTGCCCAATCACCGGTACCCACTATGGTAACACCTTGAAAATCAACACATTTACCAGCGGATGATGCCTCAACATTGCCTCCATCTTGAGCAGCCATATCAACCACTACTGAGCCTGGCTTCATCCGGGTTAATACTTCGTTTGTAACTAACACTGGCGGCTTTCTACCAAATAGCTGAGCCGTTGTTATTACTATGTCGGCATCGGCTATGCAATCAGCTTGCGCCTGCTGCTGTAGCAATAATTGTTGTTGAGTGAGCTCTTTTGCATAACCTTGATCGGTTGAACCGGTTTGGCCTAAGTCAATATTCAAAAATTTAGCACCAAGTGACTCAACCTGTTGGGCAACCTCTTCACGGGTATCATATGCAAGTACGCTAGCACCCATACGCTTAGCCGTTGCAATAGCTTGTAACCCGGCAACGCCAGCACCAATTACAAAAACCTTTGCGGGTTTTAAGGTACCCGCCGGCGTCATCATCATGGGTAACGTTTTGTTCAACTTTGACATCGCCTTTAATGCCATGACATATCCAGCCAAACTTGCTTGAGAGCTTAATGCATCCATCTTTTGACAGCGTGTACTGCGAGGGATCATTTCCATGCTTAGAGTAGAAATCCCTTTATCTAAAAGAGACTTAACAAGTTGTGGATTATTGAAGGGGTCTAAAAAGCTAACTGTGCAGGCAGTGGACGGAAGTTTATTCATATCATCCAATGATAATGCTCTTACCGACATAACGGCATCTGCATCGCTAAACGCGCGTGAACGATCTTTGAATATTTCAGCGCCCATATGAATGTAGTCTTCGTCGGAATATCCAATACCGAGACCAAGCCCGCTTTCGATTTTTACGGTGGCACCTAAGTGCTTATAAAATTTTACGTTATCTGGCAGCAGCGAACAGCGTTTTTCAAGTGCACCATCCTCTTTCACGAATAAGAGTATGCTCATATCAATTCCTTAAATTGCAGCATAAAATCAGCACTCATCAATAGTATGAGTGCGCTCGTTTTCGGTCGTTGGGTGCGGTGCCTTTTACAAAAGGTCATTTTTATAATGAAGCGCTAATTATCGCGCCACCAAGATATTAGTTGCTTTCGTGCCATTGCACCATCGCTTTTTCAAACGCAGATGCTGGCATTATTGCGCCAGGAGTTTCTATTACTTTGCTAGCGCTGTAGTTTGCAAAACGGGTAGAATTTTTAGTGGTCTGGCCTGTAAGCCTTGCCCCTAGGTAGATTCCGTTAAACGCATCACCCGCTGATGTGGTGTCAACTACGTTTTTACTGGCTATAATTTCGTTTATTTCGTGACCACTTTTGTTAACAATATGTACTTCATTTTTTCCTTGTTTAATTATTAATTCATCAAACTTATACTTCTCTGAAAATGACACACATTGCTCAATTGAATCCAAACCATATAAGTCACCGAAGTCTTCCAAACCAGGCAGGCACCAGTCACTAAGGGTAAAAGCAATATCCATTTGTTGTTTTGCTACATCAACGCTTTCCCATAATCTTGCGCGGTAATTAGGGTCGAAAATAATCGTACTGCCTTTGTCACGCATCTTGCCAATAAACTGCCAAAACAATTCTCTTTCTTCAGGTAGCAGCACAGCAATTGTAATACCAGAAAAAAACACTGCGTCGGCATTAACATCGTTTGCAGCAGTACTGAGTGAAGACATTAATCGCTTGGCGGCTGAATCGCTGCGCCAATAAATAAATGAGCGCTCACCATCACTGTCATTGACCACCATGTACGCGCCCATGTGATGGTGAGGGTCGCGCGCAATAAAGGTACCATCAACATTTTCTTGTAATACGCTTTGATAAAATTCTTCACTCAGCTTATCTGTTCCTATCGCAGTCATAAAGGAGGTAGTAATTTGAGGAAAAGCACGCTGCATATACACGCTTGTGTTAAACACATCGCCCGCAAAAGACTTGCCTAACGTTGCATTGTCTTTTGTGACCAATTCAAGCATGGCCTCACCAACAAACAATATGTTTGGCTTGTTACTCATTATATTTCCTCACATTATTTACGTATTGCTAACATACATTGGTCATATCAAATGCTGAAGCTAATCGGCTAACCGGTACTTTATCCAAATGCATCAAAAACCATCAAACTACTGTTATAAAAGAAGTTTATAAAAAATAAATGACTAGAATATAGTATTTGATGGCAATTTTACTGGGCTATATGAAATCAATATATCGAACAATTGTCAAACCATTTGTGCAATAAATGTATTACCAATACACTAACCATTGGTAATAACTAAGAAAAAGTGTATGCTGTAGATTGTGAAAAAGCTAAAAACTAGTATTATTACGACAAAAATGCACTGATGCATGGGGGAAACGTAGTATTATGCTAGTTAATACCCATTGAATAAGCTAGCAAGCCAGCTGTCATTAAATGCTAAACAAGGTAATAAGAAAATGAAAAACCGTCGCATGTTCTGGAAAATAGTAGAGAAAATTGAAGCACTCATAGACTCAGGGTTGTATCCACCCGGGAGTCGCCTGCCACCAGAGCGTGAATTAGCAGAATCATTTAATGTTAGCCGTCCAACAATACGTGAAGCAATCATTGCATTGGAAGTAAGACAGCGAGTAGAAGTAAAAACTAGCTCTGGAGTTTATGTACTTGAAAGCGAAAAAGAAAAACAAAACGCAATTAATGTAAGCCCTTTCGAACTAACTCAAGCGCGAGCATTAGTTGAAGGAGAAGCGGCTGCTTTGGCTGCGCTATCTATTACAGAAGAAGAACTAGAGCGTTTGGAAGCTACGCTCAATGCAATGGAAGCGGGTATAGAGCCTGAAAAGGCAGACCGTGAATTTCATTTGATAATATCGCGTGCAACAAAAAACAATGCCATATTGTTAGCCGTGGAGCAGTTTTGGAGTTTGCGTGACAGCCAACCCAACATAAAGCACGCATATGCTAACGTGTGTAGTCAAAGCGACAGAGACCGCCTTGAAGAGCATAGAACAATTTATTTGGCACTCAAGGCTCGCGATACCCAAACCGCTAGAGCAGCCATGCATTCTCACTTCAACCGTTTAATCAATTCATTATTTGCTATGAGTGAAGCACAAGCGCTTGAAGAAGTGCGCAAGCAATCAAACCAAACCCGCGATTTATATTCATTGAATCATTTAGTTGGACAGTAGATAGGTGCTCTTAGTTACAAAAAAGCCGCTTAATAGCGGCTTTTTTTAATTGTTTTTCAACTTGTAATTTTTACCGGATCTAAAATGGTATATCATCATCAAAATCAATATCTGGCTCTGACATTTTTGGCGGTTGCTGAGTAGGCTGGTTAGGTGGCTGCTGATAGCCTCCTTGATTTTGCTGTTGCTGCGGTGGTTGTTGGTACTGGTTTTGTTGTCCGCCCTGCCCTTGTTGACCACCCTGGCGCTGCTGATTGTAGCCACCTTGCTGTTGTCCACTGCCTTGCTGGCCGCCTTCGTTACGACCCCCAAGCATTTGCATGTTGTCCGCTATAATTTCAGTTGTGTAGCGGTCGTTACCTTGTTGGTCCTGCCATTTGCGCGTTTGTAGTTTTCCTTCTACAAATACCTGTGAACCTTTTTTCAAATATTCACCAGCAACTTCGGCTAAGCGGCGGTACATTGTTACTCTATGCCACTCTGTACGCTCTTGTTGTTGACCCTGTTGATCTTTCCAACTTTCACTGGTTGCAATGCTTAAGTTGGCAACAGCGTTACCATTTGGCATATATCTAATCTCGGGGTCGTTACCTAAGTTGCCAACAACGATGACTTTGTTAATACCTCTTGAGGCCATTTCAATTCCTTTATATCTTTTCTAATATTTTATGTAGCTTGTAAGCTTATGATTTGTTCAGCTAGGTCTTGTTCAAACTGTTTCGCATCCACTTTTAAGTAAACGGCAGCATCTTGTAGATCAACAATTGCTTCTTTTACGCCATTTAATTGAGATAACTTATTGCGCAAAGCACTTATATGCTCGTTGTTTAAATCGTATTGATTATCAACTTGCTCGCGAATGGATAGTGTAACGCGTTTTATCCGCTCGGTGCTAGTCAAACCTTTTGCGATAAAGTTCAATATCACGATTACCGCTAGACACATCATAAATGTATATTCGGCAGATAAATAGCTGTTCAGTAGACCAGCTAGAATACCGCCTAAAAACGCTCCGAAAAATTGATGACTGGCATATATCCCCATAGCACTGCCTTTTCGTCCAGCTGGCGCGATCGCCGACACCATAGATGGCATTTTTGCTTCTAGAAAATTGAAACCGGTGAAGAACAAAATGCCAGCAATTAACGTGCCTGTCCAAGAAGGCGGAGCAGTGAGTAACAATACAAACGCTGCCATCATCAACAACAATGACACTCTAAAACTGATTACCACAGCTTGTTTATCAAGCGCTTTAATCATAATAAACAAACACACTACAGAAGCGAGTAGTACGATGGAATACAAGCGCCAATGATCACCCAAATCAATACCAATTTCGACTAGCTGGACAGGCACTTGGATAAAAAAACAAGTAATTAACATGTGAACGACTAAAACCGACACATTAAGCCGCCACAAGTATGAATGACGCAGCATATCACCTAGTTGGCTAACTTTTGGCAACGAGTCGCCTGAAGCTTGCATGACGTTCGCACTCGGCACACCAAACATCACCACAGGTACACATATTAGCGCCAACACTGCTGTAATAAGAAAAATACCCTGCATGCCCAAATTGCTTGCGATAAAGGGGCCAAGTAGCAGCGCTATATAAAATGACATGCCAATGGAAACACCAATTAAGGCCATTACTTTTGTTCGTTGTGATTCTCGTGTAACGTCTGTGGCAAGTGCCATAACCGCACCCGCAATAGCACCTGCGCCTTGTAAAATTCTACCAATAGTCAGTAACCACATACTATCAGCTAATCCAGCAATTAAAGAGCCCAAAGCAAACAGGCATAAGCCCAAATAAATGACTGGTTTACGTCCCCAACGATCAGACATTAACCCCATAGGAATTTGCAATATCGCTTGCGTCAGACCATAACCACCAATGGCCAGCCCGACTAAAAAAGGCGAATAATCAGGATATTCAAGCGCAGCTATAGCTATGACCGGAATAACCATGAACAAACCTAACATTCGCAGCACATAAACTGCTGCTAGGCTAATGCCAGCTTGCCATTCTAATTTACTGAGTGAAGTAGCTTTTTTCAACAAAATATTGGACCGTAGTTACTGCAAAAAAATTACGCAGCGCGCATTTTAAACTGTTCCCTCATAATTTGATAGTGACCGACACAATCTATACTCGCTTTGAATACAATGAGATGATCTCACGTAGTTTACACGCGTAACTAACCCATGTTTTTTTGCCCAGTTGTGGCATACTAATGGATTACTTCAATAAGGCGTGTTATTAGCAAATATGGATAAAATAGAAGTTCGTGGTGCGCGCACGCACAATTTAAAAAATATCGACATAACGCTTCCTCGCGATAAACTGGTGGTAATTACCGGTTTGTCGGGCTCTGGCAAATCGTCCTTAGCATTCGATACTCTCTATGCCGAGGGTCAACGTCGCTATGTAGAGAGTTTGTCGGCATACGCTAGACAGTTTTTATCCATGATGGAGAAGCCAGACGTTGATCATATTGAGGGCTTGTCACCTGCAATATCCATAGAACAAAAGTCTACATCGCATAACCCGCGTTCTACGGTCGGCACCATCACCGAAATTTATGACTATTTACGCCTGTTGTTCGCTCGCGTGGGCACGCCTATTTGTCCAGATCACAAAGTACCTCTTGATGCGCAAACGGTTAGTCAAATGGTTGATAAAGTCCTTGAACTCAGTGAGGGCACCAAATTAATGCTTTTGGCTCCCGTAGTACAAGAGCGTAAAGGTGAACACATTAAAACGCTGGAGAGCCTGTCGGCACAAGGGTTTATTCGCGCTCGTATAGACGGGGAGGTATGTGATTTATCAGATCCCCCAGAGTTGGACCTTCGCAAAAAACACACTATTGAAGTAGTTGTAGACCGATTTAAAGTACGTGACGACTTACAACTGCGCTTGGCAGAATCTTTCGAGACCGCGTTAACGTTGTCATCTGGTACAGCAAAAATTGCCTACATGGATGAAGATAAAGACGAAATAGTGTTTTCCGCCAACTTTGCCTGTCCACATTGCGGATACAGTATTACGGAATTAGAACCACGCATATTTTCATTTAATAACCCCGCTGGCGCATGCCAAACTTGCGATGGCTTAGGCACACGGCAATTTTTCGATCCACATAGAGTAATTGGTAATGACGAATTAAGTTTGTCAGGCGGAGCGATACGCGGCTGGGACAAACGCAGTTACTATTATTTTCAAATGTTAATGTCGGTCGCTGAACATTACGATTTTGATTTAACCAAACCCTTTCAGGAGCTTGATGAAAAGGCGCAGCAAATTGTGCTGCATGGCTCTAAAGGCGAATCGATAAAATTTAAATATATTAATGAACGCGGCGACATAATGGAGAGAAACCATCCATTTGAGGGGATTATTCCCAATATGGAGCGCCGCTATAAAGAAACAGAGTCAAATACCGTACGCGAAGAACTTGGCAAGTATATGAGTCACCAGCACTGTTCTTCATGCTCTGGCTCAAGATTGAGACTAGAAGCTCGAAACGTCTTTATTGCGAATACTAACTTGCCGCGTATTGCCAATATGTCTATCGCTGAAGCATATGAGTTTTTTAACCAATTAGACTTGTCAGGACAAAAGGCCGCCATCGCCGATAAGATTCTTAAGGAGATTCTGGACAGGCTTCAATTTTTGGTCAACGTTGGCTTAAACTATTTGTCATTAGAACGAAGTGCCGACACCTTGTCTGGTGGAGAGGCTCAGCGCATTCGTCTAGCTAGTCAGATAGGTGCAGGACTTGTTGGCGTAATGTATGTATTAGATGAACCTTCTATAGGCCTTCACCAACGTGACAACGAGCGCTTACTAAACACACTCAGACACTTACGCGATTTAGGTAATACCGTGATTGTCGTGGAGCACGACGAAGACGCTATAAGAGAAGCAGACTACATAGTCGATATCGGCCCAGGTGCCGGCGTACACGGTGGTGAAATCATTGCGCAAGGTTCACTACAAGATATCATGACTGCACCTAAGTCACTCACTGGCAAATATCTATCGGGCGAAGAAAGAATAGAAATACCTGAACAGCGCACTCCTACTTTGGACAGGCATTGGTTAGAGTTAATTGGTGCCACTGGCAACAACCTAAAAGATGTCACCTTACGAATTCCGACCGGTTTAATGACCTGTATTACTGGCGTATCTGGATCGGGCAAATCTACACTTATAAACGATACCTTTTATAAAATAGCGCAGCGCGAGTTAAACCGTGCTACGGTTGGCGAACCTGCACCATACAAAGAAATGAAAGGTTTAGAGCACCTTGATAAAGTGGTAGATATTGACCAAAGCCCAATAGGCAGAACTCCCCGTTCTAATCCAGCTACCTATGCAGGGATATTTACGCCCATCCGAGAAATATTCTCTGGTACACAAGAAGCAAGGTCTCGAGGGTACAAACCAGGGAGATTTAGCTTTAATGTAAAAGGTGGACGTTGTGAAGCTTGTCAAGGTGATGGTGTTATCAAAGTAGAAATGCACTTTTTACCCGATGTATACGTGCCATGCGACGTTTGCCACGGCAAACGGTACAATCGCGAAACCCTCGAAATACGCTTCAAAAATAAAAATATAAACGAAGTGCTAGACATGACAGTTGAAGATGCCCGGGAATTTTTCGACGCCATTCCAGCAATTGCTCGCAAGCTACAAACCTTAATGGACGTGGGTCTTTCTTACATTCGCCTTGGACAGTCAGCTACCACACTATCAGGCGGAGAAGCACAACGCGTAAAACTAGCCAAAGAGTTGTCAAAACGCGATACTGGACAGACACTTTATATATTAGACGAACCAACTACTGGTTTGCATTTTCACGATATAAAACAGCTTATGCATGTATTGCATAGGCTGCGTGACCATGGCAATACGGTTGTGGTAATAGAACATAACTTAGATGTGGTAAAAACTGCTGATTGGATCGTTGACTTAGGCCCTGAAGGCGGCTCTGGTGGTGGACAAATAATCGCCCAGGGCTTACCCGAAGAGGTTTGTAAGAACAAGTCTTCGCACACAGGTCACTTTCTTGCGCCTATGCTAAATGTTGAGAGAAGCTGATGTACAATGAAGAGTTTATTGTAAGATTTTATGAAACTGATGCCTTACAACATGTTAGCAATACGGTTTTGGTTGGGTGGTTTGAAGCAGCCAGATTGCCAATATTTAAACTTTTTACACCTGAATTAACCTTAGAGAACTGGCCCCTTATACTAGCCAACTACAATGTTGATTTTGTCGCGCAAATTTTTTTACAACATCCAGTTCAAATCAAAACATGGATAAGTAAGATAGGGAATAGTTCGTTTAAAGTTTACCAAGAGTGTTGGCAAAATAATGAGTTAAAGAGTAAAGGTACCACTACCCTAGTGCATTTTGATTATAGAAGTAAAGCGGCAGTCACAATTCCTAATGATATTAGGGTAGAGATGGAAAGACATTTACTTGAACAAGTTTAAATTAAAGACGTTGCTCTTGGACAGGTGTACATGTTTTTTTCTGGACAAATTTGATTCTGGACAGGCGCGCAACACGTTATTTAATTAAAGTTTAAGGACCATATCTAATCACCGTTGATACACTTAGCTTAATAAATTAAGTTCACAATGGTCTTTTTGTGCCTGTCCACATATAAAATTAGAAAGGGATACCATGACCAAACACGAAAGTGACTTCATTCGCATAATCGATAACGCATTGTCTGCTGAGTTATGCGAGAAAATAGTAAAGATTTTTAATTCTAGTCAGCATATTTCACGAGGCCAAACCGGCGGTGGCATTGATTTGACAAAAAAAAACAGCCTCGATGTTTCAATCCAGCGCCACCCTGAGTTTTCACCCATATTAAAAAGTGTAATGACAGCTACGTCTGAGCATTTAGTGCAATATTTTGCTGACTATTATTTTGCTTTAATAGGCCCAATCGCGTTGACGTTAAAACACCCTGATACGGGTAAACCAGTGGCCCTAACTAACGACAACTTTAATGAAATAGGTGTTCACAAAATACCAGAATTAGTTAATTACTTATTTAGACTTGGTGAGATAAACGCACAGAAGTATGTTAAAAATCAGGGGGGTTACCCGTACTGGCATTCAGAGATATATCCACAGCAGCAAGGGACTGAAGCGTTGCATCGGAATTTACTTTTTATGTTCTATCTTAACGACGTTGATGAAGGGGGAGAAACTGAGTTTTACTACCAAGACAAAAAAATTAAACCCAAAGCAGGTCGAATGGTAATTGCTCCAGCCGGTTTTACACATACTCATAGAGGTAACGTACCTCTTTCCAATGACAAGTACATTTTGACTTCGTGGGTACTATTTAATCCATCGGAGTTGATTTTTGGCGCAGTCAAATAACCTAATGAGGCTTGAAATCGCTTTGTTGATATACCGAATAGGAATGACTTTCGCCCCGTACTCTGTCCCGCTCAGTCGCCTTCATATACTGTTTCAGTTTTTCGGCCTTCCCTACCGCGGTAGGAAATAAGCTTTCAAAACTGGTAGTTAGTTTAAACCAGCCATCTTCGTGAAGTCCAACATCAGAAATAACTTGGCTAGAAACTTTATCTAAGTCTCTAGGTACTTTTTTCAGATCTCTGTTTGCGGTGTCATTTATGAGTTTTGTATAATCTGTGAATGAAAGTTTAAGGTGTATACCTGTATCTTTTGTTGTGCGGTGCGCGAACGGTATAAGAAACCTGGGCTGCATATTATTTTGTTCAGCCAACAGTCTTCGATTTAGGCTTGTAAAAGGAGCAACGAAAGGCTCCGTCGTTATGCCTGCCCGCAATGGATTTAAGTCAACATATGCCATGCATGACAGCACCGCTGCACTATCAAGCAGAGGCTGCGACTTAAAACGCCCCTCCCAAAAATGGCCTGTGCATTCATCTTCCTTATTTGCCCGCCTTGCAATGTATTCATTCAAAAGTTTCATAAACCAACTAACATCGCTCAATCTATCTTTTATGATATAGATATAGTCGTTTAAATGGATTCGTTCGGATTCATCTTTTGGATACAAACCAGTGCGAGCGAACTCTCGTGATTGTTCATTTCCTTTAGAGACCATATGCCATTTCTGTATGACATCAATATCGGTAAGCTCATCACATTTTTGTTTATCAATATACACAACCAAATGGGTATGATTACTCATTACCGCATAGGCCATTACACCAATTGAGAACACCTTTGTGAGATAAATTAGACGCTTCTCAACCCAATCTTTTCTATGCTCATAGCTTTGCCCCGTAACTTTATCAAATCCACATAGAAAACTACGTCTAACACAACGGGAAACAAGGTGATAATAGGGCGTCTGTTCCACTTGAATTTGCTGGTATCTAGGGTAAGTCATAAAAGTTCCTTTTTGTATAACTTCGTAGTTTACTTAAAAATCATAATTTGTTTACTGCTCTCTGGTACAGTTTTAACCGCAGTATTTACATAAAAGGTTTTGAGGAGGTAATAGTAAGAATATTAGTCACTCGTAAACAGAGCTAGTTTAGAACCAACAGGATTGTTACTTAGAATGCCTGTCTATTCATATATCCATTAAAGTGTCTGTCCAGCAAATACTTTAAAGTGTCTGTCCAGCAAATACTTTTAAAATGCCTGTCCAGCAAACAAAAAAGCCCGCACAAGCAGGCTATTTAACCAACATACAAACTAGTATTTAAATTGCTGCATAATCCTATTAAAATCTTCTGATAATTGCTCTAACTCACGACTTACCAGCGATAGTTTCTCTGAGCTTGATGCTGTGTCTTCAGTGCGCTCGTTGATATCGTCTACGTTGCTGCTGATAGACAAGGCTACCGATTGTTGATCGCCTGTTGAACGTGCAATTTGGTCATTCATTGCAGTAATACGGCTAATAGTTTCGGTAATTGCACCTAAGCTACTACCCGCTTTATTGGCTTCATCTACACTTAGTGAAGCTTGCTCGGTACCTTTTGCCATTACCGTTACGGCAGAACGAGCGGCGTTTTGTAATTGTTCTATAGTGGCTTGAATCTCTTCTGTTGACTGCTGCGTTCTAGAAGCTAGGGTTCTCACCTCGTCAGCAACAACTGCAAACCCTCGGCCTTGTTCACCGGCTCTGGCGGCTTCAATTGCAGCATTTAGTGCCAACAAGTTAGTTTGTTCAGCTATGCCCTTAATAACATCCAGTACAACTCCCACCTGATTAGAGTCCTCTTCTAGCTTTTTAATCACAACCGCAGTCTCATCAACACGCGACGCTAAGCTTTGAATGCTACTAACTGTTTGATTCACTACTGTTTGGCCGTCATCAGCTGCACTAGAGGCTTCAGTAGCCGCCTCTGCCGCCTCTGAAGCACTCTGTGCCACGGCGTTAACGCTGCTTGTCATGTTATCAACAGCTGATTTAGCATCAGATGCTGAAAGTTGCTGTGCAGTAATCGTTTCTCTGGCATTACTAGAAACTTGATTCAAATTGTCAGCAAGCGCAGCAAGAGGTTTACTCGAATTACCTATGTCTCGCACAACTGTTTGCAGTTTTTCAACAAACTGATTAAACCAATAAACAAGGTCTCCAATTTCATCTTTATTTGCCGTTTCTATACGTTTGGTTAAATCACCGTCTTCTTGTGCGATATCTCTAAGAGAATTAACCACATCAACGATAGAGTTACGCAAATTATTCACAATTGGAACCGCTGCAGCCAACAATAACACTGTTGTAATGACGCCCATCACCATACCCAGCCAACTCAGGTTGTTGGCTGCGTCGTTAGCCCGTTCTATCGCGCTTTCAAACAACTCAAGCTGCATGTCGTTGAACGCAGTGAGTTCTTTGGTAGAGGTATCAAACGAAGTATTCATCTTTTGCGTCGCTTCCGCTAACTTCGAAAAGTCAGCTGTGTTGTTCACCATCGACTCACTCACCTCGTACGCAACGTCAAAGTAGTCTTGAAATGCAGTCTTAATAGGAGAAATTTCTTGCACCAATCGACGGTCCAATTTGGCAATAGAATCTAAATTATCAATTGCGGTTTTTGTTTGCGACTTGGCTTTATCAAGGGCATCTTCATCTCCCGTAGTAACGGCAGCGCTTAAACTAGAGCGCACATTTTCCATTGCAACGAGTGCATTTTTAGATGCTAGCAAAGCAGGAAATTGTATCTTTCTGGCATTCTCCAATAGCTCTACGTTATTGTTCGCCGTATTAGCGGTTATACCAACGTAAATAATAAAATTTGCAATACCAATGATTGGTATCAAAAATAGCTTTTGCGCTATGGATAGCCTAGCTA
The DNA here is from genome assembly GCA_049650345.1 of Glaciecola sp. GTDB lineage: Bacteria > Pseudomonadota > Gammaproteobacteria > Enterobacterales > Alteromonadaceae > Glaciecola. The sequence goes on along the minus strand of JBARZY010000101.1, from coordinate 52,939 downwards.
AGAAATTCATAATTCACCTACAATTTCGCCAACATTATTAGCGTTAAATAAACAATTAGTCGTCAAAAGCGCTAATTTTTAGGCCTTGTAGACTATAACCAACCGATGCAATATCTCCTTCCCAGCGCTCTGTGGTTAGCACTCCGGTTACCCATACTGCATCGTATAGGTTGTTTATCGGCACGCCTTCAGAAAATCTTACATAAACAATTTGATTAGAGGGTGGTGGCGGAACATGCACGCAAGCCCCGAAGTATGGCACTAATAAAAACTCTGTAATTTCATCTGCATCTCCCTCTAGAGGGACAACAAAACCGGGGATTTTAACGGTTTGATTATTGAATGATTCTACCAGCGGCGCATCGGGTGCAACTTGGGCCATACTTCCTGTATGCTCCATCGATACGGGAGGCATAGTGAAGTCTTTCGGAATAAGATCTTCCCAATAAACTTCTTTAGGCTCATTTGCCACGCTGTGAAAAACGCTACAAAACCCGCAGATCAATACAAAAATAATACGTTTGAACATTAGAACACCTTGAAAATTATTTAACCGTTATATTATTTACGATTAAACGATAGATACAAAAAAAGCTCTATAAAAGAGCTTTTTACACTATATTACGATGTTACACGCTCATTGCTTATTTAGCACTACTTTCGTATCTTTTGGCGCTACTGACAATCTCTTCTTTTGCCGCTTCTTTGTCAGCCCAACCATCAATTTTAACCCACTTACCTTTCTCTAAATCTTTATAATGACTAAAGAAATGTTCAACTTGGTTCTTTGTTAGTGCAGGTACATCTTCAATATCTTGTACGTCAGAGTAAATTGGCGAAAGCTTATCTACTGGAACTGCGATAACTTTAGCATCTTGTCCCGACTCGTCAGTCATGTTTAATACGCCAACTGGACGAACTTTGATTACTGATCCCGCAACCAAAGGATGAGGAGTCATAACTAGCACGTCTACTGCATCGCCGTCATCCGAAAGCGTATTATTAACATAGCCATAGTTTAATGGATATTGCATACAAGTACCCATAAAACGGTCTACGAATAGCGCACCGGTATCTTTATCTACTTCATATTTAACTGGCGCTGAGTATGCTGGAATCTCTATAATTACATAGACTTCATCAGGTAGCTTATCGCCAGCCGGTACATTGTTTAAACTCATTTTCTTTCCTCAAATGTCTTAAGTTAATAATATTAATACGCGCAGTATCTAATACTGCGCGCCAAATTTAGAGCACGGAGACTATTTATCGTAGTAGCTTAAACACGTCTCAACTTCGTCTTTTGAACCGATGAGAACAGGCACGCGTTGATGGATTTCAGTTGGCATTACTTCCATAATACGACCCTTACCTGTGTCAGCCAGACCACCGGCTTGTTCAATTAAAAATGCCATTGGATTTGCTTCATAAAGCAGTCTTAACTTGCCTGGCTTTTCGGGATTACGCTTGTCAAACGGATACATGAATATACCGCCTCGGCATAATACACGGTGAATATCGCCTACCATGGCTGCCACCCATCTCATGTTGTAGTCTTTTTCACGCGGCCCTTCAGTACCAGCAATTAAGTCACTTACATATGCTTGAATAGGCTCTTCCCAATGTCTTTGATTTGATGCATTAATGGCAAATTCTGATGTAGCAGTAGGAAGTTGTATATTCGCTTTTGTTACCAAAAATCCACCATGAGTTTTATCAAGCGTATACAAATGTGTACCTCGACCCGTGGTCATAGCCAACATGGTTGATGGACCATACAACACATAACCGGCCGCTACACTTTGAGTACCTGGCTGTAAAAACGCTGATGGGTCATCGGGTTCCATCCACTGAGGAGCATGTGAAATTGAGAAAATGGTACCAATTAAACTGTTTATTTCTGTATTCGATGAGCCATCTAACGGGTCAAAGCTAACTAAATAATTGCCGTCTTTAGAACAAGGAACTACGTCTTCTTCTTCTTCACTACTGATAGCTTTTACATAACCAGATTCACGTAATGTATCTTTTAAGATTTGGTTTGATATCACGTCAAGTTTCTTCTGGGTTTCACCTTGAACGTTTTCACTTAGTGTTGAGCCTAACACCCCGGCTAACGCGCCTTGGCTTACACGGAAAGAAATTTCTTTACAGGCGGCGAGCAAAGTTCTAATTAAAAGGATTAATTCGAGTGGCGCACCATCTTGTTGCAATTGAGAATTGAGTCGTTTCATTTAACATGCATTCCTTGTTTGAACTTAGCGAATATAAAGTACCTTGTTTGCGCAAAAAGTGTAATCCACCTTTAGTCTACAGGCTCTTATATTGTAACTGGGTTAGGCCATGATTAAAAACAGTTTTCTGCTTGAAGTACTCATCTGCTACACTGAGTAAAAAACTTATTAATAAATAATTATCATGCATGTACACATATTAGGAATTTGCGGCACATTTATGGGCGGTATTGCCGCAATAGCTAAATCATTAGGTCACCAAGTGACGGGTTCTGACCGCAATGTGTATCCTCCAATGAGTACACAACTCGAAAATTTAGGCATTGAGCTTTCCGAGGGTTACGACGTAAGTCAATTTGATCCCATTCCCGATATTGTGATTATTGGCAACGCAATGGCGCGTGGCAATCCTGCAGTAGAATATGTATTAAATAGAAATCTTCCTTATACCAGTGGTCCACAATGGTTACTTGAGAATTTACTCAAGGATAAATGGGTATTAGCCGTTGCTGGTACTCATGGCAAAACCTCAACCAGCAGTATGCTTACTTGGATAATGGAGGATGCAGGCTTATCTCCCGATTTTTTAATTGGGGGGGTACCCGAAAACTTTGGTATTTCTGCCAGAGTAAGTGACTCTCCTTTTTTTGTTATTGAAGCCGACGAGTACGACAGCGCGTTTTTTGATAAGCGCTCAAAATTCGTTCATTACCGCCCTCGCACCCTCATTTTGAATAACTTAGAATTTGACCACGCTGACATTTTTGAAGATTTAGACGCAATAAAAAAACAGTTTCATCATTTGGTAAGAACCGTTCCCGCTAATGGCCTAATATTGTCACTTGCTGCCGAAGCCAATATGGATGCAGTATTAGAAATGGGGTGCTGGAGCGAGCAACAGTTTATTGGACAGGCACAAAAAGCCGCGTGGCATGCTCAAAAGATAAAATCAGACTGTAGCGAGTTTAATCTCATCCATAACCATGAAGTAATTGGCACCGTTAAATGGCCATTAATTGGTGAGCACAATATGAACAATGCACTAATGGCAATAGCAGCGGCTCATCATGCAGGGGTAAAGCTACCTGATGCAATAAGTGCATTAGCAAGGTTCGAAAACGTGAAACGGCGTATGGAGGTAAAAGGCGTTGTCGGTGGCATTACCGTTTATGACGACTTTGCCCATCATCCTACAGCCATCTCAGCCACTATAAATGGGCTACGCAATAAAGTAGGCAACCAAAAGATCATTGCAATAATTGAACCTCGATCAAATACTATGCGTATGGGTGTACACAAGAGTCAATTATCGCAGGCTTGGGAACAAGCAAACCACGTGCATATATTGCAACCTGCACAATTGGAATGGTCGTTAGCAGATGTTATAGACAACAGTAACATTGATGTTGACGTACACCAAAGTGTGGATGACATATTGCGCTCGGTTTCTGGACAGGCACGTTCTGGCGATCATATATTAATAATGAGTAACGGCGGCTTTGATGGTATTCATCAACGTTTGCTGGACAGTCTAGGAAAATAATGAATTCAAACCCGCAGAAATCAATCACTCTAGCTGTTACGGGTGCATCTGGCGCACCATATACACTTGCTTTGTTGAAACAGTTAGTAGCCGCTCACTATTTTGTACACGTGTTAATGTCATCTGCAGCACGTGTTGTGTTTGCTACTGAGCAAAATTTAAAAGTACCTAGTAAGCCCGACTTAGCGTCTGATTTCTTAGTCGATTTAATGAACGCGCAGCCCAATCAAATTCGCGTTTATGGTAAAGAAGAGTGGTTTTCAGCCGTGGCATCGGGTTCATCCTCACCAAAGCAAATGGTGGTTTGTCCATGCTCTACCGGCACTTTATCGGCAATAGCCTGCGGTGCGTCAGACAATCTCATTGAACGTGCAGCCGACGTAGTAATAAAAGAGAAGGGCCAGCTAATTCTGTTGCCTAGAGAAATGCCTTTTTCAAGTATTCACTTAGAAAACATGCTTAAACTTTCGAATATTGGCGTCACGATAATGCCTGCTGCACCTGGCTTTTACCATAACCCAACAACCATTGAAGATTTAGTTGATTTTGTTGTCGCTAGAATTTTAAGCCATTTAGGCATTGAACAAACGTTGATGGAGCCTTGGGGATATAAGCAGCCCGATTAGTAAAATTTTGTATCCTTACCTGCGCCTTTTTGATTACCTGTAAATGCGTGTACATTCAAATTTGCATGACTGTCCAAATTTACACTCTCAAAATTTACAATATATAACTCGGAGAAAATAGTGAAATTATTTATTAACGTTTGCATAGCCGCCGCTTTGCTCGCTACGTCTGCATATCAACATGCAGTTGCTTGGGGGCAGACTGGTCATAGAGTAACTGGAGAAATTGCAGAACTGCATCTAAGCGACAATGCTAAAACTGCAATACGAAATATTCTGAACAACGAATCTCTTGCCGAAGTCAGTACCTATGCAGACGAGATGCGTTCGAATCCAAGCCAGTTTTGGCAAAAAGTGGCGGGACCATTTCATTATGTCACTGTGCCAGCAGGAAAACGGTATAAAGACGTTGGCGCACCTGAAAAAGGTGACTCTGTAACCGCCCTCAAGATGTACACCGAAGTATTAAAAAATCCCGACTCTACCCGTCAAAACAAACAATTAGCGATTAAAATGATCGTACATATCATAGGTGATCTTCACCAGCCACTGCATGCTGGCAATGGAACCGATCGCGGCGGTAATGATGTAAAACTTACGTTTTTTTGGGAAGCTTCAAACTTACATAGAGTCTGGGATTCGGGGTTAATTGACCGCAAGCAACTTTCGTTTACCGAGTGGACGAAATTTTTAGCTCCAAAGATAAGTGATGAACAACTTGTCGAATGGCAAACAACCGATCCACTAGTCTATATTCATGAAAGTACCATTATACGTGATAAAATTTATCCCGATAACGATGAGCTTTCGTGGCAGTATTTGTATGACCATACGCCAATTATGAAAGTCAGGCTGCAGCAGGCTGGGGTACGTATTGCTAGTTACTTCAACAAACTTTATGACGCATAAAAACATTAGCGAGTGGCGTGGTGGTAGTGGCCACCCACTCGGCTTATGAACTATGGAAGGTCGAGCGGTTCAGCTGACAATATAACTCCAGTGTTGTCAGCGTAGACATGGTCTTCGGGTAAAAAAGTTACGCCAGCAAAGTTTACTGCTAAATCTAAATCACCTACCTCTCTTGACTCAGCGCTCACCGGTATACAACCCAAAGCATGAACCCCTATATCCATTTCTTCAATAAGGTCTACGTCTCTTATAGCACCGTAACAAATAATGCCTTCCCAATCGTTATCGAGGGCCAACTGCACATTTTCGGCGTCTAACAGCCCGCGTCTTAATGAAGCACCGCCATCTACGACCAACACTTTACCACGACCATCTGTTGCAAGAACCTTGTCAAGTAATCCGCGATCTTCAAAGCATTTTATGGTAGTTACTTCACCACAATATGAAAATCGCGCCCCGTAATTGGTAAAAATGGCCTCAAGCACATCAACGCTTTCCGCATACATGTCACATAGTTCTGAGGTGTTGCATTCCATAATGGTTCCTAAATAAAACAATACTAAACATACCGTAGCACAAATAACGGATTATGCCCTTGTTATTTAGGACTGTTAGTTGGACAGGCATGTTGGAATGATAGTTCATCACTACCGTGAACACGCGACACAAGACTATTCACTGGACAGGCGCGGTGAGATTCATACACATGTAAGTTGTAATTTAAGGTGCCTGTCCAAGAATCATATCCAAAAACAAACTGTCACATTAATGTAGCGCGATCGTCACACCACAGTCATAAGTAACAAATATGCTTCAATCATATTATTCATTGTTCACCAATTAACTAAAAGGTGGCCTTATGAAACGTTTAGCATTAATGGACGAACGTGTTTTTCAATGGATAGCTGCACATAAAAGCAATCAACCAGAGAAATGGATACCAAAAACACTTAGAGTTGTCTCGAGGTCGGCTGATGGTTATTTATACGCGCCATTAGCTGCGATGCTATTTTATTTTGACAACGAGCATGGTGCTCTATTTGTGTATACCGCGGTAATGGCTTATATGTTTGAAATACCTTTGTATCTCGCAATGAAGCAAGTATTTAAAAGACCTAGACCTTGCGACTACCTGTGTGATTTGCACGCTTTAGTTAAACCTGCAGATAAGTTTAGCTTGCCCTCAGGACATACAGCAGCGGCTTTCTTAATGGCGACAATAGTGAGTCACTTTTACCCCAGCAGCTTTGCTTTTATTATGCTGTGGGCATGCTTAGTCGGCGTTTCAAGAGTCGTGCTACGCGTTCATTTTCCACTCGATGTTATCATTGGCGCAAGCTTGGGTATTAGCGTTGCGAGTGTCAGCATTCTTATTTTGGGTTAACCGCTATGAAAATTTTGTACGGGATACAAGGTACCGGAAACGGGCACATCACACGTGCTCGACATATGGCACAAGCGTTTGCAAATCATAAAGATGTGCACGTTGACTACTTTTTTAGCGGCCGGAAAGCAGATAAATATTTTGATATGGACGTATTTAATGCATACCAGACTAAACGAGGTCTCACGTTTGTTACCGAAAATGGGAAAATCAATCACGCCCAGACTATTGCTCAGAACAACCTATTTACCGTTATAAAAGATATCAGGCAGACCTCAATAAAAAGCTATGACTTGGTATTGAATGACTTTGAACCCATTACCGCATGGGCCGCAAAAAAACAAAACATACCTTCATTATCAGTTTCACACCAGGCTGCGTTTTTAAATCACGTGCCTGTCCAGAACCAAACACTGCTGGATAAATTAGTGACCCAATATTTTGCGCCAACTGAATTCAACTTGGGGACGCATTGGTATCATTTTGGTCACAATATCATTCCGCCGTTTGTGGCTCGAGAGTTGCTCGAACAACAACAAGTGAAGCCACAGCATACTGGTAATAAAATATTGGTTTACTTACCTTTCGAGTCTATAACCCTTATAAAAGAACACTTGAATGTTGTGAGTGAGTGGGAGTTTGTTTGTTATCACCCAGCAATTACTCAGCCCAATAAAGAAAAGAATATTATGTGGAAACCGCTCTCAACAACCACGTTTAAGCAAGACCTGTTTGCTTGTGGAGGTGTGATAAGCAACTGTGGCTTCGAACTATCTACAGAATGTTTAAGTTTGGGAAAACCGTTACTTGTGAAGCCACTACACAAGCAGTATGAGCAGATCTCAAATGCTTATACACTACAAAAATTAGGGTTGTGTGAGGTGATCAACACCATAAACGCCGAGCAAATTGACGATTGGCTGCAGGTTAAAACAGGTGTATCAGTTCAGTATCCGACTGATTGCAACGATCTCGTTAATTGGATAAAAGATGGGAACTGGAAAAACCAAGAACAAATTTGTAAATCGTTATGGCAAAAAGTCAAATTTCCAGCTCATGTGTCAGACAAGTTAGACAAACTACAACAATCAAATATCTAAGCGAAAGGGTTGCATTTTTTAACGGCTCGGTGCACTGTTAGGGCAATTTTAATAGTTTCCGAAATTAATTATGCAAAATGTAAAAAAATCAGCGGCAATCGTTGCCTTGTTGCTGGTCTTGTCTGCTTGTGGACAGCGTGGTCCACTTTATTTACCTGAAGCAACGCCTGAATCAAATCAAACTGCTCCTCCCACCGAACCTGAATCTTCAACGGAGAGCAAATAATGGATTTTTTCTCATATAAAAATAACGCCTTGTTTGCGGAAGATGTGGCTATTTCAGACATTGCGCAACAGTATGGCACCCCCACATATGTTTATTCGCGAGCTACCATAGAGCGCCATTGGCATGCGTTTAACAATGCAGTGAGTGCTCACAAACATTTAGTATGTTATGCAGTAAAAGCAAACAGTAACCTAGGCGTATTGTCAGTACTAGCAAAACTGGGATCAGGTTTTGACATTGTGTCGGCAGGCGAACTCGCGCGAGTCATCGAGGCCGGCGGCGATCCCACAAAAGTCGTATTTTCGGGCGTGGCTAAAACAGAACAAGAAATTGCCTACGCACTTAAGCAAAACATCAAATGCTTCAACGTTGAATCAATACCCGAGCTTGACCGCATTAATCACGTAGCGAGCAGCTTAAATGTAAAAGCCCCTATTTCGTTGAGAATTAATCCCGATGTAGATGCAAATACGCACCCTTACATTTCAACTGGGCTAAAAGCGAATAAATTTGGAATAGCCAAAGACGAGGCGAAAGCCGCTTACGAATATGCCAATACACTGTCTCATTTAGATATCCAAGGTATGGATTGCCACATAGGCTCCCAACTTACCGAGCTATCGCCATTTGTAGACGCCCTTGAACGTTTATTAGTACTCATCGACGAGCTTGCCGAAAAAGGTATTGTAATATCTCATTTAGATGTAGGCGGCGGTCTGGGCGTAACCTATAACGATGAGGCTCCCCCGCATCCTGACGATTATGCCGCGGCTATGGCAGAAAAAATGAAAGGACGTGAAAACCTTACACTCATACTAGAACCTGGCAGGGCGATTGCAGCGAACGCAGGTATATTAGTCACAAAAGTTGAGTTTTTGAAAAAAGGCGAAGAGAAAAATTTTGCCATTGTGGATGCAGCAATGAACGACTTGTTGCGCCCTGCCCTTTACAGTGCATGGCAGAAGATTGAACCAGTAGAAATGCGTGACGGCGACACACAGGTATATGACGTGGTTGGCCCAGTATGTGAAACTGGCGACTTTTTAGGAAAAGACAGAGCATTGAACATTGTCCCTAATGATTATTTAGCAGTAAAAAGTGCAGGCGCATATGGCTTTACTATGTCTAGCAACTACAACAGCAGATGTCGAGCAGCCGAAATCATGGTAGATGGCAGCAAGCATATGGTAGTGCGCGAGCGTGAATCGCTTACAGACTTGTGGAAAGGCGAGCATAGGGTAGCTGACTAATCATGCCAAATAATCAACACTACCAACATAAGCCGAAACGCAGCTTAGTTAACTTTTCTAAGATGCATGGCTTAGGTAACGACTTTGTGATGATAGACAATGTGACACAAAACGTTTTCTTCTCAAAAGAAAAAATTGTCGCGCTTTCCGATCGCAATTTTGGCATTGGTTTTGATCAATTACTCATTGTTGAGCCACCTTACGATCCTGAGCAAGACTTTCACTACCGAATTTTCAATGCTGACGGCTCAGAAGTATCTCAATGTGGAAATGGCGCTCGATGCTTTGCGCGTTTCGTAAAAAGCAAAGGCTTAATCAACCGCAATAAAATTAGTGTGAGCACAAAATCAGGCAAAATGGTGTTGTATCTTGAAAAAGATAACATGGTTACGGTGAATATGGGCAAACCTATCTTCGAACCCGACACGATACCTTTTAAAGCGAATAAGCAAGAAAACACTTATATTATTAGGGCAGGCGAACACACTTTTTTCTGCGGTGCTGTATCAATGGGAAACCCTCATTGTGTGACACAAGTAGACAATGTTGATGATATCGACATAGAGACAATCGGGCCCTTGCTTGGCAGCCATGAACGCTTCCCAGAAGGGGTTAATGTTGGTTTCATGCAAATTGTGAATGCCAATGAAATCAAACTAAGAGTATTTGAACGTGGCTCAGGTGAAACATTAGCCTGCGGCAGCGGAGCTTGTGCTGCGGTAGCAGTAGGGCAAATTCAAGGCAAATTAGGGCACGATGTAAAAGTGACCTTGCTAGGCGGTAGTTTAAAAGTAAGGTGGCAGGGAAACGATGCCATGTTGAAAATGACCGGCCCTGCAGAACATATTTACGACGGACAATTTTATTTATGAGTAAAACTACAGTAGTAGATCAATCGTCATTAAATACTGGCGATAGCAATATTGAATTAAGCCCCGAAGCGGTAGCGCAATATCTTATTGAACACCCCAGTTTTTTAATTGAAAACACCGACGTGTTACTTAATATTCAGGTTGCCTTGCAAGAAAATGGTGTGGTGTCACTTACCCAAATTCAAACTGAGCAATATCGAGAAAAAATTAAACAATTGCAAAGTCAGCTAGAAAAACTAGTGAATAACGCACGCATCAATGAAAATATTTACAAAGTATATGCCTTGCTCAATATCGCTATTTCCAAGGCCAATAGTAGTGAAAAACTTGTTAGCGTATTACAAGAACATTTGCTTGACCAACTTGATTTAGAAGACATTAGTTTAGTACTGTTACCAAATAATACTGACGACAACAGCAAGCCACTTTTTTCAGAGATTCAACATCATGCTATGTTCGAGAAAAAGCTGGCCCGAAGTCGCTTTTATCTGGGGCGTTTAGGGAAGTTAGAAAAAGAAACACTGTTTCCTAAGGCCAGTGCTAACTCAGTTGCTATTGTGCAAATTGGCGAGGAACAGCCTATTGGTTTATTGGCAATTGCCAGTAAAGACGCCACGCATTTTAGTCCAAATATGGACACCACTTTGCTAGACTTCTTACGCCTTGCTCTTAATGCTCATATTCCTAGGATCCACGGAAAATGAATCAACCCGCATCTACTCAGGTACTCATTGACGAGTACCTGAGCGTATGTGAAGTTGAACGACAAATGTCGTTACATACCGTCAGTAACTATCGTCGCCAACTGCAACGCATTGTTACCGATTTGCAGCTAACTAGCTGGCAAAACCTAAGTTCGACCAAATGCAAAGAGATGCTGTATCACGCTAAAAATCAAGGTCTCTCTTCGCGTTCAATTAATTTACGCTTGACTGTTTTTAGAAATTTTTGCCGGTATTTAGTAAAACAAGAAGTACTCAATAGCAACCCCGTTGACACGATACACTCAGTAAAGCAAAACAAACCACTACCCAAGCATTTAAACGTAGATGAAGTCACCAACTTACTATCGTTTAATGGAAACGACTTTCTATCATTGCGTGATAAATGCATGTTCGAATTTTTATATGGGTGTGGCATGCGTTTATCAGAGCTTACCGCACTCGATTACCGCCATATTAATGATGAAGATGAAGTAAGAGTTATGGGTAAAGGCGGCAAAGAACGCCTGCTGCCCTTAGGTAACCAAGCACATAACGCCTTGTTAGCTTATTTGCCCGAGCGCGAAAAAATGATTCCTTTTGAAGAGCAACCTGCCGTATTTATATCCATTCGTAAACGTCGCCTGTCAAACAGACAAGTAGCCAATAGACTTGAAAAATGGGCCAAGCAGCAAACCCTATATCAAAAAATTAGTCCTCACACACTGCGTCATTCGTTTGCTACCCATGTGCTGGAATCAAGCAATGACTTACGAGGCGTTCAAGAGCTACTTGGACATGCAAATTTATCTACAACCCAAGTGTATACGCATCTTAACTTTGACCACCTTAGCCAAGTATATGATAACGCACACCCGAGGGCCAAAAGGAAGTGATTACTTACCGACCATTACATGAAATACGTGCACTTACCTTTGATCTAGACGACACTCTATACGACAACATGCCGTATATTTATGCTGCGGAGGCATCATTAAGGCATTATGTCAAAACTCACTTCCCCATTGCCGCAAGCATTTCGCCTGAACAGTGGAAAATTTGTCGCCAACACGTGCTTCGTTTACAACCTGAATTAGTCAATGACATTGGTACTTTACGCAAAAAGGTACTTCATCAAGGGTTTACGCAAGCCGGCATGAAAGTGCCTGATCTAGCTCAAGCTGTAGATGCTTGCTTTTCGCATTTTTACTATAAAAGAAGCGACTTTTCTGTCAGTCCGGCGGTAGTTACGGTACTGAAGGAGTTATCAGAAAAAGTACCACTTGCGGCGATCACTAACGGTAATGTTAACTGCAAACAAATCGGTATAGCAGACTACTTTTCTCATATTATACATGCCTGTCCAAAATACCCTTTGAAACCGAATGTGGCGATGTTTAGGCATATTAGTAAGGCTTTAAATATTCCACCAAAGCATATCTTGCATGTGGGTGATGACTTAGAGAAAGATGTAAAAGGTGCGATTTTAGCCGGTTACCAAAGCGCTTGGTTTGCAGTGAATCGCAAAATGAACTTGAATCAAGAAGCGACAGAATTGTTACCAACGATTCAATTAAGCAGCCTTCATCAACTAACAACTTTATTGCCATAAAATTTATGCAATACAGTATTTTATCGTGTTCCTGCGAACGTACATACGAAATAAAAAAAAGTAAATTTATTGCTTATGCACAACATGCATCAAATCGTGGACAGGCACTTAAGGTCCTTGCTGATGTAAAACTGCGTTACCCAGATGCTAGGCATCATTGTTGGGCTTACTTAATTGGCCAACCTCAATCGCCAAACACAATGGCTATGAGTGATGACGGAGAACCAAGTGGCACCGCAGGAAAGCCCATATTAAATGTGTTGCAACATGGAGATATTGGCAACCTCATAGTGGTGGTTTCACGTTATTTTGGCGGCATAAAACTTGGGGCGGGAGGATTAGTGAGGGCCTATTCTACCGCCACACAACAACTGCTTGATAGTGCCACTACAAATACCTACGAGCCTGTTATCCGCATTAAAATTGTGAGCGACTATCACCAAGAGCAGTACTCACGGCATTTATTGCAATTGGCCAATGCTGAGGTAAGCAATGTTAACTATACGGAACACGTAACTTTGATAGCGACAATACCTCAAAGTAAAATAGAAGCATTAAAGGAGCAGCTACAGGCACACCAAATTTCGATTGCCGTTTTATAGATTTCTTTCATGCCTTTTGTCTCTATCTAATCATTTTCTACTCTTACAAATATAGCCGCCTCCCCTTTTATTTTTTTTAATTAGTCGCATACTAGATAGTAATCAAATAACAAAAAGACAATAAATTATGACAGACAAAACATATACGCCACCAAAAGTATGGTCGTGGGACAAAGCAAGTGGCGGGAAGTTTGCAAATATCAATCGTCCAATCTCTGGAAGTACGCATGATGCAGAACTGCCCATTGGAGAACATCCATTTCAATTGCATTCGCTGGCGACGCCAAACGGCGTAAAAGTCACTATAATGTTTGAAGAACTTCTACAAGCAGGTGTAAAAGATGCTGAATACGACGCATTTTTTGTCAATATTCAAGAAGGCGATCAGTTTGGTAGCGACTTTGTAGCAATTAACCCAAATTCAAAAATACCCGCATTATTAGACCGCTCAGGCAGCAAACCCATCAGAATATTTGAGTCGGGCGCCATCCTAGTCTATTTAGCAGAAAAGTTCGGACACTTTTTACCTACCGAATCAAATGCCAGAGCTGAAGTAATGTCTTGGTTAATGTGGCAAATGGGCAGTGCACCGTTTTTAGGCGGAGGTTTTGGACACTTTTATGCTTATGCTCCTGAGAAGTATGAATACCCTATTAATCGATATGCAATGGAAGTTAAACGTCAATTAGACGTATTGGATAAGCAACTAGCTGATAATGAATACATTGCGGGTAGTGAATATTCTATCGCTGATATGGCAATTTGGCCGTGGTATGGATTAATGGCTCAAGGTAAGCTTTATGATGCAGCTGAGTTTTTAGAGGTGTCTGGCTATAAACATGTAGTGCGCTGGGCCAATCAAATTGGCGAGCGCGAAGCGGTGAAACGCGGTGTTATTGTCAACAGAAGCTGGGGAGACGAAAGTCAACAGCTGAAGAATAGAAATAGCGCTGAAGACATCGACAAAGTATTAGGCAAGTAAAATAACGTGCGTTGCAGACAGCTTAACGTTTGAGTGTGTCTGCATACACATTTTGATCCATAGAATCACATGGCATGTCACAATTTGGTGTGCCAACCACTTTTGCTGGTACCCCCGCCACTGTGCGGCATGGTTTAACGTTATTTAATACAACGCTACCCGCTCCAATCTTGGAGCCTCTTCCAATTTCTATATTACCAAGCACCTTTGCGCCAGAACCAATCATTACTCCCTCGCGCACTTTCGGGTGTCGGTCGCCAGATTCGTTTCCAGTCCCTCCCAAAGTCACGCCTTGTAACAATGAAACATTGTCTTCTACGACCGCAGTTTCACCGATAACGATACCAGTGGCGTGATCAAACATGACGCCTTTCCCTATTTTAGCTGCAGGATGTATGTCTACCGAGAAAGCCTCAGAGTTTCTGCTTTGAATAAACAATGCAAGATCGGTGCGCCCTTTGTGCCATAAATAATGTGCTAATCGGTGCACTTGAAGGGCTTGAAAGCCTTTAAAATGAATCAACACAGTTAGGTAAGAAGAAACTGCTGGATCGCGGTTAACTACAGCCTGTATATCTTGCATGGCAGCTTCAACAATGGCAGGACTCAATAAATATGCTTCATCAAACATCTCACTCACTGCAATGGCGGGCATCACATCGTCACTGACCTTATTTGATAATATAAAACTCAAAGAAGTTTCGAAGTTATGATGGCTCAACACACAGGCATGCAAATAACTCGCTAACAACGGCTCTTTCTGAGATACCTCAAGCGCTTCGTTTTTAAGCACTCGCCAGAAATCATTGTTTAATTGTGGATCAGTCATTTTCAGTACCCTGTAGTTTCGTTTAAGAATAATAGTGGTTTGTACCGAGAAAACCAAGGGTAGGATTTTATCTAAATCGTTTTTTTGATTCCTGGACAAGCAAGTTTCGTTAAATTATCCAGATTCTAGACTGGCATTCATAATTGAATCTGTGCATTGAAACATAACTGGACAGAAACATAACTGGACAGGCATTTTTAACTCGTCATGTGTATCAAATAGTAAACGATAAACATGCCTGTCCAGCTTTGAGGAATCTAAAAGTGCCTGTCCAGTTATCAAAACACCAAAACGCTGTATAAATAGACAGCTTTTATTAGCGATAACTGGTATATTTACAAACAATAATGATTAAAAAACGTAAAATTGGTTTTGTGTTTTATAGCTACAGGTAATGCAATGGACGTATCTCTCCTTTTAGATGAACTCAACGATAAACAACGCGAAGCCGTTGCTGCTCCCAATCAAAATATGTTGATTCTAGCAGGCGCAGGCAGTGGTAAAACAAGAGTACTTGTGCATCGTATTGCGTGGCTTATTGAAGTTGAAAAGATCTCGTCTTACAGTGTGTTGGCTGTTACTTTTACTAATAAAGCAGCAAAAGAGATGCGCGCCAGAGTAGAAAAACTGATGGGTAACTCTCTGCATAGTATGTGGATGGGTACGTTCCATGGCTTGGCCCACCGCCTATTGCGTTTGCATTACGACGAGGCAAAACTGCCACAAAACTTCACGATTATTGATTCAGACGATCAATATCGATTAATCAAGCGCTTGCTAAAAGCAATGAACCTTGATGAGAAACACTGGCCGCCAAAGCAAGTCCAATGGTATATCAATGGGAATAAAGACGAAGGCTTACGAGCAAAACAGGTCGAAACCTTTGACGACCCTAATCAAAAGAAAATGCGCGACATCTATCAAGCATATGAGGATGCCTGTCAACGCTCGGGTTTAGTCGACTTTGCAGAATTACTATTGCGCTGTTATGAAACCATACGCGACAACGATTCATTAAGAAAACACTATCAGCAACGATTCCGCTCTATCTTAGTAGACGAATTTCAAGATACCAATAATATTCAATATGCTTGGTTAAAACTACTCACTAACAAAGACAATAACATGATGATAGTGGGTGACGATGACCAATCAATTTATGGTTGGCGCGGTGCTAATGTAAAAAATATTTCGCATTTTCTTGATGACTTCCCACACGCACAAACCATCAGATTAGAACAGAACTACCGATCTACATCTAATATATTAAGTGCTGCTAATGCCGTTATTGACCATAACACAGGGCGCTTAGGTAAAGAGTTATGGACGCAAGGCGAAGAAGGTAAAAAAATAGCTTTGTACGCCGGTTTTAATGAAGTTGATGAAGCCCGTTTTATTGTGTCACGAATTAAAGATTTCCATGAACAAGGCGCGAGCTTATCTGAATGTGCGATCTTATATCGTAACAACGCACAGTCTAGGGTGCTAGAAGAAGCCCTTTTACATCAGCGCATGCCATACCGAATCTACGGTGGACTACGCTTTTTCGAACGTCAAGAAATTAAAGACGCCTTAAGTTATTTAAGACTAATTTGTAACCCAATAGACGATGCAGCGTTTGAACGAGTGGTAAATACGCCTGCCAGAGGCCTAGGTGATAAAACACTGGCCCAAATTCGTGAATATGCACGCGAAAACAAACTCGCAATGTGGCAGGCGGGTCGTAACATGTTACTTGAAAAACGATTGTCAGGACGCGCTGCAAATGCCTTGAGTAGTTTTTATGACAGTATAGAAAGTATGAGTAAAAACACTGCCGAAATGGCCCTACATGACCAAGCTGATTCGGTCATCAAGTCGTCGGGCTTGTACGCCATGTATCAAGCAGAAAAAGGCGATAAAGCACAAGCCCGCATTGAAAACCTGCAAGAACTTGTAACTGCAGTAAAGCAGTTTGAAGCCCCTGAAGACGCTAGCGAAATGGAGCCATTAGCTGCCTTTTTAGCACATGCCAGCTTAGAAGCCGGCGATGCGCAAGCTGAGGTCGATCAAGATGCTGTGCAGCTCATGACAATACATACCGCAAAAGGCTTAGAGTTTCCGCTTGTAGTAATGGCGGGGGTAGAAGAAGGCATGTTTCCCAGTAACATGAGCAATGAAGAGCCCGACAGACTCGAAGAAGAGAGACGACTCGCATATGTGGGTATGACGCGTGCTATGCAGCAGCTTATTATTACCTATGCAGAAACACGTCGTTTATATGGACAAGACAAATACCATACTATTTCCAGGTTTGTACGCGAAATTCCTGGGGATTTTATTGAAGAAATCAGGTTGCGCTCTCAAGTAACACAACCCGTCCAAAATCGCTTTAGCCAACAAGTGTCTCACGACTCGTTTGTACATACCGGGTTTACCCTAGGCGAACGGGTTATGCATGCAAAATTTGGTGAAGGCACCGTATTAAACTACGAAGGAAGTGGCGATCATGGCAGAGTTCAGGTGCATTTCGACGACGTTGGCAGCAAATGGCTTATGTTAGCCTATGCCAAATTGGAAAAATGTTAAGTACATGTCACGCCATAGATACAAAGCATAAGCAAACGCCTGCTATACTATCAAGCCTTTTGCTTTTCGCTGTTGTCTATAAGCTTGCAATGAATCATAGGTGAATAGCGCCAACGCAGACCAGACAAACAAAAACGTCACTAGTCTGGCTTCAGATAAAGGCTCATGATACAACCAAGCCGCCAATACAAACATAATTGTCGGGCCAATATATTGAAAAAAGCCGAGGGTAGAATATTTAATTCTGCGAGCAGCCGCAGTAAAACAAAGTAAAGGAGCAGTGGTAACCACACCGGCTAAAACCAATAAGGTATTAAGTTGGTTGCTATTGTTGGCGAAATTGCTGCTATTGTCTGCAAACCAAAGCCAATAAATTAAGGCTGCTGGTAACATCATTAGTGTTTCAATAAACAAACCAGGTATAGAATCTACCGCCACTTGCTTGCGCAACAAACCATAAACGCTAAACGTACATGCCAACGTTAACGCAACCCACGGTAAGCTGCCATAATTGACTAGCAGCACCAATACGCCAACGGCTGCTATTCCAACTGCGACTTTCTGCAATAATCTTAAGCGTTCTCCCAAAAACAAACGCCCTAAAAAGACGTTAATCAAAGGATTGATGTAATATCCTAAACTTGCTTCAAGTAAGTAATTATTGTTTACCGCCCATATAAACAATAACCAATTACACGCCAACAATACACCTGCTAACAGTAACGTTCTGAGCACTTTCGGCGATTTTAGCGCCATTTTTACTTTCGCAATTTGGCGTAAACCAACAATCAAAAACACTAGCACCAACGCAGACCAAACAACTCGATGCATCAATATTTCGCCGGCGGGAATAACACTCAAAGCCTTAAAATAGATAGGCGCAAATCCCCACATACTGTATGCCGCTATGGCAAACAGCATACCTGCTTTTGTTTGATTATTTGCTTCCAATATTTTTCTCTAATGCGCTTAAGAATGGCGCATTGTCGGGTATGCTCAAGGCACATGCAAGATGATTTTACGGCTAAATTACCAAACTCACCCTAAGTACATTAGATAGAGGCATCAAAAACCAGTACAATAGTGAGTATAGAGATTCAGGCCACACTATTCACTCAGGTTGGTCACTGCTGTATGTGTTATATAAAGGTATATTGATTTGAACATTGCCGTTCCTCCCGTTGTATCAACCAAGCAAAAATGCTTAGCAATACTGAAGCAAAGCTTTGGTTTTGACGAATTTAGAGATGGCCAATGGGAAGTCATAGAACACATCCTTAACAATCGCGATGCGTTGATCTTGTTACCTACTGGCGGTGGAAAATCATTATGCTATCAAGTTCCAGCCATTGCGCTTGATGGGTTGACCATTGTTGTATCACCACTTATCTCCTTAATGCAAGATCAAGTGCAACAGTTACAGGCTCAAGGAGTGAGTGCTGAGTATTTAAATTCAAGCTTACAAGCAGAACAAGCAGCACAGATAATGCAACAGCTGAAAAGTGGAGCACTCAACATTTTGTACGTAGCGCCTGAGCGCTTGCTACAACCTTACTTTTTATCTCAACTCTCGCACGTTAATGTAAGTTTAATAGCAGTAGACGAAGCACATTGCGTCAGTCAATGGGGGCACGATTTTAGAAAAGAGTACCGACGCTTAGGTGAACTAAAACAGGTTTTCACGCAAGTGCCTATAATCGCCCTAACCGCCACTGCAGACCATGCAACACAAGTAGATATTCAACATCAACTTTCACTAAACGACCCTTTTGTCTTCAAAGGTGGATTTGACCGTCCCAATATTCGTTATAACTTATTAAGCAAGTACAAAGGCGCCGATCAGGTCGTTGACTTTGTGAAGCAACAGCAGGGAAACAGTGGCATCGTATACTGCAATAGCCGCGCGAAGGTCGATGATCTTTGCCAAAAATTACTCAATGCAGGGATAGCCACCGGCGCATATCATGCTGGAAAAGAAACTCACGAGCGTGAACATATTCAGAATCTATTTTTAGCAGACGATCTTCAAGTTGTGGTTGCTACCGTCGCTTTTGGTATGGGCATTAACAAATCAAATGTACGCTTTGTAGTGCACCATGATGTGCCTCGCAGCATTGAATCTTTTTATCAAGAAACTGGACGAGCCGGTCGCGATGGCATGCCGGCTGAAGCCCTGTTACTTTATGACGATAAAGACGCTGCAAGAATCAAAAAATGGATTGCTGATGGTTCAACACCCGAGCGTTTTGCATTAGAAATGCATAAATTTGAAGCCATGCAGTCATTTGCCGAAGCACAAACTTGTAGGCGACAAGTGCTACTCAATTATTTCGGCGATGCGCGTCAAGAGAGTTGTGGCAACTGTGATGTATGCCAATACCCACCTAAAATGTTTAACGGTACCGTAGCAGCACAAAAGCTGTTGTCTTGTATATATCGTTTAAAAGGTGAAACCGGTATCCAGTATGTAATTGATGTCCTTAGAGGAAAATCGCACCGCAAAATTCTTGATTTAGAACATAATCAGCTGTCTACCCACGGAATTGGAAAAGACCAACCGGATCAATATTGGCACAATATTATTCAACAAGTCATTCATCAAGGTTTGATTCGTATCGACATGACCATGGGAGGGATTTTGCGCTTAAACCAAGCTGGAGCCTCGGTGCTAAAAGGTGTAACAAATGTGCAACTAGCCGTACCGAAATTTAGTGTTAGTGCTGCACGCAAAAACAAATACGAACCAGCCACAATCGATACCAAACTGTTTGCTAAATTAAAGCATTTAAGAAAACAATTGGCTGATGAAAGCAAGGTACCCGCATTCACTATATTTAGCGACGCAAGTCTATCTGACATGACGGCGAAACTGCCCGTAAGTCGCGAGGACTTTTTAAACGTCACGGGAGTGGGCGAGAAAAAGCTTCAAAAATATGGTGAACCTTTTACCCGCCTCATTAGCGATTACTTAGCTGCACAGTAGCTAAAGTAACTATTCTAGATCCATAGTATTATGCTGACTCTTCAGCCGCGTTCATTTTTATCATCGCAGTTTGATAGCTTGGGATATCTGACAAGCGTTTCACATAAGCAGAAATGTTAGGGAATGGCGCCAAGCGACCCGTCTTTTGTAGTGCTTCTAAGCCAAAGCTCATTTGAATATCGGCGATGGTTGGTCCGTCACCCACAAACCATTCCTTGCCTGCTAAGTGTGCTTCAACAAACTGTAAATTGCGCTCTATTACCTTTCCAAAATATGCATTCATTACCGCATCTACAAACTTTGCCACAACAAATTTGATAAAAAACGGACTGGCTTTTTCCTTTCCTTTATTTAGTACCATCGCAGTCACCAATGCGGGCATAAAACTGCCTTCGCAGAAGTGCGACCAAAATTGAACCTGAATGTAGTCAGGGTCTGACTGTGCAGGCATTAAACTGCTATTTGGCGCTTGTAACGCTAAATACTCACAAATGGCACCGGTTTCAGCAATGGTATTGCCATTGTGTGTGAGCAAGGGTGCCGTACCAAGCGGATGAATTTTTTTCAAAGCGTCGTCTGCTAAATTGGTTTTTGCATCGCGCCTATACACTTTAATCTCATATTCAACGCCAAGTAGTTCAAGCATCCATACGATCCGTTGCGATCGAGAATCGTTTAAGTGATGTAATGTAAACATGGTTATTCCTTTTTTATACTTATGTGGGCTTATACACTCGAGATATGGTTTAGGTTTACAATATTGAAAGTTAGTACCTGTTAGCCCTTAAATTATTTATCAGTCAGTTGTCCGCTACCAGCAGGATCCAGTCTTGCATAGTACGCCGATAAATCGGCAATATCTTGGTCGCTTAATTTTCTCGCATGTGGGCTCATTGCTGCATTAATACGTTGTCCATCTCTAAACGCTTGCAACTGCAAAACCATATAAGCTTCTTTTTGACCCGCTAAATTTGGATAAATGGGAATGATAGCAATGCCATTTTTACCATGGCACTGACCACAGATAGCAGATTTTTCTTGTCCACTATCAACCTTGCCCACCAAAGCGGGTTCCGCACAGGCGCTTAAACTTGTGATGCTCAAAATAAGAACAAACAATATGCGCATTCGCTTAGCAATATCGCAAATAAACATACTCACCTTACAAAAATTATTGGATAGTAATACACTACACGATAAGCACATAGTTGTAACATAAATAAAAAGAATTACAGTGATGATGGTACAAAACGATATATCTATAGAAATACAAGAGCAAGCGCTCATTATTAATCTGCGGGACATTCCCCATGAAGATATAAAACAAAAATGGCTGCACGACTATTTAGCCAACTGGCAGCTCACCATTCATGAATATGAAATAAATGCTGATTATCATCAAGCCAGTTTTTATTATAATGACGTTCTTTATTTCGTGACTATGTGTGACTTAACCAAATCCATGTGGATAAATGCAACTCATAACTCTGCAAGCAGCTTGGATGACTTATACAAATATATAAGTTGACAATTTAGTCAGTTCAACCAAATATACGTTATGATGAAGAAAAATATATGCAGCTAAACGACTTAGCTTTACAGGGCAATCATCTTTCAACATGAACTTGGGTTTGCGACTTTTCGCCATTTTAACCGTCATTTTACTGTCAGCTCATTCGTCTGCGCAAATTAGCTCAACATCGATCAACGCTGATTTTCAGCGCGCCCTAAACTTACATCCGTTTAGTGAGTTTCAGCTTACTAACGAAAGCTTATTGTTATCTGATGTGCAGCAACTCAGTCAATGGCAACCGTACAACGAGTTTTCGTATGTGCCGCAAAATGCAGTGCTATGGGCACGTTTTAATATTACCAATGAATCTACCAGTAACCGCATGCTAACCCTAATAGCCGGTAGTGTGTTTGTTGACGAAGCAGATGCTTTTGTGATTGATGAGCAAGGCCGTATAGTGCAAAGCGCTCGCCTACAAGTTGAAGACAGCATGGCTCAACAACTCAACCGGAAAGGCTTTAAAATGGATTTGGTGTCCCGTTCCGAATCCACCTTGACGGTTTATGTACGAATAAAAGAAGACAGTTATACTTTAATGCCGTTAGAGTTGTGGCAAAGTCAAAATTATACCCAAGATGCAGGCGTTCGTTTGATTCTACTTGGCGCCATGGCAGGTGGATTATCATTATTAGCGACTTATTTTTTACTTACTTACGTGTTGAGAAATACACCCGCACGGTTTTGGTTTTGTGTATTTTCAACGTCTGCAATGACTACCATGTTAAGTGCAGAAGGGATACTGCCGTCTTTATTCCTACTACCATCACGTACCGCTGAACTTACCGCAATTAGTTTAATAATCACTTTATTCTCGGCTATAAAGATCACCCGTATCGTATTTCAACCGATGTCGAAAATATGGATAAGAACCCACTATATACTGTTGATAATTCCTGTAATCAGTATTTTTACGTTTAATGACTTTTATCAGCTAACCAGCTTAATGGCTTTCTCTGTCTTATTTTTTGCAAGTAAATTAGTGGCAACTGTAGTATTTCGGAAAAGTATTGATTTACGCAGTGCTGCTATTTATTTTGCGGGATGGATTACGCTAGGCTCCGTTGGAGCCTTAGAGTTGTATAGTTTTATTTTTGGGCATCAAAACCTATCGATAACCGCACCATACTCATTTGCACTAACCTGCATGGGGGTAATGCTCATCGGGGTGGCTATTATCAGTCGCGAACAATCAGTTCAGCTATCCAGCGACAATTATCAAATTCAGCAAATAGAACAATTACAACAATACAATGACCTTTTCCAACATGCCGCGGAAGGCTTGTACTCTGCTCACCCCAACGGGCAACTAATTCATGTTAATCCTGCAATATGCTCATTATTTGGTTACAAAGACAATGATTCGTTTATCAAAACTGAACCCTTTATATCTGACTTTTTCGCCCAACCCAACGAAGCGGACTTATTGTTAGGTGAACTGAGTATTCAGCAAACCGTGTTAGGAAAAGAAATAAAAGGTAAGCGCACTGATGGCAGTGAGTTTTGGTTTTCTATTTCCTGTCAACTTAAATCAGTAAACGACCAGAAATTACACTTTGGCTCTCTTTTCGACATAACTGAACGCCGTCTACATCAAATAAATCTACAATATTTGAATACACACGACCAATTAACTGGATTATTTAACAGGCGTTATTTTTTACAGTTGATGAATGAACGCATACAGCAACATGAAGAACAAGCGACTAAATTCGCGCTAGTGTACCTAGACGTAGATCAATTTAAGCTTATAAATGATACATGTGGGCATTCTGCAGGTGATATTTTTATTAAAGAATTGTCGCACGAGTTATTCGATATTGTTAGCGATAACTATCCATTCGCGCGTTTAAGTGCTGACCAATTTGGTCTATTGGTAAATTACGAAAATAGTAACGAACTTCGGTCATTGTCTTCGAAATTACTTGCAAAAGTCCGTAAATTTAATTTCAAATGGGACCGGCATGTGTTCACACAAAGCATGAGCATAGGCATTGCTCCATTTGATGATAGCATTCCTAGCGGTGAGGAGCTGCTGAGTTACGCCGACACAGCATGCTTAATCGCCAAAGAAAACGGTAGAGATAAAATTCACGTATATTCAAGTGAAATGGGAATGCACTCAAGCTATAAACGTGATTTATATTGGGTAAACGAACTAAACAATGCATTAAAGGAAGGTAATCTTGAATTATTTTATCAACATTACCGTCCATTAAACCAAGCCGACACCAATGAATATTACGAAATATTAGTAAGACTAAGAACGAAAGATAATGATTTAGTAGCGCCCGAATTCTTTATGCCCAGTGCCGAAAAAGCACACGTGAGTAACAAAATAGATAAGGTGGTAGTAGAAAGCTATTTCAAGTGGCTGAATACGCACTCTGAAAATATTGAAAACTTGGGTAAGGCCAATATTAATTTATCGGGAATGTCATTATCTGACGACGACTTTAAGTTCTTTTTGCTGAATGCGTTTGAGAAATATCACATTCCACATCATAAAATATGTTTCGAAATTACTGAAACCATGGCCATCATCAAGATGAAGGATGCCGTTGATTTTATGAATGAATTTAAAAAGCTGGGTTGTACTTTCGCCCTTGACGATTTCGGCAGCGGATTTTCAAGCTATAGCTACCTTAAGCACCTACCCGTTGATTTTGTCAAAATAGATGGGAATTTTATTAGAGATATATTAAATGACCCAATTGACCTAGCTATGGTCACCTCAATACGAGACGTAGCTGAGGCAATGCAAATAAAAACCGTTGCTGAATTTGTAGAAACTCCTGAAATAATGGTGCAAATTGGCAAGTTGGGAGTCGATTTTGCCCAAGGTTTTTGTATATCTCAACCCCAACCGCTATTACAATACATCAACTTTGCCGATATTAAACACTGAGAATTAACAAACTTATATTCGTCAGCCTAGCGTATAAGCAAGCATAGTCTTGTAATATTGTGATTTACCCCCACTTTGTGGTGACGAACGAAGAATAAGCAGATCTGAATGACAACAAGTAACTCCCGCTATGAATTTATTAGTAAAGCAAAATTGCCTACCCGATTTGGTGATTTTATTATCCATGGATTTTTAGATACCGAACAAAATCAAGAGCATATAGCATTATCATATGGCGCATGGCAGGCCGACGATGTTGTACCTATCAGAATTCATTCAGAATGTTTAACAGGGGATGCTTTATTTAGCACTCGATGTGATTGTGGTTTTCAGCTAGAGAAAGCACTACAGAATGTGGTTGACCAAGGATTTGGGGTTATTCTATATCTTCGTCAAGAAGGCCGTGGTATCGGATTATTGAATAAAGTAAGAGCATATAATTTACAAGATCAAGGCTATGACACAGTAGAAGCCAACGAACATTTAGGCTTTGATGCCGATTTACGTGACTATGCCATTTGTGCGTCAATGCTTGAACAGCTAGGCGTCACTAATGTTGAGTTGATGACTAATAACCCCAAAAAGTTAAGAGCACTAAAAGACATGGGCATTAATGTGGTTTCACGCAAAGCGATTGATCATGGTGTAACCAATGACAACAAGCACTATTTACGCACCAAGACCAGCAAGCTTGGACATCAATTCAATCCAGACAAGCTCAAGTAAGTAGGCTAGTCTTTTGCTGTCCTATGCAATGCCTGAGCAAAAGCCTTGGCAGAAGGCTCATGCATATTAAAATATAACGACGGCTCTATCAGCTCTACTTCTATGATGTTTAAGCCTCGGTCGGTCATGAGCATATCAATTCGTGCATATAGCGCTTTATATGGCAAACTCGCCAGTGTTTTTTCTGCTAAGGCAGTCATCGCTTTTGTTGGCTTACGAGAATATAACTCACCACCGTGTTCTTCTTGCACTCTAAAGTCACCTTCCGCAGGGCGCTTATTTATTGTGTGACTGTATTGCTCGCCAAAGTAAAATAAAGAAAACTCACCTTGCTCTAATATACTGCTCTCAAATGCTTGGATCATAATGGGACGGTCGTTTAAAGCTTGTTTGATATTTTGTTGTTCAAACAAAAATGCTTCTTCGCTCAAGCGGTAAGTGAAATCTGCGTTAGCACTTACCCAAGGTTTAATAATTATTTCGGATGTGCGTAAATCATTGAACGCTTGTGTAATGGCCTCAGCATCAAAAGTATCTAGCCATATGGTAGGTAATATGGGCACACCTTTATCAGCAAGGTCTCGTAAATAGTCTTTAGAGAAGTTCCACAACATAAGCTGGTAATGATTTTCGAGACGCGCCTTTGAAGCTTCTATCCTCTCAAGTGCTTTCATGAACTTTGCAGGCGCAGATTGATAGTCCCAAGTACTGCGAACAACCACTACATCGTAATCGTTATAGTTAACAGTGTCATCGTGCCAAGACACATCGTCCACTTGCCAACCCAACTCATTCAAATGCGGCTTAACTAAATCATCATAAACAAAAAAGTCATCGAGGTTATCGGTAGTAAGAAAAGCACAACGAGGCATATGGAAGTCTAATTAAAAACAAATGATGCGCAAATGCTAAGCTAATTATTCTGGACAGGCAAGTTAATCAACTTATTTCTGGACAGGCATGTTACCCAGCTTTAGTAAGCTGCTCGCATTTTGAACGACTGCTAGTTGCTAACTGAATTGCTTGGTAACGGGACAGGCATTCCAGTAGCTAAAGTGCCTGTCCAGCTTTGTGTGTCCAGCTTTGTGTGTCCAGCTTTGTGTGTCCAGCTTTGTGGTCCAGCTTTGTGACGCTTACTACTAAATACATGCCTGTCCAGAACTAAAAGAACTCTAAATACATGCCTGTCCAGAACTAAACACTAAATACATGCCTGTCCAGAACTAAACACTAAAACTTAGTCGCCAGCCAAATCCATGTTTTAGAAGCGTCAACTCTACCGCTTGCGCTAGAATAGTCAGCATACTTAATGCCTACGGCGTATTTTTTGGCAAGTTTAATGGTGTATTGAGCATTAATTTCACTACCTAGGTCGTCAACGGTTTCTGTCGACTCATCTGCCTCAAAATTATGGTATGCCAGCATCCATTTACCGCCACCTAAACCGCCAGCCAAAGATACCTTCATATCTTGTAAACCTTGGGCAGGCGTCCCTAAAAACTGGTCACTCCAACCGTTGAATTTATGCAAAGTTGCGAGAGGAGTGGCAAAACCAGCCATACCGTTGTCAGAGCCGAGCACCTCGTATGATAGCTTTGCAGTAATGCCTGATATATTTGCGCCTAGTTCACCAAGCATATAGCTAGTATCGTATTCAACACCTGCCGATTTCGACGTTTGCGACGCATATTCTACGCCGTACATAAGCTTCATTGAATCTAACTGTTTAGCGCCTTTAAAACTTACGCCGTATGTATCGAGTGCGTTATCAGTAGCATTATCTACTTCCAGTAAGTATGCATAGCCTACTACTTTTCCTAAATCTGTTTGATAAGACACATTCATCAAATGGTCTTTCGCATCCAAGTCAGCAAATTCTCCAAAAATGCGGTTGCGTTGTGTAATGTAGCTATATTGTGCTTTTAATTTTTTAGTTGGGGCATATACCACTGTTGCACCATCAAATGTTTGGCGATCTTGTCGCCACCCAACATGGCCAATAAAACGATGTCCGTCATGGGTAATAACTTGTCTACCCAACTTAACGGTGAACGCATCACTCTTATATTGCACATACCCTTGGTCAAGCTCAGTAAACTCAGGATCAGCAATAACAGAATATATACCAGGATTGTATCCTGCGGGTCCGACTGTGTAGTCGCCTTCGCCCAGCGCAATACGGTTGTCTTCAAGCTCTACATTAAACGAAAACCCTTGATAGTCGCCCGACTGATACCCCACTCGAGTGCGCACAGTAAACGCGCTTGCGTCTTGGGCTGCGTTGTCTTGCTCAACGCCTTCATACCGCAAACGCAAATCAACAGAAGCGGAGCCTGCCGACAAGGCATCATGCACACTTTGCGCTGTTGCTTGCATAGGCACTAATAAGCTAGCTGCGGTGAGTACTGGTAAAATTGCTATATGTGAAGCTTTCAGTTTCATAATTTGATTTCCTTTAGGCGAGCATTCCCGCTCACAGAAGTAAGTTAAAAAAATTTAGGTAGATGTTTTGAGATAGCTACCGGCGAGTGCCTGTAGCTACGGTTACTATCATCAAACGCTAAGCTGCGTTTGACTTGCTTGCTTTACTCGCAGTGCTTGTTGGTTTAAATACAGGTTCAACTTTGCGCTGCTTTTCATACAAAAATTGTAATACTTGGTGTCTATATTTGTTGTACAACGGGTTGTCTGCCATTTCAATTCTGTTGCGAGGCCTAGGTAACTCTATATCGAGTATTTCACCTATGGTGGCCTCGGGTCCGTTGGTCATCATCACAATGCGATCACTTAACAGCACGGCTTCGTCAACATCATGGGTAATCATAATCACGGTATTCCCCAAAGCCGCATGAATTTCCATCACCGAATCTTGTAAATGTGCCCGTGTTAAGGCATCCAATGCACCAAACGGCTCATCCATAAGCAGCACCTTGGGTTCCATCGAAAGTGCCCGTGCAATACCCACACGCTGTTTCATACCGCCTGAAATTTCGGAAGGCAGCTTATGGGTAGCATGGCTCATATGCACTAAATCGAGGTTATGCTCAACCCATTCTTTTATTTCGGCTTTATTGCGTTTTTGCTTACTTTGCTTAACCGCTAACTCTACGTTTTTGTATACACTTAACCACGGTAGCAATGAATGGTTCTGAAATACTACCGCTCGTTCAGGTCCTGGCGCATTGACCTCTTGGTTTTCTAGTAATACACCACCATAGCTAGCTTGATACAAGCCTGCAACAATGTTCAAAACCGTTGACTTACCGCAGCCAGAATGACCAATAAGTGACACAAACTCACCCTGCTTAATACGCAAGTTAACATCGGTTAAGGCGACAAACGGGCCGTTTGCAGTGGGAAATTCCATACCTACTTGTGAAAGTTCTAAATGTGGGCTGCTCATAAATTTATCCTTATACCGTAATCAGTGACTTAACGAAGCACCTGGTTTTTATCCCAGCTCACTTGCTTTTGAACGATTAACATTAATCTGTCTAATAAAAATCCTATAAGGCCAATAGACAGCACCGCCACCATAATTCTTGCTAATGAGTTTGAAGACCCATTTTGGAATTCGTCCCACACAAACTTACCCAAACCTGGGTTTTGTGCGAGCATTTCTGCGGCAATCAGCACCATCCAACCTATACCTAAGCTCAAACGTAAGCCTGTAAAAATCATAGGAATAGACGAGGGAAGCACAATTTTTTGTATATGCGTAAAGGTATTCAAGCGTAATACTCTACTCACGTTAATGAGGTCTTTATCGATACTCGACACCCCCACCGCAGTATTAATCAGAGTTGGCCACAAGCAGCACAATGCTACCGTTACCGCAGAGGTGACAAATGACTTCGCAAACATCGGGTCTTCACTTACATATACCGCACTCACAATCATCGTGACTAAAGGTAGCCACGCCAATGGTGATACTGGCTTAAACAACTGAATAAGAGGATTAATGGCAGCATAAGCAGATTTGCTCAAACCACACACAATACCCAGTGGCACAGCAATAACAGAAGCCATCAAAAACCCTATACCCACGGTGTATAAGCTTGTCCAAATTTGATCAAAAAACGTTGGCGCACCGGTAAATGGGCGTATTTTAGGCACATAACTGGGATCAGCTTCAACGCGGGCGGCATTCCGTTTTTCTTGACGCTCATAAAACGCAGCGGCTTTATCTTGTTGGGCAACATGTTCATCATACAAACTTATTGATTGCTCAAATACTGCACTTGGACCAGGAAATTGACCTAAGGAAGTATCAATTTTGCTGGCTACCATTGACCATAACCCAATGAACAGCAGTATTCCGATTACCGGTAACATTAAGGTATTCATTATTTTAAATACGCTCTGCATATTTGGTGATGGGGTAATTTTATTGGTCATCATTTTTACAATCGTTTGTGAGGCCATTTTGCCCTCCCGTTTTTGTTAATGTGTGCTGGTAGCGACTAGTGCACAGACGCTATCAGCACGTTTCACTCAGTTGTTACTAGCTCATTTTTATACTAACAATGGCTTATAATTTGTCGTCTGCTTTTAAACCAATTGGGAAGCTATTTAGATATGCGTTCGGTTGCGTGCCGTCAAATGTAATATTGTCTATAAACTCTGACTGCGGCGGTTTAAAACCGGTTTCGCTTGCGAAGTCTGGGAAATCAGCCGCTGACGCTTTACCTTCAGCAATTAGGGCTTTAGCTGCCACAGAATAGATGTCTGGACGATACACTTTCTTGGCAATATCAACATACCAGCTGTCAGATTTTTGTTCTGAAATTTGTCCCCATCTACGCATTTGTGTTAGGTACCAAATGGCGTCGCTGTAATATGGATAGGTAGCATTGTGTCTAAAAAACACATTGAAATCTGGAATATCGCGCTTGTCGCCTTTCTCAAACTCAAAAGTACCGGTCATACTGTTTGCAATAACATCTGCATCAGCACCCACATAGTTAGATTGCGCCAGAATTTTTACCGCTTCGTCACGATTTGCGTTGTTGTTTTCATCTAACCACATTGCAGCGCGTATCATTGCTTTCACAACACGAACGTGAGTATTAGGATACTTTTCTTGCCATTCGCTAGACACACCAAACACTTTTTCGGGGTTGTTTTTCCAAATTTGATAATCGGTAATAACCGGAACACCAATTCCTTTAAATACAGCCTGTTGGTTCCATGGCTCACCTACGCAGTAGCCGTGAATAGTACCGGCTTCCATCGTGGCGGGCATTTGCGGCGGAGGAGTTACCGACAACAAGGCTTGCGCATCAATTTGACCACTAGTGTCACCTTTATGTGGTGCGTAATAACCAGGGTGAATACCGCCAGCAGCTAACCAATAACGCAATTCGTAATTATGCGTAGATACCGGGAACACCATACCCATTTTAAACGGCTGACCCGCCTTATTCAGTTCGTCAATTACTGGAACCAACGTATCGGCTTTAATAGGATGCACAGGCTTACCATTTTCATGTGGTATGTTCTTTTTCATCTTTGCCCACACATCATTTGATACCGTAATGCCGTTACCATTTAAATCCATGCTAAAAGCAGTCATGATGTGCGCTTTTGTACCATATCCAATAGTGGCACCCAAAGGTTGGCCTGCAAGCATGTGCGCACCGTCTAACTGTCCGTCAATAACGCGGTCTAACAATACCTTCCAGTTTGCCTGTGCTTCTAATGTTACATACAGGCCTTCGTCTTCAAAATAACCCTTCTCGTAAGCAACCGCTAACGGAGCCATGTCAGTCAGTTTAATAAATCCAAACTTTAGCTCTTCCTTTTCGGCATAGCCTACATCTTGTGCTGATGAGAACAAGCTGAAAGTTAATAAAGAGAGCGCCACACCAATGGCTTTACAATTTTTTTTGCTAAACAACGACGTTGCTTTGCAGGTTTGTGCAGTAATAGTAGTCTGCGTGTTCATAGTATGTGTTCCTACAATAATGAATACAAAAATTTAAGCCAAAAAAAAAGCCCACAATAAACATCGCTTACGCGCTGAATATAATGGGCTACATTGCCTAAGCACTAATGCGTCATCGCAGCAGCGCTAAGTTTTATTGTCGTTAATACACAGTTATTATTATGTGCTTGTGTATATCATTCACTGGCTTGGGGACACTAAAATGATACAAACAAAGCAGGATGTTCTGTGCAAGCTCCTTTCACTCGTTACCTAGCATCAATAGTGCCAACATTAAAAATCTTATATTTTCAACAACTTAAAAATAAACGCTATTGGTTTTAAGTGTTTATTGGCTTATTTCAGTGCACCACGCACCACAGAAGTGCCCCTATTTGTGCAAACGACTCGCAAGGGCTTGTTTAAAAATGTCTTCTCGAAAGCATGCCGACACTAGGCTAGTGTTGACATCTTGCTTACATAAATGCGGCCATGCCATCTGTACTTTACTTAATAGCCATTCACCTTGCACATGACTTGGACGATTAACCGAATAAGCTTGCTGCGCGGCGTTTGCAAATACTGAGCTAAATCGGTTGTAATGAGGAATATGTCTCGGCGCTGTGTTTGCACTGGTCAAACAACTGCCAATAAGCGATGGCGCAATATAATCGATAGCCGTATCTAAATAGTGCTCGTCAGCCAATATACGGGCAGCTTCAAATCGGTTGGGCACATCTTTCAACCATTCACACGCGTCAATAAGGGCAGCGCATAGCAAATGATACATATTAGGACGTTGCTGATAGGCTTCATTAGTAATACCCAGCACTTTCTCAGCTTGGTCTTGCCAAATATCGTAAGAAGTTGCTACCGTCGCGCCACTGTGCTTCCTCACAGAGGTTGCATTGTATGGGCCCCCCACACAAAATCCATCAATGTCTGCGCTGTCTAAGCTATCAGCCATACTGGTAGGAGGCATAAATACAAATTCCACATCATCGGTGTTGATGTCGCCCGCTGAAAAATAATCAAGTAACTGCAAATAATGACAGCTAAACGGAAACACAGACGCAAAGGTTAACTTATTTTGTTGCTTGCTTTTGCGAGATTCAATCGCTTTTTTGAGTAAAAACGCGGGCATCGGAAACGGTATTTCATCAAGGCTCGATAGTTCTTTTATCTCGTTACACAAGCTCATAGAAAGCGTAATGCCATTACCATTTTGACTGGTAATTAAGGGCGTAATAATGTCACGCCTAGCACCACTTATACCTAAGGCGCTGGCCAAGGGCATGGGTGCTAACATTTGCGCAGCATCTAATAAACCCGTCTCAAGTTTATCACGTAACGTGGTCCACGAATTTTGTGGGCGTAGTTCAACACTTAATCCGTACTGTGCAAAAAAGCCTAATTCCTTAGCCACCACATAAGGGGCAGCATCAGTTAGTTTTACAAAACCGAGTTGAATAGTTGGGTAGGATGTATTATTCATGGTAGGTTCTTCAGTACAGTTAAAAGGTTGGCAGACACTTGCTCTAATTTTTGACCGCTGTCCATCGCCATTTTGCGCATGGCCTTATATGCAGTCGCTTCGTCTAGATGTTGTTTTTTCATGAGTAAGCGTTTTGCCTGATCAATCGTTTTGTGTGCTTCAAGCTCATCTTGTGAACTTCTCAATGCTTGTTTAAGTTCTTGGTATTCTTCAAATCGAGCAGATGCGGCATCGAGTATTGAACGTACTCTGCCCCAATCTGCATTGCCCGTTACATACGCACTTACACCCGACTTTATAGAACGCTTCATAATGCTAGCGTCTTCCGTTTCGGTAAATAAAACAATGGGTTTGGGATTTATTTGATTGAGCGTATGTAAGCTTTCAAGGATGTCGCGATCGGGAGATTCAATGTCAATTACGATCATGTCGGGTTGGGCGCGCTCAACCTGCATAAGTAAATGCGACCCTGCACTGACTAAGTGGGTAACGCAATATTCTGAGCCGGCTAGCGCGCTCACAATCGCTTGTGCTCGATGTTGATTATCATCAATGAGCAAAATATTCAAAAGTGGATAACCTGTTTTTAGTAGTTACTACTAAAAACAGTAAGCAAACGCTTTGCCACACTAGCGAACTAATTTAAAACGAACTATATCAACAGCTTAACCATCAATTAACATACAAATTCAGTAAGCTGTTACCACAGCTCTAGCTGGCAACCGCATGGGTTTCACTAATTTGGTGCAAGGTGCGAGGATCCATAGTGATTGCCTCATAATGGTCGACAACTCGACCTACTACAATCAAAGCAGGGCCGTTAAAGGTTTGCACGCTTGTATTGTGGGCAATATTATTAAGTTGCCCACATGCCAACTGTTGTTGTGAAGTACATGCCTTATCTATTACAGCAACCGGAAAATCAACCGGCACACCTGCACTGATTAATCGCTGCGTAATTAAATTGAGCTTGCTAAGACCCATATAAAACACCAATGTTTCGGTTTCACAGTTATTGACTATTTGTGACCAATTAGGTTCGTCATCAATACATTTTAAACTGGCCGTTACATACCTAACTGATTGCGCGCAGTCACGATGAGTAAGACTAATGCCGGTATAGGCAGAAGCACCCGAGGCGGCAGTAATACCGGGGATAATACAAAACGGGATATTGTGCTGTGCAAGAATTTTTGTTTCTTCTAAAGTGCGTGCGAAAATCGCCGGATCGCCGCCTTTTAGCCTAACGACACGCTTGCCCAATTGAGCATGACTAACCATGAGTTCGCAGATCGTTTTTTGTGCCATGCTATGCTGTGCGCATCGCTTTCCCACAAACACTTTTTCAGTGCCTGCGGGGATCAAGTCTAGTACTTCTTCTGACACCAGCCAGTCATATAGCACAACATCTGCATTTTGCAGAGCTTTGTAGCCTTTTATGGTCATCAGTTCTGCATCGCCTGGGCCCGCTCCTACAATAATGACTTGTTGCTGATTAGTTTTGTTTGTGTTTCGTGCCTGTCCAGTAATGAATACATTCATTTTATTACCTCTATGGGAATCTGTTGGTTGTCGTCAATGCGATGAGGAGTTTTACGCGGCAAGCTACTCGAAGATTGCGTGATTGTGTGCTCACTAATCAAACTATTTAATTCACTTTTGCACGAACCACAATTAGTTCCGCATTTCAGCTTGTCGCCTAAGGCCTCAATCGTATTCATGCCGGCAAGTATTGCATCTTGTATAGTATGTTTACGTACTTTAAAACAACTGCATATTAGTTTCCCCTGCTGATATTCAGGGGGAGATGTTACGTTCAATAAATATTGCTGTTGGTGTTGCGTTAAATCAGAAGTATCAAAGCATTCACGCATAAATTCAGGGTTAATAATGTTAGCTAAGGGGCCAGTGAACTCGCGAGTTAGTCCTACCATATAAGCAAGTAATGTAGGCGTATTTTCATCGTTATTGGTGAATGCAAGTTTGCTAGCTTGCGCATTGTGAGTATCTATTTTAGACAGCCAACTTACATTAATAGATTTTTGTAAATAAGCACTTACCATCTCTATAAGAGAAGCAGAATAATGCACTGTTTCAAATCTTGATAAATAAAATACGGCATACTCACCTTGATTAACACTCACAACATAAGGTGCAAATGTGGTTAATTGATGAATATCAAGCGCTAAGGTTTGTTTGGGTAGTGCCAATACGAGCGACTCACTTGGACTCACTTTTTGCACCGAAACTGCAGCATGTTTTAGCTCAGGCTGTCCTGAAACTGGGTCATTGGCTGAACTAAACAGCCGCGCTAAGGCATAATGACTTGAATGACGTAAACTCCAATGTATCGGCGCAAACAAGGCGCCTTTGCGTTGATCATCGGTGACTAAAACTGGGGCAATAACTGCTTGGCCAATATTGTGTTTACTACTTAAAGCAAGCAAGTCACCCGTGTTAACTGCGTATTTTTTTGCGTCTGCTGTACTCATATGCACTTCTGCTTGTGGCGTATGTTCAATTAACGCTTTCGCCTTGCCAGTGCGCGTCATGGTATGCCATTGGTCGCGCATACGACCGGTATTAAGTACTAATGGATAACGCTCGTTGCACAGTTGCTGTGGAAATTTTGCCCGAATGGCAATAAAGTTGGCCCGCCCATTTTTGGTATAAAATTTACCGTCTTCAAACAAGCGTTTTTTGCCGTTCGGGTGCTGCTTATTTACCGGCCATTGCGCAGGCGTAAGCGTGTTATATTCTGAGCGACTCAGGCCCACCAAAGCACTCAAATCAAAATCACGCGTACCTTTATTCTTATAAGCACTTAACCTAGCATGCTCATCAAAAATATCAGCGGCTGATTGATAATTAAAAGCATCCGCAAAGCCTAACTTTTGGGCCAGTTTGCTAATAATTTCCCAGTCGTGTTTGCATTCACCCTGCTTTGATAAAATACCGCGTTGGCGAGAAATACACCTTTCTGAGTTAGTTACCGTTCCGTCTTTTTCAGACCATCCCGTGGCAGGTAATACAATATCTGCATAGGCTAAGGTGTCGGTTTGCGTCACAATATCACTTACCACTACCATATCGCAGCGTGAAAGCGCTTCTTCTACCAATACTCTATTGGGCATGCTCACCACAGGATTGGTCCCCATGATCCACACAAATTTAATGTTACCGGCGGCCATACTGTCAAACATATCAACGGCTTTTAAGCCGTTCTTTGTGGCCATATTAGGGGCTTGCCAAAATGACTGCACCAGTGCGTTATGCTCTGCGTTTTCAATATCCATATGTGCAGCCAACATATTTGCTAGCCCACCTACTTCTCTACCGCCCATGGCATTAGGTTGGCCGGTAATCGAAAATGGGCCGCTACCTATTTTGC
The DNA here is from genome assembly GCA_049650345.1 of Glaciecola sp. Lineage (GTDB taxonomy): Bacteria > Pseudomonadota > Gammaproteobacteria > Enterobacterales > Alteromonadaceae > Glaciecola. Next base: position 16,502 of record JBARZY010000101.1, on the reverse strand, counting down.
CTATTTTGCCGCTGGCCAAATGACAATTAATAATACTGTTTGCTTTATCAACCCCAGACGACGATTGGTTTATGCCCATTGAATAAAAGCTAATGGCCGAATCTGCGCTGGCAAACATTTGATAGAACTGCTCTAATTCACTGGGTAACAGTTCTGTTGCCTCACTTACCGCGGAGAGGGTATAATTTTCAATTGCCTCGCAACACGCTTCAAAGTCATTAGTGTGCGCTTGTATATATGCATAGTCACACAGTTGATTGCTTACTAAGTAATGCAATAAACCATTAAATACCCAAGTATCAGTACCCGGTTTAATCGCTAAATGCAAATCGGCTGCTTTACTGGTCGCGGTTTTTCTGGGGTCAATGACCACCATTTTCCGTTCACTGTGTTGAGCAATTGCCTTCTGCATTCTTTGAAATAAAACGGGATGTGTCCACGCCGCATTAGAACCCGTCAATACGAGTAAGTCGGTATGTTCTAAGTCTTCATAACAACAAGGTACTGCGTCTGCGCCGAATGCGCGCTTGTATGCCGCCACTGCCGACGACATACATAATCTTGAATTAGTATCAACATTGGCGCTGCCCAAAAAACCCTTCATCAGTTTATTGGCAACGTAATAGTCTTCCGTTAGTAGTTGGCCTGATAAATAAAATGCAACCGAGTCAGGACCGAAGTGTTCGATACAGTGTTGAATATGGGCGGCCATTTTGTCTAAGGTGCCTGTCCAAGAACTGCGCTTTCCGTTTATGCTGGGGTAAAGCAGTTTGTCATGGGTGTCGGTGGTATCAAGTAAGTGGCTGCCTTTAACGCATAATTTACCTGCATTTGCTGGATGTGCGGCGTTACCTGTTAGCGTGTGTAAGTTTTGCTTTTCTTCTAGTGTGTTACCGCTTGCGTCGGTGCTACTAGTGGTATCGCATTGTACGCTTACACCACAGCCTACACCACAGTATGGGCATGTGGTGTTATGCTCGGTTTGTTTCCAATGCTTGCCTGTTATAGACATAAAACTGCGTTAGTCTGCGCTTACAGGAACAGCAACAAATACAGTGCCCTGTTCAATTTTAACGTCAAACACTGGTATTGATACCTCTTCTTGCTCTAAGCAAATACCGCTAGATAAGCTAAAATGTTGTTTATACAACGGCGAACAAATACATACTTCATCGCCAATACTGCACAATATGCCTCGAGACAAGACGTTGGCTTTGCCAAATGGGTCATAATTATCACATGCGAATAATCGTAAACCAGTTTTGTCTCGCAAGGTAAAGATGGCAATTTGTTTGTTTTCAAGCAAACTGCAAATCCCTGAGTTATCGACTAGCTCTTGCTCTGCGCAAACTGGCAACCAAGCGCATGCTTGGCTTGTTTTACAGGCCTCGGTAATGTTTTCTGAGTTGCTTCGAGCTGACGTCTCGGCGGTGGTACTAGTTGACATAATATACTCCTAAATCACTTCAACAACGTTGATGAGTTCGGCTTTCTCAAGGTCAGTTGCTGGTCTTATTTGATCTCGCTCTTGTACAAACTGAATGTTTTCATCTTGCGCTTTTGAGTTAACAAACTGAACGAAACGGCGTTTATGCTCGGGTGTTTCAAGCGCGGTTTTCCATTCACACTGATACGCGTCAATAACCGCATGCATATTGCTTTCAAGCTGCTCACAAATACCTAAGCTGTCGTTAATCACTACCTCTTTCAAATACTCTAAGCCGCCTTCCATGTTTTGCATCCACACCGATGTGCGTTGCAATCTGTCTGCGGTTTTTACATAGAACATCAGTACACGATCGATGTACTTAATAAGCGTGGCATCATCTAAATCAGTTGCAAATAAATCGGCATGGCGAGGTTTCATGCCCCCGTTTCCACACACATATAAATTCCAACCATTTTCGGTGGCAATAATCCCAATGTCTTTGCTTTGTGCTTCTGCGCACTCGCGCGTACAGCCCGACACTGCAAATTTTAATTTATGCGGCGCACGCAAACCTTTGTATCTATTTTCTATATCAATGGCCATGGTGACAGAATCTTGCACACCAAAACGGCACCAAGTACTGCCCACACATGACTTAACGGTACGCACTGCTTTGGCATAGGCATGCCCAGTTTCAAAGCCACCGGCAATAAGCTTCTCCCAAATTTCAGGAAGTTGCTCAACACGAGCACCAAACAAGTCAATGCGCTGGCCACCGGTTATTTTAGTATATAGCTTATACTGCTCAGCCACTTCACCTAGCAATATCAATTTTTGCGGAGTAATTTCGCCTGCGGCCACGCGAGGCACAATAGAGTATGTACCGTCTTTTTGCATATTACCGAGGTAAATATCATTGGTGTCTTGTAGGCCCACGTGTTCTTTTGAAAGCACAAAATCGTTGTAAATAGATGCCAAAATATTCGCTACGGTTGGCTTACAGACTTCACATCCATCCCCTTTACCGTGGCTATGCATTAGCGCTTCGTAACTTTTTATACCTTCTACCTTAATTAGGTCGTACAAGCCTTGGCGTGTATAAGATAAATGCTCACATATGGCTGTGCTAACCTCTACGCCTCGCTTCGTCAGTTCGCTATCAACCACGTTTTTAAGCAAAGCCGCACAACCACCACAACCGGTGCTGGCTTTGGTACAGGTTTTAATATCACCCAATGAGGTACTGCCCTCATCAATAGCACTTATCACATCACCCTTGGTAACATTGTGACACGAGCATAGCATGGCAGTGTCTGGCAAGCTGTCTGCGCCTAAAGCTGGTGCGCCCTCTGAATTGGGTAAAATGAGTGATTCGGGAGCATCGGGTAGTGCAATACCGTTCAAAGCATACTGCAACAAAGCATCATACTCGCTGGTGTCGCCTACCAATACCGCCCCTAGTAATGAGGTTTGCGTATGATCAACCACTAGCTTTTTGTAGACTCCTTTAGGTTCATTTTCATAGGTATACACCAAGGCGCCTTCGGTATTGGCGTGGGCATCACCTATCGAACCAACTTCAACACCCATCAGTTTGAGTTTAGTGCTCATGTCTGCACCTTCAAACTGATTATCTATATTGCACAAGTGGTCGGCCACTACTCGGGCCATTGCGTAACCCGGTGCCACAAGGCCGTAAATTTTGTTTTCCCAGAGTGCACATTCACCAATGGCGTATATGTTTTCATCAGATGTTTGGCAATAGTTATTCACCACAATGCCACCGCGCTCACCCGTGGCTAAATCACATTCTTTGGCAAGCGCATCAGAAGGACGAATGCCAGCTGAAAACAGAATCATATCGGTATCAAGGCTGGTGCCATCGGCAAACTGCATGCTGTAACGGCTGGTGCTGCCAGCTTCAATCACTTGCGTTGCTTTTTGCGTATGTACACTCACGCCCAACGCAGTAATTTTGTCGCGCAGTACTTTGCCGCCGGCTTGGTCTAGTTGTACCGCCATCAATTGCGGAGCAAATTCAACAACATGGGTTTCTAAGCCCGCTTCTTTAAGCGCGTTAGCCGCCTCTAGGCCTAATAAGCCACCGCCCACTACAACACCTTTTTTGCTCTGAGCGGCCGATGCTTGAATGTCATGCAAATCGTCAATGGTCCGATAAACCAAACAATGCGCTTGGTCATTACCCGGGATAGGCGGTACAAAAGGATATGAACCCGTTGCTAATACTAAGGTGTTGTAAGTATAAGTATTTCCGCAAGCCGTTGTGACTTGTTTGAGCTCGCGGTCAATGTGCGTAACCCATGCACTCAATTGATAATCAATACTTTGGGCATCATATTGGGCTTCGGTTGTCATGGCTAAGTCTTCTGCGGTTTTACCACTGAAAAATTCAGACAAGTGCACGCGGTCATATGCCAATCTTGGCTCGCCGCTTAATACGCGAATACTTACCTTTGGATTGATTGTTCTTAACTGCGTAACAAAGTGGTGTCCCACCATGCCATTGCCCACTACTAATACATCATCTGTATAACTTGCCATATTTATATCACCTTAGTTGAACATGCCGGTATGCTGCAAAGCAGTGCCGAAAAGCCAAAAAAAAACCCACAAGCGATTTCTCGCTTGTGGGCATCATTGCCTTTACGCAGTGCATTCTGCACTTACGCTTTAAAATTGTTGAATTACATCAGATTTATATCCAATTTTAGTGCCAAATAATTTTATAGCATTTAATCAAAGACTTATGTTTTATATGCAGGCTAGGGCTGTATAAATTGCACCAAAACAAAGCAGTGACGCTCCGCGATCGCGCATATACCACCTGTTATTGTAGCCTTACGCTAGCACCGCATACAAAATTGCCGCTACTACATAGGCCAATAAGCTATACATCACAAATACGCCCCAAGAATATCGGTTCTTAGAAGTTTCGCCTTTTAAGGTAGCCACCGTTGCGACACACTGTAAAGCAACGACATAAAACGCTAATAATGCAATGCCCGAAGCCAAGCTAAACCCATCAGCTTGTAACTGAGCAGCCAACCCGCTTAGGTTTTCATCGGCATTCTCAATACTAAACAAAGTGCCCAACACTCCTACGAACACTTCTCGAGCCAAGAATGACACCAATATTGCAATAGCGTATCGCCAATCTACGCCCAGTGGCGCAAACAAAGGCTCTAAAAACTGTCCAATGTACGCTAAATAAGACGCAGATAAGTCACCGTTGTTAGGGAAATATGCAAGTACCCAAATAACTACTGACACCATAAAAATAATAGGCCCAGCACGTTTTATGAACTGTTGAGCACTGCTTAGGGTTCTATACAATAGTGGCCGCCAATGCGGTAAACGATAACTGGGTAACTCTAAAATAAATGGTAAGTCAGTTTGTTGACTTGCGTTTTCAAGCCAGCCGTTTAAAAGCTTACTGACAATAAGCGCGGTAAAAATACCGCCAAAATATAAGGTAAAAAACACACTGCCCTGCAAACTTACCCAACCGCCCAAATATTCGGTGTCAGGCACCAAAACAGCAATTAACAAGGCGTACACCGGTAAACGTGCAGAGCAAGAAATTAATGGCACAGTCATCATGGTAATTAAACGCTTGCGCGGAGATTCAATGGTTCGCGCCGCGTAAATGGCGGGTATGGCACATGCATGACCCGACAAATAAGGAATAAAGCTACGACCAGACAATCCAAACAAACTCAGAGGTTTGTGACATATCAAGGCAGCCCTAGCTAAATAACCGCTATCTTCTAGCACGCCAATAATTAAGGTTAACACCATAATTTGCGGCACAAATACTAAGAATGCGCCTACCCCACCGAAAATTGCATCGTTAACAAAATCACTCACAATACCTGCAGGTAAAACCGAAATAGTGGATTCACCTGCCCATGCAATGCCGCTCTCCACTGCATCCATCAATGGTGTTGCCCAGGTAAAAATACTTTGGAACAGGAAAAACATGATCAAAATAAACACCATGCTGCCTGCCACGTTGTGCAGCAAAAAGTTATCAAGTTGATTTTGTTTTTTCAGCACAATATCTTGTGAGATAGCGTGTTCACTCGCTAGCGTTTTGGCTAAAGTCATGCTTTGTGACCTAGACAAGGGCTCACGAGAAACGGTGATAAGCTCAGGCGCATTAGCGTGCTGCTCAAGAGCTTGAGTAAATTCAGCCACGCCTAACAAGGACTTTGCCGATACACCATATACAGGCGAACCCAATTGTTGTGAGAGCTTGGTAATATCAATAACGTGACCAAAGCGTGCTAATTCGTCTAGCATATTCAAGGCAAACACAACGCTTTTATTGTTTTGCCTTGCAAGCTGTTGCACCTGTAAGGCGAATACTAGAGAACGCTCGAGTTTAGTGGCGTCTAAGTTACAAATCACCAGTGCGGTTTGCTCACTTTGCATCGCCAGTTGCAGTTGCTCTATCGCAATTTTTTCGTCACTTGAAATAGATGAAAGCGAGTATGTTCCCGGGAAATCGACCAGTTCAAATCCTTTAAACTGTCCTGATTTTAGCTCTACCGTTACCCCAGGAAAGTTAGCGACTTTTTGTTTTAAACCTGTTAATTGATTAAACAACAAGCTTTTACCAGAGTTTGGTTTTCCAACCAAAATAATACGTTTCATATAATTGAGAGGCCTTTCGGGAAGATCTTGATTTTGTGGTTTCAATGACTGTAATTGGGCTAGTGCTTTATCAATATTTGTTCAGCAAGTTGCTTGTCGAGCGAATAAACGCAATCTTGAATTTGCACAACAATAGGCCCATTAAATGCGCTGCGCTTTTTACATACCAAGGCCTCACCCGAAGCAAAGCCCATTTCTGCCAACCTAGTGCGCAGCTCGTCATTTAATGACTCATGAAGTGTATCTACATTTGCGCGCTTATTTTTTGTCAATTGCCAAAGTGTCATGCGGTATTCTGTAATATTGAAAAAACGATACACGTAGTTTATCTGCATAGCAGCAAGATGCAAATATTAATCGTTCTCATTTGTGGTTTATAGATACAGATCAACACGGTATATAAAGCACCATTTACTGATTACAGCTTCATCGTATTTCGGTACTTTGGTACAGGTTTTAAATCAAGAAGTTGCAGAAGCCATCCCATTGATGGCTTCTGCATGATACATAAGGCTTAGAAATTGCCTACGAAGGTTACCTTAGCATTCAGTGGGGCCGCTACTGTTGCTTGGTGTGTTGAATGGGCGTTAGGGAAATATAGCTCATCTGTTAAGTTTTCAATATGTAACTGTACGCGTAAGTCTTCAGATACTACGTAAAATGCTGACGCATCCACTCGCGTATAGCTCGGGAGAACGGCCGAGTTACTATTATTGATAAAACTCTGATCTTGATACGTTACGCCTAAACCAAGACCAAACCCTTCGTTCACCATATAACGGGTATAAATAGAATAAGTTGTTTCAGGCAGCTCACGCGGCGTTAATCCAGTTGGCCCATTTCTATCTACAATTTCACCGTCTAAATTGCTGTAATTGGCACTAACAAACCAATCTTCGCTTAAGTCACCCATTATTTGTAACTCAAAACCAGAAATTTCAGAATCAATAACATCTAAGGTTGAAGCGTCGTCATCAGACACTTGAGGCGAGCTTTGCTCGTTCTCAAATATCGCTGCAGTGAAACTTAAGTTGTCAGCAAAATCCCATTTCACACCAATTTCTTGGTTAGTAAAGGTATCAGGGTCAAGTTGATCGTCATCACCGTTAATGTCGGTGTATTGCTCGCCGCTACGTGGTAAAAATGACTCGCTATAACTGGCATAAAGTGACACGTTTTCAACGGGTTTGTAAACAATACCGCCTCTTGGTGATACTTCTTCATCGGTGCGCGTGCGAGTTTCAAGTACCGTAGGGTTTGCGTTAAACACGCTAATATCAAAGCTGTCAAAGCGCGCGCCTACAATAATGTCTAGGTATTGATTAATTTCAATTTCATCTTGAACGAAAAATGAAAATACATCTAAGTCTACGCGAGTATCATCATTTAAGTCAGTAAATGCAGCAGTGAAGCTTTCGCCGCTTGCATTTGTACCACTTAATCCACTAAAACTCAGTGGGCGTGCTACATTGAAAAATTCGCGGTCATCAATAGTGGTTGAAAACACGGGGTTTAGTCTATTTTGGTCAGAGTTTGTTTGGATAAATTCAGACCCAACAATAACAGTATGACCAATATTAGCGGTTTCAAACTCGCTAATTAAGTTGCCCGACAATATCAAGTTGTTTCGTTCGGTGGTGTCTATGTACCCATCTAACTCAACAATGTTGCTTGCTTGATCGTAACCACTGGCATAAAAGTTTGCATATACCTTATCGTAGTCGCCATAAAATACACTGAAATTACCTTTCATATTTTCGCTGAAACGACGCTCTACCGCCGCTCTAAAAATATGCGCATCTAAAGTATGATAGTTGTTCTCTGGATCGCCAAAAACAATGTCCTCAAACGCTTCTACTGGTCTACCGTTGGCATCAGTGGGAACGCCGCGGTCAATAAAGCGGTCGTGATCAACATATTCATACGATACATCTATGGTGGTATCGTCATTTAACTCAATTCTAGCGGTGGGGTTGAAACCAACACGTGTACCGTCATAAAAATCGCGGTGGTTTTCTATGCTTTCGTACATTGCGTTAATACGTAATGCTGAGTCATCGCTTACCATTAAGTTAGTATCAATTTGACCATTGTAGCCACCAAAGCTGGTAAGCGATGCCTGATAAGCAGTAAAGTCTTGGTCTAATTTAGCTTTTTTAGATACGCGGTTAAGTATACCGCCCGTGCCGCCGCGACCGAATAATAATGCGTTAGGTCCACGTAATATTTCTACTTGCTCAACATTATAAAGTGCGCGGTAATACTGCACATCATCTCTATTGCCGTCTAAAAAGAAATCGGCTGTTGAGCGCACACCACGAAATACCACTGAATCACGGTGGCCTTCACCTTGTGAGGTATTTACCCCAGGCGTGTAGTCAATAATTTGGCCAACACTTGTGATACCGCGTTGAGTAATTTGTTCAGCCGTAATAATACTTAAGCTTTGTGGCACATCAATAATAGGGGTAGGTGTCTTGATCGCATTCGCTTCATCACTTGATAAATATTGCCCTACAACGGTAATTTGCTCTATGTCTACACTTGCATCAATAGCGGTTTCAGCAGCAGCAATATTGGCAGTTAGCATAGCAGCAACAATAGACGACACTTTAAATTTCAATTTTACAACCCTCTTCAGAATGTTAAGTAACAATGTATAAAACGTTCGCTACAAAATAAGGCAAGATAATATTTGCACAAGAGTTTAATCTAAATAAGAATGATTGTTAATTACATTTTAAATTAAATTTAGTTTTACACCATAAAGGTGTAAGTTAAATTGAACATTTGATTGGTTTTTATACAGTATGAAGTGTTTATAAAATAGCTAACGATAATGGTGCACATCAACGAGATGTTGTGCTACTTACTAATAAACGTACCGCGATTTTGACGAGCCACTTCTGTCATTAATGTCGCAAATTTCACGCTGTCTTGGGTTAGATTGCGCTGCGCTCGGCGAAAGCCAATGGCGTGTATGCGGGCTACTTTTTGGCCTTTGGCATTGGTGTTAAGTGCATTTATATTCGCAAGGGTCTTATCATAAGAGCCACCAGAGTAATCGTCGCCAAATACATATAACGCTAGAGAACCAGGGCGTTTACCGTACACCCTTAATGCACCTTCAATGCCCTCAACTGGGGAGCTGTTTGACGAACCATTCCATGAGCGAAGTACGTTAATCGCGAGGCGGCGTTTTGCACTGGTGTCGCTTTGCCATCGTCCAGCACTTGCCGGAAATAAATATTCGCCATTGTCTGAAAGCACCTGAAAGCCTTTTACCTCAGGATGGTTGTTGAGTACTTCTTCTACGCTTTGTAATACTTTTCGCCACATGCTTTTCATACTGCCTGACGTATCAATAATAAATACCACATAATCGCTGTCTACCGGAATGCCGCCTACTTCATCGTCGCGTTCATCAGCATCACCCACGCTAATTGCTGCGCGCTTATTTTTCTCAAGCACTTGTTCAAGCCCCGAGGCTTGGTCAGTTAGTTGTATAAGGTCGCGTTGGGCTTTAGCCACCGCTTGCTCAAGTGCGTCGGCTTCTGTGCTATTACTGGCACCGCTGCTTTTGGCACGCTGTAACTGCGCCAGTTGTTCTGATAATTGCGCTTCAAGCGCACTTAAACTGCTTTGCGCTGACGATAAAGCAACCACACTATTGGTAATGTCGGCAACGTTAGCATCTTGGCTGTAGTCACCGTCTTGACCATTTTTGGCCAGCAAAATTAACATGACTACCGCGCCAAAGGCGCACGAAATCACATCTAAAAACGACAAACTAAACACCTCTATAGGCGAACGTTGTTTTTTCATGGCCATGTCCCTGCTGGACTAATTAATGTGCCTCCAGTGTAATTTGCCCACTGCCAGTACAATGCCGCCGCTTGTGGATCGCCTTCTAATGGTAGCAATACCACATTAGTTTTCACCCCCGATATTGGCGATATAGACAAGGTGCGGTTAAACACCTCTACTCGACATTTACCAGTAATGGTCGATTGTTGCCCAACAAAGGGTTTGCACGAACGAGAAGCATTGAAACCACTACTGGTATTGAGCAAAGAAGGTAAACCATCGGTAATAATGTAAAGGTCGGTAAAATTAGGCATGGCCCTTGCCATTTCTTCAATACCAGCTTGTAAGTTAGTGCCTTTCTGCGGCACTAAGGCGTCAATATCTTGATAAAGGCGCTCGATACTGGCGCTTACGCGCGCGCTATTAACTGACTGATTACCCAATACCGAAGCCGTTTCATTAAAACTGACCACACTCACTTGAGACGACTCGGGAAGTCTTGCCAGCATCCACTTCGCTACTCGCACAGTACGTTGCCATTTTGGGCCTTGCTTGGCGAGGGTATCATTGCCCATGGCTTTGCGCTTAATAATGTCAATTAAGGCTTCGTCGGTCATTGAGGCGCTGGTGTCGATTAAAATACCAATACGCGGGCCTTCTACAATTAAGCCCAGTAAATACGTTTCTTCTTTTACTTGCGGTGTGGCCACTTGATCGTTCGCGGTATCAGGTGCAGTGGCAGCAATAGCGTCTTGTAAATCAGCGATAACTGCCTGTTGTGATGCAATGGCTTGCGCCAACGACTGTTGCTCGATTTCAAGTTGTGCCACGCGCGTTGCATCATCATCAGCGTTGGCTTGGGCATCGGCGGTTTGTTGCTGTTGCTGAATAATGTTGTTTTGCGTGTTTTGAAGTTGGGTTTGCGTTGCCGCTAATTCTTGCTCCAAGCGTTCTATTTCATCACTGGGAATAGGCGTATCGTCGTTAAAGTTAACGATGATCAAAATAAGTAACACGGCCCCAAGGCCACACGCCATTACGTCTAGAAATGCTAAATTAAAGCCATTTTCTGCGCGTTTTCTCAACATGTAGGCACCCAGTTAGTCATTTGCTTATTTGTGCAACTGGGTCAGCAAGTGACGTTCACAGTTCTTTTGCGTGTTAATCACCATCTCATCTTGACGATTATTCAATACGTGAAGCAAATACATGAGTATGATAGAAATGATCAACGATACAAGGGTTGAGTTAAATGCCACGCCTAATTTGTCAACCATACCCGAGATATCACCAGCCACTGCTTCCTCGGCTTTTGCTAAAGCAGAGCCAATGCCCCGCACCGTGCCAATAAAGCCAATGCTAGGAATGGCCCAAATAAAATATCTGATCATACTATTGCCCGACTCTAATTGAGCTGCCAGCATATCAACACTGTCGGTGATAGCTGCGGAAGCATGTTGCACATTGCGGGTATTTTTATAGCGGCGTAAGCAATCAATCCATGTAGACATTGAACTATTGTTAGCATAAGCGCTTTGTTCTAGCTCGCTGAGCGCTTGGTCAACATCCAAAGGCTCATTTTTGTCATAAGCGCCTAAATAGTCCATGGTAAATAAGGGCTCTTCATGAAACACAATGCGCTGATACTTATAAATAATCAAATAGGCGCAAAACAAGCCAATACTCACGCTCGCTTGCTGCTCAAAATCTTTGAAAATTACCCAAATATTACTTGTAGCGCCACTGCCATAGGCCATAATTGCAGCGTCTGCGAAAGGTCGTATTGCCCCTTGGTAAACTAAATGAACAAGTGCCACAATGGCCAAAAACACCAGCAGCGATACAATGGGTTTAGGGTTCATACTTGAAGGGTTTGCAGGTGCTTTAATCATTATATATCACTCGGTAAAGTAGCAGGTGAATCTAAACTAATTTGGGTAGCAGCAACTGCCATGCAAGTACCCACTACTAGCAGTATTGCTAGACATATTGTTTTTAAGCGCGATTGCGTTTTTTTCGGTTTCATAGCAGTCCTTATATCAATAGTTTAGTTATGATAACGCGCAATTCTAAAGCCCACAGTGGGTTTACCTGTGCTTGAAAACTCTCGGTAAGCTGCACGCAACTCACGTAAGCGCCCACTTTCGTAGTTCCCGCCCTTAATTACCCAAGCATCAGAGCGCGATGCGCCCAAATAATCGACATGCGTCACCGAGGTATTGGGTAGGCTATTTGTATAAGCGTCATGTACCCACTCGCTTACATTGCCAGCAAGGTCGAACATACCATTACGATCAGCCTTGTATGACGCCACCGGCGCAAGGTCTACATGCTCGTCTTGATAATCTTGCAATACGATGAGTTGTTTTGATTTACGGCCTTCATCGGCAAAGTTACCCAACTTATTACGTAACTTCTCTTGATTTCCCCACACATAAGTAGTGCTTGCTGCACGCTTTGATTTTTTAGCAAGCCACTCCCATTCGGCCTCAGTGGGCAAGCGGTAACCGCGAGACTGTGCATTAACGCCTACATATCTTGCGTTTCTGAATACATAAAATTCAGGTAGGCCCTCTTGTGCGCTTAACCAGTTGCAATACAAGGCGGCTTCGGTCCAGCTAATGTCAGTCGCTGGGAACTTGCCTTGCGTAACCTTTTGTTGAGTAAATGCGGCCAACTGTTGGCGCGTAATTTCTGTATTTGACACCCAAAACGGTCTTGAAAAATCTACGTCAACTTGGTGCTCATTGCGTCTTCTGCCCGATTCGTTTGCTGGTGAGCCCATGGTAAATGGCGTGCCATTAAAGCGCGTCATGCTAATGCCTAAGCCGCTGATAAACAGGGGTTTTCGTTCTGCTCTACGCGCGTCAAATTCTGTCAACAATTCTACACTTACTTGCGTGGGTGCATTCTTATTAGCAGTAAATTGTTTAGTTTGCGTGCGATAGCCAGGAGCCGCAAACACCACGCTGTGAGAAATTGAAGGTAGGGTAACAATTGTTGGAGTAGTACCAATATTTTTACCATTTACACTAACAGTAGCAGCGACGTTACTCACAAAGCTCACCGCACTGCTTTGGGCTTGTAATTGAATATCTAAAGAAGTCGGCTTGCTCGCGGTAACGCTAATATTTTTATTAAAACTGCTGTAACCGGCTTTACTATAACTGACTTTATGGCGTTTGTTAGCATCTAGCAGAATGCTTCCGGGCGCATATTCTACATTATTGACTAACAACACACCGCCCGCTGGCTCAAGCGATAGCATGAGTTCACCTTGTTTCGGTGCCATTTGATAATTACGACTGGGTAATAAAAAACCGCGTTGTAAGGCAATTTCTTCATTTACGTTTTGGTACTCATCGCTAGTTAAACTCACATTATGTAAGCCGCCTTGTACCTTGTGAGTAATAGGCGTTGTTCCAACCTGCTGTCCATTTACACTCACCTTTATGCCTTGCGGCGTTGAGTCTATTTGCAACGCACCTGCAATGGGCTTAAGTTGTGCTTGTAAACTGCGGTTTTCAGCGCGTTCAAGGTTTAAATCGGTAGTAAATACCTCGTAGTAGGGATTATCAACTAATAACTGGTAATTACCCGGTGGCGTAGTGTGCTTTAGTGACTTCCCTACGTGAATCAAACTGCCATTTAACGACCACTGCGTTTGTTCATTGTAGGCGGCAAATTGGCTATCTTCGCTATCTACACTCACTTCAATAGTGGCGGGACTAGGTAATAATGTTACATTAATAGTGCTAGGGCTTTGCTCGTTTATATTCAGTGTACTAGTTTGGAAGGTGTTGGCGCTTACCTCAATCCCCACATTGCCACTTAGGGTATATAGCCGGTTGCCCGACACCCATGCATAACCCTTAATAACCTTAATTTGCGCAGTTGGCAACGCATCAACAGGGCCAATAATAATGTTGAAGCCCTTTACCAAGAACAGCCATATTAAAAAACCAATAAACAGTACTGCGGTTAAGCCACCACTGACTAAATAGACACCTATCCCCTTGCGCTGGGCTTTTTTAATGCGCTGATCAATCTCTTGTTGCATAACCAATAGGCTTCCTTGTGGGTGTATATTTAGGGCAAATACACGTTGTTTTAAATTGGCTCATCGCACACCACTGTGATGCTAAGTGGCGTATTTGCCGTAACGGTAATTTCAACACGTTTTGCCCGATAACCTTTACGAGTGCCTTCCAGCACGTATTTGCCTGGTGTTAAGTTAATTATTTTTGACTCATGCTCACCCACATGACCTACACCAACGACAATCACGTAAGTCTTGGCGTCAGAATTAACGGTTACCGCCACCGGTTGTGAATAACTGTCAATAAGGTCTCCCAAACGCAACAATTTTGCTTGTAAACTGGGCGAGTTCATTGCGTCTAAAAAGGCATTTTGCATCGCTTTTGATGCCGCCTCACGCACGTTTGCATCGGCAATACGCTGTGCTCTATTGAGCAAGCTATCAAGGGTAGAATGATGTTTTAGTATGTTATTAGCTTGGCTTAAAGCTGAGGCAAGCACTTTGTCGTTAGGGAAACGTTGCAATGCTTTTGACGCCGTTGCTTGTACCGCCCTATAATTATCTTCAGCCTGTTGCTGTGTAATGGTTTGTTTAATACTGTTAAGCGACGCGTTTGCTTTTAACGTGGCTACTTTGGCAGCTAGCGCTTGTGCGCCCTTACTGCTAGGTTTAATCGTTTTCGCTTTCTTAATAAACGCGTTGGCACTCACTAAATCGTTGTCATTGATAGCTTGCTCAGCCTTTGCCAAGGCCTGCTCAAGTTGCTGTGCGTCATATGCCTGTTGCGTGCTAGATAAATCTTGGGTCATGCCATCACGCTTCGGATCCAAACCAATAATACTGTTGAGCAAATCAATTTGTTTAGGTAAGTCACGCTCAATTTTGGCTACCTGTAGGTCGTCTAATAGACCTTGAATTTCACCAAAAGCATCTATGCGGCTACTCAGTGCCAAGGCATTTAAATTATTTGGCATTAATGCCAAAGCTTTATTCAATGTCAGGCGCGCCTGCGGTATATTTTCATTATCAAAATGCTGCTGCGCTTGTTGTAACAAGCTGCTGAAGTCGGCTTGCCATTGCGCGATAAGTTGTTCAGCCTTTTCAAATAGCACGCTTAAACTGTTTTTTGCTTCAGCAAAAGCGCCCTTTGCAAAGGCTTCGAGCACTTGCGCTTTTAACAAGGCAAGCTCGCCTGTTTTAGCCGGTGCATAACCCACAAAGTTTATTTCATCAATTTGGGGTTGAAGCCTTATTTCGTAATCTGTTAGGGCTTGTTTAAATTCCTCTCTAAACGCGTCGATTTCAGCTTGGCTAAAGCTTACTTCAATTGGAGTAGGAGATGTATTTTGATTGTTACCAGACGGCTCAGAAGTAATAAGTTTGTATGCACTTACTACTACAAGTACAGCGATTAAAACGGCTCCTGCTATCAGTAACAACTTCTTAGTTTGTTGTTGATGCTGGGCACGATGCGCTTGAATTTGCGCATCGGCTTGGTTTACTTGTTGCTCTTGTTGTGAGCCTTCGTGTGGTGAATTACTATTTGACGACAACTAATTGCCCCTCATACCTGAGTTATAATTGCACGTTTGGCGTAGCTTCTTCATCAAACACCTTACGTAAGTGTGTTTTCCACTGCAGGTACTGCTCTTGTGCTGTTCCTTGCAGCTCTACCACCTGGTCTTCAAACTCTATCACCATAGGGCTAACACTTAAGTCTAGCGCTTTGCCTTGCTCTTCAATAACCGCACTGTGCTCTTTCATGCGAGTATTGTTTTGAAAGGCATCGTTAATTGCCCATACCGAACCAATTCCTGCAAGCACGGCACCAGCCTCGCCTGCATTTGAGTTACTATTTTTAGCTAATACCGCCGCAATAATTGCAGCGCCCACGCCAATTAGCGCTTTTTTGTTGCGCTCTTGTTGTGCTTCACGTGCTGCTAGCAATTCAGGGAGTGTTTCAGCCTGCCAATTTCCATAGGCGTCTTTGGTTTTGGCCTCAAACACCTCATAATTGTTTTGTAGTCGGTCAACAAATAACAATTCTTGCGCACGCAAATCTTCAATACGTTGCAACATCGGATCATTTTCATCAGGTAAGCTAGTTAATTCAAAACTGTAATACCGCTGGCCTTTTTTACTTTTCAGTTCAGTAGTAATGTATTGGTCGTATTTTTCAGGTGAGTAATAACGCGCATAACGCATAAGCGACATATTTTTAATGTATTCTTTTTGTTCTACTGACATTTTACTTAACAGCGCAACAACATAGTTACTAGCTTGGGTAAATACTGGCTCGTAGGGGTTTTTATCTTTGTTGCGTTGGTCACGTAAAAAACCTTGTGACACTGTATGTTCAAAACTCTTCTTACCCCAAATGGTACCGGTACTGTCTACTACTGTTACTTCTATTTCGACGACTTCGCTGTCAGAGTGTTTAATTTCACCTAGCACAAATAAATCAGATGGGGTACTTGCATCAGGCACTACGCTCACGCTGCCAAATACCTTTTCATCATCGAGTGCCATTTTCATTTCTGAGGCAAATAG
>JBARZY010000100.1:0-4623 GCA_049650345.1 Glaciecola sp. | reverse complement strand
CCTCACTAAAGAGCGCACCCTTGCAAGCAGTTCAGCAAATGCAAAGGGTTTGACCAAATAGTCGTCTGCGCCTAATTCTAATCCCTTTACTTTATCCTTAACACTGTCTCTAGCTGTTAAAAACAGTACTGGCGTATGGTTACCGGCCTCCCTCAATGAACTCATTATCTTCCAACCATCTATATCAGGTAACATCACGTCCAGTATCACGAGTTCAAAGTTTCCCGTCATTGCTTTGTGATGACCATCAAGTCCATTTCTGACTAACTCAACAACAAACCCCGCCTCTGACAAGCCTTGTTTAATATAGTCGCCGGTTTTCACTTCGTCTTCTACCACTAGTATTTTCATGCTTGCTCCATTTGTATCCGCTATTTCTGTGCAACTCTTTGGAAAATATCGAGCGAATGCACAACTGACCGTAAACATCGGCTCATGCCGATAGTATAAAGGACTAATTTGTTGAATAAACATCAGATGACAGAAATGTAATCTATGTGTAATCGTCTTGTCAGGTTGAGTTGATATTATCTTGCAGTCGTTTGAATAACACGCTTTTTATTTGAAAAGTCGTCGTTTGTATTATGTGTCCTTACGCTATATTGAAGGTGTAGATTGCTTACTCGTTTCGTTCACATCAGTGTTGTTATCATATTGCTACTATCGCAAGGGGTAGAGGCGTTCGCTGTGTCTTCTGAAATGCCATGTATGCAGGAACATAATATGATGTCTGAAATGTCTATGAGTGGTTCTCATTCTGACAGCATGGCAATGGATGAAAATAGTGAAAGTTGCTGTCCGGAAGACTGTTGTTGCCCAATGGGCGTTCTTACTGTCGCCGTGTTAGTAGACAGCAGATTAGACGGATTGCCTGACTTAACCACGATACCGTTTAAATCAATTGAGCCATCAATTGAAAAAGCGTTTCTCCATCCGATACAGCGTCCTCCAAAAACTCCTCTCTACATATCATAACTTGCAGTCGCGACAAATATCGCGAGCTGCATTCGCTTATCGTTAAGATAAATAACCAAATCCAAATTATTAAACACACTTTTTCTTTTTTTGAGAGGAAAGATATATGAAATTTTCAATACTATTGCCCGTAAAGGCATCATTAATCGCTGCTGTTCTTCTAACAACGGCCTGTTCAGATGCCGCTAACAACAAGGCGACTGAGCAAGGTGAATACATTTCCAAACCTGCCGTCATCGAGCTAACGGTTTACAAAAGCAGAACCTGTAACTGCTGCCAAAAATGGATTAATCATGCCGAAGACCATGGCTTTGATGTGAGTGCAAGAAACATTACGTTTATGTCGGACATAAAAGAGGACAGAGGGATAGCCCCAAATTATCGGTCTTGTCATACGGCAGAGTCAAATGATGGTTATGTGTTTGAAGGGCATGTACCGGCAAAGTACATCAAACAGTTCTTAGCCGACGTGCCAAAAGATAGCATAGGACTATCTGTCCCCGCCATGCCAGTCGGAACGCCAGGGATGGAGGTTGACGACCGCTTTATGCCATACCAAATATTGCTATTAAAAGAAGACGGAAGCTCATCGGTATATGCAGAAATTGCCAGTTATGAGGAGCAATTTTAATGAAATATCGTATCGCTTTTTTATCAACATTAATCATGCTGATGCTAAGTCACAACGCCATTGCCAATAAAGCTGACACTCTAACACTAGAGGAAGCAATTACAGCAGCAATTAAGCAAGATCCATGGTTGAAGGGAAGTCAATATCGAGAAGACGCGTTACTCTCGAATAGTGTGTCTGCCTCTTCGCTTCCTGATCCTGTGGTATCGATTGGACTGGCGAACCTGCCAACAGATGGTTTTGCTTTTGATCAAGAACCAATGACACAACTGAAAGCAGGCGTATCGCAGATGTTTCCCCGCGGTGATAGTTTGGATATTAAGCGCAAACAACTTGAAGAACTCGCGAAGCAACACCCAATCATGCGCAAAGATCGAATCGCGAAAACAACATTGGCGGTTTCTCTTAAGTGGCTTGAGATTTATCGGGCTCAACAGACAATATCACTCATTGAACAAGACCGTGCTTTATTTGAACAGCTCGGCGACGTCGCCCAAGCGAGTTACTCGTCAGCGGTCGGCAAAGTAAGGCAACAAGATATCGTTCGCGCTCAGCTCGAGCTAACAAGGCTTGATGACCGACTGACTAAATTGCATTCCCAAAAAGAGCAAGCACTTGCTGAATTGCTTGAATGGTTATCAGATGATACGGCTTGGACATCTAATCAAATGCGATATAGGCAAATGGTTTCTCTACCTGCTGCAACGCCATCAATTAAACCTTTGTATGTAGATGCTGAACAAGCGCTAAACAGTCACGATGCGCAAAGCTTAGCCAATTTATTGGTGGCGCACCCTTATGTTTTGGCGATTGAGCAAAAAATAAGAGCCAGTAAAACAGGTATTGATTTAGCAAAGCAGCAATACAAGCCACAATGGGGTGTAAACGCAAGTTATGCATATAGAGCCGACGATCAGTTAGAACGTAGCCGAGCTGATTTTATCTCGGTGGGTATCTCATTTGACGTGCCCTTATTTACCAGCAACAAACAAGATCAGGACGTCTCCGCAGCGATTAGTCAAACTGAGGCGATAAAGACAGAAAAGAGATTAGCCATTAGATCGCTGCTATCTCAACTGCAATCTGCATATGCTGCTCACTTAAGGCTTTTGCAGCGCGAAACACTTTATCAAACGGATATTTTGGTTCAAATGAGCGAGCAAGCTGAGGCTTCTTTAACGGCATATACTAATGATGATGGTGATTTTGCTGAAGTAGTAAGAGCAAGAATAGCCGATCTGAATGCCAGAATTGACGCATTGAACATTGATATTGACTTACTCAAGTCGCGATCACAACTCAACTATTTTTTTAGCGATGGTCAAGACGTTACTCATCGCATTGGAGACAACTCATGAAAAATACAAGTACACTGGCCATTGGACTCATCGCTGGAGCGGTGCTAACTGCATTGACTTATACGTTTATCTTGCCCCATTCAGGCGATAGCGCAGCAAATGCCGACAATGCCGATAGCAACGCCCCCTTATATTGGGTCGCCCCTATGGATCCGAACTATAGAAGAGACGCACCCGGTAAATCACCAATGGGAATGGATCTTGTGCCGGTATATGATGATGGGGGCATGGATGAGAGTCCTGGCACCGTCACAATACATCCAAATGTAGAAAATAACCTAGGTGTGCGAACGGCATCTGTGCAAAGAAAAAGCTTACATGTGCCAATTAGAACGGTAGGTTATGTGCAATACAATGAAGACACGCTTGTGCATATTCACCCACGTGTTGAAGGTTGGATAGACGAATTATATGTCAAAGCAGCTGGCGAATACGTTAAAAAAGGTGAGCCTTTATACGCACTCTATTCACCTGAGTTAGTGAATGCGCAGGAGGAATTTCTGCTTGCTCGAAACCGCAATAACGTCAATCTACTGCAGGCAGCTACCTCTCGGCTTGAAGCGCTTCAAATGCCAGCTCAAGCGGTTAACCAACTCAAGCAAACCGGTAAAGTTCAACAAACCATCACGTTTACCGCCCCTCAAACAGGCTTTGTCGATAATCTGAATATCAGACAAGGCTTTTATGTTAAACCTGGTGTGACGATATTATCTATTGGCGCGTTAGATGAAGTATGGGTGGATGCCGAGGTATTTGAACGTCAGTCGAACCAGATAGAGAAAGGCTTAGCGGTCACCATGACGCTTGAGTATTTGCCAGAAAAAGTGTGGCAGGGTGAAGTTGATTATGTTTACCCAACATTAGACAAAGACACAAGAACGCTTAAAGCGAGATTACGTTTTGACAATCCCGAGTATTTCTTGAAACCCAATATGTTTGCACAAGTCACCATCCATTCCGATCTGGATGATGAAAACCTTTTGGTTCCCACTGAAGCGGTTATTCGCACTGGAAAGCAAGACAGAGTGGTAATTGCTTTAGGTGAGGGGCGCTTTAAATCTATCGAAGTCAAGGTTGGTAATATCGTCAATGAATACACGGAGATTTTAAGCGGTCTGAGAGACGATGATGTAGTCGTCACTTCTGCTCAATTCTTATTAGATTCTGAAAGCAGCATTTCGTCTGATTTTAAACGAATGGAAGAGGCCGAATCCATGCCATCTAAGGTATGGACTACCGCAACTGTCAACAGTGTGATGGCAGAGCATAATATGGTGAATCTTGATCATGCGGCAATTGACGAATGGGATTGGCCTGAAATGACAATGGATTTTTTTGTTGACCAAGATTTGGACATTACCAAGTTAATGCCTGGCATGTCATTGCATTTACAAATTACAAAGACAGATTCAGGTGATTACTTAATTACACAAATCCATATTGTGGATGAAGACGGCAACATGATGCACATGGAAGGTATGGACGATATGGATGATATGGATGATACAGAGTCTATGGAAAATATGGAGAGTATGGATCATTCTGGTCACTCGATGGGCACAGACAATGCAGATAAAGAGATGGATCATTCAGGTCACGGAGGACAGTACTAATGATTGCAGCCATTATTAGGTGGTCTGTCACCAATCGATTTTTTGT
>JBARZY010000099.1:0-10068 GCA_049650345.1 Glaciecola sp. | reverse complement strand
TGTCGGCAAAGGCCTCTTTGCTAAGTCCCTGCATATTATGCTGTTGGTACAATCTGTTCATTTTTGCTATGCCCAGTAATTGGTCAAGCAAGTAAACAAGCACGCGGGTAAACCATGAGGCTTTGGGAATGAGATTATTGATGCTAATGGTATAGGTAACAGGAGCTGACAACGTTGGGTTTCCTTGGTATCAAAACAAACAGGGTACGGCAACGCTAGCTGAAGGCAAGGGCGCGCTTTTATAACTAGACCATTATAATTGGCCTATGCTTTCACAGCAGTATAAACGAATCGTTAGCGAGCACAAATTTCGCTTACTTCCTCATTTATATTGCATAATAACGTAGCTTATTTAAGTGCTATTAATTGTGCAATACGCGTGCTTTTCAGGCATAATCAGCGCCAGATTGATTTAGGCGACATTGACTACAAAAAGGCGTTTTACTATGCGTGAATTAACCATTCAAACCCCCGACGACTGGCACCTACATTTTCGTGATGGCGACATGCTAGCGGAAACTGTTCCTGCGACTGCTCGTTGTTTTAAGCGCGCCATTGTGATGCCTAATTTAGTGCCGCCCGTTACCACCACTCAAATGGCACTTGACTATAAAGCGCGTATCTTGGCGCAAGTACCACAAAATGTAGATTTTGAACCATTGGTAACCTTATACCTTACTAACACCACCAGCGTAGATGACATAAGTGAAGCAAAAGCCGCAGGTATTGTGGCCAGCAAATTATATCCAGCAGGCGCAACTACTAACTCAGATGAGGCAGTAAAAGGTATTAAGAGCCTTTATCCAGTATTTGAAAAAATGCAAGAAGTGGGCATGTTATTACTGATACACGGTGAAGTGACCGAACACCACATTGATATTTTTGACCGTGAAAAAGCGTTCATAGATGCTTATTTAAACGATATTGTGAATGACTTCCCCAACCTAAAAGTGGTGTTTGAGCATATTACCACCAAAGATGCTGCTGACTTTGTGTTAGCGTCGTCTAATAATGTGGCGGCAACCATTACACCGCAACATTTACTGCTTAATAGAAACGATTTACTTGTAGGCGGTGTGCGGCCCCATAATTATTGCTTACCGGTATTAAAGCGCAATACCCATCAACAAGCACTACAAGATGTAGTGGCTTCGGGTTCGTCTAAGTTCTTTTTGGGTACCGATTCTGCGCCACATGAAAAACACAAAAAAGAGTCTGCTTGCGGCTGTGCAGGTTGTTATAGCGCATGGAGTGCAATTGAGTTATACGCGCAAATATTTGACGATTTGGGTGCCTTAGACAAATTAGAAGGCTTTGCTAGCCACTATGGCCCCGATTTTTATAACTTACCGCGTAATACTGGCACCATTACTTTAAAGCAGCAATCGTGGTCGGTTCCTGAGCAAATACAATTGCCTAACAACGATACTATTGTACCTTTTTACGCTGGTGAAAACCTTAAATGGAAACTTGCATAATGACCACTGAATCAAACGTAAGTACTGACCAAGTTCCAGCCATGGCGTTCAACGAATTAGCATTGGACGATGTGTTGCTGTCGGCCTTAGCCGACTTACAATACACGCACTTAACGCAAGCGCAGCAGGCATGCTTACCCACAGTGTTAGCAGGACAAGATGCGGCAGTTAAGGCCAAAACTGGCTCGGGGAAAACACTCGCGTTTGGTTTAAGTTTGCTGAATAGTTTAATAAGCGCGCAACGTGATGGTCACAACGGTGTACACAGCTTAGTGTTGTGCCCAACGCGGGAGTTGGCGCAACAAGTAGCAGAGCAATTGCGCTTACTGGCAAAGCATCATGCCAATACCAAGGTACTTACCTTGGTGGGCGGTATTTCAATTGGGCCACAAATAGCGTCGTTGGTTCATGCTCCCAGCGTAGTAGTGGGTACACCGGGCCGAGTAATGGATTTAATTCGTAAGCAAAAGTTAGATGTTAGCAAGGTTAAAACGCTAGTGTTAGACGAAGCGGATCGTATTTTAGATATGGGCTTTAGTGATCAAATGGGCTGGATTTTAAATGCCTTACCTAAACCGCGTCATAGTATGTTGTTCTCAGCAACATTTGGCACTGCTATAGAGTCGCTCACCAAGCAATACTTACACAAGGCTTCAGTAATAGAGGTTGATGACAACCAACAGCATACGCAAATCACTCAGCTTGCCTATCAAATTCAGGATGACCGCGCGGTGTATGCGGTATCGGCATTGCTTACGCATTATCAGCCGTCGTCGTGCATGGTTTTTTGCCAGACCAAACATGAAACACAAAGCTTAACCGACGATTTGCATGCTAAAGGTTTCAGTGTACAAACGATTCATGGCGACTTAACCCAAGCGCAACGCCAGCAAGTACTCACGCAGTTTGCCTTAAAAACAATTAACGTGTTGGTTGCAACCGATGTGGCGGCCAGAGGACTGGATTTAGACCAAGTCGATTTAGTGATTAACGCGCAGCTTGCTGATTCAGCTGAAACCCACACTCATCGCGTTGGAAGAACCGGTAGAGCGGAACAAACGGGTACTGCCATAACTTTAATTAAAGAAAGCCAGCAAAAAGCGATAGCGCAAATCGCTGAAGATACCAATAGTCATATTCCGGTTAAACATATTCAAGCGCTGCGTTTTCATGCTAATCGTATTGCATTGCCTGAGCACGAATGCATTGTGGTGGACGGTGGTAAAAAACAAAAAATTAGCAAGGGCGATTTGTTAGGTGCGTTAATTAAGCAAGCTGAAATTGTGAAAAACGATATAGGTAAAATGCAAATAACCCACGACAGGTCGTATGTGGCCATTAAACAACGCAGTGTGAAGCGTGCCCTTAATCATTTTCGCGAGAATCGTGTTAAGGGCAAAAATTTGCGGGCGAGAAAACTTAAATAGCTATTTATTCCAAGGGGTTATTTGTTCCAAGGGGCTATGGCCATCACCCGCGTTAAACTACAAAAGCCAGAAATGCCGGCGAATATTAGGCCGGCGCCCATAAACATTGCGCCATAGATGAAGTTAGGGTGTAAAGTAGTGCTAAGAATAGAAAAGCCCAGTACCAGTAGGCCTATTGTTAATTGCACCTGACGGTCTAGCGACAATCCACTGCTTTCGCCCTTTTGTGTGCTAAATCCCGCTTGTGACCAAGCTTCAATTCCCCCACTTAAATTTACAATATCGATGCTTGGGTTTTCAGCCAATATTTTTTCGCAGGCTTTTGTGCCCCGCATGCCCTTTTGGCAGTAAATAACAATGGGCTTTTGGTAATGGGCAATAGCCTCTGCTGAGACCTCACCTAGGGGATGCAAACTGGCCCCCGCAATGTGTGCTGAGTTAAATTCTGCTGGCTCACGCACGTCGACCAATATGGCGCCTTGTTCTACTTTTTCTCGTGCTTGTGCGGCATTTACGTGTTCTAAATTAGACATTATGTTGATTCCTGAATGTGACTAAAAGCATCCTAGAGACTTTAGCATGCTTGGCTGTTCCGGCAATAGCACTATGGTTGATAAATAAACGCTGTTGTATAAATAAAGATGCTTCATAGCAACGCGAGGTCCCGAAACAGCACTGCAGTGAAATAATTTAGCAAATACATCGTTCTACTATACACTGATGACAAACTTGCTTTTACATCAAAGGATTAATATGAACTACACCATTATAGCGCTAAGTGGTTATATTGTTTGGACAATGATATTGCTACTTGGCTTGGCAACTTATCGCAGTGCATTCAATAAATTAAACAACAGAACCTCATTGAAATTTGACGCCAATGGCAGTGATGTGGGCAGCTTTGGCCAGCGCCTAACGCGAGCGTATGCGAATTGTTATGAATCGTTTACGTTTATTGGCGGCACAATGTTGCTGGCGCTTGCCAGCGATTCAGGGCATATAACCAATACCTTTGCCTTAATTGTGTTAGTGGCGCGTATTGTGCAATCGAGCATTCATATTGTGTCGGTCAGCAATGCAGCCATTATTTTTAGATTTGTATTTTTCTTAGTACAGTTTGGTATTTGCGCGTATTGGTTACTACTAATATTACAAAAATTTGTATAGCGCTAAAAACTCTCTCGCCAATGCAGCAAACGTTCGTCGTTTTTATATAAACCAAAACTCACAATTGCACCTGGGTCGTTGTCGTGATTACCGTCGTTGTCCCAATCATATTCTAACCAATCATGGGCGTTGTATATGACGCCCATTTGTCCTTGATTACCTGCACCTGGGGATTGATATTGAATGCCTGTTGATATGCCATCACTAAAGTTGCTGGTGCCGCCCAATATGCTGGTTAGTGAAGGAGACATGCTGATATTGGTAAGACTAATACGGCTGGCATCACTTACATAACAGCTATAGTCGTTACTTAGCCTAAACTCGCCGTTATTGTAATGTTCTACCGCCATGCTTTGAGTAAGATTACTGGTTTCTGAGCCAAAACTATTTTCTAATACTAGCCTGCCAAAGCGCATCTCAACACCTAAGGGTTCTGCCACTGCGGTGCTTGTTGCAGCAATACCGTCGCTGTCAACAACACTATTTGTGACAATGCCAATGTTGGTGGTAAATGGATTAACCAAGGCGTTTGCAGAGCGAACATAGTAATAATTATCACTGTTTGACAATTGATAATGCACCGTTCCTTTGGGTAGGGACACCACACTGGGTGAGGCAGTAAGGTCATTTTGACTCAGTACACCCGTACTCATGTTGGCGACAATGGTCAGCAAGGCCGCATTAACACCTCGGTTGCTTTGGTCGGTGTTGGGCGTGAGTAAATTGATACCAGCAGTATTAAGTTTCATAAAGTCGTTGGCGCTACCTTCACTATCTTGATAATAATTTTGGGTAACGTTGCCTTGGCTATTGTATGCAGTAATTGCTAGTACAGGGGCGCTAGAATAAGAAATTGCCCCCACACTATTGTTGCTTAAACTTCTTTGCCCACTATAAGCATTAAAGCTTATATTACCGTTGCAAGTTGCCATTAAGATACCGTTATCGGCCACCGTTTGGCTCAAGTATTTAGGCACAAATCTCCCCACGTCAATAGCTGAGGCTCCTACTACAAGGCTTCCATAGTTAGCGTCTTGCGCTTCAATATTGATGATGCCCACCTCGGAATAATTAGCTGCACTATAAGTAGATACACCGTTACTGAAACCCGTTAGCGCGACATTTTGAAAATTGCCTGCACTGCTGCTGGTAACAGCCCCAGAGGCAGCATATTGTAATGTTCCGTCTACGCTTGTGCTTAAGTTAGGTGCGGTTCGCGTCACTTTGAGTTGCATTTGGCCTGGCGAATAATTGGGGGTAATTACCGCGGGTGTTGCACCATTCATTGCGGTCACGCTGAATTCGAAGTTGTCGCCCGCTGGATGAGTAATCGATGAAGTGGCAGAGCTGCCATTAATATCTTGTGTAGCGGTTTTGGCGCGTGTAATTAAGGTTGCTGGACGTACCCAAAAACTATTGCTGGTGCCGCTAAGTGTAACTGAGTCAGTATTGTAGTTAGCATGCAAGCGTATCTGCCCAGCGTCGTTATAAATAGGGCTGGGAATCTCAGCAATACTGTTAGTATCAAAGTTCAAGCTAACGGTTGTTGCGCCACTATGCTTGGCTATATTGGCGCCTGCACTTGTAAATGCCAGCCCGCTAGTACCACCAGGGTTCACATTTTCTTGCGATAGATTAACATTCACATTTGATGTAAATAATCCCGCGCACACACCGTTGTTGTTTTGTACGGCTTGAATTTTAAGGCTATCAGAAAATAACACACCTGCGGTTTGATGGGGGATCACGCTACTATTGGCTGTACCTGATAAGAACCGAAAGCCTGCGTCGCTAAACACCATATCACAAGATGCGCCGCCACCATTTGAGCACACTACAGGATTGTCGGCAGCCACAGAGATATTGGATAATGATAGGCTGACTGTTTCAGCGGTGGTGTATTGATGACTTATGGTTGTGCTACCAGTAAAGGCAGCGGTGCCAAACGATGTGGTATTACCAAATAATTCTAACGATACCGCTTCGTCACTTAGTGAACTGCAGTCGGCATTGGCGCAGGCTTTAATGGTGATGGTTTCGGCATCGCAGGTAAGTCCTTGACCATCATGCGCTATTTCATAATGGTGTACTGCGGGTAATGGGCAGGCTTGGGTTTGCGCCATTATTTCGTTTATTTTTTCGGTACTAAGTGAACCTTTGTGTATTTGTACTTCATCAAGAGAACCATAAAACCGATAGCCAGATGAATTTACCACACCACCAATGCGTAAGCTCGAATTAACATAAGCGCGGCTATTATTAGCAGGGCTAATATACAGTTGGCTTAACGATTGTTCTACGCCATTTATATGTATTCGATTAGAGGCTACATCGCCATTGGTGAATTCAATGGCCATATGATTCCATGAATTTTCCAAACCAACTGATGACATACCGTAAACGTCGTTTTGCCAGGTGTTAAAACCAATCGTATCGTTAATCATCCAAACGTCATGATAATCCCAACCAATGGGCATCACATTGTCTGTACCATCCCAGTTCATCCAAAATGTCACGGTTGTTTTTGCGCCTGCGCTGGTGTCAACGGGGAGATTGTTAACTGCTATAGAACCATATTGTTGGTCTACATATCCACATGTTCCGGGGTCGGTATTAAGCGCAGGAGAGTCTTCACCAGGTTCAGAATTTGACACAATGCTACCGTGGTGATCATTGCCACTGCTGTCTACAATGTTTAAGGTTTCACTGCCAAAGCTGTTGTCGTCAAAACGATACTCAGCAAGCAAGGTAATTTCAGGCTCTTCCTCTGGGCAGGTATCAAAATCAACATCGCCGTCTAATGCCCCATGTTTTAGCACTTCGTAATTAGTGGCTGAAGTGGAGCTTAGAATACTATTGCTAATGCCCACCTCCATATAGTCGCCGCCCTGCCGTTCGAAAAATATGCTAGATAGGGTAAAGGTGGAGTTTTGTGTCAAGGTAAACGAACCACCAGTAGACGCATTCCCTGTAGGACCTTCAAACAGCAGCTCATTGCTATCACCCGCTTGGGAGCCGCCAAATTTGTTAAACACTACAGTATCGCCAGAAATACTGTCTAATACTAAATTAAAGCCGTCGTCACTTTGGACAAAAATAGTGTAATCGCCCGCTGGTAAGTTAAGCGTGCCGGTTGTATGAACTAAAAAATGTGACAAACTACCACTGCCGACGCTACCAAAGCCAGGGTATGGCAGTGTGCCATTGTATTGCTTGTGTGAGCCACCAAAATCGATACGATCAACATCACTAGTGCCTGATGCTGCAACATTATAAGTACCGCCTTCAATTAACCCAGTACTTGGCTTGCCTTCATCAATCCAAGCTTGGTAAATTGTCCATGCTTCGGTTACTGAATTGACTTCAGTATTGGTACCGTTATTGTCAATAAGTATACCGGTTGCTTGATGCGTACCGTCAGCGGTGCACAAGGCGCTAATTTTGGTGGTGAAGTATGCGGCATTGTCATTGTTATAGTCAGACGACCATATCCAATTCGCATTACCATCGATATTAGCGAATGTGGGCCATAGGGATGATGCCATAGTGCCATAGGCTGTGGGAGTTTGATAATTCTGCCAGCCTGAAGTACTCACGCCCCAGTCAGCAGTATTAGTGGTTAGCGATGTGGTCCCATTGGCAAAAGCATGGCCAGAGCCAGACAGCTCAAATTCGCCTATAAATCCAGCTATACCACCGGTATCTCGGGCTTTTATGTGCAAATAATAGTCTTGATTGTTGTCTAGATCTGCTTCTAAAGAGTATTGGGTTTGCCATGAAGTACCAGATTTGATTTCAGTACCTTCCACACTATCACTCGTGGAAATATATGCTTCAAATTCGTCATCAACAACCAATAAACCTGACAGGTTTGATACGTCGTGACCAGTGCAATAGCCAAAAAAGTTGGCAGCCCTCACGCTTTCAGGATCGCTAGTTAATTCTGCTTGATACTTTAATATTACGTTTTTAGCGTTAATCGCGCCTGTAAAAGTGCTTTCGGTTTCAATTGTTACATTATCATTACCCAGTACCAAACCATTGAAAATAGCTCGGTAGCCAAAACGGATATTATTATAACTTACAATTAATAACTGCTCTGGTGTACCTGAACTATTAATGGTAGTGGTGCTGTAATAAAAATCAGCATTATTGACCAATATGACCACCGGTCCACTGCCACTGATTTTTATATCTGTTTTAAAGCCAAGATTAAATGAATTAATCCAATAAATACCTTCGCTAAACGTAACAGAACTTTCAGAGCCACCTGCGTTTAGTGTATTGATGTATGTAACTTGATTATTTTGTGTAAACGTTAAATTAGACTGATAATTTACCGTAACGTTATTGTATGTGCCTTGACGCAAACTACCTGAACTGCCGCTCGTAACGGCGTAATCAATGGTTGAGTTAGATGATTGAAAAGGAGGTAACACTAGTGGAGCGGATCTATTTCCTGAATCACCACATTTCTGTGATACGCAGCTTGGATTGCTGGCCGATGTATAATCTAGTGCTATTGGCATAGCAATGTCGCCGTTCGTGCCCAGTACATCTGATTCAGAGTAAAAAGTTACTCCTCCAGTGCTTGTCGATGATGACAATGCTGATGGAAAAACCTCAAAACAAGTACTAGCGACAAGCAGTTGTGAGGTCATTAACAAGCACAAAGCGAACAAGGTTTTAGTAAATCTTGTGTGTATTTTAGTCATTATTTCCAGGTTTCAAACACCAAATTGCGTTCTTTTATACCAATAATATCGGCAATAAGTTTAATTACTCCAATGGGTACCTATGATGTACTTAGGTTATTGCAAAGTAATGAGTAAAACACTTATATAGTTGCGTACCGCTTAAAACCGACGCTGACGGAAAATGCAGAATGGTGATCAAGTCGCAAGGCGCTGTAATTTGATGGAGTGCATGATTATTGTCAAGGTCGTCAATATTTAAAACCTTTGCTAGCACTTCGCCTTCTTTAATATGCTGGCCCGGTTTTGCGCAGTATTCTACCATGCCTCCAAAATCGGTATACATGATTTTGTAATCATCTAGTTTTACGCCAACTCTGGTTATATTGGCAATAGGGAATTCGCTGGGTGCTAACACACCTTGACTAGCTAAATACCCCAGTATACTGGCTGCATCTTTTTCACCATGTTCAAAACTGATTACTTCTTGGCTGCCCATTTCAAGGGTGAAAGCCTGTACCCCCAGGTCATATTTTTGCGTGAACTTTTTTGTGAGGGTGTCTTGCAATGTCCACCATGGGCAAAAAATGGCTTCATCTAGTGCGCCGGCAAAATGGTTAGGAATAAAGATACAATGCTCAATTGAAAACTGCTTTGCGGCTTGCTGGCAGTATTCAGGAATATAGATATGCCGGGTTGATACAGGACCATTGTGCAAATCAAGCACTATATCAGCTTCAACAGCCATCATTTGTAAGTGCAAATTAAGTTGTTGTGCTAATCCTAATCCCCATGGTTCTGCTAACTTGGTTTGTATTGCTTGTTTACTTACTTGTTTAAAATTAGCTCTAATTTGAGCCAAACTCATATCTGCGGTTACGGTTTCTGCAAAGCTGAGTACTAACTCTTTATTATAGTAATACCCGCGGTTCCAATTGGTACCGTTTACTGGGTCAAAACGGCCTAATGTGTATTCACCGGCTTTTATATTCGTTCCAACAGGGTTGCAATTAGGCACTAAAATTATTTTGCCATTGATGCTGGTATTTTGTAGGGCTTGCAGCAAATGAAATATCACCACATTGCCTTGCACCTCAGCGCCATGGATAGAACTTTGTATATAAACCGTTGGGCCAGGTTTGTTATCGCTTATGGTGTAAATAGGAACGTTTAAGTTACGCCCAGAAGCGTTTTGTGCAACGGTTAAATAAGACTTTTGAAGTCGTTCGTTATTGTTGCTGTGGGTATTGTGCATATTTCGCCCTTTATCTATTTCTACTTGCTGGCAGTAGGCAAAGTATA
>JBARZY010000098.1:0-17026 GCA_049650345.1 Glaciecola sp. | reverse complement strand
GTATCGGCCTTAGTGTTTGCATGGAAACATGCCACGCACATTATGGCGCGTTCACACACCGACGACGACGGCTGGAAAGTATATGACCTAGAAGGGCCATTATTCTTTGGTTCAGTGTCGCACTTTAAAGATATCTTTGACGTTCAGAACGATCCAAGCGATGTCGTTATCGACTTTAACGAATCGCGCATTTGGGACTCGTCGGGCATTGACGCGCTTGATAACCTTGCTGACAAATACCAGGAAAATGGCAAAACATTGCACATTAGGCACATTAGCCCAGAGTGCAGGACGTTATTGAAAAAGGCCAACAGATACGTAGAAATTAATGTGAATGAAGACCCACGATACAAAGTGGCAACCGATACATTAGGTGGCTAACGTAGCTAACAGCTGTTAAGTAGACATAAAAAAACCAACGCAAAGCGTTGGTTTTTTTGATTAAGACGTAATTAACGTTGCTTGCTTAACCATGCAATTAAGCTTGAGTAATCTTCTACCGACATATCGCGCGTAAATGTGGCTTGATATTTGTCATTAACAATAAAGTTAGGTACGCCGTTTAGGTGTGACCTAAAGTTATCAATTTCTTTATTGTTGCGCTTTAGCAAGCTATTAATACCAAAGCCTTTAGCGGCTTTATCAAACTTTTCACCATCAACGCCGTTTGCTACAAAAATAGCGCGGATATCGCTCATGCCACCAATGGTTTCTTTTTTGCGGTGAATGCTATCAAAAATAGCGCCGTTAATGGTACCTTCAAGTTTCATGCTGCGCGCAATAAGCATGGCTTTGGTGGCGTCGTCTTGAATGTCTCTGCTGGTAAAGCCCATGAAGTTAACGTGTATCTTTGTAAATTTTGTGTCTTCAGGTAACTTAGCTTTCATTTGTTCAACAAGCGGCTCGAAGCGATAACATGCGGGGCACCAAAATGAAAAGAATTCTTTGACCACCGGCTTCGATGATGCCTTTTCGCTGATCACTTTATAATGTTTGCCTTCTTGCCATAGTTCAACTTGTGCGCATGCTTGTAGGGGTAACAATACGCCCAAAACTAAGGCTGCTATCAGTCTCTTCATGAAATTTTCCTGTGTTGTTTATACTAAGTTGTTTTACTCGCTTATGACCATAATGCACTCTAGGAGTTCACTATTAGTGGTAAGCATAGCACAAGGCTATAGCAGCGCACCATTACTTGTGCAATGGCTACAGCCTTGTTTACTATTGCGTTACCACGCGTATTGCATACTAACAAAGGCGCGGCTAGATTCACCGCTAAAGCCTACCACATCTTCATATTGTTCATTTAGTACATTAGATAAACGCAGATTAACAGTAAGGTTTTCATTGTGCTGATATTTATAGTTAGCACTTACTAACCAATATGCATCAAGGGCTAACACCTCTGATGGCGCAGGAAACGGCGCAAAGAAACGGTCAAATCGTGTACCGGTATAATCAGCTTGCACATATACAGCATGGGCATTACTAATATTATACTGAAGGTTGGCAGAGCCTGTATGGCGTGCTCGCCTTAGTTCTGTGTCGGCGTTTTCACTGGCATCCAAATACGCATATTGCAATGCGTAGTCAATGTCACTTACGCTGCCATTTAAGCTTACTTCAACTCCCTTGCGTTTACTGTCAGTTGTGGCGTTGTTAGCGGTAAACTGCCCGCTATCAGCGTCAAAAACGAAGCCGAGTATTTCATTTTCTAGTGTGGCTGAAAATAAGTTCACTTGTACGTCAACTTGCTCAAAACTACCTGCAAGGCCGGCTTCAGTACTGTATTGCACTTCTGGTGTTAAGTTGGGGTTGCCCAAAAAGGTTTGCGGAAAAAAACCGAAGCGTTCGGTATAGCTTGGGTTTTTGATGGCTTTACCGTAGCTCACAAAGGCACGCCAATCGGTATTGATAATATAGCTACTGCCTAGCCGGTAACTGGCGGCATTTTTAAACTTATCGTTGTTGTCGTAGCGATAACTGGCGCTTAGATGCAAGTGCTCGTTGTACGCATATTGCCCACTACTGACCAACGAATAGCTGCTATTAGATTGTTTTTGGTTGGGGTCGCCAAAGCCAATAGGTCCCGATTGCTCAAACTGTTCATTTACGCTTTCAAGACCGGCATTTATCCACGAATTATTAGCCAATAAAAAACGGTTGTTCCACAGTATTCTTAGCTTGCTACCTTCACTTGCGCCACTGAAAGCTTGCGCGGTAAAATTATCATTGCTCTGCTCGTTGTACTGTACGCTGAGTCGTTGTGAATATTGCTGATCATCTCCTTGGTAGTGCCAATTGGCGCCAAGTTGCAATTGTTCACCCTTGCTTTGGTTGTTAGCATCGGCAACGAAACCCGTCGAAAAATCTGTCGCATCAAAATCGCTGGTATAGTTAACAATGCGCGCATTGGCGCTTATGTTATGTTGCGGGTTAAGCTTATAGCTGAGTTTGGCGCCAACACTACTATTGTTGTAGCCGTCTGGCTCGTTGCCAACACGGCTAATATTCTCGCCATCGGTACGAATAATATTTGCAGAAATGGCATATTGAAGATTGTTGACCTGCTGTTTGACACTGGCATTTGCTTGCAAGGTATCACGGTCACCAAATCCTAGGCCAAAACTTGGACTAAGCTGTTTAGTGCTAGCTTGTTTGGTCGTTATACTAATAATACCGGCAATTGCGTTAGAGCCCCATAGAGCACTTTGCGGGCCCTTCAGTACTTCAATGCGCTCAATATTGGCAAGTATAATATGCGAAAAATCAACCAAGCCGCCCTGAGCGTTATCGTTAATTTCTACGCCATCAACCAATACTAATACATGATTGCTTTCACTGCCTCTAAAACGCAACTCGGTTAAACTGCCCATGGCGCCTGATTGACTCACATTGACGCCAGACACAGTGCGTAATAAGTCGGTTAGGCCAAGTGCGCCTGAATTCCTAATATGTTGATCATCAATAATGGTGACTGCACCAGCAATAAGAGGGGTGGCAATAGGCGTGCCAGTAATATTGATGGTTTCGGTTTGGTCTATGGTGTTGCTTTGTGCTTGCGCAAGCGCAAATTGGCTAGCCAGTAATACTGCTAGCAAGTGCTGTGTAGTTTTCATAGTAGTCCTTGTTATTGCTCCGCCCGAGCAATAGCGATTATTCACAATTAGGGATGCTAATTGCACTTAGCTAGGCCGGTATCCGGGCTTACAACACTTCGTTAATCCTTCCCATGGTTTTGAAATAACATTTACCACAGTGGATGACCTGCCAGTATGTTAAGTACTGACATATAAACGAAGCTTGCATACATAGTTGTATGCGTATTGTTTACCGTTGCGGGGGCAGCACAGGTATTGCACCTGTTTCCCGTTTACCTCTGCTTGATAGTATGTAAGCGATTAATTTTACGCCAGTTTTACTACCAAATTACAGAGCACCTTGCATGCGGGACACTATAAAGAGTTCACTTACATATGCCAAGTGTACTATGATAATAAAGTCTGATAAAAAATAATAAACTTTGATATTCCATAATATAGTTTGATAATTTTCGGTTGGTTGGGTGCTTTACTCCTTTTAGAATTGCTCTGTGGCTTTCGACCGTTGATGCCGTATACCGGACATAAGCATTTCGCGATTTTCACGAATAAAAACCACTTATTGACCAGTCGAAAACGTCACCAACGTTTGCCATCCTATCATCCAAATAGCGCATTCAAGGATAAGAGTGTTGATGACAAACAGCAAACTTCCCAATACAAACGCCATCGACCAGAAAACACATTGTTATACCAATTCGTGGAGTGGCATTACCCTCAAGTTCAAAGAAGCATTGTCACAACAAGGTAAACAATTACCCACATTCGTTGAGCGTGAGTTTGACGATTTTTTGTGTTGTGGTAGCTCAGAGCATGGATTTTTGCGAGTGCTATGTGGAAATTGCAAGCATAAGAAACTAGTTGCATTTGGTTACAAACGCAACTAGTTTTTGCCCTAGCTGTGGCGCAAGAAGAATGGCAGAAAGTGCAGCGTTACTGGTAGATGATATACTACAAGGTTACCCTATGCGGCGGTGTCAATGATTCAGCGCCGCGCAGTTGGCACTGGCACACTAAAGTCCACGATACTTCGCTACTTTTGCAACGCAATTGAATATTGCGTATTTGTATTCTATTCTTGAGCGTATTCATATTTTTTGAGAAAGCGCTCATGTATAAAGGTTTATCCTTCCTGTTTAGGCTATCTATTCTGTTAACACTGATATTAACTTCTGGCGCATCATACGCTCAAATTTTGGTTATTGATGATGAAAGAGTCGAGCGTGAGTCTGCCGCTTATAGAGATTTTGATCGTCAGGTGAGCGAACTTTCTCAAAATATCCTTACTATTAGGACGTTGATTGCTCGAGGTGGTGACCTTGATCGAAAGTTGGCGTATTTGGAAGAACGCAGATCAAGCACTAGCAATGACAGATACGAAGCAGAGAAGAAAGAGATTGAGATAGAGTTTATGAATGCTCAACAGCGTCTTGGACCTCTTGAAGTCGCTTTCGATAGACTGCGTCAAGAAGCGCAAATGCAAATAGAGCAGAAAAAAGCCCCCTTAATCCGAAAGATACTAATTGATCACGATGCCGATGTAATTATGTATAAAAGGCTTTTGTTAGGCTACAAGCCGGGTACCGACGTGACAACAGAATTTATACAACAGCTTGACGAGGCAATCCCAGAACTAAAGCTTACACTACTACCAAACTCTTTAAATCAGTAAAGCCATTTCTCATAATTGCTCACATTTAACGGCAGTGCCATATACCAGCAATTCGACGGCACCTTGAGAAAACATCGACGTTGTGAAACGCACGTTAACCAATACATCTGCGGCTAAAATTTGAGCTTCACTAAGCATTCTACCTAGTGCTTGCTTTGATAATTTTACTTCGGCCCTTTATGCCGTTAAGCGGACATTAGAATTTTACGATTTTAATCGCTTCCTCACACTGCATTTGTGATTACTTACTGTAATGAATATTTAATTGCCGAATCGAGCAGCTGCGGCTTTTTCAGCGTCTGTTAGTTCGATATAGCGTTTGCCATTTAAATCGCTGACAAAGAAGTCGATGAGGTCTTGGATTTCTTTCTTCTGTCTCTGGGGTAAAATTTTCGCTTCGAGCCTTCGATACATGTAATCCAAGACTGTTTCAGGCTCATTTCCTGTTGGTGGGCGGGTATAACTAATCGCATTAATATCGACATATAACGCTTCATCTTCAACCAGTAGTTTCTCGTAGAATAAAATATTGAATAATTCATCATATGCACCGTGACTGAAAGACTCGACCATATAGTTAGTATTACCACACAGCATGTGGTTTTTGTTGCGATTAAGGAATCTAATCATTTGTTCAGGAGTGGGGTTTGAAATCTTTTCATGGCGCTTCATGTGCCTAATAATCGCAGCTTCAGCGCTTGTAGCAACTTTTCTAGCGTCCCTTAAATAAATTGCGCATATCGTTTCTGCTAGCTGATTAATATTAGGTGAAACATTCCTGTCATTATCTGCATGCGCGCTAACACTCGTAATCAGCCAAACAACTGTCAATATGACCAATAAACATTTCATAGCAAGTTCTTTGCGGTTAGTTTTTTCAATACGGTCAGTATGTCGTATGAAGATTGTTCAGTCAAAAGTGGATAATGATTGGCGAGGTCTATGTCCGGTTCGGCGTTGCTTGGCGAGATTAAATACTACTCTTACTTCGGAAAGTGCCGTAAACCGGAAGTAACAAATTTACTTTGCTATCGTAGGCCATTTTGCATTCAAATTCTGATATTGCTGTTTTTTAGTTAATTGTTATTGTTGACTCGGAATGTTGTAAACATGCCCAGTAAAATATTTTAAGTACTGATTTCTAACCAATATCTTATATCAGTACTCAGAAAATCTATCCCTTATTATCATCGACTTGTTTCAGTGATATATCGGACTTTTACTGACAATGCCTCACTCTACTAAAAACACTAGATTAGACTTTTTCTTACACTATTATTAGTGTCTATTTTTTTTACAGCTTACAGCATGCATACACCTAAAAGTCTGAAAAATGGAACAAATCTTTTTGGCGCAAAATTTGCACATTGCTAGTTTTTGAAAATAAGAGTGGTATCAATATGAAAAAAGGTATAAAAAATATAGTACGGCTATCTGGCTTAATCATTAGCTTACTAGTTTTTATGAACGCAGCACATGCATCGATAATCACCTCAGTTGATGTAGACGGAGACAGAGGCTCATCAATATCTTATGAATTAACAAAATCACAGTTTACCATCACCGCAAATTTTACAGAAATTATGAATCAATTTAACTGGGTTTTTGATGATGATACGAAATTCAGTTTATCAGATTTTACTTTCACTTATTCTGAACCTTCAAATACAATTTGCGAGAGAATAACCGGCGGACGCAATATTAGTTGTAATTACGCAACAGCTTTACAGTTTGGCGCTCCCAATTTCTCTGGAACAGAATTTGTCAGTCTCAGCATATTCCCAGAACTAGGTTTTGAGTTTGATGTAGATAACATTGGCTTAGTATTACAGCAGCGTTCTTCACAGGCCGAATACAACACAGATGGAACCGCTATTTCAGAATATATAGAGAGATATAAGGTGTTTGCTCCAACCTACGCGGTACAAAATATTTCCGTCCCCGTTTCTGAGCCGTCAGTAGCTCTTTTATTCATTTTTTGGGGGTTAGCATTTTTGAGATGGAAAAAACGGTAGCAAATCTAGTCTATTTAGCTTAAATATAAAACCTAACTATGGCATCGGTCAGGGTTCGTTGACTGTTGTCTGTTTTCTTTGAAACATCTTCTGAACAGTATTGAAATTGAAAAGCATTTTATACTTTATGAATCGTCCTTGTTACTTTAGCTAAGAATGAACCTCGCTACACTGACAACTTGAGTTCAAAAGCTTAGCTAGTTGAGTCGAATTTTTTGGCGTAAGGCTTTAACTAATTTTGCGTCACTATTTATCATAAATTGCTCTACTAAGAGATGAGAATAGGTAGACGAGAAAAAATATGTTTTTATTATTCTTTCAGTCCTTGATACTCATGGCTTATATTACGTAAATCACTTATTTCTGAAACTGCCGTAAACCCGACATAAACAAATCACCTCTTCCACAAGCAAAAACCACCTATTGACCAGTCGAAAACGTCACCAACGCCTGTCACCCTAACATCCAAACAGTGCATTCTAGGATGAGACCGTCGCTGGCTGCACAACAAAGCGCCCAATACAAACGCCATCGACCAGAAAATACCTTGTTGTATCAACTAGTGGAGCGACATTACCCAGAGTTCAAAGAAGCCTTATCAGAGCAGGGTAAACAACTTCCAAAGTTTGTTGAGCGTGAGTTTGATGAACTTTTAAAGCGTGATCGCTTAGAGAATGGATTTTTGCGAGTGGTATGTGGAGATTGCAAGCATGAGAAACTTGTTGCTTTTAGTTGTAAACGACGTGGTTTTTGCCCGAGTTGTGGCGCAAGACGAATGGCTGAGAGCGCAGCACTTCTGGTTGATGACGTATTAAAAGACTATCCTATTCGTCAATGGGTTTTAAGCCTGCCCATTCCTTTGAGATTGCTGCTAGTAAGATATCCTAGTGAGTTAAGTAATACCCAAAGAGCGGGCACGTGAGTGATGCAAATTATTCATCGTGCCATCTCAACGCACATTGTTAACAAAGCGGGCTTTTCTAACAAACAAGCTAAAACGGGAGCCGTGACGCTTATTCAACGTTTTGGCAGCGCGCTGAACTTAAATATTCACTTTCATATGCTTTTCCTTGACGGCGCTATCGGTGAAAACCCATGGGGTGGCACCACCTTCACTCGAATCAAAGCACCATCTCATAATGATATGGTCGAACTCGTGCACATCATCAGCCATCGCATCGCTAAATATTTAGAGAAAGTCGGCCTAGTTCAACGTGATATGGAAAATAGTTATCTGAATTTGCCGGTCGATGACGGAGATAGTTTACTCCAGTTGCAAGGCGCATCTGTTAGCTACCGCATCGCAATGGGGCCACAACAAGGACAGAAGGTATTTACCCTGCAAACTTTACCTGCGAGCAAAGAAGGAGAATATGGGCAACTGGCTAGTACCTCAGGTTTTTCGTTACACGCTGGCGTATTTGCTAATGCCGATGAGCCTGAAAAACTAGAAAGGCTTTGCCGTTACATCAGTCGCCCAGCCATCAGTGAGCAGCGCTTGGGCATGACGCAATATGGAAAAGTGCGCTATGAATTGAAAACACCGTATCGTGATGGCCCCGATTACCGGCTAGTACACACGTATTCTTTGACCCAATTGATTTCGTTGGCAAGCTTGCCGCCCTCATTCCACCACCAAGGCTCAACCTCACCCGATTTTTTGGAGTATTTGCGCTAAACAGCAACCTGCGAGCACAAGTTACTGCGTCACAACGTGGAGAAAATAGTCCTAAACTGGCTAATAAAGAAAATAAGCAATCTAATAAACCTTATCAAGCCAGAGCGATGAGTTGGGCCCAGCGGCTAAAGCGGGTATTTAATATTGATATTACCGTGTGCGAGAAATGTCAAAAACACAAGGTGACGATAATTGCCTGAATTATAGACACCTTCGTTATTCAAAAAATACTGGCGCATTTAGACAAACTCAATCCAGTATCAGAACAAGTAACGCAATTGCCGACGCTACGAGCGCCTCCGGACGAGCAACACAAAGAAGACTTTATCGTTCAGCGCGACTTCGACTTTGGCGCATGAACTACCCGTTTAACAAAACATACTAAGAAATAGACTATTTCGTGGAAGGAATACTGGCATGACAATTATCAATTTCCTGTACCAATGGCCTGTCTAAGTATGAGTTTGAAGGCTAGCATTTTATGTAAAACGACGACAATTCAGTGGTTAAGCAAACCAACCCAGTCCAAAACACAGCTGACACAGGGGGTAGTAAATAGCTTTAATTCTTCTTACACTCCATCTCCTAAACTGATGGAATTGGTTCTTCGTTGTTTCACTACGCCAAAAGTAAGTGCGAAAAAGACTAAAGCTAATAAACTTGCGTATAAACCGGTAATGCTTAATGGCATTGTGAATCTCTGTTGTTAAGTGTTTTATCTTTGTATTGCTGTATAAAAGCTAAGACATCGCCACCACAAAGTGGCTTACTTACATAGTAGCCTTGAAACAAATGAGCGCCTAGTAAAATAACTTGTTCACGGGCATGTTTGTTTTCAACGCCCTCGGCAATTATTTTAAGTTCCAATGAATTCGCTAAAGCTATAATTGCTTTTACTATTTTTGTGTCATTGCTATCTTCGGACCAGTCATCGATAAACGATTTATCTATTTTCAGAATGTTAAAAGGCATATTTTGTAGGTAGCTTAGCGAACTATACCCTGTACCAAAGTCATCAATTGCAAGCCTAATACCCAACTGGCGAAGCTTGCTCAATAAATTGATGACCTTCCATGTTTTATTGATAATGACAGACTCTGTCATTTCCATTACTAATCGCTTTGGTTTAACGTCATGTAATTCACACATACTTTGTATGTGGGGCACCAATTCAGGGTCTAGCATCTGCTTGCCCGAAACATTAAACGATACAAAGCCATTGGCGGGAAAAAGTGGGTTTTGTTGCCAGGCGGCTAAATGTTTGCATGTTTCTGATATCACCCACTTACCTACTTCTACAATTAGATTGCTTTCTTCTAAGAGTGGAATGAAATCATCAGGCTTAACTATTTCGCCTTCTTTATTGTTAAATCGTAGTAGCGCCTCAAACCCTATAATTTGAAGATTCGAACCATCACATATCGGTTCAAAGTATAATTCAAATTTTTCTCGATAAAGGCCGGTTCGAAGATCATTCAATAACTTCATTCGCTGCTGTGAGCCAATTTCGAGCGCTTTATTAAACACTTGATACTTGTTCTTGCCTTCCCTTTTTGCATTGTAAAGAGCAAAGTCAGCATTTTTTAAAATGATATCTGGACTAGATTGCTCGTTATTTCCTTGTGCAATTCCCAGGCTCGTTGTAATGAAAATTTCATGCCCCTCAACTACGTATGGTTGGGCTATGCATTTAATGACTTTCTCAGCTACTACAATTAATTCTGTAAGGTGGTCTTCGTGACCTAACATTACAACAAACTCGTCACCTCCAAAACGCGCAACGGTATCATTCTTTCGAAGAGTATTTATAAGCCTCTCAGCGACCTTTTGTAGCAGTATGTCGCCTACATTATGTCCGAGCGTATCATTAACATCTTTGAAGCCATCTAAATCTAAAAAGAAAACCGTAACAAGCGACGTATCTCTTTCTGAGCGGAAAAAAGCTTGTTGTAATCGGTCTAAAAATAGCATTCTATTGGCAAGGCCAGTGAGATTGTCATATTCAGCTATATGACGTAGCTTTTCTTGATTGATATATCGCTCAGTTACATCATGACAAGTGCCAAGGAAGCCATCAATGTTGCCCTCTTCATCAAACAATATGCGGATACTTAAATCAATCCATTTAGTCTTTCCTGTAGGGGTAATTAAGCGAAGCTCTTGAAAATAATCGTCACCCTTTTGCATACTATTTCTAAGTTCATGTAGTAAGTTATTTATATCATTAGGATGAAAGGCGTTTATCCAATCGTGATGCGCACTTTCTTCTTCACTTAAACCTGAGAATTCAGACCATTTTTCATTCGCAAATACACAATTCCAATTTACATCAACATGGATAATCCCTACTGGGGCAAGTTGAGTTAATGCATTTAATTGTTGAGATGTACGTTTAAACTCTTCTGCTTGCTCTTGAATAATGGTGATGTCTTGTATCTGTAAAGTCGTGAATCTTTGCCCTGCATGACTATGGCGAAATAAACTAATATTCAATAGGCAGGGCGTTCCGTCTTTTCTATATGCAAGCAAATGCTCCCATATTTTTGGCGCATGGGTATCATCAATTACCCCCATTTTATCTTTTTGATTAGACCACTGAAAAAAGCGTTCGAAGTTGGGAAGTAGCTTTTGAATGTTAATACCGGCCAATGAATGTTTCTCATCTTTTTTAACATTAACGGATTCAGGGTCAAAAATATCTTGAGCGGCTGGGTTACTCATTAAAATTGTTTGATCGTGGTTAACAACTACTACACCGATGGGCGATGAAGATATCAACTTACTCAAATATTCATTATCAGCAATTTTTTCATCTAAACCTGAAAAATTGCCTTTTACCGACTCTACACTTTGCAAGGTGCATATAACGGCGCCTAAAATAGGCTTTAATTTGATTAACATATTTGCATCGTAAGGAGCTAATGGCTTCGAAAGTATGCACACAGCGCGTAATTTTGTATTCAATAAAATCGGAATAATCATTATTGATTCTGTATCAGCGCTCTCTTTTATAAGCGAATGGGTGCCTCTAGGAATAGGATCGTTATAGTAGACAATATTAGTTAGCAGTGATTTTTCTTTAATCCATGAGGCAAGTACGCTTTGCTCAATAAAGTCGGGTGTGGATTTATGATAAACCACGTGTAAAAACTGGTCTGCGGCAAGGGGAGATAAGCCTTTGTCATCTGACAAAAAACAAACGCCGTATTCGCTGTGAGTTGTTTCGCTTAAATAAGAAATTAAAATTTTGAATATATGCTCAAGAGAGCCTGGATCGAAGAGCCTGTCTTGAATTTTTTCAATGGCGTTGCGTGTTGAGTTGTCTACGCGCCTATCAGTTGCGGCAGATTCTAAAGGCTTAGAACTTGTGTCAATTTCATCACTTATTTCATTTGAGCTATTGTCATTCATAGACTGCTTCCATATAGCGTATTTTTCGAACTCTTATTTAGAATAAAATTCGAACACATGTCTACTGTGTACCAAGAGCACAGATTTTTCAAGTAAGCCTATAAATTTTGACTAGAAGCCTTTCATAAAAAGTGTAAGATTGTTAAAAATAGTAATAAAACGAAAGATGCAGTTATGGACGCTTCTCAAAACACAGATTCTAAGTTACCAAGCCACTACATAGGTATTGGCGCTAGTGCCGGCGGGCTAGAAGCCTTACAAACTCTTCTACAAAACTTGCCCGTAGAAACAGGAGCCTGCTTTGTAATTGTTCAACAC
The DNA here is from genome assembly GCA_049650345.1 of Glaciecola sp. GTDB lineage: Bacteria > Pseudomonadota > Gammaproteobacteria > Enterobacterales > Alteromonadaceae > Glaciecola. Next base: position 4,831 of record JBARZY010000098.1, on the reverse strand, counting down.
CTTTCTCCTGATTTTAAAAGTATGATGCTCGAATTACTGAGTAAACATACCAATATAAAAATTGAAAATGTGAAAGATGGTGTAGTCACAGAACGAAACACCATCTATTTGTTACCTCCAAAGAAGAACGTAATTGTTGCGCAAGGCGAACTAATTCTCACTGATAAATCCCCTGATTCAGGCTTAAATTTGCCTATTGATGTATTTTTTAGATCGCTAGCTGAAGACCAACAACACAGAGCGATAGGAATAATATTGTCAGGGACAGGGTCTGACGGAAGCCGCGGCGTGAAAGCCTTAAAAGAAGCTGGGGCCTTAGTTATTGCACAAGAGCCCGACAGTGCTAAGTTTGACGGCATGCCTAATAGCGCAATCAATACAGGCATTGTTGATTTAATTCTTCGGCCTGAAGAAATGGGAGAGCAGTTAGCGAGTTACATAGACCACCCTTTAGTGCGTGAGCAAAAGGATATAACCCTAGCTGACAACACTGTGACACAAGATCTCATGAGCGAGATTTTTAATATTCTACGTTTAAAGAGTGATATAGATTTTTCTAAGTATAAATCAGCCACTATCTCGCGGCGAATTGAACGCCGTATGACAATTAAACAGCTTACATCACTTCAAGATTATCTAACCCTGTTGTTTAAAGATGCACATGAGGTAGATGTGTTAGGCAAGGAATTGCTTATTGGTGTTACTCGTTTTTTTCGCGATGATGAAGCTTTTGCTTATTTAAAAGATTATATTATCCCTAAAATCGTTAGCGAATCTGAGGAAAAGAAACTAGTTAGAGCATGGGTTGCTGCGTGCTCATCGGGTGAAGAAGCATACTCAATTGCCATCTTGTTTGAAGAAGAAATACGAAAACAAAGCTTAGATCGAGAAGTGAAGGTTTTTGCTACTGATGTGAACATTGATGCAATTACTGAGGCAAGCGCTGGCGTATTTAGCTCCGATATTGAGAGCGATGTTCCAGCTGAGTTGTTAAACCGATACTTCTCTAAAACAAATACGAATGGCTACCAAGTTTCGCAGAAAATACGCCATTCAGTCGTTTTCGCAACGCACAATATGATTATTGATCCGCCGTTTTCTAATATCGATTTAGTGTCATGCCGCAACGCATTAATTTACTTTCAGCCAAGTTCCCAAAAACGCGTGCTTTCATCTTTTCACTTTGCATTAAATAAACACGGGCATCTGTTCCTTGGCTCATCTGAGAACCTAGGTGATTTGTCGATTCATTTCTCTACTATAAATGAGCGACAAAAGATTTTTATGAAAACCGGAGAAGTTAAATTACCCTTAAGTTCAAATACTGATTCGTCAAAGGCCAATTCAAAAGCAGCTAATGCGATGCCGTCAGTTTCAGATTTAATGAAAAGCTATAGAGGCAATAACGCGCCCATAAGTGGAGTGGGTTTTGTTAACGAAGCACTCATAAGCGAATTTGTCGCTCCATGTATTCTGTTAAATGATAACTTTCAAGCGGTGCATGTTTATGGTGATACGTCACCGTACGTTCGTCGCTTGCCGCCAGGAAGAATTAGTACACAAATTAAAGATATGGTTAATGAAGATATTAGCATTGCTGTGTCATCAGCCATACAACGAGCAAAATATAGTGGCGAAGAAATTTGTTATACAGGCATTACAACACAAGGCCGAGAGACATCATCGATGTTTGATTTGCGTGTGAAGTATATAAAAGAGCATGATTTGGCTAGTGCTCCAGGCTTTTATTGGGTCATATTCGATAATTTAGATAATAGCGGAGCCGAACAGAAAAAAACCTCTGAAAAATTTGATATAAGTGAACAGGCTCGTCAAAGAATTAGTGACTTAGAATTAGAATTGAAATTCAATAAAGAGCATTTGCAAGTAACCGTCGAAGAATTAGAAACAACCAATGAAGAGTTACAGTCTGCTAATGAAGAGCTAATGTCAGCAAATGAAGAACTTCAAAGTACTAACGAAGAGTTACAGTCAGTTAACGAAGAACTCTACACTGTAAACTCTGAATACCAAGAAAAAATAGTACAAATATCACAGGCAAATGGCGATTTAGATGAAGTTTTAGGGCTTTCAAAAGTAGGTATAGTTTTTGTTGATGATAAACTTTTAATTCGCCGTTACACCGAAGAGGTTAAAAACTATATCAATCTTCAAGAGTCGGATATTCATAGGCCGCTGCATCATATTTCTAAAAATATTGAATATGACACAATGTTAGTGGACGTTGCTACCGTATTGAGTACTGGCAAGTCAGTTGAAAAAGAAATATCGTTAAAAAATAAGAAATTAATTCGTATTTCAATTAATTCATATAGTTACAATGATGTTTCAAGAACAACAGGAGTTGCAGTTACTTTTCTAGATATTACACGGGCTCGATATACTGAGAAGGGGATGGTGGTAGCCTATAAGGAACTGCGCAATAGTATTAATAATGCCTTGACTGAACTCGATACTAAACCCTTTAAACAATCAATTGACGTACTCATTTTAGATGATAGTGCTGCCTATTTAGAATTGCTTGAAAATCAACTTTCAAAAATTGATGATTATCATATCAATGTGCATATGTGCAATAACGTGAAACAGGCGTTTTCAATTATTGAGCAGCAAGCTATTGATGTATGCATTTGTGATTCTTACTTAAAAGATGAAACTGCACTCGATTTAATAGATGGCATAGCGGGGCAGCGCTTAAATATTCCTGTAATAGTGATTACGGGCGCGGCCTCAGATGACTTGACCCCTGTGCTGCTTTCTCATGGTGCACTGGATTTAATTGAAAAAGAAGACTTATCTCCTAAGCTGCTAGATGACAGTATGCGATATGCAATACGGCGCCACGAAATAGATGCCTCCTGTAGGGCAAAAAATAGCGATGAGTCTGCAGCAAATAGCGACTAATGTTACTGGGTGAAAAGCAATGGATGAGAAAAATTTAAAACGTATTTTTCAGACGCTTTGTCATGATACAAAAGGGGCGTTTGGTGCTAGTGCGTCGCTAACTCACTTGCTTGAGCAAGAGTATTCTTCTGTTTTAGATGCTAGAGCAATGAAATGGTTATCGCTTATTGCCGCTGAGTCTGAAAATGCCCTGCATAAGCTCACCGCTTTTAGAGAATATGCGCAGCTTTTTGATTGTGACTATCAATTTAGTACGTGCAATTTAAATGAAGTTTTGGCGCGTTGTGTTAATGAGGCCCAAACGCAAGAAGCTGCAAATAGTTCGCAAAGTTTAATATTTGATTGTGATTCAATGCTGCTTATTCATTCTAGCCCTGAGTTACTCAGTATGTTTTTTAAAGAAGTATTTGTAAATGCTATTGAGCATGCACAATTACCTCAAGATTTAGATAAACCCCCCATGTTGAAATGTAAGGTTTGGTATCGCAATCAGGGGGGCTATCATGTAATTACTTGTGAAGATAATGGGCATCCTATTAGCCCTGATAAATTTGCTAATATACAACAACCATTTCAATCCAGCGAACAATCAAGTAGCTCCCATTCGGGAATGGGATTTAGTAAATTACATCGTATAAGCGAATTATTACAAGCTTATATGGATGTTAGTTCTGGAGAGGCTCCTTATACAGGCCTAAGAGTGAGCTTAAGTTTAAAACCTTAAGCAAACAACTTAAAAGCTGAAATACCTGCAACTAGCGCAATAACCATAAAGCCAAATAGATTGTTGAGCTTACCATTGGTGTGCGCGTGCAGTAGCTCTTTCTTATTGCATGCCCAAACCAAAAGCAAAGCTGATATAGGCAAGTAACATCTCATTGGCTGTTTGCGCGAGCATAATAAGGCTAAGTGGCTTTATACCAAGGCTAGCACTAAATGTACCAATAGCGACTATGCCACAAGCGCATGCAAGAAAACGTTTATCGGCCAAGTTACTTTGCCAGTTAAACAAACCCGATATTGCATATGCCGTTGCTAAAGGAGCGTTAATGGCACTGGTTAAGCCCGCTGAAAACAAACCTATACCAAAAAATAAACTGGCATACTCACCAAGTAAAGGCTCCATTTGCGCGGCAATATTTGAGCTATCAACTTGTGTTTGGCTTACGAAAAAAGCCGTTAGAGAACTTGAAAGCACGGCAAAGGTGAGAAGCCCACCCAGCCCTAGGCTAGCTAATAAAGCTGAATTATTTGCAGGACTTGCAGATTTATTTTGTGCATTTTACGCACTCATTCCCGCATGTAAGAATAAATTGTATGGTACAATAGTGATGCCGATAATAGCCAAAGCCAAGGCGCTATTACTAAGTACCGAGGTTTTAAGTAGCACACCGCTAAGCGGCAAATCACTATTAATACCTACGTACACCATTAAGTTTAAAAATACTGTACTCATTAACATAACCAATGCTAACAATGTTTTTTCAAGTCATTTGTAGTGCCCGCTTACCAGCAACATAAAAGCTGTAAGACCAATTGCAGCAGCCCACAAGCGTATATCTCCGCCAGCGCTGACACTAAGTCCAAGCGCGGCACCTGTAATGTTGCCACCTTCGTATGCGGCATTCCCGATACCAATTGCAGCAATTATTAATACCGCTACTAAACCTTTAGCTACTTTATTTGGCATACTGCATAGCAAAAGAGTTAGCCAATATTTAGTCCCAAATTCGCTATGGCGCTGTTAGGAGATATTTAGCAATGGCTTATTTCTGGAAATGCCGTTGAGCGGACCTTATTTTTTACAGCGCTGATACAACCTCACGTCATCGTGGCGAAGGCCACGACCTCCTTGGACCATCACTGAACTCAATAAAAACCTATCCCCAAAGACAGTAATCAGTTA
>JBARZY010000097.1:0-50342 GCA_049650345.1 Glaciecola sp. | reverse complement strand
TGGCCCTGATGCAACTGATGTTCGACTACAGAGAATGCCTGGCTGGGAATATCAAATACCTGATGCCGACGATAAGGGGAATCATTGATAGCAATGTCACCACCGCAAGCACAAGTATCGTCGGGATAATAGGTGCGCGTCTCATCAACGGTATCGGCCAGCATCCGCTTACTACCTTTGTGGCCGGATTGCGCACCGCGCTTACGGCCCGTCGGCTTTTTAGCTGGCGCAGATGAAGCTACACTCGGACCATTAGAAGATGGCGGGCGCGATGAATTACGACTGTTCTGATTCAGTCGGTCTTCGAGGTCATTAAGCCTATCCCACAATGCACCAATGAGCTCATTGGCATCATCGAGATTAGTGGCGACGGGTGGCTTTGTGGGCTGCTTTTTACGTGGCATGAAACCACTCTGACAGACTGGCGGGATCAATCAATAGGATCCTCACGATCGTTAAAAATAAATATTTTTAGCTGTCAATAGGGTCCTGGTGAACGGTTACGATTGATTATACTAAAAGGACAGAGTAATACATGAGTTAGGTTTGTCCCTCAGAAGTAAATGTGCGAGCAGACTTACTAATCACTGCTCAATAATTCTGTGTTTCTGGCACTAAACATGAGATTTTCAGATCATGCTGGCAAAGAACGTGACATTTTCAGAATCTGAAAAATCTCATAATCCCCGCAGAGCCTTATAAACTGGTAAGTGATTCTGGCAAAGAATATGAGATCCCACAACTGATACAATACAGTGATTTAATAAAGCGCCTATTCGGCGCTTTTTTTATAAGCGATTGAATTTAAACATAAATTCCTATATTAAGAGCAACGACACGTTATTAGTGAAAATGAAAAAAAAACGATTAAACAAGAACTTATGCTATGTTTAAATAAGAGTGGACTGCTGAGGCATATTTCTCAGTGTTTATGCTGAATCGGAATAAAACAATAACAACAAGGGAGAGACACATGAAAACCTTTTTCAAATGGCTTGGTTTAGTCATTCTCGGTATTCTATTAATTATAGGTGCTTGGGCGACGCATGAATGGAAAGCTGATAAACCCTTTTCATTCAATAATTTTTTAAATCGCACTTTGGTTAAACAAGCCTTAAATAGCCCACAAACACTTACATCAATTGGCGTGCTAGACGGTTTAGGTATTACTGGTCACAACGCACATTTAAACGATCAAAGTGTTGAAGCGTCTCAGCAATCGCTTGAATCACTCAAGCAAGCACGCGATGTGCTTATCCAATATAAAGATGAAGATTTAACAGAGAGCGAATTACTATCGAAAGAGATAGCGATGTATTTGTTTGATATGTTGTCCGATTTCGAAAAGTACCAGTATCACAATTACCCTTTTAATCAAATGTCGGGCGCTCAAAGCGCTTTTCCCAGCTTTATGGACTCGCAACATGGCATTACAAATGAAGAAAGCGTAGAGCACTATATATCGCGTTTGAGTGAATCTAAACGGTATTACACGCAATCTCTTGAGGGAATGAAAATTCGAGAGCAGAAAAACATCATTCCACCGAAGTTTGTTATTGAACGCGTACTAAGCGAGATGCAAAGTTTTGTTAGCACACCTGCAAAAGAAAATATTCTGTATACATCACTAAATACCAAGCTTGAAAAAGCGTCTGGTATTCCGGCTCAATCTCACAGTAGCTACCTAGCACAAGTAGAAACACAAATTAACGAGGTGGTCTACCCTGCATATCAAATGTTAATCGATTACTTTACTGGGCTAAAAGGTAAAGCAGGCACCAACGATGGCATATGGCAAATGCCCCAAGGTGAAGCAGTATACGAGTTAGCGCTTAAATTTATGACCACTACCGATTACACCGCTGATGAAATTCACAATATTGGCCTAGCGGAAGTTGATAGAATTCAACAAGAAATTATTAGCATATTAGCCAATGAAGGATTTGATACATCAGAAGGGTTTACGAGTGCTATCAATGCGCTAGCTAATACCGATACCTTCTACTACGAAGACAGTGACGAGGGTAGAGCGCAAATATTGGCCGACTACCAAACCATCTTAGATGAAATAGATGCGAACTTAGGTGATAGCTTTTTAGTACGGCCAAAAGCCGGTATGGAAGTATTGCGTATCCCCTTATTTAAAGAGAAAACCGCACCAGGTGCTTATTATCAAAGACCTTCAATGGACGGTGCCCGCCCTGGACGATTTTTTGCCAACTTACACGATATCAAAGCAACGCCAAAGTACGGCATGCGCACGCTTGCATACCACGAGGGTATCCCTGGCCATCACTTTCAAATTGCGATTGCAATGGAGTTAGAAGATTTGCCCATATTTAGAACCATGTCGTTTTTTACTGCTTATGTAGAAGGTTGGGCGTTGTATTCAGAATATTTAGCGTGGGAACTTGGTTTTCAAGATGACCCGTATGACAACATTGGACGATTGCAGGCTGAGTTATTTAGAGCGGTACGGTTAGTGGTTGATACGGGTATTCATTCAAAACGATGGACACGCGAGTATGCTATTGAGTATATGTTGGCTAATACCGGCATGGCAGAGTCTGACGTGGTTTCAGAGATTGAGCGTTACATTGTTATACCAGGGCAAGCTACCGCTTACAAAATGGGTATGATGAAAATACTAGAAGTGCGCGAAAAAGCTAAAAACGCATTAGGAGACAAATTTGTATTAGGCGAATTTCATGACGTAGTACTGAAAAATGGCGCAGTGCCATTAGATATATTAGAGCGTTTGGTTGATAAATGGATCGCAAGTAAGCAGCAATAAACAAAAGCCGCAACGTAGTGAGCAAACTCTACGTTGCGGTCATCCATACTCACTAAAAATGCTGTTTTAATTCACCGAGGTAAGGCGCAAAATTTTCCCATTGCGCTAAACCTGATTTATAAATGGGCTGCCTAACTTGCTCCGCGCTAGGCGTTTTTACAGCTCGTTTTGTTTTATGAAAATCTAAGCATGCCTGTTCAAAAGGTAAGTCGCAATAGTCGAGCATGCGACGAATTTCAGCCTCAGTATTGTTAACCATGTTTTCATGTTCAACTAACAATATTTCGCCTTTAAAAAGCTGTTGCCAATGATCCATCAAACGCAAATAGTTTTTATAGTAAATCGCAATATCGTTTAATGAATAAGTAAACTCTTGGCCCTCTCCAAACAATTGTTTAAAACCACTAAAACAACAAGCCATTGGGTCTCGCCTAGCATCTATTATTTTTGCGTTGGGAAGAATCAGTTTTATTAGTCCTATGTGCATATAATTGTTTGGCATTTTATCAATAAAATAGGCGCCACCTTGGCGATATACGTGCGTGTCATTAATAAACTTCTCACCAAAGGCCTTAAAATATTCTTTCGGGAGTTGGGTTAAATGATGCGGATACACTGCTTGTTCAGCATTTCCCTTACTCAATTTAGACGCTAAACCCATTATTTCATGCAACTCCATTGTGCCATCAACCAACGAGTGTGACGCCAATATCTGTTCCAATAAAGTAGAGCCAGCGCGAGGCAAGCCCACAATAAAAATAGGAGCAGTATCTTTGTGTCCTAAATCTTGCAATTGGGCCTTGAGCTCAGGCGTAAACGCTGCAATTTGATTGTTGGTAAAGGCAGTGTGTTTATCACTTGAATAAGAGGTTTGAGTGCGCTGTAAAGCATTGCCTTTTTTATAATGCTCGAATGAATCAGCAAACGATTTAGTATCTTCAAATGCCTTGCCCAGTGCAAAATGCAAATGCACTTTATCTACTGTGCTCACGTTATTTGATTGCACGCCTTCAAGCATCAGTTCAATCTCTTTATCAGAAAACAGATATGTTTTGGTATTAGCAAGGCTCCAAAATGCATCACCGAAAGAAGGCGCGATACCGTAAGCGTCTTGATAAGCCTGTATTGACGCGTGAATGTTCCCTGCTGTTTTATAAGCATGGCCCAATAGCAAATATATATTTGCATCGGCTTTTGTACTTAATTGAGAATTCTGTTGGGATTGCTTATTTAGCGCTTCGTAAATTTCAATGCCTTGATCAACATCCCCAATACCCACTAACGAGGTCGCTTTAGCGGCCAAATACCGAGAGTTTTTAGGGTTAGTTGATAATAGATATTCTGTAAGCTCCAATGCTTGGGCAAACTTGCCTAGCTTATTGTATACCGTAAATAATTGGTACTTTGCCTCAAGGTGTGCGGGATCGAGTTCAATACATGTTTCTAAGATAAACTCTGCTTCTGAAAAGGCTTTTAAAGCTAGTGCAATTTCAGCCAATAACAATAAGCCATGCATGCAGTGTTTATTTTGCTGAAGATAGTTTCTGCATAATTGGTCGGCGGCTGCAACCTTTCCTTCGTTTAATAAATCAGTAGCACCAAGCACTGGTTTTGGCAGTGATAGCAGTCTTGTGATGTGTTGTTTGCATATTGCGGCAGCTTCAGTTTGTTGTTGCTTCTCGTATATAGGTAACAGCGCTTGCCATGCAGTTAACAAAGCAGGGTTGATTTGAGTTGCTTGATAAAAATGAATGCTCGCTTGTTTTTCGTTATTGTTCGCTTGATAGTTATACGCTAATTCTTGGTGCGCGCGACCATGTTGATGTTGTATAGCAAGCAGCTTGTTCAGATACTCAATGGCTGCAGTATGTTTCTTTTGCAATCTTAAGCAAACTGCCAGTACATATAAAATTTCTACCTTACGCTCTTGTTCAGTGCTGGGTGTTTTATCGAGCAGCGCAATGGCATCAATTTCTACTTTGTTAAATTTACCTTGCTGTAAAGATGTTTGAAGTAACCTAATATCGTCCAATTTATTGTCCATTTATTTCTAATGATGCGCGTTATTTAGCAAAACGTAAGTTGTTTATTTCGCTTATGACATTAACACAAAAGCCTCTTATAAAAGAGGCTTTTGATATTACTTCATACTGTTAGCGCCTTTATATATGTCAGCAAAGGCGCTTTATGTTACTTCTTAAAAGAAGTCGTAAGACAATCTTACACCAACCGTTCTTGGTCTATTGGTAACCACTTTAGGTGTAAACTGTTGATTGTCTATGTGCAGAACTGCACGCTCGTCAAACACGTTATCAATAAACAACTCCGCTTTCCATTCGTCGTTGGTAATACCAACCGAAAGATTAGCAAGCACATAGCTGTCTTGAATATAACGTCCGCCTGCAAAGGCGTTACCGTTTGTATCGGTGTAGTTAACGCCGGCGTATGAAGCTGCTTCTTGTTGAATACTCAATCCAGTGCCTGGACCTTTGCTACCGTCTGCATTGCTATATACTAACTGCGTGGTTTCTTCTAATACGTATGCGTCCATTGTCATGCCAGCTAAACGGTCGCCAGTGTAAGCTAATGAGCCGTTTACATAACCGGTTAAGCCATTCTCTAACTCATAAAAATAGCGAGCACGCACGTTACCAGAGAAAGAAGCTGAATACGGTAGTTCGCTGCCAACGGTTGGCGCAATGCCTTCAAGCTCTGCATTAATGCGAGTAAGTTCAGTATCTAATAAACTAAATGACGCGTCTAATATAAGGTTGTCAGTAGCTAGCCAAGTAATATCAGCGTCTAAACCGCGAATTTCAGCGTCGCCTACGTTATCTGTAAATACCAAGAAACTAATGTTAGTTGGGTCAAAACGCGAGGTTTGTAAATCGGTAATTTCAGAAAAATAAGCCGTTGCATTAATACGCACGATGCCATCTAAGAAATCACCCTTCATACCAAGTTCGTAGTTTTTAAGTGTATCTGTTAACGAGTAAACTGGGATTCTAAACCCTTCAAAAGCACCTTGCTGATTATCAGCAAGACCACCGCCTACACGGTTGGTTACTGGCGGTCTAAAACCTTCGCTGTATGTTGCGAAAAGTAGTAAGTCGTCAGTTGCTTTCCAGTCTATCGACGCTTTGTATATAACATCGTCTACCGTAAGTACGCCATTGTCATCAAGCAATGAAACATCCAGTTGTCCACTGTCAATAGCAGCGTTTATAACGGCAGCATCTTCACCAACATCAGCCAACTGTGCTGAATCTAACGAACCAAACGCACGAATACGTGTGGTAACCGGAACAGTGGTTGTTGCGCCGGTATAAATATCTTCAATTTCATACCATCTTGCACCTAAGGTAACAGTTACGTCATCCGTTAGGTCGTACTCAGCTTGACCAAACAGTGCAATTTGGTTGATTTCGTGGGTCACATCATTAACGAAACTCACTTCAGAACCAAAGGTTTCGCCGCCTGAGTTAATGCCGTCAATATTGGCGACCGAAACCGCTAAATTAGCGAAGGCAGGTAATTCTGGTGTGGCAATTTTAAACTGACCAATGGTTGCCAGTTCTTGTGAATCATAGAAGATACCTGCTGTTATGCGCCAATTATTGGTGGCGTCAGTATTCACTCTAAACTCGTGAGTCATGCGAGAGGTGTTAGTGTCTTCTAAATAAAATTTAGTCGGATCTAAACAAGCTTGGTCTTCTGGCGCTAGGGTATAGCTACATACATAATAGGCAGAGAACTGTCCGCCATTTGTGTAACCCGTGTAATCAACTGCAGAGTTAATATCACGGTCTAAGAAACCACCGGTGTATACAAGTTCAAGCTCTTGCAAACGACCGTTTAATGTCCACGTAGTTAAGCCAAAGGTATCGGTGTTTTTTTCTGGAGAAAAACGGTTTACCGAGGTAGTGCCTTCAAGATTAGGATCGTAAGCAAACACGCCTTCAGTTTCTAACTGCTGCTGAGTATGCTGAACCAATAAATTCCAGTCATCGTTAAACTCGTGCAATACGCCCACTCTAAAACCAGCATAGCTAGCGTCATTAAAGTCATCTTCAACAAGTTGGTCGTTTACAGGCGAAACAACAGGTGTGTTTTCAGGATCGGCCAATTTCGCAAAATTAGCTGATATTCTATCAATAACAACGGCGCTACCTACATAACCGCCTTCACCAGGTTTGTTTAGAATGTTGTCTATCCAGCCGCCTTGGTTGTCGTTATAACCGGTAAAACGAATAGCTGTGCTATCGCTAATGGCGAAGTTTAGGAAACCGGTAACAGAGTTACTCATTTCACCGCCTTTGGTGAAACTTGTGCCTAAATCGATACCGCCAGCAAAACCTGTTAAATCAGGTTTGTTCGTGATCATTCTTACCGTACCAGATTGTGAGCTTGCACCAAACAGTGTGCCTTGAGGACCTGGCAGTACTTCTACGCGGGCTACGTCGGCGGCGTATATGTCAAGGTTACGACCCTGCATTGAAACTGGTTGTTCATCTAGATAAAAAGCAACAGACGGTTGCAATGCTTGAACGGTAGATACAGCGATGTTTGTTTGTGATGTTGCTGCACCACGAATATATATTTCATTTTGTCCAGGGCCTGTGCCTTGGAACACAACGTTTGGTAAAAACTCGACGTAGTCTTGGAAGTTATCAACGCCTAAGTTTTCAAGCGCATCACCACTGAGTGCGCTAACCGTGACGGGTACGTCTTGAATAGACTCAGTACGCTTGGTCGCGGTAACTTCTATGGTTTCTATTTCGCGTGATTGTGTGTTTGTCTCTTGTGCATATGCAACTTGCGATGCACCTAACGCCGTTATAATGGCATAACTCAGTTTAGTAAATTTCAATGTTTTCCCCTGAAAAATGAATGTGAACTGATGTTAACTCTAATAGTTAGGCTTCTAAATATTAGGTCTGAACTGGTTTAATGATACTACATAAGCTGCATATATAAAAATAGTTCAAAAAATAACGTTAGTAAACGTAGTATTCATTAGCAAAATTAACTATAAATTGGTGTTTATGATAGACTATTATCGTTTAGTACAACCTATTGCATTATGCTTCACCAGAAATTGCGATCGCTGCCGATCGTTTACATGGTCATACCGTATGTGTTGTTAAACGGCTAGGTTAATAATGACCACCAATTTTTATGAGTAGTGCCTATATGAACGAAAACACCCCAAGTAAACTGAATGCTTCTGTATTTTATCCCGCCTCTATATTGGTATTTAGCTTACTCGTGTTTACCCTTATTGCTCCTAATTTGTCAGGCCAATTGTTTGGTTTTCTACAACAATCCATTGTAGAAAACGGCAGTTGGTTTTATGTGTTAATAGTGGCACTAATATTGTTATTCACGCTTTATTTAGGCTTATCGCGCTTCAGTGATATCAAGCTTGGGCCTGATCACGCGTCACCCGACTATTCATACCTGAGTTGGTTGTCGATGTTGTTTGCCGCGGGCATGGGCATAGGCTTAATGTTTTACGGCGTGGCTGAACCCTTAATGCACTATTTGTCGCCACCAACACAAGAAACCGGCAGCATTGAAGCAGCCAAAGAAGCAATGAAAATCACGTTTTTCCATTGGGGATTGCACGCGTGGGCGATATACGCAATTGTGGCACTTACCCTCGCTTATTTTAGTTTTAGGCATGATTTACCACTGACCTTACGCTCGGCTTTGTACCCCTTAATTGGCGATAAAATTTATGGCTGGCGAGGCAATGTTGTTGATGTGTTTGCCGTTATTGGAACCTTGTTTGGTGTAGCCACTTCGTTAGGCCTAGGGGTATTACAAATTAGTGCTGGACTGGATTATTTGTTTGATTTCAGCTCTTCAACCACTATGCACGTTTTACTTATTTTTGGCATTACCTGCATTGCGATAGTGTCGGTAATGAGTGGTCTTGATAAAGGCATTAAACGTCTATCAGAATTTAACATGGCCTTAGCCGTTGGCTTGTTATTGTTAATATTAGTATTGGGCCCAACGGTCTTTTTATTAAAAGCACTGATGCAAAATACGGGTGCATATTTGTCTGACATAGTGCGCAATACGTTTAACTTATTTGCCTATCAAAAAACCGAGTGGATTGGCGGCTGGACCATTTTCTATTGGGGCTGGTGGTTGGCTTGGGCGCCTTTTGTGGGCCTGTTTATAGCGCGTATTTCGCGTGGCCGCACTATTCGCGAATTCATACTGGGTGTTATGTTGGTGCCTACCGTATTTACCTTGGTGTGGATGACCATTTTTGGTAATAGCGCCATTGATATGGTGTTGAACCAAGGCAACGAATTGCTGGCAACGCTGGCTAACGACAACACGCCTGTAGCGTTATTTTTGTTTTTAGAACAATTCCCCTTTGCGAGTTTACTGTCGGTAATTGCAGTACTTATGATTGTGGTATTTTTTGTTACCTCTTGCGATTCAGGTGCAATGGTTATTGATATGCTGTGCAGTCATGGCAGCAATAATACTCCACAATGGCAACGTATTTTCTGGACCGCAAGTGTTGGCGTTATCGCAGCTGTGTTATTATTGTCAGATGGCATTAATGCACTACAAACTATGACTATTGCAAGCGCATTACCCTTTTCGGTGGTATTGATGATTGCTATTTTTGGTCTTATCAAGGCGCTTAGGGTAGAAGCCTATAAACGAGACAGCTTGTTGTATGCGCCACCTGCTGCACAAAGCGCTTCAAATGCTGATGCGTGGCGTGAACGTTTACAAAGTATTGTTGATTTTCCAAGTAAAAAACGCGTAACCACATTTGTAAATGAGGTGGGTTATGTGGCGTTTGAAGCGGTAAAAGAAGAATTAAAACAATACGAAATAGAGGCCAATGTAAGCAAAACAGACAAAGGCATAATGTTGTCGGTAGAGCAAGGCGAAGACATGACATTTTCGTATGAAATTAGACCTAAACGCCATGCGCAGCCTGACTTTGCTACCGATACTGATAGTGAAGCAGAACAGGAAAACGTATATTACCGAGCTGAGGTTCATTTAGGAGAGGGCGGTCAAGACTATTGCGTGATGGGTTGGTCTAAAACGGCACTTATTAACGATGTGGTTGATCAATATCATAAGCATTTATATTTTTTACATTTAATGCGTTAAGCATTGTTGAGTAACACTATGAGCAAAGACGAAGAATTATTGGTTGCCCTGCGTAGGGTAATTCGCGCAATTGACATGCGTTCACGCCAGTTAAGTAAAGAAGTTGGCCTTACTGGCCCACAATTGCTTATTCTGCAAAAAGTAGGTAAGCAAAAAGGCGTAATGGTGCGCGAAATTGCAGAAGATATTAACTTAAGCTCAGCCACGGTCACCAGCATTTTAGACCGCATGGAAGCGCGTAATTTAGTAGAGCGTATTCGCAGCACACAAGACAAACGCAAAGTGGGCGTATTCTTAACAGAAGAAGGTGAAAAAGCCCTAGAGCATGCACCATTGCCATTTCAAGAACATTTCACCAATCGTTTTAACGCGATGGAAGAGTGGGAACAAAGCCAAATGGTGGCTACGTTACAGCGCATTGGCTCTATGATGGACGCACAAGACGTAGACGCGTCACCCGTTTTGGAAGTGGGCGCAATTGTAGAAAAGTAAGCGGTATCTCTCGCTTACTTTATTACTGCCTCAATTTGCTACAAAATAACAATAAAACAAACAAAGGCGAATTTTATGAATAAGCTACTGATCCTGCTATGCGCAGGTTTTTTGTTTTCATGCGCCCCTGCACCTGAAGAAAAACAACAAGTAGAAGCCCCCAACATAAACGACATTGCAACTGACTATGTAAAGCTTATTTTAGAAGTAGGTTTATACGACAGCGATGTGGTTGATGCCTATTATGGGCCGCAAGCATGGAAAGATGCCTTGGGTGAAAAGCAAGATATTTTTCCTCTTGATACTTTATCAATGCGAGCGTCTAGCTTAAAGGCTCAGATATCGGCTATCGACACATCAGCTTTTAGTGATGAAGAGCACGCTAGGCATCATATGCTAAGTAAACAGCTTACGGCTATTTCTACCAAAATTAATATGCTTGGCGGTATAAAATACAGCTTTGATGAAGAAGCTAAATTGTTATACGACGCACAACCACCTACTTATGAGTTGTCGTACTTTGATGATTTGCTAAGTGAGTTAGATGCAAAGGTACCTGGGCAAGGCAAGCTAAGCGAACGCTTTAATGCCTATCAAAGCAAGTTCCAAATTCCTAGCGACAAATTAAGCGATGTGTTTCAAACCGCTATTAACGAATCGAGAAAACGCACACTGGCCAATATGCCGCTGCCTGAAAACGAGAACTTTGTACTGGAATATGTAAAAGACAAAGCTTGGAGTGGTTACAATTATTACCAAGGCAACGCGCAAAGCCTAATTCAGATAAATACCGATTTTCCTATTTATATCGACCGAGTAGTAGACCTTGCTGCGCACGAAGGTTATCCGGGACACCACGTATTTAACTTGCTGCTTGAACAAAACCTAGCAAAAGACAAAGGCTGGGTAGAGTTCAGTATTTATCCTTTATTCTCCCCGCAATCGTTAATTGCTGAAGGCAGCGCCAATTACGGTATTGATGTAGCGTTTCCGGGTGCTGGCCGTATTCAATATGAAAAAGACGTTTTGTTTCCAATAGCCGGTATCAACCCTGAAGAAGCCGATTTATATTATGAAATTTTGGCTATTCGTGGCAGATTAAACTATGCCAGAAACGAAGTTGCACGTGCTTACTTAAACGGTGATATTACCAGAGAAGAAGGCGCTGAATTACTCAGTAAGTACCTATTAATGTCGCCCGAGCGCGCACTACAAAGTACCCGCTTTATTGATAAATACAGAAGCTATGTCATTAATTATAATTTGGGCAAAGATCTTGTTGGTCAATATATGCAAGCAAAAGGTGCTACATCAACTAATCCAGAGCTACGCTGGGAAGTGTTTACTAAATTGTTGAGCAGCCCTCATACTGCAAGCTCTATGGCTAACGCCAAATGAGTAAAATGTTAGCCGACCCAAGAATTGACCCACGAATCAAAGCGGTTTTCGGTAAAATAAG
The DNA here is from genome assembly GCA_049650345.1 of Glaciecola sp. Taxonomy (GTDB): domain Bacteria; phylum Pseudomonadota; class Gammaproteobacteria; order Enterobacterales; family Alteromonadaceae; genus Glaciecola. Next base: position 38,442 of record JBARZY010000097.1, on the reverse strand, counting down.
TTTTACTGGATCAAACGATATAGAGAGTCGTGAGGCTGCTATTGAGGCTGCACATTCAGAGCGCGCAGTAAGCACTCGACAAGCGGTGAAGCGGTTTTTAGACAGTTGTGACAACGAAACCATTGCACCGAGTAAAGGCTTGCGCATTGACACTCATACTTTTGCATCAAGCCCCGATGGTAATCCAATAAACATACAGTTTATTCGCCCCAACACCCAAGACAGTTTGCCGTGTATTTATTACATTCACGGCGGCGGCATGGCAACCATGTCTTGTTACGATGGTAACTACAAAGCATGGGGTAAAATTCTCGCCGCACAGGGTGTAGCAGTTGCCATGATAGACTTTAGAAATGCATTGGTGCCCTCATCGGTAGAAGAAGTCGCGCCGTTTCCAGCTGGATTGAACGATTGTATTTCAGGCCTAACATGGGTGTATGAAAACAGCGAACGTTTGAATATAAACGCAAACAACATTGTGGTTTCGGGTGACAGTGGCGGAGGAAACTTAGCTTTAGCTGTAGGGCTATTGCTGAAAAAACGAAAACAACTTGCGATGATTTCAGGTATTTATGCGCTTTGTCCTTATATTGCAGGCAAATGGCCTTTACCACAAAACCCATCTTCCACTGAAAACAACGGTATATTACTCGACTTACACAATAATCAAAGTGCCATGATTTATGGTATTGAGGCCTATGAAAACAAAAACCCATTGGCTTGGCCGGGCTTTGCAATAGAAGATGACGTAAAAGGGTTTGTTCCCACCATGATAAGCGTGAACGAGTGTGACCCATTGCGAGACGAAGGATTGAATTTTTATCGTTTGTTATTAAAAGCTGGGGTTAATGCCAGTTGTCGACAAGTAATGGGCACCATACACGCCATAGAAGTATTCCCCACTACTTGCCCAAACATTAGCCGAGAAACCGCAAGTAGCATGGCCAACTTTTGTATTGAAGTGGCTAATAATAAATAGTAGCGTGTTGGGTCTTAACAGGAGCTTAATTAAGTATGGCTAATATATCGTTTTCTTTGTTTACCCCATCTTATACTGATGACGTTGTTGCGTTATTTTTGAATGTGTTCGCGGCATCTGAAGGTGTTAGTGAAGGCAAAAGCATTGCCACATTGGTTTCAAATTTAATAAATAAAACCGATAACAACGACTTAATAGGCTTTGTTGGCAAACAGGGTGATGAAATTGTTGGATGCATATTCTTTAGTCGCTTTTATTTAGAAGAGCAACGAACAGCGTTTTTACTATCTCCTGTGGCTATTTCTACGCAGCATCAAGGCCAACAGCTTGGACAAAACTTGATTAATTATGGCCTGAGCTACTTAACGGATATGGGGGTTAATCTTACGCTCACTTATGGCGATCCTGCCTTTTATTCAAAGGTTGGATTTAAGCAGATTAAAGAGACAGATATTGCTCCCCCGTATACGCTAAGCCAACCCATTGGATGGCTGGCGCAATCGTTAGATGGCAATAATACACTTAAGGTAACCGGAAGCACGCGTTGTGTAGAGGCTTTTAACGATCCAGCTCAGTGGTAGCAATATTAACATAATGTATTGGCTACCATGGCGTATTGATTAATAGTCGACCTTTTTACGCAACGATTTTGTTATACCATCGCGTTTTTTGCTGTCTAAACGGCGGCGCTTTGCACCTAATGTTGGTCGCGTAGCCCGTCTGGGTTTTTCCTCTACCGTTACGCTTTTAATCAATTGCGTTAACCTTGCCAGTGCGTTTTCTTTGTTCTTTTCTTGGGTTCTATGAATTTGTGCCTTAATAACAACAACGCCATCTTTTGTAATTCTGCTGTCAGACATGGCTAGCAAACGTTCCTTATACACCTCGGGCAACGACGATTGTTTAATATCAAACTTTAAATGAATAGCACTTGATACCTTATTCACGTTTTGACCGCCACTGCCCATTGCGCGTATTGCCGACAGTTGAACCTCGTCTAAGCCAATACTGATGTTGTTGGTTATGCGTAGCATTGGGTATATTCCATATAATAGTGGTGATTAAGGTATGTAATTACGACACAATAGTGTAACGTATTTCTGCAGTAATATGCATGCGACAACGCTTGCGAATGGGTATTTATTGCCAAAATTAAATGGAGCATATAAGCATGCCGTACGCCGCCATTAACGATTACATTAACCAAGCTAAATACACACAAGTAAATGGTGACACCATCGCGCATTGGTGCAAAGGGCAGGGCGAGACCATTGTGTTAATTCATGGCTTTCCCAGCGCTTCATGGGATTGGCACCCAATATGGGAGGACTTAACCCAGCGTTATCGGGTAGTGGCTATTGATTTGTTGGGTTTTGGTTTGTCTAACAAACCGCATAAACATGCTTATAGTGTTATTGAACAAGCCAATATTGTTGAGCATATTCTTGGTCAGGTTTATCAGGTTCAACATTGTGACGTACTTGCTCATGATTATGGCGTGTCGGTGGCGCAAGAACTATTGTGCCGCAGCAACGCTAATAGTGCGTCACTCAATAACACGGGTTTAAGGTTTACCAGCGTATGTTTTTTAAATGGTGGTTTATTTGCCGAAAGCCACAGGCCGCTAATTGCCCAAAAGCTACTTAAAAGCCCCATAGGCGGGTTAATTAGTAAGTTTATGTCAAAGCGTACTTTGCACAAAAGTTTTACCAAAATATTTGGGCGCTACACTCCCCCTAGTGAGCAGGACATAAATGCACTATGGCAGCTAATTATGCACAACAATGGCCGTGCAGCCCTGCCTAAGCTATTGGCCTATATTGATGAACGCGCGCAGCATCGAGACCGATGGGTAAGCAATATGCAGAACACCAATACCGCGTTGTTTTTTATTAATGGAGTACAAGACCCAATATCTGGCAAGCATATGCTTGAGCAATTTAACCAGTTGATACCAAAGGGCGAATCAACCGGACTTGATGTGGGGCATTATCCGCAACTGGAAGCGCCTGAACAAGTGCTAGCTTTGTATCTTGAATTTATTAACAGGCAGCATGTTTGCTAATTTTCACTACCAGTTAGCAACGGCCTCGCTTTCGTACAAGCGCCAAATGAAACCTGCGCCTACACTATAGGTAGTATCTTTCTCGAATAGGGGGCTGTTTTCATTCGCTGCTCCATGATGAAGGTTGACTGAACCACCAAAAAATCCGCGTATGTTTTTTCGAATGGGAAAGGACACACTAAATGAAAGCTCAGCGCCTAAATAGCCGCCCTCAGCATCAAACTCGCTGCGTTCAGCGGTTACAAAAGGGTTATCAACCTCATAAAAATAGTCTTGTAATTTTTCACTGCCAAACATAAACGACATCGACAAATTTAAACCGGTTTCAGCAAACAATACGCCGCGCTGTTGATAGCTTAATGTGGGCTCAAACACATAACCACGTGAGTCTATTCGTTCAAAATCGGTAGAAAAAACTGCTCGGGCCTGTAAACGCGCGTTTAATCTTGATACACCGCCGTTTTCATACTGCGTTTCCTTCACTTTATAAACAAGTTGCGGGCCCACTTCAAACAAATAGTCTAATTCTGGCATTCCTGCACGTGCAGAATTGTCTTCGCTGTCGGCACTAAATGCGCCGCCTAAAGATAAGTCGAGTTCGTAATCAGACTCTTCAACCACTACAGCTCTGGCACCGTTTCCACCACCTACTCGAACAACATCGCCACGGTAGACTATGTACGGTAATACCAGTGCCACAAAGTTACGCTCGCTAGATGAAGGATAGTTAGCTGTTTCTACAGCACCGCCGCCTACACCAAATTCCCAAAGAGGGAGCGATTCATCAAGGCCTTCAAAGCCTGTTAAGTCGCGATCAGGTGATTCTGTTTCTAAGGTGCTAGTGTTTGAAGCCCAAGCCATTTGACACATACCAAATAACAAAATAAAAACTGAAACACTATAGTTGATTGGCTTGCGCATTTGCTCTCCGGGAAAATTTTCACAACAATACTTATACGTACTTTAAACGTTTATTGACTCATTCAGCATATAATTTGCAAGAATTTGTCTTACAAACAAGTACAATTATCGTCTTAATTTTATGGTTTTAATTTAGAGGGAAGGTCAATTTTAGTGTTGATTCATGTTGGTCTATCTGGCTAGAACGATCCTGTACTAGTCGCTCTATTGCAAGATATAAGCACCTAGTTTTCGGTAGTAGAAACAACGTTATCTGATGATGTTATAGCAGCGTTATTAATGGCAGACCACTACGCAACGTCCATATCACCACTAATCTATCAGGTGAGGTAGAGTGGAAATATCTAATTATCTTAATCAAAAACCAATTGTTGGGGCGTTTTTACCCTGCTTAAAGTGTAAGAACACACCCTTAGTCAAATTTAGAATCGTAGAGTCCAACACTGTGATCGAAATCTTTTTCCAGACATTCTTCGCTCTAAAAAACGAAATGCTTTCGCATATGAAGGAATTGCACCACCGATATGTGTGGGGACAATTGAGGATGCAAACTGTACATCAGCCCCTTGCCTACACCAACGGCGCGCTAAGTCTCTGCCGGCTTTGTAAGGGATGACGTCATCAAGAACGCTATGAGTCAATAATACTGGTACTTTTGGGCGTCTTTTTTGACCAATAACTTGCTCTTGTACCAATTGATTTATTTGAGAATCTGTATTAATAATATCGTTTAAATCTTGACCACTTAATGTTAGTTTTTTTGTATCTAAAAAGGGGAAAGAGAGAACTGATTCCTGAAGACACTGCCTTTCCAATTTTTTCAAAGTCCGTAGTCCACGTTTATTTAGTATGCGTGAGAAGTCAAGGTCATAACTGGCTCTCAGGCCAGCCATTGCATATCCAACAAACGCCCCAAAAAAAGATCCATCGAGCGACTTGGCTGTCAACGCAAGATCACTCGGCACTGCCCCCGCCACAACACCTTTTAAATCAAGCTCAGGAGCATAGCTAGGCGCAAGCTCTGCAGCAGATGCAGCTGCTCCTCCACCTTGTGAATAACCGCTGATAGCAACTGGACCCGCTGCAGGAATATCAATGTGACCAAGCTGCTGAGCAGCTCTCAGTGAGTCAAGCACTGTTCGTCCAGCTGATTCACGGTTTATGTAGGTATGAACGCCTTCAGTTCCCAGACCTTCATAGTCTGTTACCACCACTGCGTATCCTCTGGCTATCAACCCAGCAATAAATACTCCTTCGTATTCGCTGCCAGCAGCCAACTGCCTCGAGGGAGCACAACGGTCTGCTAATCCTTGGGTGCCAACTGCATATGCAACTAGAGGCCTAGGTCCGCGGTGCCAATGCTTATAAGGGACAATAACAGTGCCGGTTACAGCGATTGAAGCATTATCATGATTAGTTGACTTATACATGATCTTAAATACATCGGCTTGTACAGATATAGCCCTAAGAGGATCTAAAAAGAAGTCGCTACGCTCTTGTTTTATTAAGTCACCGTTGTTACTCGGCAGTAGATTAGGTGACGTGTAAAAATCATCACTGGCTAACGCTGTAGAACTCATTACTAAAGTTACAGATACAAATGCAAGCAAAACAAAATTGCCTATGAAGAAATAATTAGATTTGAAATTTTGGACCTTGCTATGCATAAGATTTACCCTACATTTACTTTAAGAAATAGCTGCTACGTCCAATGTAAAAAACTTGTTAAATAGTAATGTTTTTTTTCAACCTGCACAATAAAAAGTCCCACTAGTGAGAGTCATCTTAGGACCTATAGTGTAGCGATACATTGCCAATATTGATTATGAATATCAAACAAGTGTTAATAAAACTACTTCTAAAAAAGTAGCTATTGTCTTAGTCATGAAGCGTGTCTAGCGATAGTTTGTAGTTGCTCGTCAACGGCGGTTTCATTACATTTTATTGACTCATTCAGCATATAATTTTCAAGAATTTAGCATTAAAAAAATGCTTTGGCCGCAAGTAAATACTAACCATGGGGTCTGTTAAAACGATAAGGCGGGTTGTAGTCAGTGTGCTAGCTTTGATTAAGTGAAGCGAGGTAATAATCGATAACAACCGCATCAAAACTAACAAGATCGCGGTGTTTTTCTACAGTCAGTAAATACGCTTGTACCATTTCGTTAGTATTTGAGTGCAGGTGTTTTTGTGTGCTTTCGTGCAGCGGTATTGTGAAGTCTTTGGCTACATATTCATTTAGTTCTTTATAACCACAAATGATAAGTTTCCCGCGCTTTTTAGCTTGGCGAATCGATTTGTATATACGGTATATACAATAAGACCCAAAGCCAATTAAGAAAATAACTGCCATATTATTGGGCACATACTGACCAATATCATCAGCAAAATTTACGCTTATTTGGATACCTATAGTTAATATAATCAGCGAGGTCCAAGATATATTTTCTTGTTTCTTTGGCCCAAACCTTTCTGACAGTTCCTTTATAGTGTCTAATTTTATAATGGGGCTATCTATATGAATGATAGTGTTAGACATTATTGCTCCTTTTTGACTTTGTGATAGTAAGCGAGATTAATATTTTAGCGAAGAGGTTTTTAGAATTAAATGTGGGAGCGGTTGAAAAAAGGGTTTACTTATTAGCCAGTTAACCCTGTTTCACAGTGTATTTTGACGTGGGGATCGGTGACTCTGATTTCTATCTATTTATGTGTAGCGAAGCAATTTATGAGACTTCTATAACGGATAGTTCTAAAGTAATTGTGCTGGTTCCTGGGAACCAGCTAAGCTCTGATGCGTTAAGTTGAGATAAAATCTACCACTCATGAAATTATGAGTTTTTATTTTAAAATAACAAACTCTTCTTCATTTTGTTTCAATGAATTTTCCGCGAAAAAATCCATAGCATCAAAATAATGCTTTGCCATACCTTTTTGATATGTCTCGTAGATATCAACCACCACCTTATCTTTTCTACCACCTATGAGTATTGCCTTTAAGTAATCGTAATCAACACCACAAAAGTCTTCGATAGTATTGTAAAACATACGATTCATTATTATGTAAGCCTCTTTTATAAGGTCTTGCACTTTATCTTCGCTAACAGGCAGGTGAGTCACTTCCATATAATGTCGAGTCCACTCATCAGCTTCATTTTTAATATTAAGAACCTCATCTTTCGGGATCTTACCGTAAAATTCGAAAACCTCATCACCGTTGTCGTCTTGTTGTAATTCAGATTTCCACTCATCCACTTTGGCTTGAGGTAACCCCTTTAAAATAACATCAAAATTTTCTTCACCTTTAACCATTTTTATTGACACCTCGATTCGTTTAATCATATCGTCAGTATTCTCACGACGTTGTATTAGTAGCTCGTGCTGTTTATGTAGGGCACTCAACAAGTCAAAGTTATCAGCGTGTATAATAGTAGCAATATCATCTAAGCTCATATCCATTTGTCGATAGATAATGATTTGTTGCAATAATGCAGCGTCGTAATCAGAGTAAGAACGATAGCCATTCAAGTCTCTTTTAGCTCTGAGCAAGTGTTTTTGGTCATAAAAGTGCAAAGTACGCACACTTATTCCGCTTGCCTTACTCAACTGCCCAACGCTGTATTTATTTTCTTTTGCTATTTTCATTACTGATTACCATAGCTTGTAGTTAACTAACATGGCTATCTTGTGGTATTACCTTAGGTGAGGGTCAATTCTTTTTACTCATTATCATTTTATATGCCACTACATTATTTAATGTAATAAATCATTATGCCTTTTAGCTAAGACTAATACGTATCTAAAATGGAAAATAAGTTGCCTGCTCGGTTACACTGCACGCATTATAATCATACAAAAAAGCGGTAGAAATAGTTATCAAAATCAAGGTAAGCTATTGAGATGAAATAGCTATCATGGCTTTAACCGGGGGCAATGTTTCGTTGTTATGTGAATATAAGGATGTTTTAGCATGGAAATAAAGAAGGACAATCTCGAGGGAGGCGAGGTTATTGCTCTTTTACAAGAGCACCTTGCAGATATGTACGCAACTTCGCCGCCTGATTCCGTTCATGCACTAGACATTGATGCGCTTAAATCACCAAGTATTACTTTTTTTAGCGCTTGGGTTAACTGTTCATTAGCTGGTTGCGTTGCGATTAAAACTTTAAATGCAGAGAGCGCAGAGCTTAAATCGATGCGAACAGTCCGACACTTTAGAAGCTCAGGTGTTGCTTCAAAATTACTCATGTTTGTTTTAGATTTTGCAAAAGAGCAAGGTTATAGAAAAATTAGTTTAGAGACTGGTACGCAAGATTACTTTTTGCCAGCACGGAATGTTTATAAGAAATTCGGATTTGCAGATTGCGGTCCTTTCAGTGCTTACAAGTTAGACTCGAATAGCCATTTTATGAGTCGCGATGTTTAACGTTAATAATTCATATAACAAACCAATAAGCGCATGCGAGAAGCTATTGCGGGTTTATCAGCGCTGCATGCACAACACATATTGGGGTGTTATATCCCGAGAAAGCAATGAGTAATATTCGATTTAAAGATGGACGAGAACATAGGTTTACAATTAGCAAACCCACAGAAGCTGACCCAATTTTGATTGCTTGTCCAAAATGCTCAAGTAAAGCTGTAGTTATTCCCCTTGGGGAAGATAAAGTCCGAGCATCTTGTGTTGAATGCGGATATACCATCGATAAATCATCAAATGGGCGTACGTTTTATTGGAATGCCGATAACCCAACTGATGGTCACTTTGGTTTTGACTTATGGTTAAGAACTAATTGTGTTGGAAATTCTCTGTGGGCATTCAATAAGGAGCACTTAACGTTCCTGGAATCTTACGTTTCAGCTAATCTGAGAGAGAGAAAAGAAGATGAAGAATTGGGTTGGCGTAATGCTTCCATAGCAAGCAGGTTACCCAAATGGATAAAATCATCAAAAAACAGAATTGCACTACTAAAGGCGATAAATGAGCTTAAAACAAAGATATAATAAACTCAGCTTGTCGGAAAGTTTCCGCTTTTTTGTTGCTACAAGTCGTCCGAATTTGCTTGCGGCAAAGCCCTGAAGCCTAGCAAACCACACACCTTACCCCGCACATCCACCTTGTGAAGCATAGCAACTAGGTTTGCGTGGACATACTGCGCCGCGTGAACATATTAAGCGGGCGTCTGATTCAATTCCGCGTTCTACCCAATTAATATTGAGTATTCTTGATATGCTTGATAGCTTTTCTTTTATTGCTTTTGGAATGGCAGCCGAGCCATCGTTTTGCACGCACACTTGCTTTAACGACTCTGCTATTTCAGCGGCGTTTTCGCCTTGTGCTTCTATTGCCGGGTTTAAATCAATGCCGGTGCATAACACGTGGTTGTTGTCGGCCAAGTCTTTTACATTGGTTGATTCGCAGCAGTAAATGCGCGGCTCTTCTTCAACGTTTAATATAGATATTTGTGCCGAAGTACCCGTAACAGGCGCGTTGATCATGCGAAACACTGCCCAGTGATGGCAGGGGTCTTCAACTTCGCGCATATTGCCCCATGGCAAGGGAATACCATTGCCTCTATAAACGGCCTTTAGTTTGCCCGGCGCGTATGCATCAAAATAATGCCAGTGGCGATAGGGCGAAACCGCGGTCATGCGCCGCATGGCGACCGATGCAGAAACACCCAAGGGTTCGTTTACTTTTATTTCATAGCCATGGCGGTCCAGCAATTGTCTAAAGGGCACTTTGGGGCATAGCAATGCGCCGGCAAAAAAGCTTGATTCAAAATCGCGCCAAGCATGCAGTATGTCTTGGGCATTAACCGTTGACGAATGGCCCACTTGGTTACTGTCGTCTAATAGCGAGTTATTGTGGGTTTGCCCTGTTACTAATACGCTCTTTAAGCCGTCGCGATTGTGCAATACGCAATGCCCAATATGCACTGCTAAATCGTATTTTAAGCGTTTGGGATACGATTTGAGTAATTCATTAACATGTATTGTACCGGGGGGATCATAGAACGAGGTAACAAGGCTTTTGCCTTTTACGCCTAGCTCTGATTTTATTTCTTCAGGCATACGCGTAAACCAATTAATGCTGAGCCCAAGTTGCTTGGCAATATCAAACAGGTCTTCAACACTCAATGGCATGCGTTTTAAACCCACTTCTTCGGCAGCTCTTTCAAGATCAGGAAAGTGGTTTTGATGATGCTCTTGGTGTGCGCGAATGAGCAAATGCGCAAACTGACGTCCACTAATGCCGGTTTGTGACAGCATTTCAGGTATCGCAATTTGCAATATTTCTTTGGAAAATAAAAAGCTTGGCTCAAGTGCCATGCCGCTTATACCGCCGCGACTGCCTTTGTCGGGAGTAATGGCTTGTTGTTCGGGTACGTCATCTAAAAACCAGTCGACATTTTTTTGAAACACAGCCGCAATTACGCCTAACATGTCAGAGCTGGGCACACGTTTGCCGCGCTCAATCATAGACAAATATGATACCGATGGCGCGAGTTCTGCATTAATGCGAATACAGCGCGACGACAAGTCTTCCATGGTGAGATTGTTGCGTTTGCGTAAATTACGAATTTTAGTGCCAAGCAAATGCGATTTTCGGCTTAAACTTTTTACGTTTTTCATAAGCATACCCTGTTACTAAATTCTGTAAAAAAAAGCGTGTATAAAATAAAATGTAAAATTTTAAACATGCATTCCAGAGTATGCACAATGCTACTGAAAATGGCGAGTTATTTTTGAGTAGTTGGTTTGTTAACTAGCAGATGCTGCTGGCACTAACACATAGGCCGATTCAAATACGTCGTTATGACCTCGAAAACCGCCATCAATTTTGCCTGTATATAACGGTGTTACCACAAGTGTTTGCTCGTAATGACTGAATACTTCGCTTGCGGGTACACTAAACGGAGGCCCTTTAAACAAGGCTTGATCGTAATGATACGTTATCAACAGCTGCGGACAATGTTGGCTAATAGCCAGTAAGTGCTGCGTGTATTGCTCGCGTAATTGAGGCGGCAAGGCTACTAGCGCGGCGCGGTCGAATATGGCGTCAACAGGCTGTATATGCTGCGCTTGTAATGCGAAAAAGTCACCCACATATACAACAATATTAGGTGCGCTAAACACAGTAAATGGGGTTTGTTTGGTAATATTTGGCTTAACGCCTAACTCTTCAAATAAGGCTTCAACCGCTTGTTGGTTTAGCTCAATAGCCACAACCTTAAGGCCTTTGTTAAGAAGCCAAGCAATGTCGCGAGTTTTACCGCACAGGGGAACAAAAATACGTGCGCCTTGGCCATTTTCAGAAAGCGGTAATGTATCAAAATAGCGTTTTAATAATAGGCTACCTTCGCTTTCATGAAATCCAATTTCGTTTTTTTTCCAGCGTTGGTGCCAAAAATTAGCGTCCATATTGTGTTTCCTTAATTATAACGCTGCCGCGCAAACTGTTGAAAGCCGTCACAGACAACACTGTAAACGCCAATAAAGTCGCTTTCAACGATACAAATGGATGTTTAATTACCTGAACCTAATTAATCTAATTAAGGCCAGTATATTCAGGTAAGGGTTAGTTGGACTTAATTTGTTGTGGTTTTTAGCGCGTGGCGCTAATGGTAAGTTCAGGCTCAGCGTTATCAGAAACGTCTAGTGTAAAGGTATAAAAGCCGGTTTGTTTAGGGGTAAACTTTAAGTTAACTGAATCTGAAGCGCATACCAATTCTATTGTTTTGCGTAACGACATGCTTGTTCCTTCAAAGCTGTTGCCGCAGTTTAAAGGCATGCTCCAAGTTTTGTCGGCTACTTTAAAGTCGTAGGGCTGGCCATCGGCAATTAGCTCTATTGTTACGGCATATTCAGTGCTTGATATAGCTTGAAGCTTAAAGGCCTCAGAAGCTTCCCACCAGTTAAATACCCCTCGTAAATACATATTTGAGTAGTCTTTCGTTGGACTGGTGTTAAATATATTAGAGCTAGGCGCGCTAGCGCAGGCACTTAGTACCAATACACTAGCGATAACACTTAACTGTTTAATACGGGCGAATGGGTATGTCATGCGATTAAAAATTCAGTACTGAAATGTCGGCAACCGACAAAAACTGTTTGCGCACATGCGACACCAATGCAATACGGTTTGCTTTTACTGCGTCGTCGTCAGCCATTATCATGACTTGATCGAAAAACGCATCCAGTGCGTCTTTCATAGATGACAACTGGCTAAGCACGCCGGCGTAGTTGTTTTCACTTGCCAAACTTGGAATAGCAGCCGCTACTGTTTCATAGCTGCTGAACAGAGCGTGCTCTTCGTCTTGAGTAAATAACGACGCATCTATATTAGTTAGGTTGTCTAAACTAATATCGTTTTTTGCCAATATATTACTCACGCGTTTGTTGGCTTTTACTAGGCTTTCAGCGCTTGCAGAAGTAGCAAACTCAGCAACTGCAAGTACGCGCTGATTAATGTCACTGAGCGACTGCTGTGTTTCGCATGCTAATACTGCAGTGACTACGTCACCCGAAATGTTTTTATCGGCATAAAAAGGCTTTAAGCGATCAAGTAAAAACTCAACCACTTGTGACTCAACATTTTTGTTGCTGAGTTTGTTGCCAAATAGCGCAGCTACCTGAGCAATAATATTTGTTAGGCTTACGTTTACATTAAAGCTAACCAATATGCGTAAAATACCAATTGCGCTGCGACGCAAAGCAAATGGGTCTTTATCGCCTTTTGGTAACTTGTTGATACCAAAAATACCCACTAAGGTGTCGAGTTTTTCGGCTAACGATACCAACATACCCGCATGGGTTTGCGGCAACTCGTCACCCGCAAAGCGCGGTAAATATTGTTCTTTTATAGCCAAAGCTACTGCTTCGTTTTCGCCATCGTGACGAGCGTAGTGGGCGCCCATAACACCTTGAACACTTGGAAACTCCATTACCATATTACTCACTAAGTCGGCTTTTGCTAGCACAGCGGCGCGTTGAGCGTCAGCTAAATCTTGTGCAGAAGCGTTAATGAGCTGACCAATTATTTGTGTCACAGCGCTAACACGCTCGGTTTTTTCAGCAACGGTACCCAATTCTTTTTGAAACAATACAGTGCTTAGCTTGTCGGCTTTGCTCGCTAAAGTGGTTTTCTTATCGGTTTCAAAGAAAAACTTAGCATCAGACAAACGAGGACGGATAACCTTCTCGTTGCCTTCAATAATTTGTTGCGGGTCTTTGCTTTCAATGTTGGTAACAAACAAAAACGTAGACGACAGCTCGCCATTGCTATCAAGCATGGGTACGTACTTTTGGTCGTCTTTCATGGTGTAAATGAGGGCTTCTTTAGGCACATCTAAAAATGCATCTTCAAAGGTTGCTTGTAATACAACAGGCCATTCTACTAACGATGATATTTCTTCTAGCAAATCGTTGTTGTAGTCGGCTTGTAAGCCCAATGCTCTTGATTGTGCAATTAACTGACTTTCAATGGCTTGCATGCGGCTTTGATAATCAACTAATACATACTGGCTAGACATAAGCTTGGCGTAGTTGTCGGCGTGATCAAGGGTAACTCGTGCATTACCATGAAAACGATGGCCCGACACCTCATTTGACGCACGTAAACCGAGTAGCTCAAGGGGGATTATCTCGCTGCCATACATTACCGTTAAGGTATGCACTGGGCGGATAAACTCGCTATTACTGCTGCCCCAGCGCATAGGCTTAGGAATAGGCAGTTGTTTAATGGTGCGTTCTAAAGCGCCTTGCAATTGGCTGTCGAGGGTTTGCCCCGGCACAATTGCTTGGTGAAGTAGCCATTCGCCTTTGTCTGTTTTTAAACGCTGTGCTTGGTCAATACTAATACCATTACCTCTCGCCCAGCCTAGGGCCGCAGGTGTTGGTTCACCAGCCTCATTGAATGCTACCGATACAGCAGGTCCACGCTTGTCTACTTGCTTGTCTTGTTGCGTGCGTTGGCATTGTATAAACGCCACTGCTAAACGTCTTGGCGCGCCAAAACTGTCAACTTTTTCATAGGCAAAACCAAGCTTATCTAGCTCTTGCGCTAAACCTTTGGTAAAACTGTCGGATAGTTTTTTAAGTGACTTTGGCGGTAACTCTTCTGTGCCTAGTTCAACTAGTAGCGTAGAAAGGGGTTGATTAATGTTCATTTTATTTCCCCTCTGCTTGTTGAGTTTGTGTATTCGGTGCGTCGGCGCACAAAGGAAAGCCTAATGCTTCACGCGAATCGTAGTACATTTGCGCGCAAGCCTTTGATAAGGTGCGTACGCGTAAAATGTATCCCTGTCGCTCGGTAACCGAAATGGCATGGCGAGCATCAAGCAAGTTAAATGCATGCGAGGCTTTCATTACCTGCTCATAAGCGGGCAGTGGTAATTGTTTTTCAATAAGCAACTGACATGCTTTTTCGCATTCATCAAACGTGGTAAACAAAAAGTCTACATTGGCATATTCAAAGTTATAGGCAGATTGTTCTTTTTCGTTTTGTAAAAACACATCGCCATACGTCACTTTACCAAGTGGGCCATTTGCCCAAGTAAGGTCGTAAATGCTGTCTACACCTTGCATATACATGGCCAAGCGTTCAAGGCCGTAGGTAATTTCGCCAGTGACAGGTTTGCATTCAAGTCCACCCACTTGTTGAAAATAGGTAAATTGAGTCACTTCCATGCCGTTTAGCCACACTTCCCAGCCTAGACCCCAAGCGCCTAGTGTAGGAGATTCCCAGTTGTCTTCAACAAAACGAATGTCGTGCACAAGTGGGTCAAAACCAAGCATTTCTAACGAGCCTAAATACAGCTCTTGAATGTTGTCGGGTGAGGGCTTAAGCATTACTTGAAACTGATAGTAATGTTGCAAACGGTTTGGATTTTCACCATAGCGGCCGTCTGTAGGGCGGCGACATGGCTGTACATAAGCACTGTTCATTGGCTCTGGGCCAAGTGAACGTAAAAAAGTCATTGGATGAAAGGTGCCTGCACCTACTTCCATGTCGAGGGGTTGAATGATCACGCAGCCTTGCTGTGCCCAATAATCTTGCAGTGCCAAAATTAACCCTTGGAAGGTTTGTAAATCGTATTTTTGCATGTCCCTGACAGTCTTTGCTTATGTAGAAAATATAGTCGCGTAGTATACCTTGAACAGGTGGGCTTTGGTAAGGGGGAATCTACACAGTTTTGCGTAATTAAACGCTTAGGGCGTAAACTCGCGCAATAACTCGGTTTCTTTTAAGATTGCGCTTTCAAGCTCGCTTTCAAATTGCTCTCTCTCTCGGTCTTGCTCGCGGCGAGTTTTTTTAGGCAAGTTTGCCCGTGCTTCATGCGTTGGATAATCTTTCACTTTATCAAACAGGGCATGCACCGATGGATACTTGGCAACGTAATTTGGCAGAGGATCTAGAGGCAACGATTCAAGCAGGCGACAAATACGTATTACCCCTTCAGATAAATCACATTGTTGTTGCTGCATGGCAAAGGCAATAGTTTGAATAGATGACTGCATAGACGCTATGCGTTTGTCACGCACAGCCTGTTGCTTAGATTGCTGGGCATTTACCAAAAATAACAGTTTGCCCGCATACAAACCCAAACCAATGATGATTAGGGCGCCAAGTAATATCAATACTATTGCTGTTGTGCTCATACTCAGTAATTAATCCTTAAAGTCGTCGAGCTTTATTGCATCTAACGAAGCAAAGGGATCATCATTTTCTGAAATCTGGTCACTTTCTTCGTCATCTTCCACTTTAATACCTAGCAAATCACATAAATCTTGATAACGCGCGGTCATTTTTTCCACAAATGCTAGCTCTGAGCCGGTTAAGGGTTTTGACAATTGCTTTTCTAACAAGGCTTCAAGCTCTTGATTATTTTCAATGGCGTTAAGCTCATCTTGTGGTGTTTTGTATTTCACCACTTTGGGTGTATTCGCCACTGGTTTTTTTGCGCCCGGTTTGTAAGCGTTCAAATCGATTGGTTTTTTGCTGCCCACTTTGCTATCTAATTTTTGGGTTTTTTGCGGCGCGTCGTTAGTTTGTTTCAACTGTTGGCGTGTGCCCGATTCGTTGCCTTTGGTTTTGCTTGCTGATGGGGTTTTTACCCTTTTTGGTGGGCGTTCAGGCCAATTTTCTTTGCGAACGCCTATTAGTCCAACTTTTCTGGATTTTTTTCTTTTAGCCATGATGTGCTCTATAAGGTAATGCTCACTATCAGTGAAGCATTAAAGGTTAGTAAGTGCTTTGATTGAATTATACCCGATGGGCATACAATCAACAATTTAGTTTATTTGTAACAACTGGGGTAATGGTAACAATTGGAGGGGGTAAAAAAGAAAAAAGGTGATAGCCTGAACTATCACCTTAATTTAATGAGTGTCTTGTGACACCTCTCCCGTTTAGGCACATCGTGTGCTCACGTTCTAACTAGGTTTTACTTTTTATTGTTTTTATCAAAAATAGCGAACTTGTTTTTGGTCGTCCATTTCTCTTTTTTATTATTTAAAATCTTACTAACTAACTTGATATTTCGCAAGCTTCGCTAGAAAGTTGTGTAGATAATACGTTAAAAAATAATAATTACAACAAAATTAACAAAATATTTACAAAAAACTTAGTGTAAACCTTCTAAGTACTGAGAAAGTATCGAAATATCTTCGTCAGTTAGTTTAGATGCTATGCCTCTCATCATGCCGTTTAAGTCGTTATTACGACCGCCCGAACGAAACATTTCTAACTGAGATTTCGTATATGTAGCATGTTGACCAGAAATTACTGGGAAGCCAGCCAAGTTCATGCCTTTACCGCCAGGACCATGACAAGCAATACAAGCCGTAATGCCTCGTTCTGCGTCGCCGCCACGGTATAGAGCTTCACCTTTGGCGATAACGTCTTCAGGCGCTTCACCTAATTTAAGGGTTTGGCTCGAAAAGTATGCTGCTAAGTCGCGCATGTCTTGCTCAGATAGTAACGCTGCCTGACCATTCATGATGGCGTTGTTACGCCCTTCTTTGCCAGCAGTTTGTCCAGCAAGTTTGAACTCTTCCAATTGCTTGTATAAGTAGCCTTCGTGCTGGCCAGCTAATTTGGGGTTCATGGGAATTGCGCTGTTTCCGTCAGTGCCGTGACACGCTGCGCATACCAACGATTTTGCTTTACCAGCTTCGGCGTCACCTTGTGCTTGAACAAAAGAACAGCTAACAAACAACGCCACAAGCAAACAATATTTTTTCATACTTACTCTCTCTAAACGTGAGGTTTATCTAATCACAATACGCGATAGTGCGGTATTTTACACAATTACGCGCTTAAAAAAACACTATCGTTGATAATACTATGGATTTACATCAAACATATCTTCAAATAAGGTGTAAACTTATCGTTAATTTGAATCATTTTCTGTAATTGTCAAAAATCTATGTCTTACTTCACACAAGCTAAATTTCTTACCAGTGCCCCTGATATTTCTCACCTTGACCCATTCGACGGTGCTGAAATAGCGTTTGCAGGACGCTCTAATGCTGGTAAATCTAGCGCTTTAAACAAACTTACGCGCCAAAAAACATTAGCGCGCACCAGTAAAACCCCTGGTCGTACTCAGCTAATCAATTTATTTGAGCTAGACGATACGCGTCGTTTAGTTGACTTACCTGGCTATGGCTATGCAAAAGTGCCACTGGCTATGAAGCAAAAATGGCAGAAGTCTTTAGGAGAGTATCTGCAAAAACGAGAATGTCTAAAGGGTTTAGTTGTGTTAATGGACATAAGACATCCACTAAAAGATTTGGATCAAGACTTAGTTTATTGGGCAGTAGGTGCCAATTTACCAGTACTAATATTGCTAACAAAGGCCGACAAATTAAAAGCAGGTAAACGTAAAAGCCAATTGCTAATGGTGCGTGAGGCATGCATCGCATTTAATGGTGATGTTACCGTAAACGTATTTTCTTCGTTAAATGGCTTGGGTTTACCTGAATTAGAAAAAACATTGTCTGGCTGGATGGACATACCCGCGCCAAATAAGTCGCAATAAGCATTGCACAAGCAGTTTGCTTTATAATTCGCTTACGTTATTAAGTTTGATGACTACAGAAAGGTATTAGCTAAGGCTAGAAAAACAAAAGCCCCGTTACACACTAAACGGGGCTTTACTCTCGGGGAGAACAACACATTCATAAGTAAGAGTATGCATGTGTTGATTAGTTCCAAATTTATTTAAAAATATTTTAAATTATTGAAAACACGCTGCGAGAATAGCGAAGGTGGTATATGCAAAGTTGGTTAAAGGCTAGCGTATTGGGTGCCGCTGTATTAATGATGACGTGCACAACTGTAAATGTTGAGCTTGCTCACTCTACTAAAAACAATGCTCAAGTGTTGCAAATTCAAACCCGTGCTCAACAAGTGAAAATCAACCAAGTAGGGTACTTGCCATCAGCTCCTAAAATAGCGGTAGTGCCCAACACTAATGCTACGCGTTTTGAATTGGTTCAAACCGGTTCTTCAATTACTGTTTATCAGGGGCAGCTGAGCGAAGCGCGAAATTGGCCAGTGGCACAAGAGAGTGTTCGTTTAGCTAACTTCTCAAATTTTAATTTACCAGGTACTTACACCTTAAAAGTGCAAGGCCTGCCAGATTCAATGCCAATAACTATTAGTGCCGATGCATACCAAGACATACATCAAGGGGCAGTAAAGGCTTACTATTTTAATCGTGCGAGCACTGCGCTAACGCAAAAATTTGCTGGGGATTGGCAACGTCCTCAAGGCCATCTTGATAACCATGTGTTAGTGCATCAGTCTGCGGTTGATTCACAACGCACCCCAGGCACTATAATTGACGCAAGCAAAGGTTGGTACGATGCCGGTGATTACAATAAGTATGTTGTGAACAGCGGTATTTCGGTTTATACACTACTGGCTTCTTACCAACACAATACGGCGCTTTACACAGACTTAAAAACTCACATTCCTGAATCAAACAATACCGCTCCTGATATTTTAGATGAAATTAAATGGAATCTAGATTGGATGTTGAAGATGCAAGACCCTGTTGATGGCGGGGTATATCACAAATTAACTAGCTTGAATTTTGCCGCCGGTGTAATGCCACATCAAGCATCAGCAAAACGCTATGTAGTGCAAAAAACAACGGCGGCGACATTAAACTTTGCAGCAGTTATGGCAAAAGCCAGTGTCATTTATGGTCAATTAGATGAATTTTCATCAATGTCTACACAGTACCAACGTGCGGCTGAGTTTGCATGGCAATGGGCCTTGGCAAATCGTCAGGTGAAATATACACAGCCCAGTGATGTTCGCACCGGTGAATATGGTGACTCAAACTTTGAAGACGAGTTTACATGGGCATCTGCAGAGTTATTTTTATTAACTAATAACAATGATTACTGGCAAGAATTTACGCATTACTTTGCAAAACCTCGAGTACCCTCATGGCGACAAACTGCAGCCTTGGCATACATTTCATTGTTGACACACCACCAAAATGTTTTATCAAAAGCTGATTATATTAAGGTGAAATCGAGGTTTATAGGGCTTGCCGATACGCTATTAACACAACATCATCAATCTGCTTATGCCACAGCTATGACGTCGCAAGATTTTGTTTGGGGAAGTAACTCAGTTGCGCTTAACAAAGCAATGATATTGTTAGTGGCGCATAAAGTGATTAATAAGCCAGCATATGAAGTGGCTGCGATTGGTTTGCTTGATTATGTGCTTGGTAAAAACCCGCTCGATCTAACGTATGTAACAGGTTTTGGTTACCTTAGCCCTCAACATCCGCATCACAGACAGTCATATGCTGATGACATAAGTGCGCCAGTACCGGGGTTTTTAGTGGGCGGCCCGCACTCTGGACAGCAAGATAAATGTGACTATAAGTCAACATTGCCTGCACTAAGTTATGTCGATTCTTGGTGCAGCTATGCAACTAATGAAGTGACAATTAATTGGAATGCACCATTGGTATATACTTTAGGGACACTGCTACAGCAGCGCCCCTAAGCTAAGGGGCTTTATTGGAGTGTTTTGTAAGGTTGCTGTATTCCCCGCGTATTAATGTGCTTCATCCCAGTTTTTGCCTTGACCTGCCTCTACCACTAAGGGCACATCTAAACTCACACATGACTCCATGAGTTTGTTTATTTGCGGTACATATTCTGACACTTTCTCGGTTTTTATTTCAAACACCAGTTCATCGTGCACTTGCATGATCATTGCAACGTCGCTTGCGGTTTCAAGTGTTTTCATCCACTTGCTGACTTCAATCATGGCCTTTTTGATGATGTCAGCGGCTGTGCCTTGCATAGGGGCGTTTATTGCAGCTCGCTGGGCACCTGCGCGGCGGGCGCCATTGCTGGCTTTAATGTCAGGCAAATATAAACGTCGGCCAAATACGGTTGATACATAGCCTTTTTCGGTGGCGCTTTCTCGTGTGCTTTCCATATAATCAAGTACGCCAGGGTAGCGTTCAAAATACTTGTCCATATAATTTTGTGCATCAAAACGACCAATATTCAATTGCTTGGCAAGACCAAAAGCTGACATACCATAGATCAGGCCAAAGTTAATTGCTTTGGCGCTTCTGCGTTGTTCGGTGTCAACTTCACTTAATGGCACACCAAATACTTCTGCTGCAGTGGCTTTATGCACATCAAGGCCTTTAGAGAAGGCGTTAAGTAAGCCTTCGTCTTTACTTAAATGCGCCATAATGCGTAGTTCAATTTGACTGTAATCTGCCGCCACTACTGTGTAGCCTTCGCGGGCAACAAATGCTTGGCGAACCATTCGGCCTTCAGGTGTACGAATGGGAATATTCTGTAAGTTAGGATCGGTTGACGAAAGCCTCCCAGTAGCGGTAACGGCTTGATGATAAGACGTATGCACTCTATTGGTACGATGATTGATCATACGAGGGAGCTTGTCGGTGTAAGTATTCTTGAGCTTGGTAAGGCCACGATATTGCATGATCAAGGCCGGTAATTCGTACTCAAGCGCTAACTCTTGTAGCACTTCTTCTGAGGTTGAAGGCGCACCTTTTGGTGTCTTTTTCTTTACCGGCAGCCCAAGTTTATCAAACAAAATGTGTTGTAACTGCTTGGTAGAGCCCAAATTAAAGGTTTCTTCTGCTAATTCGTGGACTTGTGTTTCTAGCTCTACTATTCGTTTGGCTAGGTCTTGGCTTTGTTGCGCTAACTGTTGTGAATCAATCAGCACGCCTGTTTGCTCCATAGTCGCTAGTACACTCGAGAGCGGCACTTCTATGTCGTTCAATAGGGCAAATAAACCGGTTTCGTTGTTGAGCAGTTTTTTGATGGCAAGATACAAGCGCAAGGTAATATCGGCATCTTCGGCAGCATATTTGGCAGCAACCGACAACTCTATTTGGTTAAAGGTAAGTTGCTTTGCGCCTTTACCGGCAATTTCTTCAAAGCTAATGGTTTTGTGACCTAAATATTTAAGCGACAAACTGTCCATATCGTGACGCGTAGCGGTGCTGTTAAGCACATACGAAGCCAGCATAGTATCGCACAGTACGCCTTGAAGTTTAATGCCGTAGTTGGCTAAAACGTTGTTGTCGTATTTTATATGTTGACCAATTTTCTTTGCTGCAGTGTCTTCTAATATAGGTTTAAGTATTTCTAATACATGTTCTCGCGAGAGTTGCTCAGGTGCACCGGCATAGTCATGAGCAACGGGAATGTAGTAAGCCGTATCATCGGTAAACGCGAACGATAGCCCGACTATTTCAGCCTGCATGTAATCTAGGCTTGTTGTTTCGGTATCAACGGCGTAAAACTCAGCGTTTGCGAGTTTATCTACTAACTCGTCTAAAGCCGACTGCGTGAAAACGGTAAAGTAGTTGTCACTATTTATTGTGCTGGTATTACCGGGTTCGTTATCAGCACTGGGTTCACCTGCATCGTTTGTCGCCTTGGGCGCTGTGCTGCTGGCTTGCTCAACGTTATTTGCATCAGACACTTCACTTAGCCAGCGCTTAAACTCAAGCTCTGCAAACATGTCTTTGAGTATGGGTTTGTTCATCTCATCAATAGCCAGTTGGTCTATTGATAAATCAAGCTTCAGTTCGGTAGCAATGGTGGCAAGCTCATACGACAACAACGCTTGTTCTTTATGCTCTTGCATTTTTTTAGCCATGGTTTTCGCCCCTCTGAAATCGAGGGTGGCAATTTTATCAAGGTTGTCGTAAATATCGTGAATACCGCCAATACCCACCAGCATGCCCACAGCGCTTTTGTCACCTACGCCGGGCACACCTGGAATGTTGTCAACTTTGTCACCCTTTAGGGCCAAATAATCAATAATGAGTTCTGCGGGCACGCCAAACTTTTCGACCACACCCTGCTTGTCCATGGTGGTGCGCGTCATGGTATTAATGAGTGTTACGTGATCGGTAACTAACTGCGCCATATCTTTATCGCCGGTACTTATGACGCACTCTACACCCTGCTCAGAGGCCTGCCTTGCCAAGGTGCCAATTACATCATCGGCTTCTACCCCTGGCTCAACAATAAGCGGGAATCCCATTGCTTCTACTATTTTGTGTAAAGGTGCTATTTGGTCACGTAACTCATGTGGCATTGGTGGTCGATTGGCTTTGTATTCTGGATAAATATCGTCGCGAAAGGTTTTGCCCTTGGCGTCAAAAATAACCGCCATGTGCGAGGGTTTATAGTCTTTTACTAATGAACGTAGCATATTTACAACACCGTAAATTGCACCCGTATCAATGCCTTTTGAGTTGGTTAATGGCGGCATACCATGAAAAGCTCGGAATAAATAAGAGGAGCCGTCAACCAATATTAAGGGGGAATTATTCTTGGTGTGCATAAAAGACCTTTAGTAAAACATTACAATTTATAAGTAACTGAAAAATAATAACAAAATAAACTTTTAAAAATTAACAAGCTGTGGATAACTTTGTTAATAACTATATTTTTTTCAGCAAAAACCTACCTTTACCATTTGATAAAAGCACATTTAAATAAGATTTGGAATAAAACGAGTTGTTGTTCAACATTTCCATTTTCTTTTTATTTTATCCTTCACGTTGTGTGGAGTGTTAGGCAGCTTAAACGTGTTTAACGTATCACTTGTTACACTCGTTGTGTGTCACAACGTTGCTCAAAAATTCACTTTGCATGACTTTTCGATTTAATAAAAATAGCACAGATATACGCAATGCCAAGTAAAAAAATACATTTATTTTTTTATCTTTCGCCTTCAATGAGTTATAAAGAGTAGAATGAAACTGGCATTGAATTTGGCCATATTATCAACAGTTGCATTATCGGTTGATAGAAGCATTAACTCACACATTACAGGGGCGCACTTTTCGTGCAATATCGCGCAATAATAAGAATACTTGGTTTGTTGGTTGCATTATTTAGTGTGACCATGCTGCCACCAGCACTTATTTCCTTATTATATGGCGACGGTGGCGGTTTGGCGTTTGTGTTTGCTTTTTTTGTCACCTTTATTACTGGCCTTGCGTTTTGGTATCCCAACCGCCAAAGCAAAGCCGATTTACGCGCCAAAGAAGGCTTCTTAATTGTTGTACTTTTTTGGACCGTGTTAGCCACATTTGGTGCGCTTCCTTTCGCCATGTTAGACCAACCGCAAATGAGTATTACCGACGCAGTATTTGAGTCGTTCTCGGGGTTAACTACCACCGGGGCAACGGTAATTGAAGGCATTGAATTTTTGCCTAAAGCGGTGCAGTTTTATCGTCAGCAATTACAGTGGTTGGGCGGCATGGGTATAATTGTACTGGCTGTCGCCATATTGCCTATTTTAGGCGTAGGGGGCATGCAGTTATATCGGGCTGAAACGCCAGGGCCCGTAAAAGATTCTAAAATGACACCACGTATTGCCGACACTGCTAAGCATTTATGGTACATCTATTTGTCACTAACCATTGCGTGCTCGGTAGCCTATTGGCTAGCCGGCATGAATATTTTTGATGCGGTTTGTCATGCATTTTCAACCATCGCGATTGGCGGGTTTTCAACCTATGATGCTAGCTTAGGCTATTTTAACAGTGCCGCTATTAATGTGATTTGCGTTGTGTTTTTGTGGATTGCAGCGCTTAATTTTTCGCTTCACTATGCGGCGGTAAGTGGCCGTAACATCAAAAATTACTTTAGAGATCCAGAGTGTAAGGCCTTCTTCACTATTCAAATTACCTTGGTGACGATTTGCTTTATGGTCTTAATGTATTATTCAGTTTTCGACACCGCCGAGATTGCTCTTGACCAGGCGTTGTTTCAGGCCGTATCTATTAGCACCACTGCTGGCTTTGCCACAACAGACTTTGCATCGTGGCCTGCCTTTTTACCAATTCTACTTATATTTTCAAGTTTTATTGGTGGCTGTGCAGGCTCCACCGGCGGGGGTCTTAAAGTTATTCGTGTGTTATTATTGTTTATACAGGGCAAGCGTGAAGTTGACCGGCTGATTCACCCCAAAGCGGTATACGCGGTAAAGTTGGGCGATAGGGCAATGCCAAGTCGAGTAGTAGAGGCAGTATGGGGATTTTTTGCTGCTTACGCCATTGTGTTTGTGTTTATTATGATTGGCTTAATTGGCACAGGCCTAGATAACATCACCGCGTTCTCGGCAACCGCTGCTGCTTTAAACAACTTAGGCCCAGGTTTAGGCGAGGTAGCCGGTACTTACGCGCAAGTAAGCGATGGTGCTAAATGGTTCTTAATGGTTGCAATGTTATTTGGTCGCTTGGAGATATTCTCATTGCTGGTGCTGTTTTCACCTACGTTTTGGCGGAGTTAGCAACTGCGCTTAGTTTTGCCAAATCGTTCGATACAATCAACTGGATATGTTCGGTAATGGTTTTGCTGTTCCAGTCCCACCAAGCAATCGACAACAAGGTATCAATAGTGGTCTGGTCAAATCGGTGTTTAATTACTTTAGCTGGGTTTCCACCTACTATAGTGTAAGGTGGAACATCTGATGTAACGACTGATTTACTGCTAACTATCGCGCCATGGCCAATGTTTATACCAGGCATAATGGTGGCTTCATAGCCTATCCAAACGTCACTGCCAATAAGCGTATCGCCTTTATAAGGTAATTCACCTTCCTTTGGCATAGCAGTTTCCCAACCGTTACCAAAAATATAAAAAGGATAAGTCGAAAACCCTGAAAGTTTATGATTGGCGCCGTTCATAATAAATTTTACGTCTTTAGCTATGGCACAAAATTTTCCAATAATTAATTTGTCGCCAATAAACGGGAAGTGATACAGCACGTTCTTTTCAAAGTTTTCTACACCGTCGGGGTCGTCGTAATAGGTGTAGTCGCCCACCAATATATTAGGTGATTGTATGACGTTTTTTAAAAAGCCCACTTGCGGAAAGCCTTCCATTGGGGCTTTGTTGTTAGGATCAGGGCCATGCATAATACGCTTCCTTGTATAAATTACGCTATGTGAGCCTTACGCGCTAAGTGTTATCTATATTAGAAAAACAAAGCGCTAGGCTGGAATAGTCGCTCAACATCATTGATAAATTTCTTGTCGACCAAGAACAAAATCACGTGGTCGTTAGCCTGAATTTGCGTGTCGCTGTGTGCAATGATTACTTCGTCTTGTCTTACTACTGCACCAATAGTGGTGCCAGGTGGTAATTTGATGTCTTTTATTTGTTTGCCCACTACTTTTGAGGTTTGATTGTCACCATGTGCAATTGCTTCAATTGCCTCAGCAGCGCCGCGTCTAAGTGAGTGAACGTTTACTATGTCGCCACGCCTTATATGAGTGAGTAGTGCTGAAATGGTCGCTTGTTGCGGCGAGAACGCAATATCGATATCGCCACCTTGCACCAAATCAACATAAGCGCTGCGTTGTATTAGCACCATCGCTTTCGCAGCCCCCATACGCTTTGCTAACATCGCTGACATAATGTTGGCTTCGTCGTCGTTGGTCACCGCAATAAAAGCGTCAACTTGATCAACGCCTTCCTCAGCAAGTAAGCTGGCGTCAGATGCATCACCTTGAAATACAGTTGCATGGTCTAATGTTGAAGCTAAATAATTTGCACGATCTATGCTGTACTCAATAAGCTTTACATTGTGTTTATTTTCTAATCTTTTTGCGAGGCCCGCACCAATAAGCCCGCCACCGGCAATCATAATGCGCTTATAGCTTGATTCTAGTTTTTGTAGCTCGCTCATTACTGCCCGAATATGTTTGGTGTCAGCAATAAAGAAGACTTCGTCATCGGCTTCAATAACGGTTGAGCCCAGTGGACGAATAGGGCGTCCACGCCGGTAAATTGCCGCCACTCGCGTATCTACATTGGGCATGTGATCTTTTAATGCCGATAAAGCATGGCCCACTAACAAGCCGCCATAGTATGCCTTCACTGCCACAAGGCTTGCTTTGCCTTCTGCAAATTCAACTACTTGCAGTGCACCGGGGTAATCAATAAGGCGTTTAATAGCCGTGGTAACCAGTTGTTCAGGGGCAATAAGGTGGTCAACAGGAATGTCTTTGTGCTGATATAGTTGGTCTTGATAAATAATGTATTGCTCTGAGCGCACGCGGGCTATTTTTGTGGGCGTTTTGAATAAACTATGCGCAACCTGACAGGCCATCATGTTGCTTTCATCACTGTTGGTAACCGCAATTAGCATATCGGCATCTTCGGCACCCGCTTTTTTCAATACGTCGGGATGTGAGCCAATGCCGCACACCACTTGTAAATCAAGGCGGTCTTGTAGGTTTGCCAAAATATCGTTTTCAGAGTCAATAATGGTAATTTCGTTTTTTTCACCGGCTAAGTTTTCAGCCAGTGTACCGCCAACTTGACCCGCGCCAATTATGATAATTTTCATATTATTCTTCGGTTAATCGCTTATAAAACAGTATCTCAGCGCGCCTAGGCACACAGATTTTTATTCACACTTTAGCAGTGTTGCATAAAAGAAACCATCCATGTTTTCTTCACCCGGCATAATCTGCCAACAATCCACTGTTTCACCACTAGTGGTGGTAATGGGCTGTAGTTTGGCGTTAGCATGAGTGGCTAAAAAGGCCTGTATTTGCTGCGTATTTTCTTGTGGCAAAATAGAGCAAGTGGCATACACTAATGTGCCGCCCACTTTCAGTTGCTGCCAAACCTGCTCCAAAATGGTTTTTTGTAAGTTGACTAGTACGTCTATATCGCTGCGCTTTCGCAGCCACATAATATCGGGGTGGCGTCTTATCACACCGGTGGCAGAGCAGGGCGCGTCTAATAAAATTCTATCAAACTTGGGCAAGTCTAGTTGGTCTAGGGCTTGAGCGTCGGCTACTATCACCTTGAGTTGATCAGCGTGTGCCGCGCTATGGCCTAAACGAGCAAGATTTTCGTGTATTCTACTTACGCGATTTGCTTGAGCATCAAGAGCTATTAACTGTTTTAGCTGAGGTTGCGCTTCAATAATCCCCGCGGTTTTGCCACCTGGCGCTGCACAACAATCTAGAATAACGTCATTTGCTTGCGGGTTTAGCAGTCGCGCGGCTTGTTGCGCAGCTAAGTCTTGCACTGCAAACCAACCTGCTTCATAGCCTGGTAATTGCGTCACTTCGCCAGCTTGCAGAAGTTTTATGGCATCGCCATGGTGCTCAAAAGTGTATTGTTGTTCCTTTAGTGCGTCACAATATTGTTCTGCAGATACTTTGCTGGTGTTTACGCGTAGCCATAATGCTGCTCGGGTTTGCATATTTTCGGCAATGCTGGCAATTTGTTCAGGGTAATGCGTTAGCAGTGATTTATAAATCCACTTTGGTAAGCCATATTTAACGTGGGCTTCGTTAATTTCTTGGTCTTGAATGTTATCTCGCATAAAGCTGCGCAATACAGCGTTAACCAAGCCACTTAGGCCAATTTCTTTCATTTGTTTGCAAGCCGCGACGGTTTCCGATACCGCGGCATGATCGGCGGTTCGCGCATACGCTAATTGGTACATACCTAACATTAGCAAGTGTTCAATTATCTTTTGGTTCTTTTTTAGCGGTTTATGCAGCAGTTGGCGCATCCATACTTGTAATCTTGGCAAATTACGTAAACAACCAAACACCATTTGTTGCAACCATGCGCGATCATTTGCTTGTTGGTGCCTGGCCCACACTATTGGCATAATTTCGCGAGATGACTGACCATTCTCTAAAATTTGATATAACACCCAAGCGGCGTCTGCACGCAAATTAACAGGGTGCTTAATCTCAAAATGGTAAGTTTGCTTATTCAATGATGTCGCCTTTTGCAAATGCCGAGGCATTGCCGTTTACTATTTGACTAACAGCTTGAGACTTTTTGCCTGCCATTTGCAATTGCGTAATGGCCAAAACGCCATCACTACATTGTACCTGTAAGCCATGCTTGTCGAATTGTAAAATGGTACCTGGTTCAGCACTCTGGCTGTTATTTACGACTTCAGCCTGCCATACCTTCACTGGCTTTTCGTTGTAGGTAAACCATGCTACTGGCCATGGGTTAAAGGCTCTTATGTTACGTTCTAATTGTGTTGCGCTTAATTGCCAATCAAGGTAAGCCTCTTGTTTGCTGAGTTTAGCGGCATAAGTGGCTTGTTCGTCGTTTTGTTTGACTGGGCTAATAGTGTCAAAATTATCAAGGGCATTTAAAAGTGCCTTGGGGCCTAAATCAGCCAATTTGCTATACAAGCTGGCACTGGTGTCGCTAGCGTTAATAGGCAAGGTTTCAATTGATAATATATCACCGGTATCAAGCCCTTCATCCATTTGCATAATTGTCACGCCTGTCTCGGCATCGCCTGCCCACAATGAACGCTGAATCGGAGCCGCGCCGCGCCATAAAGGCAAAATAGAGCCGTGCACGTTAACACAGCCATATTTAGGAGCCGTTAATATAGCCGTGGGTAAAATAATGCCATATGCCACTACTATCATTATATCGGCATTAAGCTCGGCCAACTCTTCTGCAGCAAGGTCTGTTTTTAAGGTGGTGGGTTGATAAACCGCTATGTCGTTCTCAAGTGCAAGTTGCTTTACGGCACTTGCTTGTAGTTTTTTGCCTCTACCGGCGGGGCGGTCTGGTTGGGTATATACCGCTACCACTTCGTGCTTGCTATTTAACAATGCATCTAAATGGGTAGCGGCAAAGTCAGGTGTACCAGCAAATATTATGCGCAAGGGTTCCCCTTATTCAATTGTGTTATGCGCGCGCTGCTAAGCGGGCTTCTTTTTCTAATTTTTTCTTAATACGATTGCGTTTAAGATCTGACAAATAATCAACAAACAGCTTCCCTTGTAAGTGATCAAGTTCGTGCTGAATACATATTGCCAACAAGCCTTCGGCCTCAAGGGTAAAGCTTTCACCGTTTTCATTAAGTGCTGACACAGTGACTTTTTCGGCACGATCAACTTTGGCGTAGTTGTTCGGTACCGACAAGCAGCCTTCTTCGCTAATGGTTGAGCCCGATTTTTCGACTATTGTTGGATTAATAAATACATAGGGTTCGTTTTGTTCTTCTGAAACATCCATTACCACCACGCGTTTGTGCACGTTTACTTGTGTTGCAGCAAGCCCAATTCCTTTTTCATCTTGCATCGTTTCGAACATATCTTTGACCAATGTTCTAATGGCGTCATCAACTTTTTCAACGGGCTCAGCCACGGTGCGTAAGCGTTCGTCAGGAAAGGTTAATACTTCTAGTACAGGCATATTTTCACTCTTTAGGTCAGTATCAATAAATATAACATTGATGCAGAATTCGTATTTAACATCGCGTGCTATTCATTACTATGGTGATTACTGGGTAATTATCCAAGCATATTTAAGGCCGTAAACGGCAAATAAACGCAGATTTGCTAAACAATCAGGTTAATAATAACAAAATTATACCGATAACCGAATTAGGACTGCGTGTGTTAAGTACGCATTTTGTAAATTACACAAATTAGGTGCTAGGCACATTGCGCACATTATGTTGCAAGTATACAGCACTGCCACCAGATATAAATCTGAAAATAGTAAGGCTTCATACAAATGATTACTGTTATGACAAAACGTTCGGCATTTTTTAGCACATTTGCACTACTGCTTATGTTGGCGGTAGGAAATGTGTTTGCTGACGTGCTGAACATAAAAGACGATGCGCCTACTACTTATGTGGTCAAAAAAGGCGACACACTATGGGACATTTCAAACCTGTTTTTAGATAAACCATGGTTATGGCCAGAGTTATGGCGTAACAATGTTCAAATTGAAAACCCGCATTTAATATATCCTGGTGACACACTGCGTCTGCGTTACGAAAACGGCGTGCCGGTTATTGAAGTTGTGCGCGAAAAAAGCGCAATTATTTTGTCGCCAAACAAAACCGTTGTGAATAAACCTGCGCCTATTGCTACTTTGCCCTGGGGCCTAATCTCGCCCTTTATTAACAACGACAGTATTATGGAGGCCGAGCAATATCAGGATTTACCTACTTTATTAGGTGATAATTTTGGCACCCCACGGTTTGCTTCTACCGATTATATATTGGCGCACAAGTTACCTAATGCGTCAGCAACTTACGAGGTGGTGCGCAAAGAGCGTAACATTTTTGATTCAAAGGGCCGACCACTGGGCGTGCAAGTAAGCCATCTAAGTGATGCCACTATTGCCAATTCATTGAGTAACGAGCGCCACGTAATCAAACTGGAGCAAAGCAATCGCGAAGCGCGCCAAGGTGACAAGCTTATTGAGTCTACTCAGCCATCACAGAAAGACTTGGTTATTACCCCAGCTAATCGTCAAACCGGTGAAGTTGTACAAAATATTAACGGTACAGTGTTAATCGGCAAGCATGACGTTGTGATTGTTAATGTGGGTAAGCGCGATGTTAAACCCGGTACCGTGTTTGGTATTTATCATCAAGGCCCTGACGTGCTGTACAACGAGCGACCTAGCTATACCTTAACGCGCAGCAGTATTTTTGACTTGTTCAGTATGAAAGAACGGGTTGAGCAACCGGCCTACAAAATAGGTGAGCTGATTATTGTGCGAAGCTATGAAAATGCGAGTTATGCGTGGGTAACTAGCGCAAGTACTTATATCAAAGGTGGCGAAATTATCGCTAAGCCCTAAAACCAAACCGTTTTAATAAATCACGATTCACTTCCAAGGATGGAATATGTGCAACTTAATTGCTGCTAACACAACAAATACTAGCGCTAATCAACCTACCGACCTTATTGCTAATCAGCTATCTGAAGCTGAGCTAATGCTGTGGCTACAACTTGATAATGTCCCCAAAATGGGGTTTTTCAGATTGAGCCAAGCAGCATCATTATTGCAATGTAATTTAGTCGACCTACCATATGAATCATCTACTAATTTGCAAAGTATTGGTTTTACTAGCGAACAGGTTGATGCGATGTCAGCTAGGCACCGCCGAGTACAGCAACAGTATAAAAAAGCATGCACATGGCTTAATCAATCCGATCAACACGGGTTTATTAGCTTGGACTGCACGCAATATCCTGTACTCTTAAAAACCATCGACCGTCCGCCTATGTTTTTGTTTACGCATGGCAACCAGTCGCTTATGCATCAGCCACAGTTGGCCATAGTGGGCAGTAGAGCCCCTTCATTGTATGCAAAGCAGGTCACCTTCGAGTTAATTCAACAGCTAAGCATAAAAACCAACGCGGCGACTATTAGTGGCGTGGCATTGGGTATAGATGCAGCCTGCCATAAAGCGAGTATAGCCAACAAGGTCAATACTATCGGTGTACTGGGCTGCGGCATAGATGTGGTATACCCGAAACGGCATCATCAGCTTTATGAAGAAATAAAGCAGCATGGGTTATTAGTGTCAGAGTTTTTACCTGGAACAAAGCCGGTGGCGAGCATGTTTCCCCGCAGAAACCGTATTATTAGCGGTATGAGTATTGGCACCCTAGTGGTTGAGGCTAAAATAAAAAGTGGCTCGCTAGTGACTGCAAAATATGCGCTTGAGCAAAACAGAGAGGTGTTCGCCGTGCCTAATAATATCACTAACCCAAATGCCAAGGGTTGCCATTGGTTAATAAAACAAGGCGCTACCTTGGTTGATGATATTGAAGACATTATTGCCGAGCTACCGAGTATCGCTTTACCCCTTGATAACGACGAGCTGCCAAACAAATTGAAAAAAAATCAAATAGAACACTTGGCAAGCGATCCATTGTTAGATAGTGTTAACTACAGCGCTACACCTGTAGACGAAATTGCTAAGCGCACCGGCATGTCTTTGAGTGACGTGTTATCACAATTATTAGAATACGAGTTGCGTGGAATAGTAGCCTCAACCGCAGAGGGCTACATTAAATTGAGGGGTTAAAACATGTTCGATATCCTCATGTATTTATTTGAGAATTTAGTTAACAATCAAGCCGACATGCAAGTTGACCAAGATGAGCTAACCGACGAGCTTATTCGAGCTGGTTTTCATCATGACGAAATATATAAAGCGTTAGCATGGTTAGAAAAGCTATGTGATTTGCAAACTACCGATATAAACCCCTATTTAACCAGTATTAATGGCGTATCTAGCAACCGCATTTATAGCTTTAACGAGCAAGTTAAATTAGACGTAGAATGCAGAGGCTTTTTGGTGTTTTTAGAACAAATCAATGTATTGTGCGCGGTCACACGCGAAATGGTCATTGACCGCGTGATGGAAATAGAATCCTCAGAATTTTGTTTGGTTGACTTAAAATGGGTAGTACTCATGGTATTGTTTAACGTACCCGGTAAAGAGTCAGCATATGAGCAAATGGAGGAATTGATTTTTGAATTCCCAGAAGGACAGCTACATTAAACCCAACTGCAATAAGCACAATTATAATAAACAATACACAGTGCAAATGGGCCTAATTCGCGCAAGGTATGTGCCTGTTTATGTCAGCTAAAAAAGACGGTATCTTTTCAGGTCATAAAGCTAGTCAAGTAGCCTACGGTGATTGCCCCAAGTGCAATGCTCCGCTGCAAATGAAACACGTAGGTAAATCAAGTTTTTTGGGTTGTACCGATTACCCCAAATGCGACTACTCTCAATCGTTAAACAAGCAAGACGTTACCACCATAAAGCATATTGATGACAGCCATTGCCCCGAATGCGATAGTCAACTGGCGGTTAAAAAAGGTCGCTATGGTATGTTTATTGGTTGTACAAACTTTCCTAATTGTCACTTTATTTCGACTAATCAAAACAAACAAAATAAGTCAGAATATGAGCCGGTACATTGTCCTAGCTGTAATGCAGGTACATTGGAAAAACGCCAAAACCGGTTTGGGAAGTTTTTTTATGCGTGTAACAACTATCCAAAGTGCAAATACGTATTAAATCAACAACCGGTGAATAAAAGGTGCCTTAAGTGTAATGCCGGTATTATGCTGGTGAAAACAAAAGGTGAAGCAACATATATATGCGCACATGAAAGTTGTGGGCACGTGATTGATGAAACAAAATGACCAATAAAAACTTATCTAACTTGGCCGAACAATACAGTGACGGCCAAGTATTTGCTTATCCAACCGAAGCGGTGTTTGGTTTAGGATGTGATCCGCAAAATAAAGCAGCTGTGGACACAATACTGCAATTAAAAAGCCGAGACGTTAAAAAAGGCGTTATCTTAATTGCTAGTACGCTTGCACAAATTGCACCGTATGTGTTGTTTGACGATTTACCCTCTTCAACTCAAGCAGCGATAATGCAAAGCTGGCCCGGTCCAGTAACGTGGTTATTACCCAAGTCGGCTTATACGCCCAGTTGGATAAGCGGTAATTCTGAGCTAGTTGCCGTACGTATTACTGCGCACCCTTTAGTGCGAGCCATGTGCAATGAAGTCAATCAGCCTTTTGTGTCTACCAGTGCCAATCCCGCTGGTGCAGAGCCCGCCAAAACTATTGCACAGTTGCATACATATTTTGGTGATGCGTTAAATGCTAATATGCTCACACTAATAGAGGGTGAATTAGGAAAACAAACCGCGCCCAGCAAAATTTTTAATAGCTTAACCATGGAAACTATTCGAGCATGAGTACCAACAAATCAACACTAGGCGATTTACATCCTCACGACACCGTTACCGAACAACACATTGAAACGGTGAAAGCCTATTTGTTGGGTTTACAAGACAATATTTGTCAGACCTTGTCGCTGGTTGATGGCGGCGGAAGTTTCAAAGAAGACACGTGGGAGCGTGAAGAGGGCGGTGGTGGTCGTTCAAGGGTGTTGCGTGGCGGTAATGTTATTGAGCAAGGCGGCGTAAATTTTTCTCATGTATTTGGCACTCAAATGCCGGCGTCAGCAACTGCAGCGCGACCAGAACTAGCAGGTAGAAGCTTTCAGGCTATGGGTGTATCGCTTGTTATTCATCCACATAACCCCTACGTGCCTACATCACATGCCAATGTGAGATTTTTTGTTGCATTGAAAGAGGGCGAAGCGCCCATTTGGTGGTTTGGCGGGGGCTTTGATTTAACCCCTTCATATGTGTTTGTAGATGACGCTAAACATTGGCATCAAGTGTCACACGATTTGTGTGCACCATTTGGTGACACCGTTTATCCTAAATACAAAAAATGGTGTGACGACTACTTTTATTTAAAGCACCGAGATGAAACTCGCGGCGTGGGTGGTTTGTTTTTCGATGACTTAAATCAATGGGGGTTTGAGCAATCATTTGCTTTTATGCAGGCGGTTGGTAACGGATACCTAGACGCCTACGTGCCAATTGTAGAGAAACGTAAAGACACGCCATACTCAGATCGCGAACGTCAGTTTCAACTTTACAGACGTGGTCGTTATGTAGAGTTCAATCTAGTGTATGACCGCGGTACGTTATTTGGCTTACAAACGGGTGGCAGAACAGAGTCCATTTTAATGTCGATGCCACCGCTTACGCGTTGGGAATATAATTATCAGCCGTCTGTTGAATCGCCAGAAGGAAATATTCAAAAGTACCTAAAGCCCATAGATTGGTTAAATATATAGGGCATACAGTTAGGCATTGTGTGGAGCAGATTGATTTAGATCAACGATCTAATCAGCTAAAAATCAAGTGTTTATGAAAGGTTAATCTAGATCAATATTTATTATTGTGCAGACTTTACTATCAGCTCAAGATTTTTGATTAACTTTAAACATAGTGAGCACACAATGAAAAACACACTTTTATGTACTGCAGTTTTATCTACTTTAGCCCTTGCTAGCGCAAATGCGGTTGCCCATGAAACCGGCGACATTTTAGTTCGTGCAGGTTTTACTACCGTAGCACCTGATGGCAGCAGCTCTAATATTCAAGTGGGCGGAGCCGATTTCGGCTTACCACTGGGTACCGACGGCGCCAATGTACTATTAGGTGGTATCGATGTTGATAACAACACTCAGCTTGGCTTAAACATTGCGTATTTCTTAACCGACAACATTAATGTTGAGCTACTGGCCGCTACCCCATTTACACATGACATGGAAATTCTAGGTGGCACTAAACTAGGCTCTACCAAGCATTTACCGCCAACAGTTACAGTAAACTACTACTTTGCCGATCCAGCAGCTAAATTCCAGCCATATGTGGGCGCAGGTTTAAACTATACAATTTTCTTTGATGAAAAATTTGATCAAGGCGCTGTGGATTTAGTCGCTGCCAATGCCGGTGGTGCAGAAATTTCTAACTTAGACGTGGATGCATCGTTTGGTTTGTCAGCACAAATTGGTGCCGATTACGAAATATCTGAAGGTGTATATTTAAATGCATCAGTGCGTTATATCAATATTGAAACAGAAGCCACGTTTGATGTAGCAGGTGCACCAGGTGGTACCGTTGACAATGTGAAAATTAACCCCTTTGTTTACACACTGTCTGTAGGCTACAAGTTCTAAATCGACTTGTGTGAATAGCCCTGTATTATTATGCAGGGCTTTTTTATGTCTGCAATTCGGGTAGTATATTGATTTTTATATCTCTGAGAGCAGCTGTGACTAATCTTACCGTTTCTGCCACTGTGTTTGGCAATCCTATTGAACAAAGTAAATCTCCCGTTATACACAGCATGTTCGCTAAGCAATTTGATATTCCCTTGCAATACTCCAAAACTCAAGCAAATGCTGGAGAGTTTACGCAAGCGGTGAGCGGGTTTTTTACTGATCAACAAGCCGTTGGTGCAAACGTTACCATGCCGTTTAAAGACGATGCGTTAAATTGGGTCGATGAATTATCAGCGGTGGCGCAACGCGCGGGTGCGGTAAATACCATTATTCGCAAAGGTGAGCGTTTTGTTGGCGATAATACAGACGGTTATGGTTTAGTGAGTGATTTGTTAGCCCACAATGTAGTGTTGAAAGGGACTAACGTACTATTAATTGGTGCTGGTGGTGCAGCTAAAGGTGCGTTACCAGCCTTAGTTGATGCCGAAATCGCAAAAGTGGATATATATAATCGCAGTGAAGGTAAAGCTAGTGATCTTGTTACATATACCAATTCTTATAAGCATAATGTAGCACGTATGTATAAGCACAATAATGGTCCATATTCGGTCATTGTTAATGCTACGTCGTTGAGCTTACAAAGCCAAGTGCCGGCATTAGAGCACAATATATTTGCGCAAAACCCAGCTGTGTACGATATGGTATATTTAAATGAGCCAACGGTGTTCTTAAAATTAGCACAACAACATGAGTGCACGACTACTATTGATGGATTAGGTATGTTGGTGCATCAAGCGGCTAAAAGCTTTGAACTATGGTTTGGTAAAACGCCCAATACACAGCCAGTGTACGACCACTTGCGGGCCTTATTACTTGAATAAGGCAGTTATATTTACGGGCGTGCAATTAAGATTATTGATATTACCTATATGGCTTGCGAGATATATTCGCCTTTCAGGGTAACGTAATTAGTGGCGGAGGTTTTTAAAAACGCTAGCTCTTGTTCGCTAAGTGCACGTTTCTTGGTAATGGGGTTACCCACATATAAATAGCCGCTCTCTAATACTTTATTTGGCGGGACCAACGAGCCTGCACCTATAAAAACATCATCTTGCACGGTTACGCCATCCATAATAACCGCACCCATGCCAACTAAAATACGATTGCCAAGCACGCACCCATGCAGCATGCATTGGTGCCCTACGGTTACATCGTCACCAATAATAAGTGGGTAACCCGTTTCATTATTGGCAGTTGGCCTACTTACATGAAGTATGCTGCCGTCTTGTACATTAGTACGCATGCCTATTTTTATAAAGTTAACATCGCCCCTTGCAGCAACTAATGGCCAAATACTACTGTGCTCACCCACTTTTATATCGCCAACTAGCACGGCTGATGAATGTACATATGCACTATTGTGTATTGTGGGTGAAATACCATTGAAGGGTTTGATACTCATGATGAAGCTGCTCTATTCGTTAAATTAACCTAAAGATTATTATGTACGTTAGCAAAAGTCTATGCGGGAGCGTTTAACTTGCGGCTAACCAAACACCAACCAAAGTAAGTAAGCCCCCTCCAATACGATTAATCCACTGGCGTTTATCATTTTTGTTCAAGAAGTGATTTAAGCTTTTGCCGCCAATCGCATATAAATACATGCACGTTAATTCACTAAGCATGATAATGCTAATTAATACGCTTACTTGAATAGAAAATGATTTGTCTGCTTGAATAAACGGCGGTAACAAGGCAATCATGAACGCCCAACCTTTAGGGTTAGCAACCGCAGTTGAAAAACCTTGTATAAATAAAGGCAATTTTTGTGTGGTAGTACTGCGCGTTTGCAAGGTTAATCGTACAGGTGTGCGCCAAAGCACTATTCCTAAGTAAATAATATATGCGCCGCCGATTAGTTTAAATACTGTAAAGGCCCTGGGGTATTGTATAAAAATGGCGGCAACACCTATAACTGACAACAATGCAACTAAGGCAACGCCTAACACTTCGCCAAGCATCATCCATGCTGTTTTGCGAATGCCAATTGTCATACCCAGTGTCATTGCTAAACTCATGCACATTCCCGGTGTAATAGACACAAAGAAGAAGGTGGGTATAAATACAAGTAAAATGGTGATATCTGGCATAGTGTTATCCTAACGCGTGGACTAGAGAATAATCTAAAGTAAAATAGTCTTGCTAGCGGTATATAGCAAATGGGTAAGGTGTTTATATAGGTTTTCTTACC
Source organism: Glaciecola sp. (assembly GCA_049650345.1). GTDB lineage: Bacteria > Pseudomonadota > Gammaproteobacteria > Enterobacterales > Alteromonadaceae > Glaciecola. Next base: position 227 of record JBARZY010000097.1, on the reverse strand, counting down.
TATAATGTACTAAAAATGTAAACAAAGCGTCGTATTTTAACCGTTTCGTTTAAAAATGCTTCAAAAGACAATAAAAGCACATGTTTTTTTAAAAAAGGTGTTGACCCAAACTGATATGCATGTAGAATGCGCGCTCGCTTCAAGGAGACATCAGCAAGGCCTTTAAATAAGCCGCGTTGAGGTGCCAAGAAGCAGTCAAGTGATGTGTCATAACTATGACGCAAATT
>JBARZY010000096.1:0-14518 GCA_049650345.1 Glaciecola sp. | reverse complement strand
GCAACAAATATACTGCCTTCAAGCGCGTAGGTGGGGACTCCGTTGAGACGATATGCAACTGTACCCAACAGGCGGTTTTGGGACAGTAGCGCATGTTTGCCTGTATTCACCATCATAAAGCAACCTGTTCCATAGGTACTTTTCGCCATTCCCTCTTTAAAGCAAGTTTGTCCAAACAAAGCAGCCTGTTGGTCACCAGCAATCCCCAAAATGGGTGCCTCATAGCCTAGATAGCGGGCTTCTGCTAGACCAAAATCATCAGAGGAATCCATTACTTCAGGTAATAGAAAGGGCGGAATATCGAATAGCGAAAGCAGTTCTTCATCCCACTGTTGCGTGTGGATATTGAAAAGCATGGTTCTTGAAGCATTTGTCGCATCTGTTCGATGCACTCTACCGCCAGTCAGTTTCCATAGTAAGTAGGTATCCACTGTCCCAAATGCTAATTCGCCTCTTTCAGCTCGAACTCTTGTTTCTGGCACATTGTCTAAAATCCAATTGATTTTAGTTGCTGAAAAATACGGGTCGATTAATAGCCCAGTTTTACGACGAATTAAATCTTCGTGCCCTAACTTCTTAAGTGATTCACACATGGTGCTTGTGCGGCGGTCTTGCCAAACAATTGCGTTATAAATTGGTTCGCCCGTTTTTCTATCCCACAGTATTGTTGTTTCTCGCTGATTAGTGATACCAATTGCAACCACTTTGTCGCGTTGCAAATCTAACTCACTATTAACCGACGTTATGGTACTCAATACAGATTGCCAGATATTATCGGGTACATGCTCTACCCATCCATCTTTAGGAAAGTGTTGCTCGAACTCTTGTTGGGCCAAATGAGCAATGTTGCCTTGCAAATCAAATAAAATACTTCGAGAACTCGTCGTTCCTTGATCAATGGAAAGAATATATTCCGCCATGTTGAGTTACCTTTTTATAATGTTCGTAATTGTTCGTTATTTATATTTATACAGGTAGTGCAGTTAATTAATCAACCTTTTTCGAACATTTGTTAACATTGTATTCACGATAAAATACACAGAAGACTGATTTAATTCACAATTTTATTTCATATATTTTTCACTTATACTAAGGAAGTACTTGACGAACATATGAGATGAAAATGACGCAAGATCATAGGCACGAATCGATTGTGCAACTCCTTAAAGAACGAGGCACTATTACTATTGAAGAGCTTGTTGATCACTTTAACGTGACACCTCAAACAATAAGACGAGACCTCTCATATTTATCCAAAAAGAAAAAATTAAGTCGCCATCATGGTGGTGCGCGTCGGGTGTCAAGTATCGAAAACGCATCTTATAATAGTCGTAAAATTATGAATCTAGATGCGAAAGAAAAAATCGCTGCGCATGTCGTTAAGTTGATCCCCAATGGTTCATCTTTGTTTATTAATATCGGTACAACAACCGAAACGATTGCGCGTGCGTTACTGCAACATGAAAACTTACAGGTCGTCACAAATAACCTTAACGTAGCGAGTATCCTAGGTAGTAAAAAAGATTTCTCAGTCCTAATTGCAGGCGGTGAAGTGCGACACCGGGACGGTGGTGTAATTGGGGAAGCGACGGAAGAATTTATTAATCAATTTAGAATGGACTTCGGTATAATTGGGATCAGCGGTATTGAAGATGATGGCTCATTGTTAGACTTTGATTTTAGAGAAGTAAAAGTTGCTCAGGCTATCATCAAAAATTCTAGGCGTGTTCTATTGGCCGCTGATAGTTCTAAATTTGGGCGATATGCAATGGTTCGTCTGGGCAATATCGACCAAGCCCATGATGTATTTACTGATAGTACTCCTCCAAAAACTATCCTTTCGATTCTTAATGAAAACGACGTAAACCTCCATATTTTGTAAAAACATTCCTACACTCAAAATACTGTGTGTTAACAAATCTACCTATATATGTTCGAAAATGTTTGTATTTATTCGCTAATGAGTGTTATGTTAATAAAAAGAAAATATTACAACATTATTAGACCATCTTAAGGCATGGCTAAGAATACAGATAAAGAAAATTATAGGTAATGAGTATGGAATTGGAAAAAGCGGAATATGACTTAGTGGTCATTGGTGGTGGCGTGAACGGCACCGGAATTGCGGCTGACGCGGCTGGCCGAGGGCTAAAAGTATTGTTATGTGAAAAAGAAGATTTGGCATCAGCTACATCCTCGAATAGCAGCAAACTTATTCACGGCGGACTCAGATATCTCGAACATTATGAGTTTCGACTAGTCAGGGAAGCATTAGCTGAACGGGAAGTATTACTAGAAAAAGCTCCGCATATAATGTGGCCAATGCGTTTTGTTTTACCTCATAGGCCTCACCTAAGACCAGGTTGGATGATACGAATGGGATTATTTTTGTATGACAACCTAGCCAAACGAAAGTCTTTGAAAGGGTCCTCGAGTGTTAAATTCACAGACAGCAGTCCCGTCACCACTGATATGAAAAAGGGCTTTGAATACTCAGATGCATGGGTGGATGATGCAAGACTCGTCACGCTTAACGCAGTTGAAGCAAGAGATAAAGGTGCAACGATCCTCACCCGTACTCAATGTGTCTCAGCGAAACGAAGTTCTGACGCATGGGAAATATCGCTTCAAAACACAATCAGCAAAAAGACTACAAACATCAAAGCAAAAGCCCTAATAAATGCCGCGGGTCCATGGGTGAAGAATTTTTTTGATTCAGCACTTAAAACCAAGAGTTCAAAGAATATTAGGTTAATCAAAGGAAGCCATTTTGTCGTGCCTAAAATCCATGATGACAATGAGGCCTATATCCTGCAAAACGAAGATAAACGAATTGTTTTCGTTATCCCTTATGAGGATGATTTTTCGCTTGTCGGCACGACTGATGTGGAATATCAAGGAAACCCACTAGAAGCGACAATCAGTGATGAGGAAGTGAATTATTTAGTCGACATTGTTAACAAACATTTCAAACACAAAATTTCGCCGAATGATGTCGTACATTCATTCAGCGGCGTCCGTCCGCTATTAGATGATGAATCAAGCGCTCCCGATGCAATTACGAGGGATTACACTTTCGACTTGGAAGATAAACAGGGGAAAGCTCCCTTATTATCTATTTACGGCGGAAAAATAACAACGTATCGCAAATTATCAGAATCCGCAGTGAATGAAATTTGTCAATACTTCCCAGAAGCTAAAGACGCGTGGACAAAAACTTCGCCTTTACCTGGTGGCGATTTCGAGACACAAGAGTCGCTGATAAAAAATCTAAGCAAAGCCTATCCGTTTATTCCGAGTAAAATCATTAGACGATATGCGCGCACGTACGGGACGAGTGCTTATAAACTATTAACTGGCGTTTACACTATGGAAGGCATGGGAACAGATTTTGGCGCGGGTCTGTATGAGAAAGAAGTCGTCTATTTAATTGAAAACGAATGGGCAATGTACGTGGATGATATTATTTGGCGGCGCACGAAGATGGGACTCAGATTAACTGATGATCAAAAAATCAACTTGACCTCCTTTGTAAGAACAAAATATATGAGCTTAGTCGGATGAAACGTCTCAATACCCAGCTTCAAGACGATGACGTGCCGATGCCTCTGATTATGTTGATTCGAAGCATACTTGCAGCATGCAAAGAGATATCGTTTCGCATCAACCAAGGGGCGCTTGCAGGCGTTCTCGGATCGTTACTAAGTGAGAACGTGCAAGGCGAGACACAAAAGAAACTTGATGTTATTGCCAATCAAATACTGATTGATATCTTGAAAGATAGCAAGCAAGTCAAAGGGATCGCTTCGGAAGAAGCCGATAATGTAATTTGGTGCAACCGAAACGGCGAATACTTGGTAAGTTTCGACCCTCTGGAAGGTTCGACTAACACGGACGTTAATGGTTTATTGGGGACTATATTTTCAATCACGAGAAGTACTTTTAACCCTACGGAATCCACGCAAAAAGAATTCTTAAAGACTGGGCGGTCCATTATTGCAGCTGGTTACGTGCTCTATGGACCATCAACGATGCTAGTTCTGTCGACAGGCAACGGCACTCATATTTACACTTTAGACGCGACACACGGCGGCTTTTTATTGACTCGCCCCAACGTTTCTATCCCAAACGACACTCAGGAATATTCATTTAACATGTCGAACCAACACAAATGGTCGACACCAATTCAGAATTATATCAATGATCTCCAATTAGGTGTCGACGGAGATAGGAAGAAGGATTTCAATATGAGATGGCTTGGGGCCATGGTTGGAGACATGCACAGGATATTCTGCCGAGGAGGTATATTCGGCTATCCTGAGCAGTCTTCTCATAAAAAAGGTAAATTGCGAATGCTATACGAAGCAAGTCCCATGGCATATTTAATCGAACAAGCGGGCGGCGCAGCAACTAGCGGTGAAATGCCCATATTGGATATTCTACCCAGCGATATTCATGAGCGCGTCCCTATTTATATTGGATCTAAAAGTGAAGTGGAAACACTGAGTCACTATCTGTCTTGCCAAACTTTGTGAGTTATGTCCTAAACGCAACCTGTTAAACCTGTTTGTGTGTAGCGGGCCCTTTGCAAATCTTCTCAACCAGCATTGGGCCCGTTTTTTTTATTTATTGTAATTACGGTTTTTTTACACAGAACATAGTGAAATAATGGAATAAATGACATCTATAAATGAAAGAGACTGAGTTTGAAAGATAACGTTGCTCAAATGGTAAGTGAAATTTGCACTGCTGATACACTGAAGTGTTCATTGGATTTATATGATAAATATGAGAAGAGCCTGACTGATTATCGGTTTATTTTTGCGTCAAAAGCAGGAAGTGCGCCCGGTTTTTCAGTTAATCGAAATTTTTCTGATGGTTCGGTCGTCAGAAGCCTGTTTAATACACCTTCTATCATTGTGCTTGACAAAGATATCAATAACGCAATGAAAAAAGGCAAAGCATCCTACCGATTGGACTATTCAATATCATTAGATACGCAGGCGCTTAGTTACTTAGAGCCATATATAAATGGCAGATTTTCAAAACTACCTCGTGATTTTGAGGAAATATTTCACTTTATTGCCCATCCTAGCGTTAATATTGACCCTTTACCTTATTTACAAGAAAACTTGTTTAATCTCTCTGATCCGAAGAAAGCCAGTCGTATTTTTGACAAAATAGTGTCTTATGAAATCCTTCGAACAATCGATATCAAGAAACTAAAAACTCAAAACACAGTAGCGTCTGTATTGACATTATCGGAACTCGCGAACAGGGCTCAAACGCAAATATCACGATTATTTAGGGATATCTCTGATAATGGCCTTATGCAAGGACTAAAGTTTAGTTTTAACTTTATGTATTGGCATCTTTTAGCGATGGTATCAATCGAATTCTCGCATCCGACGTTAACAACTGAGCGTAAATTAGAAATGATGTTTAGTTTGTGCGACAAAACCTTAGCAACGTTGAGTACAAGAGAGCTTACTCTCGCTAAACACTATTTTGACAAAGGGCAAAAACTTGATTTCTTTGGAAAGATCCAAAAGAAATCACCCAAACTATTTGATACTCTTGAGGGAATGGCTTGGGATATGTGGCATATCAGACAAATCGAGAAGAACTTCACCATTCGTCCAGATCCAGCCTCAAATTACTTTATTCCGTCGCTATTGACTTGCGATAAAAGACTAGTTGAGATAATTGAACTTTACCCTATTAAATCGATAGCTTATACCAAAAACAGTTTATCTCCTATGCCATATTTTGATGGGGATTGGATAGGGTCTCTGTCATCAGATGAACGGTTCAATGAACGTTTATATTTGACCTATTTTAGTGAAAGTGCGAGGTTAACAACAAGAGCGCAAAGAAGAAATACCTCAAAGTCTTTGATAAAAAATTCAACCAAAAGCTTGGAGAAATCTATTTGTGAAATTGCAAAAATCGAAAGGGATCCAAGTTCAATTCCTAGCTATTGAGGTGTGTATGTGTAGTAGTGTATGTTTGTAAATTTACGAACTAGTTGTTTTCATGTGCAACTTTAAAAAACACGGGTAATCACACTAATCCCTTTCAAGAGACGCATATGAGCAAGATATATACCTTGCTCGCTATATACAGCTGTATGGTAAGCTTTGTTAGCATGTCCTTCATTATTTTTCAATCAGTCCATTTCTTTGTTTTTTGATAAGGTCAGCTATTAGCTCTCATACAATCAATAAAACCCTTACGTTAAGTTCGAATGGGCTTGTAAATATAATCAGACGGCTCGCTTTATTCAGGAAAACGAAACCTTACACGTTTATTGTCTTATAGAAGTTGAGATATTTGTGATAACAAACCTGCTGCTATTACACTGCTCCCAACTCCCTCAAGGAGACTTCTTATTGTCTTCAAAGACTCTTTAATAATAGTCTCGTTTGGCGATTTGGACGTTAATTGAGTCTTGATAGTTTCTTTGCTAACGTAAAGCTCTGCTTCATCATCTTTTTTCAAGCCAAGGTCGGCCAACTTCAATTCAAGTTTATTGATTATTTCATTAAGATCATTTGAAGAAGAAATCACATTTAAATTCTGGCTTGCCCCAGGGGATTCATATTGAATTTGCGAGTTATTCATATGACCGATATTGTTGACTATCGAGTATGTAACCGGTTTGGCGATACTTTTTTCAGTTTCAGTGAATTGCATCCCTTCGCCTAACACCTCCTTTTTTTCAAGTTCAAGCGTCCACACTAACAATTTATTCCTGACAACTTCTAATACTTTTCTGACTTCTGAACCAGATATGTATAAAAAACTTTCTGCCTGAAAGCCCAGTTTCTTGCTCACATGAGATTGTATTTGGACAGAAAATGGAGAATGTAAAGCAGTACCATCTCCTTTGGAAAGTAACCCCTCTAATTCCCCAATAGATTGATTAGTAAGTCTCTCAGAATACACACCTGCTTCTTTTTCATTTTCAAATATAAGTGGTTGTAGACCATTATAGGGATTAAAGTACTTAGGCTGTTAATTTGCATCCAAAACTGCACCACTTTACCCCCTAATTTGCATTGAAAACTGATCCACATATTTAATACCTCCTGCCATCCTTGAGCAGGAGAATGTGGAGTGATAGATGTGTCATTATTAAGTGTTATGCGCCGTTGGTGTTTTCGTGAAGGAATGTCTCAACGCGAGATCGCTCGTCGTACTGGTTTATCTCGCAACACGGTACGTCGCTATCTCAAGAACGATATTACCGAGCCTGTTTACACTAAACGGCAAACTTTGAGTAAAATGACTGAGTTTGAAGAACTGCTTATCAGTTGGCTTAAACGAGAAGCAAAGCGTCGGCGAAAAGAACGAAAAACCGTTAAAAATCTGTATGAAGACTTGGTGCCTTTAGGTTATTCAGGATCTTATGACAGAGTCGCTGCGTTTGTGCGTAAGTGGCGCGAAGAGGAAAGATTAGCGGCTTCAAATCAAGTGTATATGCCGCTGGAATTTGCAGCAGGTGAAGCGTTTCAATTTGACTGGGGCGAAAACTACGCGTTTATTGATGGCCGCAAGACCAAGCTGCAAGTAGCTCATTTTAAGTTAAGTCATAGCCGCGCCTTCATCCTACGGGCATATCTAACCCAAAGCCATGAAATGCTGTTTGATGCTCATAATCATGCGTTTCGTGTGTTTAAAGGTGTGCCTGAGCGCGGTATTTACGACAATATGAAAACTGCCGTAGATAAAGTCCACCGAGGTAAGGAGCGTATTGTCAATCGTCGGTTCCTCACCATGGTCAGTCATTACTTGTTTGAGGCTGACTTCTGTAACCCTGCTGCGGGTTGGGAAAAAGGTCAAGTGGAAAAGAGTGTGCGTGATGCGCGTTCTGTAATCTGGCAGCGATTACCACGAGTTGGCTGTTTAAGTGAGTTGAACGACTGGCTAGAAACGCAGTGTATTAACGACTGGCAAACACGCAAACATCCTCAGTTTACCGATAAAACTATCGAAGATATGTGGTATCAAGAGCAGCGTCAATTAATGAAAGTAACGGCACCGTTTGATGGCTTTATCGAACACAGTAAAAAAGTGTCGTCAACGTGTCTAGTGAGTTTTGACCGCAATCGATACTCTGTGCCCGCCAGCTTTGCCAACCGGCGAATTAGTCTACGTGTTTACCCGAGTAAACTGTGTTTTATCGCTGAAAGTTGTCAAATAGCTGAGCATGAGCGCGTATTTATGACCAGTCATGATGTGCCCGGTAAAGTGGTTTATGACTGGCAGCATTACTTACTGGTTGCGCAGCGTAAACCGGGTGCACTTCGCAATGGCGCACCCTTTAACAGCATGCCAGAGTGCTTTAAACACCTGCAAACTATTTTACTACAAAGAGAGCGCGGCGATAAAGAAATGGTCGAGGTCTTATCTCTGATACTGCATCACGATGAGGCTGACGTTGTTAGCGCAGTAGAAATGGCATTGGAAGCCAATTGTCCCTCTAAACAACACGTGATGAACTGCTTAAATCGTATCATTACACCGTTACCACCTGCACCCATCCCGATAGTCAAAGGTCTGCAACTTACCACCGAGCCAACCAGCGATACATCACGATACGACACACTACGAGGAAAACGACATGCACACTGAAGCATTATTACATACCATAAAAATACTCAAACTACACGGCATGGCAAGCAGTATTACCGAGTTGTCATCGCAAGATTCACCGGCCTTTAAACAAGCGTTACCCATACTCGATACGCTCACGAAAGCAGAAGTGGCCGACCGAGAAGTGCGCAGTATTGCTTATCAAATGAAAACTGCGAAGTTCCCAGTTTACAGAGACTTATACGGCTTCGACTTTAGTGAAAGTGAGGTAGATGAATACCTGATAAGAGGACTTCACCGCTGTGAATTTATTGAAGATAGTCAGAATGCTGTGTTTGTTGGCGGACCCGGCACCGGTAAAACACATCTAGCAACGGCACTTGGTGTACAGGCTATTCAACATCATCAATATCGCGTCAGGTTCTTATCCACTATCGAGTTGGTCAATACGTTAGAGCTTGAGAAGCAAGCAGGCCATGTGGGCAGAATGGCAAATCGCTTAGCTAATTGCGATCTAGTTATATTGGATGAATTAGGCTATGTGCCCTTTAGTCAGGCAGGCGGCACCTTGTTGTTTCACTTGCTGAGTAAACTCTACGAAACCACCAGTGTCCTCATCACCACCAACCTCAACTTCACTGAATGGTCAAAGGTGTTTGGTGATGCAAAACTCACAACTGCATTGTTAGATAGGCTCACGCACCATTGTCATATTATTGAAACTGGGAATGATAGCTTCAGATTCAAAGAATCAACTAAGAAATCAAAGGAGAAAAAAGCTAGAAAATAGAATATGAGTGTGGTCTTATTAGACCAATTGGGTGGATCAGTTTTAGATGCAAATCGTGGTTCAGTTTTACCTGCAAATTAACAGACCTGAACGTATTCGAGTATGTGATGACTTGCCTTGATGAACTCAGCCAGCCCGACGTCAATATCGAGCAACTGCTACCATGGCAGTTTGCTAAGCGCTAGGTGGGATTGGCGGACGCTTACAACCGACACTGCGATAAGCGATTTCAAATCATGGTACCTGCTGGATTTAAGCTTGAGTACGACTAAGTATTAACAAGGATATTTAATAACACAAAGATAAAAACAGTCAATATTACAAACAAGAAGTTCAAGTGTCCAACCTAGAGAAAGCACTTGCTGACTGGATATAATGACACACCCACCGAAAAGAAAATAGAGTTGGTGTTCGCTAGTAAACCAATAGGCTTATTATTAAAATGAAAAAATTTGTCGGTATAGTTGTCGATTTTCCCTTAATAAATCACTGTGATTTAGCCGTGCAATAACTATCCTACTGGGAGAGAAATTTTGTGCTTGGCAATTTCCCTATTGAATGTCGCTACACCTTGATCAGGAAGTTTGTCGGCCATATGTCGCTCAAGAGTGTCTCTTGCCTCACCATAATCACTCCAATCAATGCTTTCTGTATACGCTTGCATATTTGCAAAGACTTTGGTCAGTGTTCTGAATTTACCACTGCGAGTCGCCTGCCTTAGACCATTTAAATAACTTTCACGGTGAACGGTTGGGATGATAATTTTATGCTCTTCATTGGCAACAAGCTCTGCGTTGAGCATGATGCGAGATAACCTCCCATTTCCATCATCATGAGGATGAACTTCGGCCACTAAGAACTGCATAAAGATAGCTCTGGGTAAACCTGCTGGCAATGATTGGTATATTGGAAATGCTTGTGTAAATGTGCCTTCTACGTGCTCCGGCAGCACAAACGAAGTCCCCCCTGCTTTGTTCGGTTCGACCTTGAATTCGCCAGGGCGCTTCTCTGGGCGCTCGCTCATGATAAGTGCGTGGCGCTCTTTAAGTAGATTGATAAGTTCTTCCGGTGAAGATGGCACAACACACATTTCTGAATAATCACTCACCACTCCAAATACAGATAAGACGTCATGACTATCTTGATGACGATTGTTGATCGTCGTTTTTTCAAAAACAATCTTCTCAGCTTCGTCGATTTCAAATTCAGTGCCTTCAATGTAATTCGAGAAATAACTCTCGTAAAATGAGAGGTTTCGCCATCCTTGAGTATTATAGCTATAGGATGACGGAATTAACTCACAGCGCTGTAAGTAATCCGCTAAAGAATGGAAAAGTGTCATGCGATGATTATCAAACGGTTCAATCTTAGCGTGAGCGATTGCTCTTGGACTATCAAGGTTTTTAATTGGTTGTGTCGAAAGAATGCTGCCGACAATAAAATCTAGCATTTTGGCTTCTCGTTGCATGTGAAGGGTGATAGCACTTTTGTTTGCTAAGTCACGTAATCGATTTAGCTCATCTTCACCGTACCTATCCAGAAATGCGCAAAGCTTTTCTTCTACCCAGACTTTGCCCAGAGACTTTATAGCGCCAGTATCTCCATGGGCTATTTGCAGGTTTTCAAGTAACAGTCTTGCAGGTGCACTCCTAGATAACTCGGGCAAGAAGCGCTCAGTTAATGTGCTAACGTCGCCAGGGATGATATTGACTGTTAGTGAATCTGCTATCTTGACATTCTTACGAACTTTAATATCTGCCGTGATGTAAACGATACCATCGATAGGTTTGAGGTATTCCGCTGTGCTGTGGCTAGCAATGGCTGTCGGGTAAAGGTAATTGACTATCCTCGACCATTGTTTGATCACCAAATCGTTAATTTCTTCATAAGGTGCATCTGTGTATATCCCCTGCCTGATGCGTTTAAGTGCGCCAGCAGTATACTTCTTTGACAGCACTTTGGACTCAGCGTTACCTTTAGGGAAATACAAATTAAACATAGTTACCTCAAAAAAGCGAATTACTTAACATAAAACTTACTATACATGAATTATTCGATATAAAAAGCCTATTATTGTGAATTACTTAACATAAAATTGGTTGTAAAGGGAATGAATTGATATAAAAAGCCTATTTTGTGAATTACTTAATATAAAATTGGTTGTAAAGGGAATGAATTGATATAAGTAGCAAAGCCTAGAGAAAGCAATCACCGTTTTGATCAACTGATACACATACTTAGAAGCAAATAGAATCTGTGATAGCCAGTTAACCGGATTACCTCATTATCAAAATGAAAAAATTTGTCGGTATTTTTAAATGGAGCTGCCACTTAAATTTTATCATAATTTCAAAAAATTCAGCCCTCCTTCCTTAGCCAAAGCACAAACATATCGCGATATCAGGTTATAAAAATTTGCATTGGAGGCGATTTAAGCCAAAGATTGATTAATTATTCATTTTTGCTTGGGGTTATAATGTAAAAAATAACGCACTTTTCAAACTCAAAAGATAAGCTGCTTCTTTAATATTTCCAATAGATTTTAAAATGATAATAAGTGTAGCTTACTTAATAACGAGTTTAAGATCGCTCTTCTTAGGTATGACGGGGTGTTAAGCCTGATTTAATGATTGTATATTATCTATACAGAGCTCTTGCCTGCTTATTTTTCATACTCATTAAAAATGATAATTGCTTGTGTTTGATTTAGATCACCCTTCGCAAATGCGAAGGGTATTTTTGAAAGTCAGTGAAGGTATTTAACCAATGCTATTAGCAAGGCTAGCAATGGCTTGGTGGGTCTGCTTTAAGCCTTCAAGGCTGCTACAAGCAAGCTCTATCGGCATACTGCCCATGTATGGCGTATTGTTATTCAGCATCGTCATATAACCCTCTACGTTTTGAGGATTTGAGAATATCTCCTCAAGTTTAACGTTTATATCAAGAAGCAAAATACAACGATCTTTCAAGTCGGGGCTGAATGCTATGTAAGCATCTGGCTCAGATTGTACCTTGCTTAGTGAAACTGATTGTGGAATGCCCAAAAGCGCACTTTTCTGCTCATCACTAATATCCCATCTTTCAAATAACCCGAAAGTCGATGTCACTGCTTCATTCATATTCACCTCTTTTTTATGCCAAGTGAGGTTCTTATCTAATACCTCTTTAAGTCGAGCTAGCGGGATCTGATCCATGTCAGCATATACGCTGAGCGTTATGTCATCTTCAACTGAGTGGCCTACTATGCGTTTAATTAGATAATGCTCCTCACCTTTTGTTACGCAGGTTGAAATAAGCGTGCGTCGCATTGAGTGAAAACTAATGAGGGCACGTTTTGTTAATTCAGCATCGGTATCAATGCCAATATTCTTCAGCATTGTCCTATTAAACCATCGTGAAATAGGGTCGCCCCAACCCGCGCTTCCTGGCTCGCTAACTCCTTTGCGAATCTGTGGAAATAGATAGACTTCACCTTTGGCTTTTAACCCCTCTATATATATTAAAATCCCTGAATCAAGGAGGTGCTGAGCAATTGGCACAGTCCTTTCGCTTGCTTCATTCTTCACTGCAAGTCCATTTAAATCAAAGTACCAAACCCCATCGACAGTTTGCTTAATATGGCTGATCGGAAGAGCAGATAGTTCATTCAGGCGCATTCCAGAATACAAAGCAATTTTGGGATACCAGTAAGCATCGCTGCGAAACTCTCTCGCCTCGTTACCGTGACCAAAACCATATGACAGTATTTTTTTTACCTCAAGACTTGTAAACGACCGTCTTTTTGGAGTACCTCTAAGCAATGCAAAAGCAGATTTGCTAAAAGGATTACGGATATCAATATCAGTGTTGTCATCCAGCCAAGAGAAAAACGTTCGGTAATTTGAAAGAATTCCATTTTTCGTTTTCGGAGCAAGCCGACCTCCTTCTTTTCCTACATTTTGATGCTTATCCATATTGCTGATCATATGCTTAACTGACTGAGTCTGCACTTTTGTGAACTCCCTGAGATCAACTCCATCTGGAAAATGCTCTAACAACAAAACAAACGAGCGCTCGTATTTCTCGAACGTTTTTAAAGCAACGTTCTCTTTTTTCTCTTGAAGAAAAATTGAGGCCTGATACGCCAAAGTGAAGTACTCATCCTGCTTAAGCTTTTCCGCTCGTTGATGCTCATCAAAGCCATTGCGTATGTTATCAAACATCTTAACAGCATCGTTAACGTCTTGCTGAGACCCAACCGATGGCTCCTGTTCAATTTCACCATCTACTGAAAAATCATCCCGCTCCTCCTTAAACTCTGTCAACTTGGTCACCAAAGTATTCAGCATGCTTAAAGAAGCCGCGAACTGCCTGACGGTATCATTATCATTTTGAAACGACGGCGTCTCCCCATTATCATTTTGAACTGGAGGTACCAAACCCTCTATAAGCCCTATTTTAAGGGCTTGCGGGACGTTTTCTTCACAGTATTGTTTAAAGTCTTTGCTTTCTTCCTCCAAAATAGACTTCGGTATGACGACATTGCAGTCAAGCTCATACCCAATCATTGCTTTGCCTGCTTTCAAAAGCTCTTCGAACCTGTCTTTAAGCGCCTTTCTGAACAGCATCATTGCTCTGAGTCCTTGCTGCTTCTGCTTTAGGAGCATGTGCTCTTCGTCTTTCACACCTTTAATGAGTAACAGCTCATTATCATTTTGAAATCCACTATTTGACATATCCATATCATTAATCTCCATCAACTTTGATTTAATAAACAAAGCTAGCCATCTCGCCTCTTCATAATCAGACGTCTGAAGTGAAGCAACGAAGTAGCGAGCTGACCTAACATAGTCGATTTGATTAAACACACCCGTTCGGATACGAAAAAAATAATTTGATGAATTTTTGTACTTATAAAGGTAGGTAGAATTGGATTTTTGCATGTTGCTCTGTCAGCCTTATATCAATTGTGACAGAGTTCTGTGACAGAGCTATTCTCTTTACTAAGATTTAGATACAAGAAAGCCCCGAAATACGGGGCTTTCAAGATTATTTGGCGGAGAGAGAGGGATTCGAACCCTCGTTAGGTTTAACCCTAAACACACTTTCCAGGCGTGCGCCTTCAGCCACTCAGCCACCTCTCCAAATTTT
>JBARZY010000095.1:0-2659 GCA_049650345.1 Glaciecola sp. | reverse complement strand
GCCCGCTGTTTTGAATTTTTAGGCGGTGTACCAGACGTGGTTATCCCTGATAATTTGAAAAGTGCAGTCACTAAAACCTGTCGGTATGAGCCTGACCTAAATCCTACCTATCATCAATTAGCCGAGTTGTTAATTTGCAGGTAAAACTGAACCACGATTTGCATCTAAAATTGATCCACCCAATTGGCCTAATAAGACCACATTCATAATCTATTTTCTAGTCTTTTTCTCCTTCGATTTCTTGGTTGATTCTTTGAATCGGAAGCTGTCGTTGCCAGTTTCAATAATATGGCAATGATGAGTAAGCCTATCTAGCAATGCAGTTGTGAGCTTTGCATCACCAAACACTTTCGACCATTCAGTAAAGTTAAGATTAGTGGTAATAAGCACACTAGTGGTTTCGTAAAGCTTGCTAAGCAAGTGAAACAATAAGGTGCCACCCGCTTGACTAAAGGGCACATAGCCTAATTCATCCAGTATCACTAAATCGCAATTGGCTAATCGATTTGCCATTCTGCCCACATGGCCAGCTTGTTTCTCAAGCTCTAGCGTATTGACTAACTCGATAGTGGATAAGAACCTGACACGATATTGATGATGCTGAATGGCTTGTACGCCAAGCGCCGTTGCTAGATGAGTTTTACCGGTGCCGGGTCCACCGACGAATACCGCATTTTGGCTATCCTCAATAAATTCGCAGCGGTGAAGTCCTCTAATGAGGTATTCATCGACTTCACTTTCGCTAAAGTCAAAGCCGTATAAGTCTCTATAAACGGGGAACTTAGCCGTTTTCATTTGATAAGCAATACTGCGTACTTCTCTGTCGGCCACTTCTGCTTTCGTGAGCGTGTCGAGTATCGGTAACGCTTGTTTAAAGGCAGGTGAATCTTGAGATGACAACTCCGTGATACTGCTCGCCATGCCATGTAATTTCAGTATTTTTAAGGTGTGTAATAGTGCTTCAGTGTGCATGTCGTTTTCCTCGTAATGTGTCGTATCGTGATGTGTCGCTGGTTGGTTCGGTGGTCAGTTGCAGACCACTAACTATGGGTATGGGAGTGGGCAGAGATGGTGTAATGATACGATGTAGACAGTTCATCACATGTTGTTTGGATGGGCAGTTAGCCTCTAAAGCCATTTCAACCGCACTGACTACATCAGCTTCGTCATGATGCAGTATCAACGACAAGACCTCGACCATTTCTTTATCGCCACGCTCTCTTTGCAATAAGATAGATTGCAGGTGTTTAAAGCACTCTGGCATGTTGATAAAGGGGGCGCCATTGCGGAGCGCACCCGGTTTGCGCTGGGCAACCAGTAGGTAATGCTGCCAATCATAAATGACTTTACCAGGCGTGTCGTGGCTGGTCATAAACACACGATTATGCTCGGCTATCTGCTGACCTTCTGCAATAAAGCACAGTTTACTCGGATAAACACGCAGACTAATTCGCCGGTTGGCAAAGCTGGCGGGCACGGAATATCGATTGCGGTCGAAGCTCACTAGGCACGTTGAAGAGACTTTTTTACTGTGCTCGATAAAGCCATCGAACGGTACTGTCACCTTCATTAGTTGACGTTGCTCTTGATACCAAACGTCTTCGATAGTTTTGTCGGTAAACTGAGGATGTTTGCGTGTTTGCCAGTCGTTAATACACTGCGTTTCTAGCCACTCATTCAACTCACTTAAACCGCTAACGCGTGGTAATCGTTGCCAGATAATGGAGCGAGCATCACGCACATTCTTTTCCACTTGACCTTTTTCCCAACCCGCAGCTGGGTTACAGAAGTCAGCTTCAAACAAGTAATGGCTGACCATTGTCAGGAAACGGCGGTTCACCATACGCTCTTTACCTCGATGAACTTTATCCACAGCCGTTTTCATGTTGTCGTAAATACCGCGCTCAGGCACCCCTTTGAATACACGAAACGCATGATTGTGAGCATCAAACAGCATTTCATGACTTTGCGTTAGGTAGGCGCGGAGGATAAAAGCACGGCTGTGACTTAGCTTGAAGTGAGCAACTTGTAGCTTAGTTTTGCGACCATCGATAAACGCATAATTTTCGCCCCAGTCGAATTGGAAGGCTTCACCCGCTGCAAACTCCAATGGCATGTATATTTGGTTCGAAGCCGCTAACCTTTGCTCTTCGCGCCACTTGCGAACAAATGCCGCTACTCTGTCATATGAGCCAGAGTAGCCTAAAGGTACTAAATCTTCATACAAATTCTTAACTGTTTTCCGCTCTTTACGTCGTCGTCTTGCTTCCCGCTTAAGCCAACTGACCAGCAGTTCTTCAAACTCACTGATTTTGCTCAACGCTGGGCGTTTAGAGTAAATCGGTTCGGTAATATCGTTCTTGAGATAACGGCGTACCGTATTGCGCGATAAACCAGTACGGCGAGCGATTTCGCGTTGGGACATTCCTTCACGAAAACACCAGCGACGCATAACACTTAATAATGACACATCTATCACTCCACATTCTCCTGCTCAAGGGTGGCAGGAGGTATTAAATATGTGGATCAGTTTTCAATGCAAATTAGGGGGTAAAGTGGTGCAGTTTTGGATGCAAATTAACATTCAATCGAATCTAAGCGAGAAACAGGCTGAGTTTGGCCGAATGGAACAAATCCTACAAGAAAAACAGCGCATTTA
>JBARZY010000094.1:0-24716 GCA_049650345.1 Glaciecola sp. | reverse complement strand
AAAAGGTTTCCACTAGGGTGTTTCGTAAATTAATGGCTTTAACCGTACCAAATACGTCATCAGCCTCTATCACATCACCAATTTGAAACGGTTTTCTAATACCCATAGCAATACCCGCTATTAGGTTTTCAGTCATGTCTTGAAACGCGAAACCTATTGCTAAGCCTATAATTCCTGCGCCTGCTAATAATGACGTTACGGTGCCGGTTAAGCCCATAAATTCAAGCGCAATGAATATTCCCGCTACAAATACGATCACGCGAAATATAGCAGTGAGTAGGTCAGCGATTTGTTTTGATTCAAACACTTTATGTAAACCACGCGATACCAACACAGCCGCCATTCTTGCAATGATGGCAAATACAACAATAATGATGATAGCCACAAGTAGGTTGGGTAAGTGCTTAATACTACTTTCTAACCAGCCTTCTACTTTGGTGTGAATTAGGCCCCAAAAATTATTTAAAGCTTCAAATTCCATAATAATGATTCTCTAGATTGTGATGAACGCGCTGTATGTAAAATCACATTGAATACGCACGTGACAGGCACTGTGACAAAGATAAAATAGATAATGCGAGGAAGAGATTGATGTGCCTTACGTTGAGTAAGGCACATCAATATTGGCGAGTATTAACAATCTTTGTCTTTAGCGTCTACGTTTTCCTTCACATCTTCACACGCATCTTCTACTGCGTTACCCGCATCGGTAACTATCTCGTCTACTTTTTCACCGGTTTCTTCAGCAGGACCATCTGAACATGCTGCTAGTGACATCGCGAATAAAGCGCTTAATACTACTGTTGATATTTTTTTTAATGTAATTTTCATAACTTTCCTTATTTAACAAAATGAATGTAACTGTCTAAATCAATACTTTATTTGAAACGCTGTTATACCGACGGTTTTTTGCCCTTCAAGGCACCGGCTACAAGCGAGATAACTAAAAGCACCAAAAATATAAAAAATAATATTTGTGCAATTCCTGATGCGGCACCAGCGATACCACCAAAACCGAATACAGCTGCAATAATTGCGATGATAAAAAATGTAATTGCCCAACCCAACATGAAAGCCTCCTTAACGCTTATTTGTATTTTCGTTGTGACTGATTATGTACTAGCGAATATAATGCCAAGCCCTATCATATTGATTATTATATGAATTTTAATTTATTACTGAAGATGGCCGATATAATAAAGTAAACTTTACACAGTATTTGAGAAGCTTTTACCGAGTGGGCAAAGGGGGGATAAAATTCACCATTCGAGTGCATCATCTTTATAAATGAATTTTTGTTATAGTAGTTCACAACAAGCACGGACCGTACAAAACAATAAGCAGGCAAAATGAACAACATCTTGAAATCGATAATTATCTTACTCGCCTTAATTATCGCCGCGAGTATCTATCAGTATTACAGTGCAGACATAAAAGCTAAGCCTATCTTAATACCTGTGCCCACAAGTGCCCAAAACATTGATTATCATAATAATGTAAAGCCCGTGATTCAGCAGCGCTGTGTGGTGTGCCATGCCTGTTATGACGCGCCTTGTCAGCTTAAAATGGGCTCGTATGCAGGTATCAGTCGCGGCGCGAATAGTGAGCGTGTGTATAATGGTGAGCGCTTGGTTGAAGCAAACTTAACCCGATTATTTGAAGACGCTCACACCCAATCTCAATGGCGAGACAAGGGCTTTTTCCCCGTTGTAAACGATGCTGCATCAACCAGCAAAAACGCCGCACACGAGAACGTAGCTTCAAGCGTACTTGCGCATCTATTGCATATGAAACAACAACAAGCACCAGAATCCACAGGCGGTAAAACAAACAAACTCAACGAAAAAGATTACCCCCTTGATTTGAACCGCGAGTATCAATGTCCAACCACAGACACCATAGGCGAGTACACAGAAAACTATAGCAAATGGGGCATGCCATACGGGTTGCCTAAATTAAGTGAAAGCAAGCACAACACCCTTATGACTTGGATAGCACAAGGTGCCCAAGGCAACGATAAAGTTGAGGTATCTGATACTAATCAGCGCAGTATCGAACGTTGGGAAGCATTTTTTAATGGCAACGATTTAAAGACCCAGCTGATGAGCCGTTATTTGTTTGAGCACTTGTTTTTAGTGCATCTGCACTTTGATGCCACATCACCTCAGCAATATTTTAAATTAGTGCGGTCGTCTACGGCGCCTGGCATGCCAGTAAACGGAATATACACGCGTAGGCCCTTCGACAACCCAAACACCGAGCGCGTTTACTATCGTATTGTGCCGGTGCAACAAACAGTAGTGCATAAATCGCACATGCCTATGCTGTTAAATGATGAACGCATGACAAAGTGGAAAACGTGGTTTATTAACACTCAGTATGAAGTCACGTCTTTACCCTCATACCTGCCCGAGGAGGCCTCTAACCCCTTTATTACCTTTGCGCAAATTCCGCTTAATAGCCGATACAAGTATATGCTAGACGAGTCTCAAAATACCATTATGCAGTTTATTAAAGGGCCGGTTTGTAGAGGGCAAATGGCACTAAATGTGATTAATGACCATTTTTGGGTGGTGTTTGCCGGTCCAGATCTAAACGTTGTGCAAAACAGCGATGCATTCATGCGCGAGGCTCGACAAAAAATCACCTTACCCGCCGAGCAGGAAAGCAATGCCTTGCCTACCGCTTGGATGAACTATGCAGCAATGGAACGAGAATACCTCAATGCAAAATCACTGTTTATTGAAAACCACCTGAAAAACAAAGTCAGCGTAGATTTAGATTTGCTGTGGGACGGCAACCAAACCAACGACAACATGGCCTTAACCATATTTCGACACAACGACGCAGCTTCTGTAGTAAAAGGCTTAGTGGGCAACAATCCGCAAACCGCTTGGGTGTTAACCTATCCTTTATTTGAGCGTATCCATTATTTGCTGGTAGCGGGTTACGACGTTTACGGCAACTTAGGCCATCAATTAAATAGTCGGATGTATATGGATTTTTTAAGAATGGAGGGAGAGTTTAATTTTCTCGCCTTCTTACCTAAAGACACACAAAAAGAAGTGCGTGCTAAATGGTACAGAGGCTCGGTCAGCGAAGTTGAAAAGTTTGTATACGAGGGCAATTCAGCGTCGTTAACAAGCGATATTAGTTTTACTACCAACAGGCCATATACAGAGCTACTTGCCATGCTAAAAGACAAATTTGATGGCACACGTAGTGAACGCCATAGCTTATCAAACAGTGATGCATCAAAAACCGTCAAACAAGCATTTGCAAAAATTAACACCTTACAAGGTGAAAATGTGTCGTTGCTGCCCGAATCGACCATTGTTAGGGTGGTCACTGAAAAAGCCGGTCAGCAACAATTTTTCACCATGCTAAGGCACAGTGCACACTCAAATATATCGCATTTGTTTAATGAAGCAGACCGCCGTTTGCCTAGCGAAGATACAGTAACCATTGCCAATGGCTTCATGACATCACACCCCAACGCATTTTTACAAATTAAGCACAGTGAAATAGCAGACTTTGCAGAGGCCGTAGAAAACTTATCATCAGAACAAGACTATTCCATATTACTCGACAACTACGGAATAAGGCGAACCCACCCTCAGTTTTGGGAATACGCCGACATCATGCACGAGTATTTTGCTCAGCATTACCCCGTCGAGTTTGGTTACTTAGACTTCAATAGATTAGAAAACCGATAAGCGACTTCACGGTCACCGCAAGCCATAGAAATGTTTACTAGCTTGCGGTATCAGACACAATTTGTGCCCTGGCGCCCCAGTAACGAATAATATCAGCCATGGCATCCACTAACTCTTTGTAAGAGTGCGGCTTAGTGATGTACGTATTTGTGCCAAGGTTATAGCAGGTTTTGATATCGTCAATTGATTCAGACGTACTAAATATAATTACTGGAATATGTTTTAGTTGCTGATTATTTTTTATTTCTTCTAAGGCTTTGCGGCCATCTTTACGAGGCATATTCAAATCGAGCAATATCAAGCTGGGCAACTTGTTAGTATTATCCAACACGTTCATTAGCTCTTCGCCATCGTTAACCCACTGCACTTTTTCTGCGGCTAAGTGATTTTCAAGTAATGCATCTTTAATCAGCTCTTGGTCGTCAATATCGTCATCGGCAACTAACAAGTAATCGAATTTCATGGTGTTGTTTGTATCAATAGTAAGATGGGTCATAGATGCCGTGTCCTTAGCTTTAGCCCTGTGTAGGCTTTATTATAGCGAGTAAACTACACCATGTTGGCAAAAAATCAACTCGAAAAAACTACTGAAACCCAGTGTATACGGCAATTAGCATGGCCGTACTGGCAATTAGCATGAGTAATATAAAGAATCGCCAAATAAACCGTAGCCACACCGACCAATCCACACGAGCAACGCCCAAACACCCTATTAACGATGCAGAAGTTGGGATAATAATATTACTTAAACCGTCTCCTAGCTGAAATGCAAGTACCGCTGTTTGCCGAGTGACGTCAACTAAGTCAGCAAGGGGCGCCATTAATGGCATAGTAATGGCGGCTTGGCCCGAGCCCGATGCCACGAAAAAGTTAAACACCGCTTGAAAGCCCAACATTGCCAAAGCATTAACGTAAGAGCTGGTTTCGCCAATGCCTTCGCTGGCATAAAACAAGATAGTATTTAATACTGAAGGCTCGGTAACGTTGTCACCCCCTAATACCAACACAATGCCCTTTGCCATGCCCACAATCAGCGCAGCGGGCAGCAAGTCTTTTGCACCTTGTTGAAAGGCTTGTGACACCTCATTTGCGCTTGAGCGTTTGCCCAATATTGCAATAACACCGGCAGCCACACCAATGCAAAAAAACTGACTCGCAATTTCAGGAATATAGTACGCATGGGCTATTACACCCCAAATCACCCATACAATACCCAAGGCAAACACACCCAAAATAGCAATATCGATACCGTTAAAGGTGCTATTTATGCTATTTGCTTGCGTGGCCTGGCGCTTAAAATATTCGTTACTAGCAGCGCACATTGAATAACTGGGGTTACGTTTAACCTTATGTGCATACCACATGGTAAAGAGTAAACCTGCCGCGGTAAACACCGCCCAAAGGGTCATTCTGTAGCCTTGTCCCGACATTAACGGCACATCAGCAATGCCTTGGGCAATTGCTACCGAAAATGGATTCATCCAACTAGTCGCAAAACCTATTTGCGTTGCCACATAGGTAATCATCACAGCGGTAATTGCGTCGTAGCCAAGCGCTATCATCAAGGGCACCAGCACAATGCAAAAGGCAATGGCTTCTTCTCCCATTCCAAAAATAGCGCCGCCTAACGAAAATAGCACAAACATAAGGGGGATAATCACCACCTGTGTTTTCTGAGTTTTAGCGATTAAGGCCAAAATGCCATTATTAATGGCACCGGTTTGCATAATAATGCCAAAGGCCCCGCCCACCACTAAAATAAATGCGACTACACCCACAGCTGAACCGTATTTATCACCCGACACTAGGCCCTCAAACGCATAGTTCATTGCCCCCATGGCATCACCGGTAGCAAAAATACCTACGCCGTTTTGGCTATTTTCTTCAAACGAGAAACTGTTCTGTACAATTAAGGTACGACTAACGGATTCGCCATTCACATTCGAGACCACTTCTTGGGTTTGAAAGCTCCCCGCAGGCAGGATATAAGTCAGGGCCGTTGCTAGCAAAATCACCATAAATAGAATCACAAAGGCGTCGGGCATTTTGCTGGCAATGTTTGAATGAGAGGTGTTTTGCTTCATAATGAAAAGGCGACCTAAATAATATCAACACGTAATTTTTAATAAGTGGTACAAATATCACAAGCCCCCGTAAAAAGCGAACAAGCTCTAAACGGGTTTATACGCAAACCAGCATATTGCGCCACATTGCGATAAGGATTGACATGTATTTTGCTATGGGTAACACCACCACCTTTCGCTTACGCATCAAGCTTCTTGTGATAGTCACTACTGCACTAATATTCGCGCTTATTTTATTAAGCGTGGCAGTCAAAGCAGCAACGCAACCAAACTCAGCAAATGGCCATGATGCACTTTATCAATCTATGTTAGCAGGCGGGTCTTTAAAAACATGTTCAAGTTATGCACCGCATAATTGCCATCAACACACATTTACAAGGCAGCATAAAGCACAAACTCTGTACAGCCTGAATACGGCTAGCGTCTCTAGAGTAAAGGCATTTATTACCCAAACCAAGCATGACGATAAGTTTGCAGCTTTGTCTCCTATATTAAATAAATTAACCAACATAGACGCAAAAGATAAACTCACTAGAAAAGAGTTATTCGACTATTTTTCCGAAGCAAACATAAAAGACGCTATAAATAAGTTAAATGACCAAGCCTACTACGCTCTGTTAGACCATTTTGAAGCAGTGCAACTTGATAGCAACAGCAAGCGCAAAAAAGAACTCGCCAAGGTACTGGCATCGCAATCAAATTCGGCTATTTCGGTGTATCAAGCGTTTGTAAATCAAGTTAAGCTGCGCGCGCAAGCAAAAAAGGAAGATCCTCACATTGTGGTAATGACCTCCTCGTCAAGAGATGCCTTAGAAGTCGTCGATTTCTATACGTCGGTGTTTGAGTCGTTGGGCATAAAAACCTCTTGGCTACCAATTGATGCCAGTGTTGCCAAAGCAATCAGCATAAAGCCTTGGGCAAACAACATATGTGAGCAACTGGACAGCGTAAAACACACATTCAATGTGTTTGATAGGGCGCGTATATACCCCGCCTATTTGAAACAACAACAACTTGCCTGTGAGCAGCCCCATCGTTTAACTGAGTTAGTCAACAGCGCCCACGGCTTGTTTATCAACGGTGGTGACCAAAGCCTAAGCTTAGCCAGTATTACTCATGAAAACGGGGAATATTTGGCGTTTTGGCAGGCGGCGCTGTTGCGAGTGGCTCAATTTGAAATGATTGTTGGCGGCACCAGTGCAGGGGCCGCGGTACAATCGGGCATAGCTTATCAACACGCAAATGATATCAGCGCTACGCCCATTCCAATGATTTCAAATGGGCGCAGTGAAGCGGCCTTTAAGCGAGGCGTATTTGCTGCCTTAGCCCCTAGCCAGCGGTGTAACGATGTAAGCTGCGCACAAACATTGCAGCCAAACGATGTGACCTACATGCCCACTGGTGGGGCCAACACCTTTGATATAGGTACGGTTGACACGCATTTTTCTGAGCGCGACCGCGAAGGGCGTTTAATTGCGCTGGCATTATCAACAAATACCCGTCTAGCCGTTGGTATTGATGAAACCACCGCTTTGCTTTATAAACGAATCAACAAAACCGTTACGCTAAAGGTTATAGGCCAACATGGCGCATTTTTGGTAGACGGTGCTAACAGCATGAAAAAAGGCACAATGCATCAAGGTAACCCTAGCTATCAATATGCCGGTTATGCACATTATTTAACCACCGGCAGCCGTGCTACACTTAATTTACTCAGTAACCAATGGCAAGTGAATAACACTGCAAATAAGCAGTCACAAGTCACCACCTTGCCCGCTTTAAATAAAGGCATTTGGCGCAATAAAACACGTGAAATGTGCGGCAGCACTCAGGCCATTAAATGGCAACAAAACGACATTAGTTATGCCTTAATGCCAAACACCAATACGCAATTTTTTACCAACAACAAGCAGCAAGATTGCGGCTACTTGTTCTTGCCCTTTATTATTACTACGCAGCCATCAGTGACTGCACCCACCACTTAATCGCGGACTCACCACCGGCCATGAATCAACGCAAACCACCCAATAAGCCAGTCACCCAAAGCGAAATACCAAGCTCTAGGGTATCGCGATTTTTAAAAATTGGCAGCATGGCTAGCTCGCTCACCGGCAATATTATTAAAAATACCGCAAGTGCAGCGCTTAGGGCCCAAGCACCAAGTGCACAAAATACGCTACTGAACATCAATAACGCAAAAACTATCACCAAACATCTTGCTCATATGCGCGGCGCGGCAATGAAACTGGGGCAAATGTTATCAATGGACGCAGGTGAATTACTGCCTCCCGAATGGGAGCCGGTGTTAGCCTTACTGCGCGAGCAGGCCCACAGCATGCCCCAGCATCAGTTAGAACAAGTCTTACAACACAACTGGGGAAGCAATTGGCAGCATCATTTTGCTGAATTTGATATGCAAGCCATTGCCGCGGCGTCAATTGGACAGGTACATAAAGCAACCTTAACCAGCGGAGAAGTGGTAGCAGTTAAAGTGCAATATCCGGGAGTGAGTGCCTCTATCGATAGCGACATCGACAACGTAGCAGGCTTGCTAAAACTTGCTAGGCTTATTCCCAAAGGTCTCGATATAAACAGCATTTTGCAACAAGCCAAAGCACAATTAAAACAAGAGGCCGATTATTTAAGTGAATTGTCGTACTTGCAGCGCTATCAAACTTTGCTTATGCACGATAAGCGCTATGTAGTGCCTAAAGCTTATGCCCATTTAAGTACGCCACAAATACTGTGCATGGAATACATTACCGCGCGTCCTATGGCTGAGCTGGTATACGACACCGTAAAAACCCGCACCACTATTGTAGAAAATTTGTTTGAGTTGGTGTTTAACGAGTTGTTTACGTTTCAGTTTATGCAAAGCGATCCTAACTACGCTAACTTCATGTACAACGACACAACTAAACAATTAGTATTGCTTGATTTTGGTGCCTGTAGAACCCTGAGTGACCATGCCACGCAAGGATATAAAAACATGGCAAGGGCGATGCAAGCGCAAAACAAAGATGATATTTTGAGCGCTTTATTGTCATTGGGCTTGCTCAATAACAACACGCCAAGCGCCGCTACACAAATAGTGATAAATGCTTGTCTAATGGCCAGTGAATGCTTACAAACACCAAGCTACAATGTGAAACAAGCACGCATTGTAAAACGCTTACAAGATTTAACCAAAGGCTTGGTTAGCGATAAAAATGCCATAGCGGCACCCGACTTTGATGTGGCATTGGTAAATCGAAAAATAAGCGGCACAGTACTACTGGCAAATAAAATGGATGTGCCCATTAATTTGGCCGCATTGTTAGCACCGTTTATTCAATCAACGCGTAATTAGTTGCAACAAAATAGGCCTGCGCACGGTCATAATGAATAAGTCAATTTAACAGGATGTATCTTTTATGCAAACCCTAAACATAGATATTGTGTCAGACGTGTCTTGCCCGTGGTGCATTATTGGCTACCAAGCCTTACAGCAGGCATTAGAAAATATAAAAGACGACGTAAGCGCGTCGATTACCTGGCGCCCCTTTGAGCTCAACCCAAACATGCCCGAACAAGGGCAAGAAATAAACGAACATTTAGCGCAAAAGTACGGTATTGACCAAGCACAAGTCGATGCTAACCGTGAAACCATAAAACAGCGCGGTTTAAGCGTAGGATATGAATTTGGTCATCGTGGTGGGGGCCGAATTTACAACACGTTTAATGCTCACCGCTTATTGCATTGGGCGCATACACAAAACAAGCAAACTGAACTTAAACTCGCATTATTCGATTTGTATTTTAAACAAGCGGGCAACCCCAGTGATAACGCCCAGCTATTAAAAACTGCTGAGCAAGTGGGCTTAAATGTAGACGACGCTGCACAAGTGCTTAACAGCAATATGTTTAACGACCAAGTGCGAGAAGAGCAACAACACTATCAAGCTCGAGGCATATCATCAGTGCCCGCAGTCATTATTAACAATAAGCATTTAATTAGCGGTGGCCAGCCTGTAGACGTATTTGAAAAAGCTTTGCTACATATTAGCCACGAGGCAGCAACAAGTGCATAGCTTACACAAAATAGGGATGCGCTTGATTACTACAAGCATGCTGGTAGTAATAATAGCAGCATGCTCTAAGCCCGACAGCACACCTAGCAATAGCCCTACCCGAATTAACGAGCTAGCAAGTGCTTATTTTGAGGTGTATCGCCAGCGTACTGACTTTGAACAATTTATGTCATTTTATGCCACAAACGCTATATTTGAGGACATTGTGCAAAACAAGCGTTTCGACGGCAAACCGGCCATACGGGCATTTTTGAATTGGCAACAAGGGGAGTTTTCTGTCATTGGCGGGTCTACTGAACAAGCTTCACCACCAATACTAAGCGTGCACAAACAGGTAGTACAAGGTCAAACCGCTATTACACAAGGCGTTTTTCATGCTTTTACCTACAATGGTAAAACAATGGGGCCGTGGATGTTTGTTATTGTGCAAGAGTTTAATGCACAAGGCAAAATAATGAAGCAAAGCGATTGGATTAATTATAAACAAGAGGTGATGTAATTATTTTATTCGCCGATATGCTCATTATTACAGGCATAAAAGCGTAAGCAATGTGAATGCAAGCTAAGCTCAAGTTAAATGTGTTATTTATTGGCGTTACCTTAGTATCGTTAATTATAATGACAACGGTGTATGTAGAAATACTCACGCACCGATCACAAAGTGAACATGAACGTGCAATGGTGACACAACAGTTGTCAATTGTGCATGGCGCACTTGAGTCTAAAATTTATCAAAATATTGAGCTTGCCACCGGTCTTGCTAGCTACCTATCGTTTAATCCTGAAGTCAGTGCCAGCGACTTTGCTAAATTTAGCGCCAACATTGCATCTGACAAAACAGATATTATCTCACTTGGGCTTGCTCGAAACTTTGTGATCACGCATATATACCCTCTTGAAGGTAACGAAAAAGTATTAGGGGTTGATTATCGTGAGCTGCCTGAACAGTTTGAAATAGTGAACAAAACCGTTACCTTAAAGAAAAAAATTATTGCCGGCCCAGTAGACTTGGTTCAAGGCGGGGTGGGTTTAATCGCAAGGCTACCGATAGCTCACGAAAACGGAAGCGTCGATATCATTTCAGTTGTGCTCGATTACAACAAAATAATGAGTTCGGTAATGTCCAAAAGCTCTACCGACTTGTCAATTTCTATCCGCGGAGCTGACGCCACCGGCGACCAAGGCCCGGTTTTTTACGGTAGCGAACGTATTTTTAGTCTTGATCCTATAAAGCAAACTGTGCATTTACCCTATGGCTCTTGGAGCATGGCCGCTATTCCTAAACAAGGCTGGGGCGCGTTTACATTTAATCTGTACGCTTGGTTAATATCGGGCATCTTTATTGTACTTATTATATTTACCAGCCATTTGTATCTTAAAAATACACATTTATCACGTAAAAAAAATCTTCACTTAGCCTTTACGCAAGCTAAGTTTAAGGCGTTTTTTGATCAAAATAATGTAGTGATGATGATGCTAGACAGTGACGGTAGTATTCATGACTCAAATTTAGCTGCACAAAACTTTTATGGTTACTTACAGGAAGAGCTCACCCACCTATCTATTATTGAGCCTGCAGCCCGTGAAAGCGACGTTGATCAAGCATACACCAGCGTTATTAAAACGAAACATGTGCTAGCAAACGGCAATATTAGAGACGTTGAGGTATACAAAACACCTGTTGAATTAGGCGACCACGAATTTGTATTTGCTATTGTATTTGACGTGACTCGACAACTAAGAAATGAACAAAATCGGCGTTTGTTTGAAGCAGTTTACAAGCATTGCCAAGAAGGCATTCTGGTAGCTGACAACAAGCACCGTATTATTTCAGTGAATCCAGCATTTGAAACCATTACTGGTTATTCAGAAAGTGAAGCCCTTGGCAATACGCCGGCAATGCTTAAGTCTGGCCAGCATGAGGCCGGTTTTTATTTAAAGATGTTCAAATCAATTAAAACCGATGGCTACTGGCGCGGTGAAATATGGAATAAAACAAAACTCGGCAAGCTATATCCACAGAATTTGTCGATCTCAGCAGTAAAAGATGACAAGGCTGAAATAAGCAACTTTGTTGCGGTGTTTAGCGATATTTCTCAACAAAAAGAGTCTGAGAAAAAGCTAGAGCTGTTAGCGCATTATGACGAGTTAACAGGTTTACCCAATCGCCTCACATTAAAACTTCAAATAGATCAGCAACTCAAAATAGCACAACGAAAGCACAGCAGTTGTGCACTTTTGTTTGTTGATTTAGACAGATTTAAACTGATTAACGACAGCTTGGGCCACGCCGCGGGTGATGACTTGTTGATTAAAGTGGGGCAACGAATCAAAAAACGTATTCGCGAAGAAGACATTCTAGCGCGGCTCGGTGGCGACGAATTTGTAATTATGGTTAGCGACTATGAATCAAAAGACGACTTAATGGTCGTGGCATACGATGTATGTAAGCACTTAAAATACCCCTTCACCGTAGCTGGCGTTGAAGTCAATATTGGTGCCTCTATTGGCATAGCGCAATATCCTGATGACGCAAATAGCACCGACGAACTTATCAAGCTTGCCGACGCTTCAATGTACAAGGCAAAACAAAATTCTCAGCAAGATTTTGTATTTTACGACCGTTCAATTACTGAAGAGGCGAGCACACGGTTAACCATTCGTGCAGAAATAAATCAAGCGATTGCCAATCAAGAATTTGAGCTGTTGTTGCAACCACAAATTAATTTAGAAAGCATGACCGTGTGTGGCGCTGAGGCATTGATCAGATGGAATCACCCACAAAAAGGCCTGTTAACACCCGACCGGTTTATTCAACTGGCAGAAGATACTGGCACCATTAATCTTATTACGCACTGGGTAGTCTCTTCTGCCTTTGACATTATGCATAATTGGCGACAACAACATCATAATTTGCGTTTGTCGGTAAACGTATCAGCGCGGGAGCTTCGCCAAGACAGTTTGTACGAGCATTTACACCAACTAACCGAGCATTATCCGGGCATGGCGCAATATATTTCTCTGGAAATTGTTGAAAGCGCTTTGGTAGAAGAACTAGAAGAAACTAACCACAAATTACAAGGCTTGCGCAATTTAGGATTTCAAATTGAAATTGATGACTTTGGCACTGGCTTTTCGTCACTATCGTATTTAGGGACCTTGTCGGTTGATGCCTTGAAAATTGACCGTATTTTTGTGCAAAACATGGACTCTAAGGTGCAGTCGAGTATTGTAAAATCTATCATTGCCCTTGCCAACAATTTTGACCTATCGGTAATATCTGAAGGCATAGAAACCCAACAGCATGCCGAAATGCTTATTAAACTTGGCTGTAAAGTGGGTCAAGGCTACTTTTTTAGCAAGCCCATTAAACAAGCTGACTTTGCCGAGCGCTACCTTAACACCTGAGCAAATCGTGCAATAAACCCTTGTGTTATAAACCCTGAATTTTTACCGGCACGCCATTTAATACCGCATTCCCCGACAATTCATCAAGCAATAGCTCATCGGTTAGGTCGTTTACACTCACCCCAGCATGCTGCTGCGCAACCTGCCAACGCATGCCTTTTTTGTTATGCCCCCAACCATGGGGAATTGAAATCACGCCTGGCATAATTTTATCGGTTACCTCTACCGGTAAGGAAATGCTGCCAACCCGTGAGGTCACTTCAATCATTTGAGCATCTTCCAATTGATACTCAGCGGCGTCTTTAGGATGCAATTGTGCGGTACAACGCGACAAGCCGTTATTAGTGCCTTTAACCATACGCTTACTGTTATGCAGCCATGAATTATTAGTTTTTAAATGACGTCGTCCAATAAGCTGCAGCGTATTATCTTGAGTGGCTTGTTGCGTAAAAAAGTGCGCATCTAAACGTGGCAAATCAGCCATAAAATAATCAAAACATAAGTCAATTTGCTTGTTAGCATGATAAATAGCGTTTGGTAAATCGGGACGCAGGGGCCCTAAATCAATGCCGTGTGGCAATTGTTTGAGCAATTCAATACTTAGCTTTTCACCATTATGCTCATAACTGCTCAGTTGTAGCATGTCGTTCACTACACCTGTGGGTTGTTTTTCCCATAGCGCCGCGTATTTACTGGTTGATTGGCCGTTTAGTTTGTCCATGCGTTCGGCCAGCCCAAGGTATATTTGCCAATCGGTACGCGCGGTTTCATGAGGTTCAAAAATAGCAGGCGAAAATTTGGTGCTGTTTCGCACGGCAAAGTTATGAAACACCACATCGTAATGATCACGCTCTAGTGCGGTTACCGGCGGTAATATAATGTTGGCATGACGACTGGTTTCAGTAATGAAAAAATCTACTGCAACCACAAACTCCAGTTGCTCAAACGCAGCATCAAGTTGCAAACCGTTTGGTGTAGTTAACACAGGGTTGCCTGCGCCCACCACCATGGCTTTAATTTGGCCTTCGCCTGGCGTGGTCATTTCTTCTGCCAATGCCGAAACCGGAAACTCTCCTGCAAATGCCGGAAGACCTCGTACTCGAGTATGGTATTGCGCAATGCTACCGCGTCCAGAGTGCGGTAATAAATCGGCTGCCGGCTGAGTAAACATCATACCGCCCGCTTTATCTAAGTTGCCCGTTAGCATGTTGAACAACATAATCAGATATTGCGTGAGGGTGCCAAACGCTTGTACGCTTGCGCCCATGCGTCCGTAACATACCGCTGAGGGCGCAGCACAAAATTCTCGCACCATGCTGATAATTTCATCTTCAGGTATGCCCGTAATTGGGGCAACTTTTGCCGCACTATAATCGCGAACGTACTTTGCCACCTCTGGTAATTGCGGCGCATAATCAAGTAATTTATCTGGCTTAGTTAAGTTTTCAGCAAACAAAGTATTTATCATTGCTAGCAACAAAAGCGCATCGGTACCGGGCTTTATAAAATGATGCTCGCTGCTTATATCTGCGGTCTCTGATTTTTTAGGATCAATTACCACCACTTTACCCGATCGCGCTTGAATCGCCTTTAAACGACGCTTGATATGCGGCACAGTCATGATGCTGCCGTTTGAGGCTAAAGGATTACCGCCAATAATCATAAAGTGTTGCGTGTGATCAATATCAGGGATGGGGATTTGGGACTGATGCCCAAATAGCTGGCGACTCACAATATGATGTGGCAGTTGGTCTACCGATGTTGCTGAATAACGATTGTGTGATTTTAAAGCGCGATAAAAATAAGGACCAAACAATATTGAGCCCATGTTGTGGGCATTTGGGTTACCTAGGTATGTAGCGACCGATTCATTGCCGTGGGTTTGCTGTATTTTATGTAAGCTTTGTGCAACTTTGTCTAGGGCCTCGTCCCAAGTTAGCGTTTTCCAACCATCGGGCGTTTTTTCAAGCGGGGCAGTAATGCGATCGGGGTCTTCATATAAATCTTTTAAGGCCATCGCTTTTGGGCATACATGCCCTTCGCTGAAGGGGTTTTGTTTGTCGCCTGCAATCGATAAAATTTCACGACCTTGCGTGGTCACTTCAATGCCGCACATGGCTTCACACAAGGTACAGGTAGAATAATGCTTTTGTTTGCTGGCTTGACTCATAATATGGCCCTTAATTAGCGCTAGTTAAATTATAATTTAACGAATTATTAACATGCTAACGCTAGCGCTTTGAGGTCTTATATACAAGCATCATTCTTATGAATAGCTGAGGTATGAATAACTGCAGAATGAATGGCTGAGCATTAATTGCGATAAAGGGTTTTTATTAAATGGTAACCAAATTTGGTCTTTACTGGCCCATGTATTGTGAGGATGTCTTTTTTAAACACCACATCATCGAAGGCTTTTACCATTTGCCCTTTTCTGAACTCGCCTAAATCACCGCCTTTTTTCCCCGACGGGCACAACGAATGACGCTTAGCCAGAGAGCCAAAGTCTTTACCTTTTTTTAGTTGCGCCAATATCTCATTAGCTTGTTCTTGGGTTTTTACCAATATGTGTAACGCGCATGCAACAGCCATTATTTACTCAGTCATTTTATTAACACTAGCTGCCAGTATAACGGCAAATAATTATGCCAGCAAAATTAGCATCACCGCCGCGTATTTTCTTGCTCACAAGCGCAAATTGCTATACTCTTGCGGAGCTTTTTTGCTAGCACTTTTATCCTTCATTTGCGCAACAAAACGGCAGTTTTTCGTGCGATGCAATCAGCATCTTTTACTAGTGACACAACATACAAGTACCCAAAATATATGAGTTTTTCTGCGTTAGGTTTGTCTACCGAATTGGTTAAGGCCATTGAGACAAAAGGCTACACCACCCCCACCCCAATTCAAGAGCAAGGCATTCCGGCAGTACTGTCGGGCAAAGATGTTATGGCTGCGGCACAAACCGGTACCGGCAAAACCGCTGCATTTACCCTACCGCTTATTCAACGGTTTTCAGAAAACTACAAAGGTGCACGTGCCAATCATGTAAAAGCACTTATTCTAACGCCAACGCGCGAACTTGCCGCGCAGGTTGCGGCCAATGTAGATGAATACAAAGCCAATACACCACTTAAATCACATGTAGTATTTGGCGGCGTGTCTATTAACCCCCAAATGAAAAACCTGCGCAACGGCTGCGATATACTTGTTGCCACGCCGGGCAGGCTGCTAGATTTGTTCAGTCAAAACGCGGTTAAATTCACCGATTTAGAAGTATTAGTGTTAGACGAAGCCGACCGCATGTTAGACATGGGTTTCATACATGACATTAAACGCATTCTTAAATTGCTTCCGCAAAAACGTCAAAACTTGCTGTTTTCAGCTACCTTTAGCGATGACATACGCGAGCTTGCGAACCGCCTTGTTAATCAACCCGTAGAAATATCCGTTACGCCTAAGAACAAAGCCGCCAGCAGTGTAGAGCACTCGGTAGTGTTTCTTGAAAAAGCGAACAAAAGTAAATTACTAAGCCACCTTATTGAAACCAATCGATGGCAGCAAGCCTTGGTATTTACCCGCACCAAGCACGGCGCAAACCGTTTAACCAAGCAACTGTGTAGTAAAGGCATTACTGCTGCGGCTATTCATGGCAACAAAAGCCAAGGGGCGCGCACAAAAGCTCTGAAAGAATTTAAAAGCGGCGAGCTACGAATATTGGTGGCAACCGATATAGCCGCTCGTGGCATTGATATTGACCAACTTCCCAATGTGGTGAACTACGACTTGCCTAACGTTGCCGAAGATTACGTGCATCGTATTGGTCGCACAGGTCGTGCAGGCGCCAGCGGACAAGCTGTTTCGTTTGTTACACTTGATGACATCAAGCAACTGGCTGATATTCAAAACCTTATTCAGCAAGAAATCCCAGTGGTGCAGGTAGATGGTTTATCTAGTACACACAAACTGCCTGCAATTCCTTTGAAGGCAGTTAAACCTAAGCGCCCTAAAAAGCCCAAGAAACCAGTTGAGCAAAGCGCAAATAACCGTCGCCGCCAACGCAGTTAGGGAATTTACGGTATTAGTATGGCTGCGCCATTGAAAACGGCATAGCCATGGCTTGCTCAGCTTTATTGGGGTTGCCTATCATTTCGTCATAGGGCGAGTCGTGTACCATAAACGCACTGTGTACGGTGCACAGCTCAAATACGTCTCGTACTTGCTGTGAGCTATGAAAGCGCATGGGCTTATCGTTTGCATCGTATACAAAACCCGTCTTACCGTTTACTTCCAGCTTCACCAGATATACGTTCATCTCGAACGACTGTACTTCTAAACGGTCTATTTCAATGGCTTGTTTGTTGATATTGGCAATTAAAAATTTGTGCATGTTAAGTGAATTCATTTCAGTAAAAGTAAACTTGATACAGCGAAAAAATACCCACAGTTCATAAATTATAAAAATCGCAGCTAAGAAAGACGGAATTAATTGAAATCTAAGGAGTCAACACCATGTATACTAAACAAAACACAATATAATATTTGCGCCGTGACGTATAAAAAGGAGAGTGCCATGTCGAGTGAACAAAGCCAATTGCAACAAATGAAGCCTTATTTAATTGTGGCTGTGGTGTTGTTTATTATTTTGTTGGCAGTCATGTTTTGGCCAAGCCCAAAAACGCCCGAGCCAGTTGTGCAACCGCAACCTGTAAGCAGCGCAGTTGAAACCGAGCCCGCCACCCCTATTGCCGACAATTATAATGATAACGGTGATACAGGTATCACTGATATGGTGTCACCAGATGTATTTCAGCCACCCAAAAACGTTGAAGAAGTAGCGCTTGACGGCAATAACCAAATAGAAGAATTTGAAGCCGAAGAAATTCCGGTAGAAGTACCCATTGATATTAGCGACGCGTCGGTGAAAAGCGCTTTATTGGCTGTGGCTAAATCACCAACCTTTGGCCGTTTATTGGTTAACGAGAGCCTTATTCAAAAGTTTGTGATTAACGTACACAACCTAGCAGATGAAGAGTTAGCCTCCAAAGACAGCTTGGTAGTTGCCCCGCAAGATAGCTTTAAAACCTATCAACAAGCAGATAGAACGTGGATTGATAAAGCCAGTTTTAGTCGTTACAACACTTATGTTGATGCGCTTGAATCAATTGAAGTAGATGAGCTGTTGTCGGTTTACGACACTTACAAAAGTAGCATTGTAGAAAAGTACGCTGAAATTAGCCGCCCTGGCGCAAACTTCGACCGTACGCTTATTCAAGCCATAGACGAGCTGCTTGATACACCGCAAGTGCCCATGCCTATAGAAGTGTTTAGCGAAAGCGTCATGTACAAATTTAAAGACGCGCGCTTAGAAAACTTACCAGCACCACAAAAGCAACTGTTGAGAACAGGTCCTGAAAACATGCGCCGCATAAAAGCGATACTTCGCGATTTAAAAAGCGAACTTCAAGCGCGCAGTTAAGTATGGATTTCGCTAGCCTACAAAAACAAATTGCCGATGCTTCAGACGAGGCATCGCAAAGCAAGCTGCCCAATGTAGATAAGTGGGATCCGCCGTTTTGTGGCAACATGAACCTTGTAATAAAACGCAACGGGCAATGGTGGCACGAAGGCACACCTTTCACTCGGGCAGCACTCATTTCGTTGTTATCAAGCGTGTTAAAGAAAGAGAGCGACGACTATTTCTTAGTTACACCTGTTGAAAAAATAGGTATTCAAGTTGAAGACGTGCCTTTTGTGGTTATAAACGATGCCACAACTCACAATGGCATACAAATAAGCACTCAAACCGGTGATACTGTGACCATTGGAGAGCAACACCCTGTTGAGCTACGTGCATTTGAAGGAAATCTTCTTCCGTATTGCCATATCCGCAGAAATTTATGGGCACGCGTGCATCAAAATGTATTATATCGCTGGCTCGATAAAGCCGAAGAGCGTAACACTCAACACGCCACTGAGCTTATTATGCAAAGCGGCAACTATGAGTTTTGTATAGGTAAGTGTTAAACCCTAGCCATATTTAAACGTATTATGCAGGCCGGCTAACATCTTAATATTACTATTAAGGTTGTTGGCGTTTTCTTCCATTTGCTCGGCCAAGTCGGCATTATTATTGGCCACGCTTAATATTAGCTCAACATTCGCATTAACGGTATTACAGGTTTGCTCCTGCGCTTCACTGGCCTGTACAATGCCGTTTAGCAAGGTAGAAATTTCACCAATGCGGGTGTATACCTCTTCAATTGACTGCGCCGATTCATTGGCTTGTGCCGCACTGTTATTTGCCGAATCACGCGACGCATGCATTTTGTCTACCCACTCTTCAAGTGTGTTACGCATTGCTTGTGTGCTGGCAATGGACTTAGCCGCCGACTCTTGGGTACGGGTAGACAAGGCTCTGACTTCATCAGCTACCACCGAAAACCCTCTACCGCTTTCTCCCGCTCTTGCCGCTTCTATTGCGGCGTTTAAAGCAAGCAGGTTGGTTTGATCAGCAATGGATTCGATTTCACCAATAGTTTTGGCCACCGTATCAGAGGCCTCCATTAGTTGATCGGCAATAGAGGCTGCTTGGTCCACCATAGACGACAAGCCACTCACGCCATCACGACCATCAATAATTAAGGTTTTCGCTTGCTCACATTGCTCGGTGGTTTTATGCATCGAATCGTTGGTTTGCAAGGTGTTGTCAGCCACTGATTTACTGCCTTCACTCATACTGTGAATAGACGCGGTAATGTGTTGCATTTCTTGCTGCTGCTGAATAATACCTTGCGTTGTTTGATGGGCTATTCGCAACGTATCGGCGACTACTTTTGACAGTTCGTTCGATGCGTCTGATGTGCGTCCCAAAATAGTTCGCTGCATCGCTTTTTGCATGCCCAAATGAAAATGCACAATTCCCTTAGTACCGTGCCCAGCAAGCACAAACCGGCTCACGCTATCGTATTCATCTTTTAATTGCTTGGCTAGATTAGGGGTTTCTATTAATTCTGTTTTAAACACAATTAAGCCCAACAAACTAATGCCTGCAATAGCAAGGCCCGCAAACCAGTCGGTTGCAAATGCCGTAAATATTGCGGTTAAAACGGTGGCCACTAAATACAAGGCCGCTTTTTGTGAATATGAAAATTCTTTTGATCGCCCCGCCTTGCCAGCGTTTATCGCCTGATAAAACTCTTTCGCTCGCGCCACCTGCTCGGGCTTTGGCTTAACGCGAACCGATTGATAGCCGGTTAATTCTGTACCGTTATAAATTGGCGTCACAAAGGCATCTACCCAATAGTAGCGACCGTCTTTACAACGGTTTTTAACTATACCTTGCCATGGCCGACCTGCTTCCAAATGTTTCCACATGTCTGCAAATGCTGCTTTAGGCATATCGGGGTGGCGCACAATATTGTGATTTTTACCCATTAGCTCGCTACTATCATATCCTGCAATATCACAGAACACCTTGTTGGCGTAAGTTATTACTCCGCGTGTATCGGTGGTAGATACTAACTCTTCAGAGTCATTAAATGTGACTTCTTCATCAACAATTTGTTGGTTGCGACGCATAATAAACCTTTCCTAATAAACCGATTAAATAAAGCCATAATTTTGATTTGTAACAGCTTTTATTTTATTGTGTGTAAAACAAGAATGAAGGTAATAATAATGATAACAACAAGCCGTTTTACTAAGTGCATTTTGCTACTTACAAGCTGCGCATTTCTAGCAAACACTGCCAATGCCGATACTCATATTTTTGTCAGTAAGCTCATTACTAGCGCTGACACAAAAATACACACGAATAAAACTGTTATCGTCAAAAATAACAAAATCATGAGTATTGAAGACGGTAAGGTAAGCGGCACTGAAAACGATACCTTTATTGACCTAAGCGGCTACACATTACTGCCGGGCTTAATGGACATGCATACCCACTTGTCGTTTCAAAACGAAGGGCCTGCAGGCTACATGAAACGCTTTACGCAAAACGAAGCCGATTACACCATTAGCGCGGTTAAATACGCCAATATTACCCTGCAAGCGGGCTTTACCACCATTAGAAACTTAGGTGACGTATTTAATGAAACTGTGGCCCTGCGCAAAGCGATTAACCGCGGCATTGTTGACGGTCCGCGCATATACACTGCAGCAAAATCTATAGCCACAACGGGTGGACATGCCGATCCTACCAACGGATTTAGTAAAAAATTGATGGGCACGCCTGGCCCTGTAGATGGTGTAATAAATGGCGTGGCTGAGGCAAGAGAAGCGGTTAGGCAGCGCTACAAAGACGGCGCTGATTTAATCAAAATTACCGCCACCGGCGGCGTGTTGTCGGTAGCCAAAAGCGGCCAAAACCCACAGTTTATGACCGACGAACTTGAAGCCATTGTTGACACCGCCAAAGATTACGGCATGACTGTTGCGGTGCATGCGCATGGTAAAGAGGGCATGAAACGCGCCATATTAGCCGGCGTTAATTCTATTGAGCACGGCACGTATATGGACAAAGAAATATTCAAACTGATGCGCAAACACAATGTGTATTACGTACCCACTATATTAGCCGGTAATTTTGTAGCCGAAAAAGCCAAAATTGATGGCTATTTCCCTGAAATTGTTCGTCCTAAAGCGGCTGCAATTGGCCCAATCATCCAAAAAACCTTTGCCCGCGCTCATGAAAATGGTGTTGAGATTGCATTTGGTACCGACTCTGGCGTATCGGCTCATGGTGACAATGCGCAGGAATTTGCGTTAATGGTGGAATCAGGCATGTCAGAAATGGACGCCATACGCACAGCTACGTTAAACACGGCCAAACTGCTGGGCATTGAAGACACCTTAGGCACTATTGAAGCCGGCAAATTGGCCGACTTAGTTGCTGTTAAAGGCAATCCTGTTGAAAACATTGAATTACTTGAAAACATTCAGTTTGTGATGAAAGACGGTAAGGTATACAAGCAACAATGATTGAGCAATAGGGGTGTCGTTTGCCCACAGCGTTAAAAAGCGCGCTAAACGCTTAATACATTCAAAGAAAATGCTTAGCGGTATAGGTGTTGCCTCTTTTTTAGAGTCAACCATTGTGCCTATTCCACTTGAAACCATACTCGTGCCCCTAATGCAAAGCCGCCGCGAAAAGCTGTGGCTAATTGCAGGCATCACTACATTGGGGTGTTTGGCCGGCGCACTGTTAGGCTATGTAGTGGGGTATTATTTGTTTGATGCATTGCAACAATACATTACGCAATACATTGCCAGCGAATCACAAATTACCCAATTTCAAAACACCATGAAAAAAGAAGGATTTTGGTTTATTTTCAGCACTGGCGTAACGCCTGTGCCCCTGCAAATAGCCATGTTGGCTGCGGGTTTGTCAAAATATTCGTTGGCTTTGTATATGCTAGCGGTAGCCACCAGCCGCATAATTCGCTATTTTGGGTTGGCCTTGCTGGTTTATTATTTTGGCAATAAAACCGAAAAACTGATTAAAAAGTATAAATGGCAAGTTGGCGCGCTGGGATTAAGTATAGTAGCCGCCATTATTGCTTATAAAGTATGGTCTTTTTACTAATTACAACAAATGGAAATTAATTCACCATGAAAACGCTAATTAACGTAGGCCTAGCATGCGCGCTAGGTTTAGTCAGTACAAGCTTGTATGCAAATGTGAAACAAAAACTAGAACTTGCCATGAACTCTGACGTTCGTACCGCCGCTGAAATAGAGCGCGACGGCAATCGTAAGCCCATTCAAACGCTAGAATTTTTTGGCCTACAAGACAACATGTCGGTAGTAGAACTGATACCTGGCGGCGGATGGTACACTAAACTATTAGTGCCCGTGCTTAACGAAAAAGGTAACTACTACGGCGCTATTGGCACTGGCAGAATAGAAAACAACTTGTCTGAATTACCCGGCTTTGAGCGCATGAACATAATTGCCAAAGACGCTAAAACTAATCGCCCGGCTGGCCAGCGCTTTTACGATATTGAAGCCAGCACCTTAGGTGTAAACGATGTAGACATGGTGTTGACCTTTCGCAACTATCACAACTTCAGTGACGACGGCCGCGCACTTATGAATAAATTGGCGTTTGATGCCCTAAAACCGGGCGGCGTATATGGCGTGGTAGATCATACCGCCCGACACATGGAGCCAATGAACAGCAGCAATCGCCGCCGCATTGACCCCGTAAAAGCCATTAAAGAAATACAAGCCGCAGGCTTTGAGTTAGTCGATTACTCTACACTGCATTATCGTGAGGACGATGAATTAGAATACGAAGTGGGCGCTAAAAGCGTACGTGGCAACACCGACCGCTGGACACTTAAGTTTATAAAACCTGAGTAAACAACAAAACA
Source organism: Glaciecola sp. (assembly GCA_049650345.1). Taxonomy (GTDB): domain Bacteria; phylum Pseudomonadota; class Gammaproteobacteria; order Enterobacterales; family Alteromonadaceae; genus Glaciecola. The sequence goes on along the minus strand of JBARZY010000094.1, from coordinate 1,059 downwards.
TAAAAAAGGGCCTTAAAGCCCTTTTTTTATGAGGTATTTGTATGGCAATTGCGAAGTGTCGCTGGCCAACAAGGTATGCTGCATAAAGCGACAAAAGCTAGGCACATCGCGCGTGGTTGCTGGGTCGTCGGCAATAATGGTTAAGGTTTCACCCTCTTGCATTTTGCGTACCTGCAAACGCACCATCATCACCGGCTCGGGGCATCGCAGGCCCAAAGCGTCTAGCTGATGGTTGGCATTGTCAAAATCACCTTGCGCGTTAGTCATACCGCTTAATTACACACCGTATTTTTCGCGATAACGATTAATTGATTCAATCGCATGGTTGTTGTCTTGATGGGTAGACAAATATTCCACTACGTCGGCTAAGGTCACAATTGAAAACACTTTAGTGCTAAAATCACGCTCAACTTCTTGAATGGCACTAAGCTCGCCTTGGCCTTTTTCTTGACGGTCTAGCGCAATAAGCACACCGGCCAAACTGGCATTGTTAGCATGAATAATATCCATCGATTCACGAATAGCCGTGCCCGCAGTAATTACGTCATCAACCAACATAATGCGGCCATTGAGGGCACTTCCCACTAAACTTCCACCTTCACCATGGGTTTTGGCTTCTTTGCGGTTAAAGCAATATGGCACATCTTCACCATGGTTATTCGCCAGCGCAATGGCCGTAGCTGTTGCTACCGGAATGCCCTTATATGCCGGGCCAAACAACACATCGTATTCCACCCCTTCAGCCACCAAAGCTGCGGCATAAAAGCGGCCCAACTTAGCTAAATCGGCACCTGTATTAAACAAACCCGCATTGAAGAAATATGGACTGGTTCTGGCCGATTTAAGTGTAAACTCACCAAAACGTAGCACTTTGCGCTGTATAGCAAACGCCACAAATTCACGTTTATAATCTTGCATGTTTTACCCTATATAATAAGTTGAGTTAACCGTTAGCTTAACGCTGTGCGCTGAATTTCAAACAGCTCTGTAATACCAATGCGCGCCAGCTCAAGCATTTCGTGCATTTCTTCCATGCTAAACGGTTCGCCTTCTGCGGTA
>JBARZY010000093.1:0-2425 GCA_049650345.1 Glaciecola sp. | reverse complement strand
TAGATATTCCTACGCAGTTGCCTAATGTTGCGTCAAATATACTTGATCCTCGCGCAACGTATGCAGATGAAAATGAATGGCAGCAAAAGGCAGAAGATCTCGCCAGTTTATTTGTGGATAATTTCGAGAAATTCACTGACAATGAACAGGGCAAAGCATTGGTACAAGCTGGACCACGTATTTTAGTTTCATAACAAAAAGCCAGCTGAAACTAAGTAGATTTAGCGTCGCATGTATGGGCGCTAAATCATTCTATTACAGTGCCCAATTCCGCTTAAACTCAGCAGCTTGCCGTTTTGAGATCATTACTGTTTTATGGTTCGCCAAGGTAACAGCAAAGGTGCCGTTTTCCAGCGCATCAATATTTTGAATAAAGTGTGAGTTTATCACCCAGCTTCTGCTTGCTTTAAAAAATAATGACTTATCAAGCCTGTCAAAAATGGCGCCAATGGGTTTATACACACTAGGTGATGCTGTTGCCAAATGCACAATCGTATAATTACCTAAGGCTTCAAACCCGTGAATGTCGTCTACGCTAACAAAATAGCAGCGGTCTTTGTCTTTGATAAAAATACGTCTGTCAGGACGTAACGCTTCACTTACAGCAGGCCTTACCTTGTTCAGTGATTGTATCAGGCGCTCTTTTCTCACGGGTTTCATTAAGTAATCAAGGGCGTTGTATTCAAATGATTTAATGGCGTATTCATTGAATGCCGTCACGAATATTACTTGAGGAACGTGTTCAGCGCCTTGCAATACATCAAAACCATCACCGTCTGGTAAATCAATATCAAGCAGTAGTAGGTCAATATTATGCTGAGCAAGTATGCTAATAGCCTCGCTAACGCTGCCGGCTTCAGCCACTATGTCAATATGTTCAATGTCGCTGAGTTGTTGCTTTAACTCAACCCGCGCTAAGCGGCTATCATCAACAATAGCGACTCGCATTATGCTGTTTCCTTATCAATTTCAGTGGTACTAAACGGGGGTTGTGCATATTCTAGTGGCAACACAATAACCACTGTAGCAATATTGTTGGTGATGCTAAAGTTGAGTGAAGGCTTTACCACTGGCCGCTCTCCGTACAACAATGCCATACGTTGTTTTATGTTCTTTAAGCCCACGCCAGCATTTAATTGGTCATCTTGTACTGGTATTCTGGCCTTGGGTACCGGGTTACTTATTTTAATATCAACGTAGTCAAGCGCATTAACAGCAACATGCAGCCGCACTTCACCACCGTCTTTAAGTTTACTGATGCCATGTTTAATGGCGTTTTCAACACACAGTTGCAATAGCATTCTGGGTATCAATACTGAAGCTGCACTACTGTCTATCTGTGTATGAAACTGCAAACGATTCTCATACTGAATTTTGCATAAGGCAATGAACTCTTCCACTACAGTCAACTCTTCACTTAACACAACTTTCGCTTGTTTGTGTTTTACTAAAGTGTAGCGCAACATATCTGAGAGTTGCGCAAGCGCATCGCGAGCCTTATTTGGGTCTTCTAAAATACTGGCACGAATGTTATTTAAGGTATTGAATAGAAAATGCGGGTTTAACTGTTGCGATAAGACATCTAACTGGCTACTGGCAAGGGCTTCTTTGGTTGCGTAAAGCTGGCGCATCTTTACCATTAAGAGGTAAATACTAGACCAAAACACCAAGGCGCTGAACATGTTGTACCAATTGCCCCAAAACATTGTGTTTACCGCAAAAGCGATACTGTCGCTAGGTATAGTGGGAATAAACTTAAAATAACTAAATGCAAGAATGCAGACTACCATCGTTAGTGCACCTATTGCAGCGCCAATAATCGATTGCAGTAGCAGATATATGATCTGAAGAAATATGGCTCGGTCTTTAAGATGCCGAACAAAAACGAAGCGAATAAAGTATGAATAAAGTGCGGTGGTACCTATAAGTGCAGCGGCAAAATACCATTCATATTGAGACACACCCCTAGACAGGTGAATAGTGCCCACAATAACGGTATACACCGCTAGCCAGGCGATAATTTGATAATAATGGAAGTACTTTGAATGCATTAAATTTGGGTTAGGTCTATTTCGTTCGCTAATAAAGCATGCGCCTTGTTATCAAAACTAGAGACTTGGTTATTGAGCATTACTATGGCACGAGAACCATCTAGGTAAAACCCCATAAATGCACTAAAGCCGCCTGTCATACCGTTATGCCATGCATACGTTTTGCCTTTTTTATCTTTTAATAGTATCCATCCAAGGGCTTGTTCGCAGCAGGCCGACATGTTGGTGTACGGTGTAAATAGGGTTCTGGCAAGTGCAGTATCATTTTTTACCTCGGCCATTACATGTTGCGTATATTTGATCATGTCATCTAATGTTGAAACAACCGCCCCTGCGCCTGATGCTGCATTTAGTGTCCAAGGTGCTACCGTTTC
>JBARZY010000092.1:0-2005 GCA_049650345.1 Glaciecola sp. | reverse complement strand
CATTACGCTGATGACATCATTGATATTGCTGATGATTCAGAGCATGACACAATTGAAGGGCCTAACGGCGAGCGTATGAACTCAGAGTACGTTCAGCGCTCTAGATTGCGTGTTGATACTCGTAAATGGGTAATGGAAAGAATGTCACCCAAGAAGTACGGCGTTAAGCAAGGCGTTGAACATAGCGGAGTTGTACACAATGTTGCACACAACCCGCAAGACTATCAGAAAGCGCAAGAGCTTTTAAAATCTGAATATAACGATCTAGATTAATGAAAGAGTGGGAAGATTTAACCTTTCCTGAAAAGGTTGCCATTAAAGAGGCGAGTGAGCGTTCATTCTTGAACTTCACTCGTTTGTGGTTTGAAACCTTGCAGGGCGAAAAGCTTTTAGTTAATTGGCATCACAAGTGGATAGCCTCAACCGTTGATAATGCGGTTAAAGGTGATAAGTCTATAAATCTAGCAATTTCAATCCCACCAGGCGGAACTAAAACTGAGCTTATGAGTATACACTTACCAGCATACACAAACATGCTTGTGCAAATTGGTGTGCTTGATAAGTTTAGAAACTTAAACCTATCCTTTGCCGACTCGCTAACCAAGCGTAATAGCCGTAGAACGCGCGACATAATCAATAGCAAAGAATATCAAGAATTTTGGCCGTGTACGTTTGGCGTTAATCAAGCGGAAGAATGGCAGATAGTTGACGCAAAAGGCAAGGTTAAGGGTGAGACAGTATCAAGGGCAATGGGCGGTCAAATTACAGGTGGTCGTGGTGGTTATTATGGCCCTAAGTTTAGTGGCTCAATCAATCTCGATGATGCACTAAAGCCAGAGGATTGCTTTAGCTCAACTAAGCGTGAAGCTCATCACAGAAAGCTTACAAACACTGTGCGCTCACGCCGTGGCGATAAGTCAAAAGAGCATCCAACGCCATTCTTTATAATTCAGCAAAGGCTGCACAAAGACGATACTATAGGCTTTTGTACTGCCGGTAATCTTGGTGTTAAATTCGAATTAGTATCAATCCCCGCATTAATTACAGAAGATTACTTATCAACCTTGCCGCAGGATATTGCTTCACAATGTTGGGAGTGCATCAAAGATTCTGACTGTCGTGAGATTAACGGCGTAAAGCATTGGTCGTACTGGCCTGAAATGGAGCATATAGACCAGCTAATTGAATTGTGGGAGCGTGACGAATACACGTTCATGTCTCAGTACATGCAAGCACCTATCACAATGTCAGGCGGCTTAGTTGATACAGCTTGGCTTGGTAGATACACAGAATTGCCATGGCTGGAATGGATGGCGTTTTATGTTGATACGAACTCAGGCAAAATAACAGACAGAAACGATTACACGGTGTTTACGCTGTGCGGCATGGGTCAAGATGGTAATATGTACGTGCTTGAGGTTAGGCGCGGTAAATGGTTGCCTGACGAGCTTTTAACTGAGGCTGTATCGCTATGGAATAGATGGAAAGATTTAGCGCCAGATACGCAACGCTTAACACTTAGATACATGAACATAGAAGACAAACAAGCGGGTCAAGGTTTGATAGCCACATTGCAGGAAAGACAGCGTGATGTAATAGTCAACCCTGTACCACGCGGAAATAATCAGAATAAGTTTGTTAGGCATGGTAACTGTCAACCGCAAATAAAATCAGGCAAGGTGTTTGTGCCTCATACGCATGATGCTGATGGTGAGAGGATTGCTAATACTAAATTCTTTGATGGGTCAGATGCTTTCCCTACTGATTGGGTGTTACCATTCTTAACTGAATTGGATGCTGTTACGGTGGGTGTGTTAATGGATCAAGAAACTGGCTTTGATGACCAATATGATACGCTAATGGATGCCATTGACGATATGCTTATCAATGGCAACCCTTACAATTCGTGGTTATAGCCGCTATTGCGGCTTTTTGGTTATGTTGTATGATTTTAACAGCTCATCAGCCGCAAGCTCATTACCGCCAAAGCAGTAGCGGGCAGAGC
>JBARZY010000091.1:0-12574 GCA_049650345.1 Glaciecola sp. | reverse complement strand
TGATTCTACGGCTAACTATACCGAAACGCTCATTGTAAAAGACATCATGTCGCACCAATATGACCTACAATTTTTAATATATAGCGTGGCCACGCGACGATATCTACACACAAAAATCCCTGATTATAATGCCGAAGAACATTTTGGTGGTGTGTACTACTTCTATATGCGCGGCATGCGCGAACATGAGGCGCAAAGTGGGGTTTTCTTTGATATGCCGAGTAACGATATATTGCAGGCATTAGATGATGTTTTTGCCAATGCGACCAACGCTAACGCAACGGATTTGTTATGACTCTCTTTTCGTCATTATATAATTTGCCCTATGCCACAAGTAATGAATGTTGTGCAGCATTAGCAGACATCGAACCGATAGATTTTTTCTTAGCGCAGCAGGTGGTGTCTGATTATTGTTATGCAATACAGTATAGCGCCACATCCGAACAAGCAGTTGCTTGTACTAAGACAATATCAGCTAACGCCCTATCAGTGTTGTTCCATGTTGTACTGGCGTTATCATATGCCCAACGCAACTCAAGTGTGTGTGTACACCTAAGTCAGCTTGACAATAATACTTGGTTTGCAAGTCAAGATAGTGATAACGATATAAAAAAAGGCTACACATTTGGTGATGTTGGTACGACCAAGGACATCATATTAGAGGCGATTTTTGTATTACAAAACGCCAACAATGATTGCAAGCAGCCAGTGCACATTATGTTAGAGAACGATTATTTGTACACCAAACGCAGTTATTTTTATGAGTGTTATGTGTGTGACTTTATTCAACAAAGGGTAAATAATCAGGAACTCGAGCGCATAATTATTGAGCAAAAACACGCAGAATATTCACAAGTGATGTCTGACTTGTTTACACAGCATGCGTTTGACAATGGCCAACTAGACGCTCAACAACTGGCATTAGTGAATACGATATGTAATCGCTTTTCAATTATTACGGGTGGTGCGGGAACGGGTAAAACCTATACAGTGACACGCTTGGTGGTAATGCTTCAGTGTTTGTTCAATATTGATAGTCATGGTATTGCGCTTGTTGCTCCAACAGGAAAAGCTGCAAATCGACTTAGCGAAAGCTTACATAGTGAGTTAAACAAATTAAGCGCTAGCGCGAGGGTGCCTTTGGTAAAGAAAAGTTGTGAATCCCTTACAACCTTATCGCCAAAAACGCTTCATCGATTACTTAAAATAGATCCTCAAACGGGCACCGCTCGATTTAACCAAGACCAAAAGTTGCCACACAAAGTGGTGTTAGTTGATGAAGCGTCAATGGTAGATATTAGTTTGATGTACAAACTCATGTCGTCTTTACATGATGATTGTACATTGATTTTAATTGGTGACGCTAATCAATTACCCTCGGTTGAAAGCGGCAGCTTGTTGGCTGATTTAGTCAATCATCGGCTTGCAGATATAAGTAAACGGCGCTTTAGCGTATTACAACAGTTACTACCTAGTTTATGCGAGGCTCCGAATTTATCTCAGTTGCTTACTGTTCGTGAAAATAGCTTCAGTTATGTTAACAAGCTGTTTGCGTCAATGCGCAGTGTTGACGGTATTTTACAGTTTGCGAATGCAATATTAACTAGTAATCTTGAGCAAGCCCTAGATGCAGTTGACAACCAATCAGTAGTGCTTTTGCAAGACAATTACTGGGATAACGAGACGGCTTTTATACATTTAATTGATCAAGTGGTATGGCCCCATTTTAAAATATTAAGTAAGTGTGCCTCGGTTGAACAAGCTTTTGACCACATGACAAGCTATGGTTTGTTAACGCCGTTTAAGCATACCCCTTTCGGTGTGCAAAATATTAATAGCTTGCTTGAGACGCGTGTAAAGCAACATTTGCGTTATACAGCTTCTACCACTTATTATGTAGGTAAGCCAATCATGATCTTACAAAATGATTACCAACAGGGCTTGTACAACGGTGATATTGGTATTGTTTGGCCAAACGAAAGCGGCAAATTAGTGGTCTTTTTCAAACATACCAACAACCAATTCAAACAAGTGCCAATTTATAGTTTACCGCTTAACCAAGCCAACTACGCAATGACCATTCATAAAACGCAAGGCTCAGAGTATGAGTCAGTGCACATACTGCTTCCGCCTATTAATCAATCGTTTCTTACAAAAGAACTGGTTTATACTGCAGTGACAAGGGCAAAAAAACATGTTCACATTTATACTAATGAGAAAACCTTAAGTAGTGCTATCAATTACAGCATAGACAGAATTAGCGGCATCGATAAACGACTGAATTAGAGTACTTTTGTGTTTTATTGTAAATAAAGGGTCTGTTAATAAAGTTTGCTAAGCGGGTGAAAACGAAAACAAAGCTTTGCTGTTGTTCATATTATAATCTAGCGTATGTATAACAATAGGCTTATTCACAATGAGTTGATTCTGTTCGGTATGCAGAAAATCACTTGCACAGGTATAATGTTGGTCATTGGTAAAACAGCCAAATTGGTTGACGTCAATATAATCGACCCAGCCAATAACTTCGCCTTTCCCAATTGGCTTACCCAATGTGTTTAGTACGCTTTCTTTAATGGTTACATTAACCCCAAAAATGGGCCTGTCGCTTACGCCAACCGTATTTTTGGTATCTAGCACTAAATTTAACGTAGGCTGATTACGACGGTATTGAAGGACGTTATTTTGCGACGGTGACATGCATACTGCCTCGAAATAGTAGTGCCCGTAGGCTGTGTTAACAACAATTGTATTTTAGCTTAAGACTAGTTTATTGTAGGGATATATCAATGTTGGGTTGTGATGTAGATCAAGATTTTAATTAATAAGGGGAATTGAGTTGTTTAAGTCAGTATTCGTTTTAGCGTGTGTGCTCTGCATATCTCAGTTCCTAAGTTTTCAAGGTATGGCATTAGAAACACCTACCACTAACAAGCCAAATGAACTTATTGATACCGTCGACCAAGAAGGTCTAATAAGCATTAGTTACAACCACAAAACTGGCGATGTGTACTTGCGAATCAAGCATTTACAGCTTAGTAAACCGCTACTATTTCAAAGTAGCTTACCCCATGGTATCGGGTCAAATGATATTGGCCTAGATCGAGGCCAGTTAGGCACCACTCGCATGGTCAGTTTTGAACGATTTGGCAATAAACTATTGTTAAAACAACATAACACCAAGTTCAGAGCATCTAGTAATAACGCTGCTGAGCGCAAAAGCATAGATGAAGCTTTTGCGCATTCTGTGATTGCGGGTTTTGATATTAAGCATGAAAATACAGAGTACATGTTCATTAATTACACCCCATTTTTAAGCAGTGATATACATAATATTAGTCAGCGTTTAAGCCGCACTAATCAGGGCGGTTACAGTATTGACCGACAACGTTCGGGTGTGTATTTACCACGGACTAAAGCATTCCCGTATAATACCGAATTAGAAGCTTTGGTAACATTTTCTGGCACACCCAGTGGTCAATATATTCAAGATGTGACACCCGATGCGAAGAGTGTGTCGGTCCACCTTCATCACTCTTTTATTGCCATGCCCGACAACAATTACACGCCTCGAGCGTTTCATCCTCATTCTGGCTATTGGAAACATAGTTTTATGGATTATTCCGTTGCTATTGATCAGGAGATAGAACAAAAGTATATCCCGCGACATCGATTACACAAAAAGTACCCTAAACAGCCTCGCAGTGAAGCAGTAGATCCTATTGTGTATTATTTAGACCCCGGTATCCCAGAACCTGTGATGTCAGCTTTAAAAGAAGGCGCTTTGTGGTGGAATGAGGCATTCGAAGCCGTAGGGTATGATAACGCGTTTCAAGTGAAAATATTGCCTGATGGCGCTGATCCTATGGACGTGCGCTACAATGTTATCCAATGGGTGCATCGCGCTACTCGCGGGTGGTCATATGGTAGCTCGGTCGTTAATCCTTTAACGGGCGAAATTTTAAAGGGCCACGTTACCTTAGGCAGTTTGCGAGTACGACAAGATTTCTTGATCGCCACTAGCTTTACCCAACCATATACAAACGATAACCCAAGTACTGACCAAGAGCTTGAGTTAGCCTTAAATCGTATTAAACAGTTATCGGCACACGAGGTGGGTCATACCTTAGGTATTGCCCATAATTTTGCTGCTAGCGAAAATAACAGGGCATCGGTAATGGATTACCCGCATCCATATATTCAGCTGAAGCAACGGAAAATTGATTTATCAGAGGCGTATTCAACAGGTATGGGTGAATGGGATAAATACGTTGTTGCGTACGGTTATTCTGACTTTGCTGAGCCAAGCAAGGAACGTCAAGCGTTAGACCAGTTAGTATCTAGCATTCAGCAAAAAGGATTATTATACAAATCTGATCCAGATTCACGCATTCCTAAACGCGCATCAGCATCTGGTCACTTGTGGGATAATGGCAGTGATGCCATTGCTGAGTTTGCTCGTGTAACTGAAGTTCGGGCGCATGCCCTAAAGCACTTTGACGCAGATGCGTTGCCGAACAAGCATTATTTTTCTGACTTAGAGCAGCGTTTAGTGCCACTGTATTATTCACATCGATATCAACTAGACGCTTTGGTAAAACAAATATCAGGGATGCACTATACCTATTCAGTAAAAGAGCGTATGCAACAAGCCAAGGTGCGTCATGTAAATGGGAAAGTCCAACATCAGGCTCTAGACAAGCTACTGCATAGCGCAAGTGCGTCATACTTGCGGCTTCCCGACGCCATTATAACAATGATCCCGCCGAAGGCGTATGGTAGCGAGCGAACTCGCGAAAGTATGCCAAGCAGGGCAGGCGTGGCGTTTGACCCAATTACGGCCGCAGAGTCTATTTCTGCTTATTCCCTCAACATTTTATTGCAGCCAGAGCGTCTTAATCGTTTGTCATATCAACATCAGCAAGACAAAAGTGTGCCGTCGCCTCAACAAGTCGTTGAAAACATGTTTACCCAGTTAATACGGGTGAACGATAACGATGCCTTGCAGCAGCGTATCAAACACGTCGCATTATCAATCTATTTTGATTTACTTAGTAATGAGGAACTTGCGCCCGAACTGAAGTTGAGCTTGCAAAAAGTATTGGTTAATTACGAGGCATGGCTTAATAAACATAAGCGCATCCTAAATAACCGCGTGTTATTGAAGCACATTGTATATTACTGGCAGCACCAAACATGGCCTATGTCAGTTATTATTAAGCCAATGCCTCCCGGTTCACCCATATAATATATGTGTATGTTATATCACTCGGCTGTATCGCAGTTGATGCATTGGTTTTTGTAAATACTGGTCAAAACTCATGCAAATGTTACGAACCAACAAGCGACCACGAGGGTGAATTGTAATGCTTATAGGCGTATTGCTGAGCAAATTATCATTTTCAAATGGAGCTAATTGGTTGAGGGAATCGGCAAAGTATTCATCAAATTCTATGTGGTATTGTTGCGAGAAAGTGGCTTTATCAACGGTAAAATTACACATCAGTTGATGGATAATTGCTCGGTGAATTATGTCTTCATCGTGTAATCTCAGCCCTTTTTCGAGCGCAAGACCGGTGTTGTCGATTGCGTGATAGTAGTCACTCAGCTTTTTGTAGTTTTGCGCATAGGCATTACCTAAATTACTGATAGACGAAACACCCAAGCCTAACAATGTATTCGCTTGGTCGGTAGTATAGCCTTGAAAGTTGCGTGACAAGGTGGCGTTTTTAGCAGCAATACTCAACTCATCTTCGGGTTTGGCAAAATGATCCATACCAATATAGTCATAGCCAATATCATTCAGAGTTTTTATGCACAAACGAAATAAATGGAATTTTGTATCCGGCGATGGTAGCCAATGGTCCTTAATTTTTCGCTGAGCAGGAAATAATTGCGGCATATGGGCATAACTAAATAATGAAATGCGGTCTGGATCCATTATTTTTACTTGGGCTAGGGTTTCAAGTAAGGACTTTTCTGATTGCCCAGGGAGGCCATATATAAGATCAATATTAACGGAGGCAAAACCACGAAGTTTTGCGCGTTTAATAAGTGCTTTGATAAGGCGAGTACTTTGCACCCGATTTATCTTTTCTTGTACCGATTTATTCACATCTTGCACACCTATACTTAGGCGAGTAAATCCCATATTTGAAAGTTCATCAATATAGTTTTCATCTAACTTTCTTGGGTCAAGCTCTATGCTCTTCTCGCAATTAGTTGCAAGGCTAAAGTGTTGTTCAATGTATTGCAGTAGATCGTGTAATTGTGCGCCTGATAAAAAACTAGGCGTGCCGCCACCAAAATGAATTTGATTCACAACACTTGTTGAAAACATACTGGCTCTTTGTTGTATCTCTTTTTTCAAATAGCTTAAGTATTTTTCAATCTTGTCTTGGTTGCGGGTTACTATTTTGTTGCAGCCACAGTAATAACAAAGAGAATGACAAAAAGGGATGTGTAAATACAGCGATAAGCTATTGTTATGTGTATCGCGCGTTGCTTCGAATGCTTGACTAAAATCTTCTTCTTTGAAAGTATCCGAAAACGCTACTGCTGTAGGATATGAAGTATATCTAGGGCCAGCTGTATTATATTTATCAAGCATGGTTTTATCAAAAAAGTCAGACACTTTCATTGTTTATTATCGCCTTTGTGTTTACTTGCCGGCATTGTATGGCAACAAGCAAGGCCTTACTTTGATCTGTATTAAGCTTTTTCATCTTTGGGACTAATAGCACTATATAAAAACTATTAATTACCTTTATAGAGTCAAAAACGTTAACCTCGTATTAACAATTTAAAAGAGTAAATATCATGGCTCAGTTAACCATAGTGCGTCACGCTCAAGCATCGTTTGGTGCACAAGACTACGATAACCTTAGTGAACTTGGTCACGAACAATCAAAGATACTTGGAGCACACCTTAAATCCTGTGGCTATCAACCTGATCACATCATTACGGGTGACATGAAGCGCCATAAACAAACCGCTGAAGGCATCATTCACTCACTTGGCAATTGTGCTACCAGCACTGACAATAGTTGGGATGAATTCGATTTTGATGCCATAGTGCGCAGTTATTTAGGCACTCATCCACATCTGCAACCTAAGGCTAATGCGCCCCGCAGCGATTGGTATAAAGTACTAAGAAGCGCGATGTTGGCGTGGTCTACTAATAGTTTAAAGGACTATACGGGTGAGTCATGGCAACATTTTGTGTCACGGGTTAAAACAGGCGCTGCGGCGATAGCTAATAGTCAACATAGCAATGTAATGGTGGTTAGCTCTGGTGGTGCAATGGCAGTATTTCTAATGCAAATACTTAACAGTTCGGTAGAACAAGCTATTGCATTTAATTTACAAATTCGTAATACCAGTGTCAATCAATACTTTTTTAATAAAAAAGGCTTTCAATTGAGTACATTCAACAATGTCTCTCATTTAGATACGCCTGAACACCTTAATAAAATTACCTACAGCTAACAAATAAGGAGACTATGATGGATTTTGATCATAGCGCAAAAACAAAAGAGCTAATGGACAAACTGTCTGCATTTATGGAACAAGAGATTTATCCTGTTGAGCATCACTACCACGCATTAATTTCGCAAAGCGATGATATGTGGAAAACACCACAATTGATGCATGACTTAAAAGCAAAAGCCAAGGCCCAAGGCCTTTGGAATCTGTTTCTACCTAAAGAATACCTACCTTATGGCGCAGGTTTAAGTAATTTAGAGTATGCGCCATTATGTGAAATAATGGGGCGTGTGTTGTGGAGTTCAGAGGTATTTAACTGCAGCGCGCCTGATACTGGCAATATGGAAGTGCTTTCAAAATACGGTACTAAAGAACAGCAAGCAAAATGGTTAGAGCCGTTACTTAATGGCGAACTCCGTTCGGCATTTGCCATGACCGAGCCTGAAGTAGCTTCTTCTGATGCAACCAATATTGAAACGAGTATTCAAGAAGAAGGCGATCATTATGTAGTGAATGGCCGCAAATGGTATACCAGTGGGGCAATGAATAAGAATTGCCAAATTATGATAGTGATGGGTAAAACTGACCCAAGTGCACCTCGTCATTCTCAGCAATCGCAAATACTTGTACCTATGGATACTGCAGGCGTAACAGTGGTTCGTCCCATGTCAGCTATGGGTTATTTAGACGAGCCTGTTGGTCACGCCGAAGTATTGTTTGACAATGTTAAAGTGCCTAAAGAGAATCTAATTTTAGGTGCGGGTCGCGGGTTTGAAGTGGCTCAAGGTCGTTTAGGTCCAGGCCGTATTCACCATTGCATGCGTCTTATTGGCTGTGCGCAACGTGCGCTTGATTTAACTTGTAAACGGGTTGAAGACAGAATTGCTTTTGGGCAACCATTAAGTAAACAACAGTCGGTGCGCGAGAGTATTGCTCAAATGTACTGCAAAATTGAACAAGCTCGTCTGTTGACGTTAAAAGCGGCTGATCACATGGATAAATATGGCAATAAAGTTGCCAAAAACATTATTGCCGCTATAAAAATTGTGGCGCCGAAAATGGCCTGTGAGGTTATTGACGAGGCCATTCAAATTCACGGTGCAGCAGGTACGTCTCAAGACACTGTACTATCGGCTACTTTAGCTTACGCACGCACAATTCGCTTAGCTGACGGACCCGATCAAGTACACATGATGCAATTAGGGAAAAACTTAGTCGTGCAATCTAACAAGTAGTTCAGCAAGCAAAATAGAGGATAAAGTATGAAAGCGATTGTTTGTAATGAATTCGCACCTGTTGAACAGTTGTCATTTGAAAGCGTGCCTGATCCAGTTGCAGGAAAAAGTCAAGTGGTGGTTGATATTGCCGCTGCTGGGGTGAATTTCCCTGACAGTTTATTGGTGCAGGGTCTGTACCAAATGAAACCTGACTTACCTTTCATTCCTGGTAGTGAAATTGCAGGAGTAGTGAGCCAAATTGGTGATGATGTGCCACATCTAAAAATAGGTATGAAAGTCATTGGTATATGCCAGTTGGGAGGCTACGCTGAAAAAGTGGCTGTGCCGATGAACCATGTCATGCCAATCCCTGACAATATTCCGTTAGACGAGGCTGCTGGCTTGGTTACCGCCCATGCAACTGCGCATCATGCCTTAAAGCAACGAGCTCATATTCAAGCCGGTGAAACCTTGTTGGTAACGGGTGCTGCAGGGGGAACAGGATTAGCTGCTGTGCAAATAGGCAAAGCAATGGGGGCAACCGTTATTGCGGTGTGTTCTACTGACGAAAAATGTCAAGTTGCTAAACAAAACGGCGCCGACATTACCATCAATTACACACATCAAGACTTAAAAGATACGGTAAAAAGTCTTACCAAGGGCAAAGGCGTTGACGTAGTGTATGAGTGTGTGGGTGGCGATACCTTCCATGCATGCACGCGAGTCATGGCTTGGAATGGCCGTTTGTTGGTGATTGGTTTTGCAGGGGGGGAAATACCAAAATTTCCTATTAACTTGGCATTGGTAAAAGGTTTTTCAGTAATAGGCGTATTTTGGGGGTCGTTTGTACAGCATCAACCAAAAGATTTTGTGCAGAATATGCAAGAATTGATGGCATGGTATGGTGAGGCAAAAGTTAAAGTGGTTATCGATGAGCGCTTTCCACTAAACAAGGCTGTTGATGCAATTAATAAAGTCACGTCTCGTACAGTGAAAGGAAAAGTTGTATTAGTGCCGTAACTGTTTTAGCAAGATGTTATTGGTAAAACGGATATAAAAAAGTGACCACCCAAGGGTGGTCACTAAAAGGGCAAAGTTGCCTTTGCCTACCATGTTGAACTGGTTATCAACTAGGTGATGAACGACTAAATTCGGTCTGAAACGACTTTAGCGACTTCGTTTTCGGCAAGACCTTGTTCAGTAATCCACGCTTGAAGTGTCTTTCCATCTTTCTCGGGGGATGATAAATGCTTTTTTGGCATCTTTTTAACCAACAAAGTCCCTGCGGCGACCGCATTGTTCAATATGGCCACTCGAATAAGGCTTTTTCCGCCACAGCTTATACCTGAGTAATAATCTTTAAGCTTCAACGAATAATCTGAACGCACAGACTTTATTTTTTTGCGTAATTCGTTTTTATCGTCAGCTTTAACGATGGCACATATGTTGGCCAATGAATCTTCTATAGCCGCGTTAGCGGGTGAAGCAACTAGGCTTGCCACTAAAAGGGGGGTACTAATAAGTAAACGTTTCAACATGCTACTCTCCGAACTAAAACAGTTCAGAAAATATACATTAGAACACTACTTCACAAAGATGCTTTGGCAATACTCGCGTATTTAAAGAAATACCTAAAATTTGTAACCTAATGTTTTATATCTAGTATTTACCAGGCAGTAACACCACCATCTACCGCAATGGTTTGTCCATTCATAAACGAATTGCCAGGTGAGAGCATTAATACCATCACATTTACGATTTCATCGACTGTACTAATGCGTTTCATAGGGCTACCGGCTCCAAGCTTTAGTTTATCTTCTTGGCTTGATAAACCTTCAATAGACATGATATCGGTAGGGCTAAAAAATGGGCATATTGCATTAGTGCGGACATTGTATCTTCCGTATTCAACGGCAGCCGTTCTGGTAAGGCCGACTACTGCATGTTTTGCGGCTGCATATGCCCCGCCTTTTGGTGCGCCACCAATACCCGCTAACGAACTCACATTAAGAATATGTCCTCCTTTGTTTTTTAGCATTGCAGGTATTTGGTATTTCATGCCAAATGCAACGCCTTTCACGTTAACGTTAAACTGGCTATCAAACATCTCGTTAGTAAGTTGGTGTGATGGCGCTTGCTTATGTGCAATTCCTGCGTTATTAACGGCAATCGTTAACTTTCCATACTGGGCAAGCGCTGATTCTACTAATTCAAGTGACGCGTTTTCGTCTGCAACATCTTTTGTATAAACAACGCAATTTTGCTGATAAGGCAACAAAGACCGTGTTTCATGTAAGCTGCTCTCGTTAATATCGCTTAGTACCAACTGACAGCCTCTTTGGTTTAGCGCTAATGCAAGGGATCTGCCGAAGCCGCTACCGGCACCTGTAATAATGGCAGTTTGTTCTGAAAAGTTGAGTAATTCATCCATTGCTTAATCCTTTTATAAATTTCAGCGCATGACGCATGAAGTTATGGGCACAATCTTCTTGTAAAAAGTGGCCTCCATTTTTCAATGTAGTGTGGGCTTGACCTTTGCATCCGGGCATGAGTTTTTGAAATATTTTGTCTCCACCTTTAGTAATTGGGTCGCAATCACTAAACAAAGTTAGTACCGGTAGACTTAATTTACTGAGTGTTGCCCATGCATTTTTATTGTTAGTGGATTCTGGATCAGAGGTACTAGTTGGTACAAGTAATGGAAACTTACGTGCACCAGCTTTATATGTTTCGTCGGGAAAGGGCGCATTGTAGGCCGCGATAACTTCGTCGATTAGATCTTTACATGTAGCACCCTGGAGAATATTTCCAATATCAAAACTACTTGATTGTTGTGAATACTCTTGCCAATCAATGAAAGCTTTCGATGGCGAACGTTCTCCTGTGGGTAACATGGTGTTAGATACTATTAATGAAGCAAACCACTCAGGTTGGGCAGCAAGCACTCTCAATCCAAGTAATCCGCCCCAGTCTTGACATATCAAATGAATATTGCACAAACCTAGGCGTTTAATAAATTCTGTCAGCCACAAAAGGTGATTAGCATAGGTGTAAGCTGATTGTTGGTTGAACTTATCTGACTTTCCAAAGCCGATTAAATCAGGCGCGATAACCCTAAAGCCGGCAGCTTCTGCATCATTAATCATTTCGCGATACAAATAACTCCAACTAGGTTCACCATGTAACATGAGTACAACCGGTGCATGTTTATCGCCATAATCAACATAATGCATGTTAAGCGTATTAAAATGATGAGCTTGTTCATTTTGGTCATGCACCAAAATTGGACCAACATCGCAATAATTAGCCTGAAAACTATAACCAGGTAAATTATCAAACCTTTGTAATGGGGTTTTTAGTATTTTCATCGTAATTATTATTTTTGTTTACATGTGATTAACATTATAAGGTGAAATTTCATACAAACTCAATCATTTAAATGAATAACTCATCATAATTATCTCAGACAATATTTACTGTAAACCTTTCGTACTGCACTCATAATCAAAAAAGCTTATACCGCAATATAACAGCAATAAATTAGTGCAAGTGAGTCACTTGATTTAACATTTTATTATCAATCAACTATAGGTAATTTATATGTCGAGCGTAGTTAACCAACAAACAAATGATAACATAAGCGTAATTAGTATGGCTGGAGCACCCGTAAATGCGCTCTCAAAAGCCATAAGAGTTGGGGTTATTGCTGCTATGGAAGCCGCATTGGCTGATAACAACATTCAGGCAATTGTTATTACCAGCGAGTTACCATTATTCAGTGCGGGCGCTGATATTTCTGAATTTTCTGGTGGCGACCTGTCACCTATGTTACCTGAAGTATTGTCGGTTATTGAAAATAGCTCTAAGCCAGT
>JBARZY010000090.1:0-8170 GCA_049650345.1 Glaciecola sp. | reverse complement strand
CTTTTTCTAACACTTCTTGATAGCTGATATGCTTTAACAATACCGCATCAGGATTCTTAACAGGGTCAGAATCGTATACACCATCAACTTTTGTTGCTTTCAATACAACATCGGCCTCAATTTCAATGCCTCGTAGACATGCGGCGGAGTCGGTAGTGAAAAACGGATTACCGGTACCGGCAGAAAATATTACCACTTTTCCCGATTTGAGCATGCTAATGGCATCGGCCCAATTGTATGAATCACACACACCATTTAGGGGAATTGCCGACATCAATCTGGCATTAACGAATGCTCGGTGTAAGGCATCGCGCATGGCTAAGCCATTCATGACCGTTGCAAGCATTCCCATATGATCGCCCACAACGCGGTTCATACCAGCTTTCGCAAGGCCTTCACCTCGGAACAAGTTACCGCCGCCAATCACTAAGCCAACTTCAATGCCAAGTTCAACCAATTCTTTGATTTCTAAAGCCATGCGGTCAAGTACTTTGGCATCAATACCAAAATTTTCTTCACCCATTAGGGCTTCACCACTGAGTTTTAAGAGTAGTCTACGGTATGCGGGTTTAGGTGTGACGCTCATATGTGTATCAATCCTTATAGGTTTGGCCAAAATGTAACTGTGCTGTCGTTATTTACTTCAAAACAAATAACAAGATTATCATACACAGTGCATAATCTTGGATGCATATTCTAATAGAAAATAGCGCAAGTAGCTTTAATAATTTGTAAATCTTAGGCAAAAAAAAGCACCTATATTAGGTGCTTTGATGTGTATTTACACACTTTTCATCACAAAACGTAATTTTACGTTGGCGATGCTACGCATTTATAGCGCAGTTTATTTTTTAGCCGCTTCCATTTGCGCTGCTACTTCAGCTGCAAAGTCTTCGGTTTTCTTGTCAATACCTTCACCCACTTCGAAACGTACAAAGTTGATTACATCAGCGCCCTTTGACTTAAGTAAGTCTGCAACAGATGTTTTTGGTTCTTTAATGAACGGTTGACCAGTAAGACTAATTTCGCCAGTGAATTTCTTCATGCGGCCAGAAACCATTTTTTCGGCGATATCAGCAGGCTTGCCTTCTTTCATGGCAATTTCTACTTGAATCTCTTTTTCTTTTTCAACTACTTCAGCAGGTACGTCAGTTGGCTTAACAAACTGTGGATTAGCCGCTGCTACATGCATAGCGATGTCTTTAGCTAACTCTTCGTCGCCACCATTTAAAATAGCAATAACACCAATACGGCCACCGTGCACGTATGCACCTAAGTTGTCTCCTTCAACATTAATTACGCGACGAGGCGAAATGTTTTCACCAATCTTTGCAACTAAGTTGTCGCGAGCGACTTGTACTGAAACGCCATCAATTTCTAATGCGTTTAACGCGTCCATGTCATTAGCGTTGTTTTCAGAAGCAACGTTTAATACTTTTTTGCCAAATGCAAGGAAGCCTTCATCACGTGCCACGAAGTCAGTTTCACAATTGATTTCAAGCATGGTTGCACGGTTGCCATTTACAGCGGTAAGAATTACCCCTTCAGCTGCAATACGACCCGCTTTTTTAGCCGCTTTTGCTTGACCAGATTTACGCATGTTTTCAATCGCTAGCTCAATGTCGCCATCGGTTTCAACTAGTGCTTTTTTACAATCTAACATGCCAGCGCCTGTGCGCTCGCGAAGTTCTTTTACCAGTGCTGCTGTCACTGCCATTTTGTTATTCCTCTGAATATTCATAAGGCGTTGAGAGCCTTATGACAAAAAATTTAGTAAAAAGGAGACAAATGTCTCCTTTATATAAGTACAGGTCGATTATTCGCCGTCTACAACAAATTCGTCAGTTGCAGCAGGTGCGTCTTGATTACGACCTTGTGCAATTGAGTCTGCCGCAGCGTTAGTGTAAAGCTGGATAGCTCTGATCGCATCGTCGTTACCTGGAATGATATAATCAACACCATCTGGGTTTGAGTTAGTATCAACAACACCTACTACTGGGATACCAAGGTTACGCGCTTCTGTAATTGCGATGTGCTCGTGATCGGCATCGATAACAAAAATTACATCAGGCAAGCCGCCCATGTCTTTTATTCCGCCCAAGCTATTTTCAAGCTTTTTCATTTCACGTTGTAATAAAAGCACTTCTTTTTTCGTTAGCTTCTCAAATGTGCCATCTGCGCTTTGAACTTCAAGCTCTTTCAAACGGTTGATTGATTGACGAACTGTTTTCCAGTTAGTCAACATGCCACCTAACCAACGCTTGTTCACGTAGTATTGACCACATTTTTGCGCAGCTTCTTTTACCGACTCGCTCGCTGCACGCTTAGTGCCAACAAACAAAATTTTACCTTTACGAGCAGAGACACTTGATAAGAAGCTTAATGCATCGTTGAAAAGAGGTACGGTTTTTTCTAAGTTGATGATATGAACTTTGTTACGTGCGCCAAAGATGAACTGAGCCATTTTTGGATTCCAGTAACGGGTTTGGTGACCAAAGTGAACACCGGCGTGAAGCATGTCACGCATTGAAACGTTTGCCATTGTATTAATTTCCTAATGTAGGGGTTATGCCTCCATATTTCCCTATTACCGATCAGGTGAAGCGTTTACAAAGTTAATGATAAAAGCAACACCCAACACCCCGGAAACAGTGTCGAAATATGTGTGAATTTTTAAAGTATTCACTGCTCAAAACACGTACAAATATATGTGATTTGAAAACAGCGCGCGCTTTATATCATAAATGAGAGCTAGCAACAAGGTTTTAGTAACACCAAGTGCTAAGTTTGAGGCGTAATCAATGGCTATTTACAATGCAAACAAGATAACTTGCATCAAACATTGTCACAGCAGCCGTAGTATATAATAATAAGCGCGAATTTGAGAAAAGGGTATTGACCGTTGGCAGCAACTATTAAAACAGCAGAAGAAATTGAGAAGATGCGCATCGCAGGACAATTGGCTGCGCAAGTACTGAATATGATTGGTGAACACGTTATAAAAGGTGTGACTACCGAGCAACTAAATCAATTGTGTCACGACTATATTGTAAACGTGCAAGATGGCATTCCTGCGCCGCTTAATTATGGTCGCCCACCCTTCCCTAAATCTATTTGTACCTCGGTAAACCACGTTATTTGCCATGGCATCCCCAGTGACAAAAAACTGAAAGACGGTGACATAGTCAATATTGACGTTACCGTAATCAAAGACGGTTACCACGGTGACACCTCAAAAATGTTCGTGGTAGGTAAACCCAGTATTTTGGCTGAACGCTTAATACGCGTTACCCAAGAGTGTTTATATAAGGGTATTGAGGTAGTAAAACCCGGTGCTCGATTAGGCGATATTGGTCATGTTATTCAAACCCATGCACACCAACACAATTACTCGGTAGTGCATGAATATTGTGGTCATGGTATTGGCGCAGTTTTCCATGAAGACCCACAAATAGTACATTATGGACAACCGAATACCGGCGACGAAATATTACCGGGTATGTGTTTTACTATTGAGCCTATGATTAACGCAGGTAAGCGATATTCGAAAATATTACCCGACCAATGGACCGTTGTGACTAAAGACAGAAGCTTGAGTGCACAATGGGAGCATACCTTATTAGTAACGGAAACAGGCGTTGAAATACTGACACACAGAGATGACGAAACCATACCTAAAATAATAAACCACGCGTAAAGCAAGGTTGGTTTCGTAATACCCTTATTGGACAAATAGGCACTCTCAGATTTTTGACAGATGAGTCGTGAATGCCAACAAGGAAATTGCATTTTTGTATAATTTAAACAACATAATTGAGCGACTTTCACAAATAGAGTCAATAAACGACATTGCTGCGTTTAAAGCATGTGTTAATGACAGTTTTGACTGGCTAGCGACTAACTTCAACGAAGTAGCCGTGGATGAGCTAGTAGTGGCCCGATCTAATTTCACTGACGCCTTATTGTGCAAAGCGTGGCAATTGCAAGACTTGCACAATATTAAAGGCTTAACATTGTGCGCAGTAGGTGGCTACGGTCGTGGTCAAATGCAGCCTTATTCGGATATTGACCTACTTATTCTAAGCAGTAGTTCACTAAAGCGTGATGTACAAGACCGAGTATCTACCTTTATTACATTTTTATGGGATATTAAGCTAGAAATTGGTCAGTCGGTGCGCACGGTTAAAGAGACCATTAAATTAGCCAAAGACGATATTACTATTGCTACAAACCTCGTAGAAGCGAGGCATTTGTGTGGCAGCCAAGCCTTATTTGATGACTTGGTGAAGAAGGTCAATTACAGTAATATTTGGTCGTCAAAAGATTTCTTTTTGGCCAAATTAGACGAACAACAAACTCGTCACAAAAAATTCAACGATACTTCTTACAACTTAGAGCCTAACGTTAAAGAAAATCCGGGGTGTTTACGCGATATCCAAACCATTGGTTGGGTAGCAAAGAAACATTTTCATGAATACGATGGATTGACGCTTATTGGGCATGGTTACTTTACCGAGCTTGAACATGCTGAACTAATAGAATGTCGCTCGAATTTGTGGCAAATCCGGTTTGCTTTACATCTTGTAGCAAAACGCAGCGAAAACAGACTACTATTTGATTATCAGCCCGATGTTGCCCAACTCTTAGGATTTGGCGACGGCAAAGCCGGTGTTGAAAAAATGATGAAACACTTGTTTCGCATTGTCCGCAGGGTTAGTGAGCTCAACAGCATGTTGATGTTGCGGTTTACGCAAGATATTCTAAACGTCAAAGTAAAAAACACACAAATTATTGATGATAAATTTTGTATCCAAGACGGTTATGTGTCTCCAAGGGTAGATGATTGTTTTGAATCTCCACTACGCATTTTGAAGTTTTTGAATATGCTATCTGAATATCCAAGCATTAAAGGCATTACTTCAGACTGTATTCGCCAACTGCGCAACGCTAGACGAGAATTTCAATCAGCGTACTACCATCAAATTCCAGAGTGCAGAGACTATTTTATAAAGCTTGTATCCAACCCAGACTTTTTCGATTTAGGATGGGATACGATGTATAAGCACGGTATTTTGCAGTCTTATATTCCTGAATGGGACAAAATCGTTGGCATGATGCAATTTGATTTATTCCATGCCTACACCGTTGACGAACACACCCATAGATTAGTTAAGCACGTGCGCCGCTACTACACAGAGCCTGCAGAATTTCCGCGCTGTAGTCGCATTGTCAACAACAATGATAAACCGCATATACTGTTTATAGCGGCTATTTTTCACGATATCGCAAAAGGCCGTGGTGGCGACCACTCTGTTCTCGGCGAGAAAGACGTTCAAGAATTTTGTGACCAACATAACGTCCCTACCAGTGACACTAATTTAATTGCATGGCTAGTTAAAAATCACTTGCTGATGTCGGTCGTGGCTCAACGCAGAGATATATACGATCCCGATGTTATTCGCGAGTTTGCCTCGGAAGTTAAAAGCCAACAGCGTTTAGACATGTTGTATTGCCTTACCCTTGCCGATATTAGAGCAACCAACCATAGCTTATGGAATGATTGGAAAGCATCGTTGCTTCGTGAACTATTTTTGTTGACACAAAAAGCCCTTGATAATGGCCTGCAGTGTCAAATGACATTAAACGAACGCATAACCGAGCACAAGGCGAATAGCTTAGCATCTCTAGCAAAAGATAATATTTCGGAGTCTGATTGCAGCGTATTTTGGGATCAATTAAACCCTGACTATTTTGCTCGGTTTTCATCCAAGCAAATTACGTGGCATACCCAGTGTATATTAAATACAGGGACCATTGGCAAAGCAGACATATTGGTTGCGGCATCTAACGAAACATCTAAAGCTGGCACCGAGTTACTGATTTTTTGTCATGACCGCCCTGCTTTATTTGCGCAAATTGCCTCAGTGTTAGACAGCAGAAACTGCTCGATTCACGATGCACAGATATCTGTCACGCCAAAAGGTTATGTGTTCGACAGCATGATCATCCTTAATCACGAAGGTATGCGGATTGACAATAACGCAATCAATAACCTTGTAGAAGCGATACACGAACAGCTTACCAGCCCCGGACGTTCGCATGCTAACTCTAGGAAAATGTCACGCAGAATGAAACAACTTGACGTGCCCACCAAGGTGCGTTTTTATTCATCTCAAGATAACAGCACATTAATCGAACTTGAAGCTTTAGATGCGCCTGGCCTATTAGCGCGTATTGGGCACTTATTTGTCGATTTAAACATTACCCTAAAAATGGCAAAGATATCGACCATTGGTGAGCGCGCAGAGGATGTGTTCATTGTATGTAACGATGAAGGCAATGCCCTTACCCAAGAACAACAAGTACTCATTAGAAAACAAATAACCCTGAAACTAGACCAACCAGAAGTGAACACCGCAATATGAATACACTAGCGTCAACTATAGAACACGCATTTGAAACACGAGATACGTTTACCGCCGACACAGCAACACCAGAAATACATGCTGCAGTTAATCAAGCAATGGCATTACTAAACAGTGGTGAAGCACGCGTAGCTGAAAAAACCGCCAACGGTTGGCAAGTCAATGAGTGGTTAAAAAAAGCCGTACTACTTTTCTTTAAACTAAATGACAACAAAGTTATCGCCGGCGCTGAATCTACCTTTTATGACAAAGTACCGCTTAAATTTGATGGCTATGATGCTGCTCGTTTTGCTAGAGAAGGTATGCGTGTTGTACCACCGGCAACTGTGCGTACAGGCTCTTTTATTGGCAAAAACGTAGTACTAATGCCTTCCTATGTAAACATTGGTGCCTTTGTTGACGATGGCACGATGGTAGATACATGGGCAACGGTTGGCTCGTGTGCGCAAATAGGCAAAAACGTTCACTTGTCTGGCGGTGTGGGTATTGGTGGTGTACTAGAACCTCTGCAAGCCAGTCCTACCATCATTGAAGACAACTGCTTTATTGGTGCTCGCTCTGAAATTGTTGAAGGCGTTATTGTAGAAGAAGGCGCGGTTATTTCTATGGGCGTATATATTGGTCAAAGTACCCGCATATACGATCGTGAAACAGGCGAAGTACACTATGGACGCGTACCGGCGGGTGCTGTTGTTGTTCCGGGTAGCTTGCCTAGCAAAGACGGCAAATATAGCCTTTATGCTGCGATAATAGTGAAAAGAGTTGATGCCAAAACTAAAGCAAAAGTTGGTATTAATGAAATTTTACGTGGTGCTGAATAAGTACACATTGCCTATTGTATGAATGATGCCACTGCTATCAATCAAGTGAATTTGCGCATCCGTGTTCGCTATGGCGAGTGCGATGCGCAGCACGTGGTATTTAATGCACGATACGCGGACTATGCCGACCTTGGGGCAACCGAATATATTAGAGCCCTAGTTGGCAGCCATCAAGCCTTGCTAGAGCAAGGTTTTGACAACCAAGTGGTAAGTTTGCATATAGATTGGGTTGCATCGGCACGCTTTGACGATGTACTTGAATTACAAGTGTTTGCATCGCATATAGGCAACACGTCATTTGCTTTAACAACAAATTGCTACGTGGTGAAAAACACTGAATTACACAAAGTGGCAACGGTAGTTACCACCTATGTGATGGTAGATGCCAAGACTTTTGAAAAACGACAAATACCAAATAGTCTGCGCGAGCAATTTTCTCGCGCATTTTTAGTCGAAGTTGACCAAGCGGGTTAATTAAACCTTATGCCGACAAGGCAGTAACGATAGATTTGACCCACGGTACCACTTCATCTTCAGGCGCTAGGGTTTCAATCGCATCAACCTCAAACATATCAGCTACTGGCTTGCCCTGAAGCTCAGATAATAATTCGTAAAACTGTTTTCCGCCGCCACAATAACTGTCACCATAACTACTGTCGCCCAGCGCTGCTACTGCAAACGGTTTACCTGTAATAAGTGGGAAATTGTCACGTAAATCTGAATATACCAACTCTAAATTAGGCGGCACATCGCCTTGACCGGTGGTGGACGTGATCACCAATATGGCCTCGGCGTCAGTAAAATCAGACTCATCTGGGTCGTTAAACACCTCACTGCTAATGCCTTGTGCGCTCAGCATATCGTGCACTTCATCTGCAACATGTTGGGCATTTCCATACACAGAGCCTGCAAAAATACTAATAC
>JBARZY010000089.1:0-3338 GCA_049650345.1 Glaciecola sp. | reverse complement strand
TGGCAGGCGACATTATTACTAAAATTAATGGCAACGACCTAACCGGCTTTAACGAACTTCGCGCTAAAGTAGGCTCGCTAGTGGCAGGTACTAAAGTGACCCTTACCATTGTGCGCAACGGTGAAGTTAAAGAAATTGATGTTACCCTTGGCTCAGCCGGTGTTACTCAAGTTGAAGCGAAAGACTTACATCCGGCACTTGAGGGCGCTGAATTGGAAAATGGCGTAGACCGTCAAAATCGCCCAGCGGTAGTGGTGTCAGAAGTGACTGAACGCTCTCCTTCTGCGCGTATTGGCTTGCAAGAAGGTGACGTTATTATTGGTGCTAACCGCAACAGAGTGAGCAACGTAGCAGACTTGTCACGCATAGCCGAAGCAAGTAAAGACGTGATTGCCTTAACCGTGCAACGTGGTAACAGCCAAATTATTATTGTGATCAGATAAACTCATTTGGCGGTAACAATAACTAGGCCAGCGCTTATGCTGGCCTTTTTGTATGTTTTGTTAAATAAATTATATAATGCACGCCTACATTCGAATTGTGCAGTTATGTTATATTTGTATTAATGATGTGCTCGTGCTGTGGTATTATTCGCCGCAATTGGGCGTAGCGCCATGGCATGGTAAATACGCCAACTGTTTTCTAGATTGTGGCCCCTTGGTTTATCAAAAGGTTTGTTTTTAATGTCAATTTTGTCACGTTTAATGTTAGCACTGCTTAAGCCTATTATGTTGGGTGTAGTAGTTGCCGCCATTTTGCTGTTGTTTTTTCCTGAGTTCAGGAAAGGCCAAGGCTTAAGTGTGAACTGGCTGAGCCAAGAACAAAAACTACCCGAGCGCTTAAGCTATTACGATGCCTTAGCCAACAGCGCACCAGCTGTAGCCAACATATACAGCATAGAAATTGAAGAAAACAGCCGCAGCTTGTTTAGAAACAGAACCACCGAGCGCACCAATTTAGGCTCGGGCGTAGTGATGCGTGAAGATGGCTATTTGTTAACGTGTTATCACGTTATTAAGAACGCCGACAGCATATATGCAGCATTGCAAGACAGCCGCGTAGTCCCCGCGCAGCTTGTGGGTTTTGATGAAATTACCGACTTAGCCGTGCTAAAAGTAGAAGCCGAAGGCCTGCATGTTATCCCCCAATTTCCCGAGCCCGATTTGCGTGTAGGCGATGTGGTTATGGCCATTGGTAATCCTTTGGATTTGGGCCAAACGATTACCTCGGGTATTGTTAGCCGCACCGGACACACTGGCCTTGCCAACTACTTTGACTTTGTACAAACCGATGCAGTTTTAAACCAAGGTAATTCAGGTGGTGCGCTGGTTGATTCTAACGGCTACTTGGTAGGCATTACTAACGCCAACTTTAAAACCCTAGATAGTAGCCGCCGCGTTCAAAACGTTGATGGCGTGAACTTTGCGGTGCCCTATCCATTAGCCAAGCGCGTAATGGATGAAATAATAGAAAACGGTACCGTGCGCCGAGGACAACTTGGCTTTAGAGGCACTGGATACAGAAACACCCAAGGGATATTAGTAGAAGAAGTGGCCACCAATGGCCCTGCACATAAAGCCGGTTTGCGCGTAAATGATGTGTTGTTATCAATTAATGGCGTAGAATTAGATAACGGTAACACGGCGCTTGATATTATAGCTGAAACGCGCCCTGGCTCAGAAATAGTATTGGTAATAAGCCGCGACGAGCAGCTAATTAGTATGACCGTAGTGGTAGCGGAACTAAAACCGCAAATGCTGGCCGGTTAAGCCAGCTTACCTAATCAGTATTAAGATATTCTCTTAATGTTGGCACCCAAAGCACCTAACTTAGCTTCTATAGCTTCGTATCCACGGTCTAAGTGGTAAATTCTATCAACAATGGTTTCACCATCGGCAACAAGACCCGCTATAACTAAGCTTGCTGAGGCACGTAAATCGGTGGCCATTACTTGCGCACCATTTAATACCGATGAACCTTGTGTTACTGCGTTGTTTCCTTCTAGCTCAATTTTTGCCCCCATGCGTTGTAGCTCGGGTACATGCATAAAGCGGTTTTCGAAGATAGTTTCTGATATAACACCCGCGCCTTCAGCAACCGCGTTTAAGGTCACAAACTGAGCTTGCATATCGGTGGGGAAGCCAGGGTGTGGCATGGTTTTTAAATTAACGGCTTTGGGCGACTTGCCCTGCATATCAAGGCTTATCCAGTCGTTGCCGGTTTCGATAGTTGCGCCTGCTTGGCGTAACTTGCTAATAACAGCATCGAGGGTGTCGGGAGCAGCCTTTTCGCAACGAATACTGCCTTTAGATACCGCTGCCGCCACTAAAAATGTGCCGGTTTCGATGCGGTCAGGCAATATGTCGTAAGTACAGCCATGTAAGGTTTCAACACCTTGAATAGTGATTTTGTCGGTGCCTGCGCCGCTTACGTTACCACCCATGGCGTTTATGCAATTAGCTAGATCAACAATTTCAGGTTCGCGCGCGGCGTTTTCTAATATGGTTTCGCCTTCAGCCAGTGCTGCAGCCATCATTAGATTCTCAGTCGCACCCACACTCACGATATCCATAAAAATGCGCGCGCCTTGCAAACGGCCAATTACCGATGCACGAACGTAGCCTTCTTCAACGTCAACTTTAGCGCCCATTTTTTCAAGGCCGTCTAAGTGTAAATTAACTGGGCGTGCACCAATGGCGCAACCGCCTGGTAGGCTGACATTAGCTCGCCCATATTTAGCCAACAAGGGGCCTAATACCAAAATAGATGCACGCATGGTGCGCACCAACTCGTAGGATGCAGTTACGCTGTCGAGCTTGCTGGCGTCAATTTCAACGGTGTCGCTGTTAACTTGGTTAATGCTGGCACCAAAATCTTTGAGCAATAATAAGGTGGTGTTAATGTCACGCAAGTTAGGCACATTGGTAAAGGTACACTCACTGCTAGCAAGCAAACTAGAAATCAGTACTGGCAAAGCCGCGTTTTTGGCACCCGATATGCGCACAGTGCCGTGTAAAGGTGGGCTTTTTTGAATACTAAGTTTGTCCACTAGGTTTCCTTATTGTAATTTATTCTCAGCAAAACGCTTGTTTGCTAAAACAGCGATACTATTAGTTGACTAGCATTTAGTTAAATAGTTTTTCGCGTTGCCACTGGGTAGTGGTAAATGTTTTTATCGATACAGCGTGAATAGTGCCATCTGCAATCAATTCAGACAATGGCGCATATACCAACTGCTGTTTTTTTACACGGCTCATGTCTTCAAACGTGTCGTCAATAGCAATTACTTGATAATGCGTGCCTTCGCTTTTCACTTTAACCTCGGTTAAGTTAAGCGT
>JBARZY010000088.1:0-93876 GCA_049650345.1 Glaciecola sp. | reverse complement strand
AGTGACCTTACAACACAAAATACGAGACGAAATTAAATTTTCTGATTTTCAGGAACTAAAACAACAAATTACAAAAGATGCGCAGCAAGCGAAACGTTTGCTAACTGATTTTTAAATACGGAAAACCGATATGAGTGATTATAAAGCGACTTTGAATTTGCCAGACACAGCCTTTCCTATGCGAGGCAACTTGGCAAATCGTGAACCTGAAATGCTGAAAAAATGGGACAAAAAAGACTTGTACCAAAAGATCAGAACAGCAAAAGCAGGTAAAACGCCCTTCATTCTGCACGACGGCCCTCCGTACGCCAATGGTGATATTCATATTGGTCACGCTGTAAATAAAATTTTAAAAGATATTATTGTTAAATCAAAAACCTTATCAGACTTTGATGCGCCTTATGTGCCAGGCTGGGATTGCCACGGTTTACCGATAGAGTTAATGGTAGAGAAAAAAGTGGGCAAGCCAGGCAAAAAAGTGTCTGTGGCTGAGTTCCGAGAGCGCTGCCGTGCTTATGCAAATCGTCAAATAGACGGACAAAGCAAAGATTTCCAGCGCCTAGGTGTGTTAGGTAACTGGAAACAACCGTATAAAACCATGGATTTTGGCAGTGAAGCCAACATTATTCGCGCACTTAGCAAAATAGTCACATCTGGACACCTAGAAAAGGGCTTTAAACCTGTGCATTGGTGCACCGATTGTGGCTCAGCATTAGCTGAAGCTGAAGTGGAATACCAAGATAAAGTGTCTCCGGCCATCGATGTCGCGTTTGCTGCTGTTGATAACAGTGCCTATGCCACTGCTTTTGGTCTTAGTGAGACTGATTTTGCGCAACATAATCCCAGTGTGGTTATTTGGACAACCACACCATGGACTATTCCCGCTAACCGTGCGATTAGTCTACACCCAGAACTGTCGTACACCTTAGTTGATATGGAATTTGAAAGTACTGTTAAGCGTTTAATTGTGGCGACTGACTTAGTGGATGCATGTGCAACGCGTTATCAGGCTACGGCTAGCACTACTATAGCAACTTGTACGGGTAAAGATTTAGAAAATCTAAGTGCTAAACACCCTTTGCTAGCGCTCAATGTACCGCTTATTTTAGGCGATCATGTTACGACTGAATCAGGTACAGGTTGCGTACACACGGCGCCTGCGCATGGTGTAGATGATTTCAACGTAGGCAAACAATACAACATTGAAGTATACAACCCAGTCGGTCCTAATGGTGTGTATGTGGAAGGCACGCCTATGTTTGAAGGTATGCACGTATTTAAAGCAAACCAAGCTATTACCGATGCCCTTGATGAAGCCAACGCTTTAGTATTACACGTGAAATACGAGCATAGCTACCCGCATTGCTGGCGTCATAAAACGCCGATTATTTTCAGAGCCACTCCACAGTGGTTTATTAGCATGGACAAGCACGGCTTGCGCGATGCATCTTTAGATCAAATCAAGCAAACGCAATGGATACCCACTTGGGGCGAGAACCGAATTACTAGTATGGTTGAAGGGCGTCCCGATTGGTGTATTTCGCGTCAGCGTACTTGGGGCGTACCTATTTGTTTGTTTGTACATGTTGCTACCGGAGAATTACATCCTAATTCAGCGGAAATTATGGAAACCGTTGCAAAAGCGGTTGAAGAAAAAGGTATTCAAGCTTGGTGGGATTTATCTGACGAGAGTTTGATAGGCGACGATGCAAGTGATTATGTAAAAGTTACCGATACGCTTGACGTGTGGTTTGATTCGGGCGTTACCCACTATTTTGTGGTTGATCAGCGTGACGATATTCCAGCTAGTGCCGATTTGTATTTGGAAGGCTCTGACCAACATCGTGGTTGGTTTATGTCATCGTTAATGTCGTCTACTGCCATGCACGGACACGCACCCTATAAGCAAGTGCTTACCCATGGCTTCACCGTAGATGCTAACGGCAAAAAAATGTCTAAGTCATTGGGTAACGTGGTAGCCCCGCAAGAAGTAACAAATAAATTAGGCGCGGATATTTTACGTTTGTGGGCAGCTTCTACTGACTACCGCGGCGAAATGACCGTGAGCGATGAAATTCTCAAACGTTCGGCCGACGCTTACCGTCGTATTCGTAATACCTGCCGGTTTTTACTGTCTAACTTAAATGGCTTTAACCCTGAAACTGATTTAGTTGCGCCTGAAGACATGGTAGCTCTTGATGCTTGGGCTGTAGACAGAACACAGCAAGTACAAGCACAAATTTTAGCGGCTTATGAAGAATATGACATGTTGATTGTTTGTCAAACCCTCATGCAGTTCTGTTCAATTGAAATGGGTAGCTTCTATTTAGATATTATTAAAGACCGTCAATACACCGCAAAAACTGATGGCCTTGCTCGCCGTTCGTGCCAAACCGCCCTTTATCATATTATGGAAGCCTTAGTGCGTTGGATGGCACCTATTATGAGCTTCACCGCGCAAGAGTTGTGGGAAGTATTACCTGGTGAGCGCGAAGAGTTTGTGTTTACAGGCGAGTGGTACAAGGGTTTGCCTACGGTAAATACCAAAGACTTTGACCATGCATACTGGCAACAAGTAATGCAAGTTAAAGCTGACGTAAACAGCGCATTGGAAAAAGCTCGAAACGCCAAACTCATTGGCGGATCGTTAGAAGCCAGTATTACGCTATTTGTAGACGACAACACCCTTGATTTGTTATCCAAATTAGAGGACGAATTGCGCTTTGTATTAATAACGTCTGAAGCTAAAGCAATGCCACTTAGTGCAAAAGTAGACGCTGCCGAAGCCACGTCTAGTGAAAACGTATTTGTTTTGGTTGAAAAAGCAGATGCACAAAAATGCACGCGCTGCTGGCACCATAAACCTGAAGTAGGAAAGGATCTTAAACACCCTGAACTGTGTAACAGATGTATAGATAACGTAGACGGCCAAGGAGAACAGCGCCACTATGCTTAATTTGTTTAGCAACACGGGCTTACGCTTTTTGTGGATTTCGGTATTAGCGGTCATACTCGATCAATGGAGTAAAGTTGCCGTGGTTGATAGCATGGACTTGTATCAATCAATACAACTGACCGGTTTTTTTAACCTCACATATGTACATAATTATGGTGCAGCATTCAGTATTTTGTATGATGCAGGCGGCTGGCAGCGTTATTTTTTAAGCGGTGTTGCGCTAATAGTCAGCGTGGTTATTTTGTGGTGGTTAAAGCAGTCAACTAAACAGCAAGTATTATTACCCGTGGCGTTTTCATTTATTTTAGGCGGCGCTATAGGCAATGTAATTGATCGCATTGCCCATGGATACGTTATCGATTTTCTCGATTTTTATTACGGTACCTATCATTGGCCCGCATTTAATATCGCCGACTCAGTGATATTTATTGGTGCGCTACTACTGATTGTTGATATGTTTAAGAATAAAGAGGCTGACGATGAGCAATAACGAACAAGCTGAAACCGGTGTGGTAATTGAAGACAACAGTGAAGTAATACTGCACTTTGATTTAACCCTTGAAGACGGTACGGCGGCTGACAGCACGCGGGTGCACAATAAGCCTGCTAAAATGGTAATGGGCGATGGTAGCTTAACAGCAAACTTTGAAGCGTGTTTGTTGGGCCTAAAAAAAGGCGACAAAAAGGCGTTTACGCTCGCACCGCAAGACGCATTTGGCATGTCAAATCCTGACAACATTTATCATGTTGACCGCACAAAATTTTCTGCCGACATGGAGTTGCAAGAAGGCACCATTATGGGCTTTGCACAACCTGACGGTAGCGAGTTACCCGGTATAATTCGCAGTATTGCAGGTCATTCGGTTACCGTTGATTTTAATCACCCATTGGCGGGCCAAACGGTGGTCTTCAATGTTGAAATTATTGATGTGAAGCAGGCGTAATTATGCAAATTCATTTAGCCAATCCAAGAGGCTTTTGTGCCGGAGTAGATCGCGCAATTACTATTGTAGAGCGAGCGCTAGAAATATTCGAACCACCTATTTATGTGCGTCACGAAGTGGTACACAACCGATTTGTCGTTGACGGGTTAAAAGAGCGTGGTGCAATATTCGTTGATGAGCTAAATGAAGTGCCTAACGATGCCATTGTTATTTTTTCAGCGCATGGCGTATCACAAGCAGTGCGAGAGCAAGCAAATATACGTGGATTAAAAGTATTCGATGCCACTTGCCCATTAGTAACTAAAGTTCATATGGAAGTGATGCGGGCCAGTAAGAAGGGCACAGAGTGCATTCTCATTGGCCATCAAGGTCACCCTGAAGTAGAAGGCACAATGGGCCAATACAGCAATCCTAACGGCGGCATCTACTTAGTTGAATCTATCGACGATGTTAGCTCTCTAGAAGTCATCAACCCCAACGAGCTTTACTATTGTAGCCAAACAACGTTATCAGTTGATGACACTGCTGAAGTAATAGATGCCCTGCGCAAAAAATTCCCTAATATTGATGGCCCTCGTAAAGATGATATTTGCTATGCAACGCAAAATCGTCAAGATGCAGTACGTGACTTATCGCAAGACTGCGATATGTTATTGGTTGTAGGCGCACAAAATTCGTCTAATTCTAATAGGCTACGTGAACTAGCAGAAAAAATCGGTGCGCGAGCTTACCTGATTGCCGATAAAAACTGTATACAACAAGAATGGTTACAGGGCGTTACCAATGTTGGTGTAACCGCAGGTGCTTCAGCACCGGAAGTACTTGTGCAAGGCGTTGTTGATAAGCTTACCGAATGGGGGGCAACGGTCACCACTGAGCGAAAAGGCCGACCAGAAAATGTTGAATTTGCGGTACCCAAAGAGTTACGAGTAAAACAACTCTAAGCACATTACTATACGGTAATGGAAAGTACAAAAGGCGCCTTAACGGCGTCTTTTTAGTATTTGGCGCGATACATTTATGTTTCTTCCTCTGTAATCAAAAATTATTATTTTCTTATAAACTGTTGAATTACATATTCCTTTTATTCTGAGTTGTGTTTTCGCAGTGAGCACAATCCATCCTCCTGTTCAGTAGCACATATAATTTAATACCTTAGACTGATTCACAATAACCAAGCGTTGATAAAAGTCGGTAGAGTGGTTAATAGGAAAAACCCTTTATTGAAATTAAGAGCAATGAACACAATTACTATTATCTCTATACCCACCGCACGTCAACCTATCGCGCTACAGCGAGGCGTAGGTATGATTGAGGTATTAGTGACCATAGTGATTTTAGCGGTAGGTCTATTGGGTGTGGCCTCTTTGCAGTTTGTTGGTTCATTTAATAACAAAGAAGCTTTATCGCGCACACATGCGGTAATGGTTGCTCAGCAAATGAGTGAGCGATTGCGTGCCAGCACTGTACCATCAACTGTTACCGACGGCTTTGTTGTGCATAACAATTATTTTGATAGCGATTTGTACAATTTTAACAATCTAAGTTGTACCAGTGGCGCATCTGCTTATGGATGCCATTGTACGAGTATACCGGCGACCATTCCCAATTGCCAAACGGGGAACTGTAGCGCGGCAGATTTAGCAATATTTGATGCGCATCAAATGTCATGCGCAGCCATCCGTGAAAATCCAAATGCAAGTCTTGAGGTAAGCTGTGTTGCTGATTCAGACCCTCTTGACGGCGATGCGTGCACTGCGGGGTCGATACATTCTATTTTAGTTAAATGGCCAATGAAAAGTTGGCGTGGTGATTATAAAAAAGCCAATGCTAGATGTAACACGTCAAATTCTCAAGAATATGATTGTGTCGCGATTGAGGTGGCATTATGAATGGTCAATTTTCATCTAGAACAAGTGGTCATCAGCAAGGTTTTACACTAATAGAACTAATGATTTCGCTTACCTTAGGCTTAATTATTTCAGCCGCTGTGATCCAGATTATGATTAGCAATAGCGTTACTCAAAAACTCAATCGAGCCATTGCAAGCACACAAGAAAGTGGGCGATATATTATTTCGCGCATGCGCAACGAGTTATTGATGACGGGTATGTATGACCGCTTGAACCCCAACCTAAACGCTTCGGTAGACATTGTAGAAGAAGAGTCGTTTGTGCGTAATCATCCAATTGTATTACCAGGAGATTTTGTAGGTCGAGCTGAACTAGGTTCTATACAAGGTGCCTCTGGCGCGAGTGATACACTTGTTATTGGTTTACAAAATACCCAAGACTGCCGAGGCTACAAATTAGGTTATTTGGCAGAAGAATCATTTTATACGGTAAATGAATACTTTGTTAGTAACGGTAAGCTCAAGTGTAGAGGTTTTGATGGACGAGTATTACGCGGTCAGCGCATAGCTGTTGGCCACAACAATCATGCCGCGTTTACCTTACTTGACGATGTACAGAGTTTTCAAGTGACATACGGTTTAGCCGATGTAACAAATAACGCAGGTAACTCATTACCCTCACAATATGTAGATGCATCACAGTTAGCCCAAGCATTTGCTAACGGCAGACAGGTAGTGAGCGTGAGAATGGCAATACTGGTAAAGGGGGAAGGCGATATCAGCTTACCACAAGCTAGCCAATTTACACTGCTCAACGAGGCCTCTATTACTATGCCTGATACGGGTTTATACAAAGTTTTTGAGACCACCATAACACTGCGAAATATGAAGAATTTTGTGAGGGGGCAAGCATGATAAACGCTGTCAGTATGAATAAACAAAAAGGCTTGGTGTTAGTGTTTGCTCTGCTCGTGTTGCTATCTATCACTGTGTTGGGCGTGTCGTCGGTGTCTAGCAGTATTCTGCAAGGAAAAATGGCAACCTCCATTGAACGAAAGTCGGTCACGTTTGACGCGGCTGAGGCAGCCATAGCAGGTGTGGTATTTGAATCAGAAGATGAGAGTGTACTGGGCGATCCAAATATTGCTGATCCGCTATCAGAGGCTCGCCAACAAGCGGCAATTGATTTAGATAACGAAACGCTAAGTTGCTTCGATAATAATCGTATACAACGCACTATGACCAAAAATGGTGCCGTATTCGGTCAACAGCAAACATCGGCAGTGAGGTACAGTGAAAACCCGCAGGTAAACAGTTGGTCTCGAACTGCATTTGTACAAGAGCAAGCGTGCAGAGGTTCAAGTAATGTAATTGGGGGCAGTAATATTAACTGCCATGTGTTTATTGTGCGCGGCTGCGGTCAAACGGTGGGAAGCAATTATGTGGTCGCTAATACGCTCACTGCCGCGGTTTTTGCACCTGCGACCAACCAATGAGGCAAATGAGATGATTACTCGGCAAAGAAGTAGTATTGCATTTATCGCGTGTGTATTTAGCTTCATGATTAGCTTCAGTGCTTTTGGTGATGACCTAGAGATCTACTTAGGCTCTAGTAGTTCGAATGTGACATACAACCCAAACGTGTTATTCATTATGGACACTTCTGGCAGTATGAGTAGCAGAGACAACACCAATACGTCACGTATGCAGCGTGTACAAAATGCATTACGAGACGCGTTGTCGTCTGCTACCAATATTAACGCAGGCCTAATGCGGTTTTCTGATTATGGTGGCCCTGTGTTGTTTCCTATCCGCGATATTGACTCGCCGGTTTCTCCTGAGTTGATTATGCCTGTGATTGAAGGAAACAATGACGCTCAAGAAGTCAACAATAGTGTGGTTACTAGTGACTCATTACTGGTGTTATCGAACGATAACGACAGCGTTTATACGGGTTTTAAATACGATAGCGTTAACATACCTCGTGGTGCAGTTATTACCAGTGCATATATTCGTTTCACGTCGGCGGGGTTTAACGCAGCCACTACCGAGTTTCTTATTAGTGGCGAAGCGACGGGTTCAGCCGCAGCGTTCTCCACAGCATACAATGATATTAGTAGTAGAAATTTGACCAGCGCTCAGGTGCTGTGGGATCAAAACAACGACTGGCCCGATTTTGGCGAAACAATTATCACGCCTAATTTAGCCAATGTGCTACAAGAAATAGTGGACAGAAGCGACTGGTGCGGAGGTAATGATCTTGCCTTGCTTATGCAAGCACAAAACTCAGCTATAGGTAGCCAGCGAAAAGTGTTTGCCAATGAAGATGGCAACAGTCGTTCGTCGCAGTTAGTGATTACCTATGATGAAAGTACCGCCAATGGCTGCGTACGCGACAAGTTTGTGTATCAAGTTGATCAGCAGGATGAAAACGCCGAAGAAAACGGCTATGGATATCAAGCAACGGGTTCTGAGCTTACCTTTCATGCTGATTCAAACGATTACATTGGTGTGCGCTTTAAGAATATTAATTTACCGCAAGGCGCAACGATATTAAACGCTTACCTAGAATTTACTGCTTATCAAAATGGCACAAGCTCAGGCGCTAAGATGACAATTAGAGGCGTGGATAGAGATGATTCTAATGACTTTTCGCCCTATTCACGCTATTTACTGCGCAATATTGCTAAAACCTCTGCCAGCGTATCGTGGAGTAATATTCCGCAGTGGTATCGCAATGGCGTATATCAAAGTCCGCCTATTACTAATGTGGTGCAAGAAATAATAGACCGCACAGGGTGGCGCCGCAATAACGAAATGATTATGGTTATGTCTGATTTCAATTACGCAAAACGCGGTGCATATACATATAACGGAAAACCTTCAGGCGCAACTCGTTTAGTGATTGAGTTTGAAGGTAACGCAACACCAGGCTCTACTTCTACGGTAAGGCAACATTTAATTAGTAAAGTGGACGATCTCAGCGCCAATGGTTTAACGCCTATTGTAGATACCTTATACGAGGCCGCATTATATTACGGCGGTGACTATGTTGACTATGGCTTAAAGCGGGGTGAGAACAGCGTTAGTTCTGCGGTAAGAAAAGCCACACGGGTAAGCCATCGTTCGTCTTATGTGGGTGATGATGCTGTTAGGCCAAATGATTGCGATGAATCTAATTTAAGCAGCAGTAAGTGCGTGAGCGAATATATTCCGGCAGGTGCACGCTACATCACGCCCGTACAAGATTTGCAGTGTCAAACTAACAACCATATTGTGTTGTTATCAGATGGTGTGGCAAACAATAATCACAGTGTTTCCAAAATACAATCAATGTTGGGGAAATCTTGCTCGGGGTCGGGCGGTGAAAAATGCGGCCTAGATTTGGTCAAAAATATTAGCGATACCGGCGATTCGGTAATAGACGCTAGAGTCATTACACATACTATTGGCTTTGCGGCCAACTCTACTGCGAATAACTTTCTTAATCAAATTGCCTTACAAAGTGGTGGCGGCTTTTACCAAGCCGACAATAGCAGCGATTTGCTGACTGCGTTTGAAACCATTTTACGACAAGTAAAAGATGTAAATGCTACTTTTGTGTCGCCCGGCGTGGCAGTGAATCAGCTCAACCGTTTATCGCATAGAGACGAGTTGTATTTTGCTTTGTTCAAGCCTGCTGAGGGTACCTTGTGGCCCGGTAATTTGAAAAAATACAAAATTCGCGGCAACCAAGTACTCGATAAAAATGGCTTAGCGGCCGTGGATGCATCTACGGGGTTTTTCTCTGATAATAGTCACAGTTATTGGTCCCCCATTGCAGATGGTAATGATGTTCGCCAAGGTGGTGCAGTGAGCCGTCTAGATGCAGTTCGAAACGTGTATTACTTTGACGACACGCCCGGGAAAATTATCCGAGGGGTTAACGAGTTAGAAGAAAACAACAATAATATTACGACATCTGATATGGGTGTAAATGTATTGCCCAGTCCAGAGATATTACGTGAAGAAGTCATAAAATGGGCGCGTGGTGTTGATGTAAAAGATGATGATGGCGACGGTTCAACTACCGACGTAAGAATGCAAATGGGCGACCCTATTCACTCACAACCGGTTATTGTAAATTACTCTGATACCGACAGTGCTATTTTTGTAGCCACTAACCACGGTTTTTTGCATTCAATTGATGCAGAAGATGGCAGTGAGAACTTCGCGATTATTCCAAAAGAGCTATTAAGTAATTTATATGAGTTTTATCGAGATGGTAGCACCTTTAATCATCAATATGGATTAGACGGTGATTTAGTGATTCGTCAGTTTAACAACCGAACTTACCTTTATTTGGGCATGCGTCGGGGCGGGAATAACTATTACGTGTTTGATGTGACCGAGAAAAACAGTCCCGAATTAGTGTTTACCGTAAATGGCGGGCAGGGTGATTATGCGAATATGGGGCAAACTTGGTCTAAACCGATTATTACTAAATTACAAATAGGCAGTACGGTTAAAAACGTCATGATAGTAGGCGGTGGTTATGACGAAGCGCAAGATACGAAAACGGTGCGCTCGCCCGATGCAGTAGGTAACAGCGTGTACATAATCAATGCTGAAAACGGTGATTTGTTATATAGCGTCAGTAACGAAGATGCCGATCTTAATTTACCTCAAATGCAATACAGTATACCTGCCAGAATATCAGTTATCGATCGGGATAATGATGGCTTAGCCGACCACTTATATGTAGCAGACACCGGTGGTCAACTATTTAGGCTTGATATGTACAATGGTGAGTCAGGCAGCGACTTTATGAACGGCGCGCTTTTAGCTAATTTTGGTGGCGATACCGAAGCAAGCAATCGCCGTTTTTATTACGGCCCTGACGTGTCTGAAATATTGTTAGGCGAAGAGCAGTATTATGCAGTAACCATTGGCTCTGGCTTCAGAGCAGGACCACTTAACACCACAATTAACGACGAGTTTTATATGCTCAAAGACACTAACATATTCAAAGTGGATGCCAATGGTGAGTTTGTATTACCAAGCTCAGCCATTGACAGTAGTGACTTATATGACGCAACAGAGCATTTGTTAACTTCAACTGACGATAATGAACGCGGTATTGCGCAAACTGCATTTGCCAATAAAGGCGGCTGGTATATGCGCTTAACACAAGGGGGTGAAAAAGTACTTTCGTCGCCTCTGGTGTTAGATTATAAAATATTTTTTACGACGTATTTACCTGCATCAGCGAGCAATAGTTTATGTGCGCCGCCCACAGGAAACAGTAGGGCATACTTGGTCAATTTATTTAATGGCAATGCTGTAACCGATTTAAATAACAATGGTGAAGATGACAAAGATGATCGTTACGCACAGCTTGCGCAAACAGGTATTGCGCCGGATACTAAAATATTAATTGAAAATATCGTTGAGCCGGTGGTGTGTTTAGGTGCCGAATGTGTATCAGCGGTAATTGACGTTGACGAAAACGGCGATCCGGTTGCATGCGGCACTCAGTTTGAATGTTTGGCGCAAAATATTTATGGGCGTTTTCAGCGGGTACAGCAAGACGTTTGGAAAACCGAAATAGAACGTACGCCATAGGAGAAATAATATGCAACAACACAAAGGTTTCACGCTAGTAGAACTCATGGTGACGGTAGCAATTGTAGGTATTATTGCTGCGGTTGCTTACCCAAGTTATCAAGGTATGTTGGCTACTGGCGCACGAAGCACAGTACAAGCCGATTTAATGTCCTTAGCCAGCGCAATGGAACGACATAACGCATCTAATTATAGTTATGCTGGCGCCGCTACATCGGCAGCAAATACAGGGGCTCCGGCAATATTTACCGCTTACTCACCAGCTTCAGAGCCGCAAGCGAACAAGAAGTACACCCTGAGTATTGCGGCAGTGGGCGCAAACGGCCAAACTTATGAATTAAAGGCGACGCCAGTATCGGGCACCGTGTCTGACGGGCAAGGGGCGGTATTTTATTACAGCGATGGCCGCAAAGCTTGGGATAAGAACAACAATGGCAGCATAGAAAGCAGTGAATACTGCTGGGCGTGTTAGCCTTTTTAAATACAACTTAACCTATTGCCGTTACTGCGTTGATGAAACCCATCATTGTTAAGGTCACTACTGAGCCTAATTCTGCCTTGTAGGCTAACAACAAGCGCACGGTTAATGTATTGATAATCAGTATTGTGGGTGCATATTGTGATTGACACTGGGCTGGCGGTGATGCCACTGTCATAAAATTTTATGGGGTTTTTAGGGCCTTTTACGCTGTGCAGATGCGCACGAGTGCTCACGCTGCTAATAAGCGCTTCGGTATTATCACGTAATCCGTTATTGTTTTGGTCAACAAACAGCATGATTGGCAAACGCCAATCTCGATCGCACTTTTGCATGTTTAGCGTTGGGCAAAGGGTGGTAATTTCATAATTAACAATGCTATGGGTTTTACTGATATGAAGCAGCCTGCCAATATCATTGATATGCGCGGTTAGCCTGTATTTTGCTAATATTGCCTGTGCGCTGGGTACACCAAAACCCAATAATATCGATATAAGCGCTAACGCAACTAATAACTCAACTAATGTGAGCCCGCTTATAAAAGGCCTATTCACTATGCAGTTCTCGCAAGAAAAATAGCAATATTACGGCTATTTTTCTTGCTCACAACTGTACCTAGGACGGTTATTAACGCTTATATACTGGCAGCTAACTCAGCACCTTGTCTGATGGCGCGCTTAGCGTCAAGCTCTGACGCCACATCAGCACCGCCAATAATGTGGGTTCGTAAACCGGCTTCTTGCATACTTTGCTGCAATTCGCGCAAAGGCTCTTGACCTGCACATACAATAATGTGGTCAACATCTAGCACTTTGGGTTTATCGCCAATTAGTATGTGTAAACCGTCATCGTCTACTTTCTCATAGCTAACGCCATTCATCATTTGTACATTGTGATTTACCAGCGAACTACGATGGATCCAGCCGGTGGTTTTACCTAAGCCTTTTCCTACCTTAGTTGTTTTTCTTTGCAATAAATATACATCTCTATGATGTGTAGGCGCTTGTTTTTGCGTTAGCGCCCCAGGTTGTTGGTATTGCTTGTCTATTCCCCAATGGGCTAACCAATCATCTAAATGGGTAGTAAGATGCGCTTGTTCTACAAGGTATTCCGCCACGTCAAAGCCAATGCCGCCGGCACCAATTACGGCTACCTTTTGGCCAACTGGCTTTTTGTCTCGCAATACCTCTAAGTAACTCATGACCTTAGGATGATTGGCGCCTTCAATCGATAACGCTCGAGGCGTAATGCCGGTAGCAAGTATCACATCATCATAGTCTTGGCCTGTTAACAGGGCGGCATCTACAGGTGTGTTTAGATGCAGCTTCACGCCTGTTACTTCAATGCGTTTGGCGTAATAGCGCAAGGTTTCATAAAACTCTTCTTTGCCCGGAATTTGCTTTGCATAATTAAATTGCCCGCCAATTTCGCTAGCTTTATCATACAAGTGCACCGTATGACCGCGCTCTGCGGCGTAAGTCGCAAAAGCTAAACCGGCAGGACCTGCGCCTACCACTGCTAGCTTTTTACTTTGCACCGCCTGTTTAAAAATGAGTTCTGTTTCATAGCAGGCTTGAGGGTTAACTAAGCAGCTTGCGCGTTTTTGTTCAAAGGCGTGGTCTAAACAAGCCTGATTACAGGCAATGCAGGTGTTTATTTGGTCTGATTGATTTTGCATGGCCTTATTCACAAAATCAGCATCGGCTAAAAATGGTCGTGCCATGCTCACCATATCAGCATGCCCTTGGGCTAATACCGATTCGGCAATTTCAGGTGTATTGATTCGGTTGGTGGTAATAAGCGGCACCGATACTTCTGCTTTCATGCGCTTTGTTATCCACGTAAATGCTGCACGAGGCACCGATGTGGCAATAGTGGGTACGCGAGCTTCATGCCAACCAATCCCTGTATTAATGAGTGTAGCGCCTGCTTGTTCAATGGCTTTTGCTAAATACACCACTTCATCCCAAGGCGCACCGCCTTCAACTAAATCAAGCATAGATAAACGATAAATAATAATAAAATTAGCGCCTACCTTTTCTCGCGTCTGCCTCACTATTTCTATTGCCAAGCGGGCTCTATTCTCTAAACTACCGCCCCATTCGTCATCGCGTTGATTGGTACGTTGGCAAAAAAACTGGTTAATTAGGTAACCTTCAGAACCCATTATTTCAACACCGTCATATCCCGCAGATTGCGCATACTGTGCGCAATTAGCATAGTCTACAATAGTGTTTTTTATACCCCGGGACGACAATGCTCGGGGTTTGAATGGCGATATAGGCGATTTAACATTAGACGCTGAGACTGCAAGCGGATGATAGCCGTAGCGACCAGAGTGCAGAATTTGCATACAAATTTTGCCGCCTTCTTTGTGCACCGCTTCGGTGATCACACGATGTTTTTTGGCATGTTTAGCGCTGCTCATTCTACCTGCAAACGGTGCTACCCAACCTTGTACATTGGGGCTAATCCCACCAGTAACAATCAAGCCTACCCCGCCTTTTGCGCGTGCGGCATAAAAGGCGGCTAATTTATCAAAGCCACCTTTTTCTTCTTCTAAGCCTAAATGCATTGAGCCCATTAAGGTGCGATTTTTCAACGTGGTAAAGCCCAAATCGAGTGGGCTCAATAAGTGGGGAAACGCTAATGCCATAGTAATACCTTATACAACTATTTATAAACGATACAAAAAAAACCGTAGAGATTATGGGTTAATCAATACGGGCTTACCGTAACCTAATGTCTCTAAGCCAGCTAGCTGCGTAGCAGCATCACCTACTACCACTACGTGCATCGCGTTTGGCGTAATTTGCTGCTCAATAAGCGCCTTGGCTTCATCAAGCGTCATGGCTTGAATAGACGCCATGTTTTTTGCTTGCGTATCATCAGCTAGGTCATTTCGGCTAATGTTTTGTACTAAACGCAACTTATCACCTAGGGTTTCGTTTTTAAGTGCCTGTCCGCGTAGCAGGGCATCTTTTGTTTGCGCAAGATCAGCTTCGTTCATTTGCGGTGCATAGCCTGCTAAAATTTGCTTGATTAAGGCTAAGCTTTCAGTCGTGACGTTTGTTCTAACAGATGTACTAATGCCAAATTGCCCTTGCTCTTGATTACCAAAAACAAATGAACGCACACCGTAGGTATACCCTTTGTTAACACGTAATTCGGTCATCAATTTAGAGGTATAAATACCGCCCAAGGGAAAGTTTAACGCTTCTAACCTAGCAAAGTTGTCATCTCCCATAGGTAAGGCGGGTTTGCGTAATCGCAATACAGATTGTTTCGCCTCGGGCACATTATAAAAATACAATGCGGTTGCGTTGACCTTGGCCAGTTCAGGTGATGATATTGGTACAGCCACTTCAGATGACGGCGTAGCCAAGTTACCAAACAGCGTTTGCACTTGTGCCTCATCATATGCGCCAACTATATTCAGCGTGGCACTTGCACTGTGGTAGTATTGTTGATGAAAGGCTTTTACATCATCTAAACTAATGGCTT
Source organism: Glaciecola sp. (assembly GCA_049650345.1). Classification (GTDB taxonomy): domain Bacteria; phylum Pseudomonadota; class Gammaproteobacteria; order Enterobacterales; family Alteromonadaceae; genus Glaciecola. The sequence continues at coordinate 78,538 of JBARZY010000088.1, read as the reverse complement.
CAATTTGTGCCTTGGTACCCGCACCAGCAATAGATAAGGGTGTGGCTTCGCTATAAATAACATTGGCGAGTTCTCTTGCGGCAATAAAATCAGGGTTAGCACTTTGTGCCACTGCATTTTGTATGTATTGCTCGCGCAGCAAGGTAAATTCGGTTTCATCAAACAAAGGTGCATTGATCATGTCTTGCAGTAATGCCACTGTTTGCGCTAGGTTTCGGGCCAGCGTTTTGCCCCGAATAATGGTATGGCTACCGTTAGCGGTGCTGCTAAGTTCTGAACCAATGTTACCCAAGGCCTCTTCAAACGCGGCAAGATTGCGTGTACCTGCGCCCTTACTGAGCATATCAGCAGTTATAGCGGCTAATCCAGGTTTGTTGATGGGCGCGCGCATTTTACCTGCGTCAAATTCTAATGAAAATTCAATCAACGGCACTTCATTTGAATGAATGCCGACTATGCTTAATCCGTTATCGCCAGTTGCTCTATATATAACAGGTGTAGGTAAGGTGAAAGTCTCACCAAAAGGTGGCTCTATGCTTCTATCAAACGATGATGGGCTGGGCGTAAATACACGTGCGGCAGGGTCATACGGCACTTCTTTTTCTGCGCCTGCAACTACCACTTCTTCAACTACTTCGGCCGTTTTTGCATTGGCAAGACCCAACTCAACTTGCCCCTTGGGCACAAAGCTAGTTGCCACATAAGGCTTACCTTTTATATATTTTTGGTAAACCATCATCACATCTTCTTGGGTGACAGACTGCAGCATCTTGATATCGGTTTCTAAATATCCAGGGTTACCGGTAAACACATTGTATTCACCCATTGCAATCGCTTTGCCCAGTGCGCTTTGAATAGAGCCCAAAATCTCTACTTCTGCTTGTGTTTTAATTCTTGCTAGCGCATCGCTAGTAATACCTGTTTCTTCAAAACGTTCAAAGGCTTCAAATATTGCAGGCACAAGGTCATCGGTATCGCCATTAGGTTTTGAATTAATAAATAAATACAATTCGCCAGCAATTTCTTTGGTGTAGTTAAAACCAGATACATTGGTAGTGAGTTGTTTTTCATCAATCAATACTTCGTTAAATGGGGCTCGCTTGCCTTCGGTTAAATAGGTAAGTAACACATTAAGAGCGTAAGAATCGGGATGGTATTCGGGGACAGTAGGCCACACCATTGTTAGTTGCGGTAAGGTGGCAAAGTTGTCTTCGTGAACAAAGGTTTTAGTGGCCGTTAACTGAACTGGCTCGGCACTTGTTTTCGGCGTTGGGGTGTTGCTTGCGGGTACCTCACCAAAATATTTTTTTACTAAGGTTTTTGCTTGTTCAAGATCAAAGTCACCTGTGAGTGTGACGGTGACGTTGTCGGGGCGGTACCATTTAGCAAAAAACGCTTTGGTATCTTCAAGGGTCGCATTTTCAAGATCATCAAGTGAGCCAATCACTTGGTGATGGTAGGGATGTCCTTCAGGGTAGATGGCTTTGCCAATAACATAAAAGTTATGCCCATAAGCTCGATTATCAACACCTTGACGCTTTTCGTTTTTAACCACCTGCTTTTCACGGTCAATCACGTTTTGATTAACGGTATTCACAAACCATCCCAGTTTATCGGCTTCTGCCCAAATTATTTTCTCTAATGCGTCTTTAGGTACAGCTTGAAAATATTGCGTCATGTCGGTGGTGGTAAAACCGTTAGTCCCTTCACCGCCAATTCTTGTGTTCATTTCATCAAGGCCACCATAGCCTAAGTTTTCTGAATCAAGAAACAGTAAATGTTCAAATAAGTGAGCAAAACCTGTTTTGCCCACTTCCTCCCGCGATGAGCCAACATGCACAGCAAGATTAATGGCAACAACGGGGTCAGAACGGTCAATGTGAAATACCACATCAAGGCCATTATCTAGGGTGATTTTTTCAAACGCTAGTGCAGGCAAAGCTTGCTCTGTTTTAGGTTCGGTGTTGGTTTCAGTGGGTTGACTGCACGAGGTAAGCATAGTGGCACTGACACATAACAATGCAAAATAGGAAAGCTGTTTAACAGGTAACATAAAAAGTCCGTTCATTATTATCATTTGTATTAACGTATGTCATTTTCGCTAATATGTCGATAAAACGATGACTTTTTATGTATCTGTGGTGCAGTGCTTACTATTCATACTTTTGCCGGTGGTTATTACCGAGCGATTAAACCACAGCAACTACAAACTACCGCCTTTATCTTTTTCAATGGCTTGGTCAAGAATGCTTAATAATTCAGCACGTGCTTTTAGTTTGGTATTTACATGTGCCCTCATATCTAGCTTGGTAAGCGATGATGCAACAAATGCCACGGTAGCCGAAAATTCAGATTCAGGAACGACTTTATCTAAAAAGCCCATGGTCACTGCCTCATCCGGATTGACCATTTCGGCAAGGTTAACACTGCGGTTAAAGTATACCGGTGCTAGTCGTCCTCGTGCTATTTCAATACCTGCATGATGCATGCTCATGCCTATGGCAACTTCGTTTAGACCAAGTTTAAAGTTGCCCTGTACGCCAATGCGATAATCAACCGAGAGTAACAAAAATGCACCCTTTGCTACTGCGTGTCCGGTACATGCTGCTACAACAGGATAAGGGAAACTCAACAAGCGTCTTGAAAGGGTAGAGCCTTTTTCTACCAAAGCCATGGCACTGGTCATGCTTTCTTTCATTACTTTTAAATCATAGCCCCCAGATAACATGCCAGGTTGGCCTTTTAATACCACTACTGCTTGGTCTTTTTCAGCTTGATCAAGGGCGGCGTTTAGTTGGTCAATAACCTGATGAGAAATGGCGTTTACTTTGCCATTTTGAATAGTAATAGTGGCAACTTTGTTGTCTAAGTTATAGTGCACAAGTTCTGTCATGAGTGTCCCCTGATTGGATATTCGTATTATTGTATAGACACATACTATTAAAAACGCTCTTTACTGAAAAAGCGAGTCATGTATTTTTATATCCGACTATATAGCCAAATTGATAGGAAGAAAACTAGGAGCAACTAATGTTGGTGCCATTCACGTCTTCATGAATGCCATCATTGTTACTGTCGATGCTAATTCGAGTTCTGCCTTGTTGATTCACATTCACCGAACGAGCAATTGACGAATCGTTCGTAATGGGGCACAGCACAAAGCTTGCAAGGCTATTGGTTGCGCCTGTTTCGGTAAACACCAAGGGCGTACTTGGGCCATCAAAGTACTGTTGTGCGCTGGTAGCTTCTGTGGTCATCAATAATGGTTCACTGCTTTCGCGGTCGCCATTGTTGTTGGCATCAACAAACACAATTACTGCCTGGCTCCAGTCACTTGAGCAGGTTTGAAAGTTACTTGCTGGACACACGGTAGTTTGGGTGTTCTGATCGATCGCTGAAAAACGCGCGTATTGCACCGCCGAACTCAGTGTGTTGATACTTGCGGTTATTCGGTTCTTGGTCAACATAATTTGGATGTTGGGCGCCACCACGGTTAATAATATGGCGACTATTGCCATGGCAACCAGCATTTCCAGAAGTGTTAGGCCTTGTTGACACGTTTTATACGCAGTACGGGTGTTATAAGTAAATATCACTTCACTACTCCTGATCAATACAGGTAAACTATAAGCCTAAGTGCTGGGCACTTGGGTATACTAAAGGGCGATTAGTTAGTGTTAGTAATACCTTAGTTATTTATAGCATGTGCATTAGCACGTAATGGTGAGTGTACAATTCATAAAATACATCTATAATTCAACTAGATAAATCTTAATTGGAGTGATAATGAGTAAGTCATCAATCATTAATGAGATGCGCGTGTTACCCACTATAGATCCTGCGCATGAAGTAGCACGGCGAGTAGGCTTTATAAAAGCGCAATTACAGCAAGCCAACATGAAAACCTTGGTGTTGGGTATTTCAGGTGGTATTGATTCATGTACCTTAGGTAAATTAGCGCAATTAGCGGTTAATGAACTCAATCAAAGCGACAGTGGATACCGATTTATTGCGGTGCGCCTACCTTACGGTGAGCAAGCCGATGAGCAAGACGCGCAGTTAAGTATTGACTTTATTGCGCCTAGCTTGGCTGTTACCGCCAATGTAAAGGCCGCCGCCGATGCCATACACAGCGAATCAGTCAAGGCCTTACAACAAGCACAGGCATTTACTGCAAGTCCAGAGCAAGACGATTTTGTGAAAGGTAACAGTAAAGCGCGTGCGCGCATGGCCGTACAATACGATATTGCAGGGCTTAGCCAAGCGCTAGTGCTGGGCACCGATCATTCGGCTGAGAACATTACCGGCTTTTACACCAAGCATGGCGATGGTGCTTGCGATCTTGCGCCCCTGTTTGGTTTAAGTAAACGCCAAGTGCGTCAAATTGCCGCTTATTTGGGTGCTCCCGAAGTGGTGATTACCAAAGCACCTACGGCTGACCTAGAAAGCCTCAACCCTCAGTTAGCTGATGAAGCATCGCTTGGCCTCAGTTATGATCAAATTGACGACTTTTTAGAAGGTAAAAGCAACGATAGTGTTGCCGACGAGAAGCTCATACAGATATACACCCGTACGCAACACAAACGTGTACCCATACCAACCATATATGACAACGAGTGATTTATGAAAAAAATTGAAGCTATTATTAAGCCGTTCAAATTAGACGACGTGCGAGAGGGCTTATCCAGTATTGGGGTATCGGGCCTAACCATGACTGAAGTAAAAGGCTTTGGTCGACAAAAAGGCCACCAAGAGCTGTATCGTGGTGCTGAGTATCAGGTTGATTTTTTACCTAAAATTAAGCTTGAAGTGGTGGTGAACGATGACATTGTTGACCGTGCTATCGAAACCATTACTGAAATGGCGAAAACCGGTAAAATTGGCGATGGTAAAATATTTGTGTATGAAGCGCAGCGAGCAATTCGCATTAGAACGGGCGAAGAGGGCGAAGACGCCCTCAGCTAAGCGGTATTAATGTGTGTGACCGCAGCCGCCAGCACCATGAACATGACCATGCTCTAGTTCTTCAGCGGTTGCTTCGCGCACATCTTCAATGGTGACATCAAATACCAAGGTCATGCCTGACAGGGGATGATTGCCGTCTACTGTTACATTGGTGTCGTCTTTGTCGATTATAATAACCGACTGTTCACCGTGATCAGTGGTGGCTCTGAAGCTCATGCCAACCTCAACATCCATGCCTTCAAACATATTCACCGGTACTTCTTGAACAAGTTGGTCTTGTCTTTCACCGTACGCTTTCTCTGGGCCAACGGTTAAATCAAATTGTTGACCTGACTCGCGCCCGTAAAGTGCTTCTTCTACACCTTCAATCATAAATTTTGAACCTTGAATGAACGCCAATGGCTCGGCGTTCTCAGACGAGTCAATAACATCACCGTCTGTGGTTTTTACTGAATAGTGAATTGTTACTACGTGGTTGTCAGCAATTTGCATAAGTATCCTAAAAAGTGTCCTAAGTTATATAAAGCGAAACTATTGCTCGTCTAATGCATATGGCAGCGGCATTACCGTAAACAATAAGTCTGTATCCTTTAAGCGTACCACACTACCGGCTTCAGTGTCATTTGCCATCACGGCAAGTGCAAGTATTTGCTCATTGCTGGCACTTATGCGATTAATAATGCCGCCCCTGCGCCAGTTGTCTTCAATTTGAATTTCTACATTTGCGCCCACAACCGCTTGCTCGGGTCGGGCACTGGCACTGGCGTGTAATATAAACGTTGCTCGCTTGTTTTTACCTAGGAATTTGGTTCTGGCTACCACTTCTTGACCCATGTAACAACCTTTATCAAAGTCTATTGCGTTAAGCGCTTGGAAATTCAACATTTGAGGGACAAATTCGCTCATACTGGCCGCTTGCACATTGGCCAATCCTGCACTAATTTCTAATGCCTCCCAATTGCTTTCATGACCAAATTCGGCCGTGCCAACATGCGCTTGCAGTGCGTTTTGTAAATGAGTCTCGCCGTTGGCATTGAGCAAGCATAAAAAGCGAAGTGAGGTGTCATTAAAGGTGATTACTTGACCATATTCATTACTACATACCGCCATATGCTGGCTGGTTAAGTCTTCAAACAACACGCTAAGCGCTTGTTGCTGCGTATCACCGGCAAGGCCAAATGCCTTTAATGATGTAGACTCAGTAATATCAACCTTTGAAAATACACCGTATTTTTTCAGTTGCGCAACACTTTGTTCAGCCGCATCTGGGTGCATAGTTAGCAAAAAAGCACCGTTGTATTCACTAATATATAAAGCCGCAAACATTTTGCCTTTAAAGTCGCAGTGCGCAGTTAAACGCGCGTGGTCAGCAGAAAATGAATGGGTGGCTACAGTAAGTTGGCCATGCAAATATTCGTGGCGTTGCTCACCACTTACTTCAACAATGGCTAAATTAGATAAAGGTGCAACAAAATTGGTAATGGTAGACACAAACATTTCTCCTGTACGTTGTACCAGTAGTATGAGGGCGGCGATATAATTTACAATAGTTTGCGAAAGTTTCGTTGAGATCAGTTTTGTCAGCACGGGGTTAATGCTATTCTACGCAAAAAAGGAGATTACATGTTTGAAGCAAAAAGATTAGCGCGGCTAAAATGGGCCTGCCGTCGTGGCATGCTAGAACTTGATGTATTGTTACTACCATTTGTGGAGCAAGCGTTTGATACCCTTTCATTTGCTCAACAAGAAACCTTTGAACGCCTGCTAACATGCGATGATCCAGATTTATTTGCATGGTTTATGGGCCATCAAAAATGTCACGATCCTGACTTATCGGCCATGGTAAAAATTGTACTAGACCGCGTAAAAGTAAAAGTAGACTAAGCCTCTGCACACGGTATCTTTGCGTCAGTGCGAGCAAAAAACACGCGCCTTTAATCGGGCGATAGTGGTAGTTTTTAGTAGTATATTGTTAGCTGGGGTTATGGGTGTAAGTACCTTGTGGGAAGTGATGCTTTGTCTTCTCGCATGCGTTATAGGTTTGCATCTTATTAAAATGGCTACACAGGGCGTAACAATAGCCTGGCAATATTTTGTAAAATTTGCCTTTAACGCTGTACCACAAACTCCTAGCCAAACATGGTCATTTCAAGACGCCATACTGCACATCAATGAACGCGATGAGGCCATGCATGTGAATTTTGCCAATGGGCCTGCGAGGATGAATGTAAATCTTAAAAAATGCAGGATCACGCCAGTTGGCTGCTTTATTCATTTGCAATCGTTAATTTCTAATAAGGATTATGCTTACACTACAGTGTTTGTGCAAAAGTCGCTTTGTAGCGAACAAGCGTTTAGAGCTATGTGCCGCACTATTATTTGGCATACCAGTGATAATCGCTTGTAGTTGTCAATAAGTTGATTCTTATTTTAAGTTGGCAATATTTTGCGGGCTATCAGACAATATTTGTTTACGCTCTTTCTCCGACAAAGTAGTCGGTTCTGAATAAAGCTTTTGTATTGAATTACTGCGCCTTTGCATTTCAGCACGCAAAAATTTCGGCTCAATGACTTCCACTGAATCGGCGTACATTGAAATAAAGTTCGCAAGATAAAAACCATCAGGCCTGTCTGTCTTGAAATGTCGAGGGAACGTCACGTTTTCGGTTAACTCCCAAACATCATCACCTAAATAATGAGCGTTTAAGTTGCTCCCCAATCTAGATGTCTCAAGGCCATCCTTTACCCAAGTGTGACACTTTAATTTTAGTATGTGGTGACTTTCATATTCCGTTGCATCTAAATTCTTGTAGGGTATTTGCGGTGCCAGCGCAACTTTAGTTATTTTTGAAAGTGCAAAGTGTTTTATAGATTGAGTACTGTGTTCATAGCCTTGTAGCTGCAATTTATTATTGATATAGCGAAGTTTTTGCCCTGATACATACAGCGTTTTTCCAAGGTATTCTGGATGAATAGAAGAATACTCAAAAGTAAGCGTTGTACGACTCAGTAAAGCGTCAAAGACAAAACCAAACATACTTTCTATCTGTGAAGCGTCGTATGATTCCGATTTATTCAGCCTCAGGCCGAAGGGATTGTATTCCAAAATATCGGAAAGTTTCATTCCGTCATGGTCGAATTTTTTTTCAGCCAATTTAAAGTCGCTATCTAATGCGTTAAGAAATGACAAAGGTAAAATATCAGCGATGTGTTCTTTCACCAATAGGAGGGCAAATGCTCGAGGTCTTGTTATTGTAAAAAATTCTATAGCGCGCTCTTTTTCGCCCTCATCAGACCAAAAGTAGTAAACAGGCATTCTTCGCTTACCTACCTTTATTAGGCCTGAATCATCGTCCTCATCATATCGAGCTGCATGTATTTCGCTGCATATGCGCTCTACCTCTCTTTTAAAAGCATTATGGCTCTTATTGCCTTGATGAGTACCACTTAATTTATTAATGATAGTTGCTACGGCTATTTTATTTCTTTCACCCACGGGAACAAGTGCTGTGATTTCAGCTGATATTTCATATCGTTCTTGCTGGGTTCGGATTATTTTTTTTAATTTATGTGCCACTGTTTACTCCTAAGACACTCAATGTCTTAAATGGATAATAAGCTAAAGCTCATAAAGCGTAAAGTAGTTGTTTGGTACTAAATAAATTAACGCCAATCACTCCTTGTGTGCGCTTCAACCTTAATTACAAACATGCTCTTTAACAATTTGGCTAATACAAAGATAAAGCAATCGCACTTATTAACCGCTCGCACTAGTTTAACGTACTTAGTATCTAAGACACTCACTGTCTCAGATGTCGTCTATTTTTAGCCTCACTAATTTAATGGAGAGTTATATGCAATTTATAAGAAATAAAAACGGTATCCCAATCGGCCAACTTCAAACCCTTTCAAATGGCGTGAAACGAATATTTAGTAATAAAGGTGCGTTGCTAGGGTGGTACGACCCGGTCAGTGACAAAACAATTGATGCCAAGACCGGAAATTGGATGGGCTATGGCGACCAAACAATGCTTTTGCTTCGCTAGCATCAACCTTTAGCCTTTAAAAAGGAAGTTAAAATGATTAATACAAAAACTATACAAGCGCTACATATGTGGGATGAACCAAGAATGTACACAAGCATCAGTCTATATATGCAGGTAAGTGAACTTCTTGTATTACTTGCGTATGAAGGGGCCTCCTTAAATAATTTATCATCAGATCAACTGATACTGCTGGAAAACCTAGTTGCTAAAAGTTTGGAAGCTACAATTACGGTTTTTGAAAAAGCCGACGATACTGAAAAAGAAGAAGTAATAGACATTTTAGAGGCGCTTTCCCAATTCGCGCTTGAATTAAGGTCACTATCAAAAGCTGTTATAAAGCAGCGCCATATAGAAATTTAGACCAAGCTCAGCGCAATCTGCGTTGTTTACAAAATCTCCAGTACACTTAAGGAAATACAATTATGAAAAAACTATTCAAAGCGCTTGAGCAAACCAATATTGATATCAATAACACATACATCATCAGTTACCCGCACTTAATTGTATTCACTAAAAATAAAGAGGTACTATCAGAGTGTGACTTTATTGCGTTAGCTCATATGGTGTATGGCTGGATGCCAACAATATTGAAAATAGGTGACCCTAGTTTACTCAGTGAAGGCGTAAGTATTCTCAATCAGGCTAAACGAAAAGGAGAACTATCAGTTCCACAGTTAGAGACCTTAAAAAAGCTGGTTAATAACTCCATAGTCGGCGCCTCAAAGTTATTGCACTTTGTTAATCCTGAAGCTTTTCCAATTTGGGATTCAAGAATTTACCAATATTGTTATCAAAAGAAGGCGTATAACAACGCGAACAATGTACAGCTATATGTTGAATACATTACCCTGCTTAACTCTATCATCGATACGACCGAGGGAGACGAATTTTATCGTTTAATTAATGAGAAGTTAGGATACCCAGTCACAAAAATGAGAGCGTTAGAGCTTATCATGTTTCTCAATAGTCCAAGGTTCCCAACTAAAAAAACTCACTTGGAGGTAACTAATTGATGAGCCATCAAAATACTGGCGCTACGCACTCAAATATAAAGCCTCGATACCTCACTAAATCTCGTTTCAAAATGGCAACAGAATGTCCCACAAAGTTGTTTTATACAGGTAAGAGCGAATACCAAAATATGACGTTAGACGACCCATTTTTAGCTGCATTAGCAGATGGCGGTCATCAAGTAGGTGAACTCGCCAAATGTTATTACCCAGAAGGCATAGACATTACCTCCTTAGATTATGATGAAGCTGAACAACAAACAAATGCGCTTTTAGCACTAGATAAGGTAGTAATATTTGAGCCTGCAATCCGCTATCAAAACCTTTTTATTCGTGTAGATATTTTGGTGAAAAACGGCAATTATTTTGAGCTAATTGAAGTTAAAGCTAAATCTTATGATATACAAAAAGATGCAGACTTTTTAGGAAATAAAGGGAGGATTCAAGCTGCTTGGAAACCATATCTTTATGACGTTGCTTTCCAAAAACATGTGTTAACGAATGCGTTTCCAAACACACAAGTAACTTGTTCTTTGATGCTGGTAGACAAAACCGCAAAATGCCCTACGGATGCTTTGAATCAAAAATTTCTGTTAACAAAAAATGAGCACAATCGAAAAGGGGTTGAGGTTTCGTCTGATGTAAACAGTACTGATTTATCAACTAAATTACTCACGAAAATTAAGGTTGATAAAACAATAGACCTAGTATATGAACAAGAGCTTTGCACTGGCATGCCCGCTCAGTCATTTATAGAGAATATTAATGCTTTAGCTGCGTTTTATGAAACGGACCAAAAAATCTCGCCGTGTATTGGCGCCAAATGTAAGTCATGTGAATTTAAATGCACAAATGCTATTCAGTCTGATGATAAGAAAAGTGGTTTCAAAGAATGTTGGTCAGAACAACTAAAATGGTCTGAGAAAGACTTTAGTGAACCAACGGTTTTAGATATTTGGAATTTTAGAAAAAGCGATAAGCTTATTGCACAGAATCGAATAAAGCTAACCGATATTAATCTGCATGATATAGGAGCAAGCACGGCTTCTAAGACTTCAATATTAACCAGCAAAGAACGTCAATGGCTGCAAATAGAAAAAGTGCAGCAAAATGATCATAGCGTATATTTTGATGCAGGGGGTATGCAAAATGAAATGGCTAGCTGGACATACCCACTACACTTTATTGATTTTGAGACGAGTGCAGCAGCAATACCGTTTCATAAAGGCATGTGCCCATACGAGGGATTAGCGTTTCAGTTTTCCCACCATATGGTACATGCGGATGGTAAAGTGGAGCATGCTGGGCAGTTTTTAAGTACAGACAGAGGAGAGTTCCCCAACTTTAAATTTGTGCGTGCTTTAAAAGATGAGCTATCTCAAGATGAGGGATCAATATTTATGTATTCGGCGCATGAAAATTCGTATTTAAACATGATTTATCAGCAGCTTAAAAAGTCTGACGAGGCAGATCGCAGCGAACTGTGTAGTTTTATAAAATCGATAACTAGATCAAGTGGTTCAAGTAACGAATCTTGGGAAGGTGGGCGCGCCATGATAGATATGCTAAAGCTAGTAAAACAGTTCTACTATGACCCTTCAACGAATGGTTCCAACTCCATTAAGTATGTATTGCCAGCAATATTAAATAGCTCTTCCTACTTAAAAGAAAAATATAGCAAGCCTATATATGGCAGCGACGATATAACCAGCTTAAACTTCAAGCAAAAAACATGGGTAACAATAAATGCTAATGGGCAAGTATGCGATCCCTATCAGCAACTTCCTAAGATGTTCAAAGATATTTCATCTCACGACGTTCAGCTTTTAAGTGAAGGTGACGATATTAATAACGGTGGTTTGGCACTAACCGCATATGCTCGACTCCAGTTTACCGAAATGAGTGACTATGAACGCGACGAAATTTGCCGTGCATTATTGGCCTATTGTGAATTAGACACTTGGGCAATGGTGGCTCTTTATGAGGGGTGGCGGGAGATGGTTTAAGATAAATTATTCATCAAATATCGACCATTCACACAAAAGAGTACAATTAAATTTGAGAGCCTCTTGTGTACGTAAAGCGGACCCTCGCAATCTTGCTATCAAGTTTTGCTCTCCGCTAAATGTTACTAATTGAGGTTTGCTTGTTCTTGAAATGATTGTAAATATTTCTTGTGGCGTTTTTGATGCCACGTAAGCATATTTTCCGACATCTGTACGGCTTCCTTTTGCAAAGTAATCGCTTTTGCAAAGTCGCCGTTTGTAGAATGGGCATTTGCTAGATAATAAATAGCATAAGCGTCATCTGGATATAGATTCTTCATTTTTTCAAACAGAGAAATTGCCTGTTGAGGCTCGCTCTCCAATAAGTAATTTCCTCGATTTCTGAGGGAAAAAAAAGGGGAAACCTGAAAACCATATTTGTCTTTGCTTAACCATTCATAGTGTTTGACTATGGCATCGAAACCTTCTTCAGCGATTTCTGAATCAGGAGCCAAACCATTGTGGATATCATCAAATAACAACTCTATACCCATCGCAGTAGCAATAGGAGGCATGGACATGTGGTAATGCTGTTCCAGTTTTCGTTCATTAACGTCTAAAGATTTGGGGGCATGTTCTTTGATTATTTCTAATAATTCAGAGTATAAATCAAGTTGGTGGTCTTCTTTGACTGACTCACCTGTTGTAATAAGTAAAAAGCGAGGCTTTTTATCCAAATTTGCTAACTTTTTCTTCGCGTTTGACATTATTCCTGCGTAATCATTTTCAAGCTCTGGACTTATCACAAAGTAGGCATTAAAAAGGTCTGGCTTATTTAGAAGCGATGATAATGCAATACCGCCATTGCGACGAAAACCACTGATAATACGAAAAGATTTGGTTCTATATTTTGCATCAATCGCCGGAAAAAGATTGGATTCAAAAAAATTCAGCATGGGTGTACTTTTACCTGTTACATCAAACAGTTTCCCAACAGGGTTTCCATCGCTTGGTGTAACTATTATGGTTTTAAGCCAAGGCCACTCGCCGTTGTGACTCATCCAATCGTGCATACCGCTAAGATAAGTGTGCGCATAGTGATGGAAATCAAACAATACAATGTACGACTTATCAGTTTCGCTATGGTAACCCGCTGGAAGATTGATATCGAAAGAAAGCGGCTCCTCGAATTTAGGATGATTTAGAGATAGTTGTTCTTGTGTACCCTGTGCAATAGCTGATGTACTCAGAAAAAAAGCAACCAAGATCCAAATTGGTTTTAGATGTTTCATCGTTATCCGCACCCTTAAAAAATATCCTAAATCACAATGACATAAAAGTTGTTACTTTTGGGAAAAACATCGCTAAACGGTTATGTCACCAGTCCAATAAAATACGAATTTCAATAACACTAACGGTCCGCTCCTTGTCTACTCCTGCTTGTCAAGTACAGTAAAAATCTTCATACAGAAGTGTTAAATTAGATTTGAGCCAGTAAATCTAAGCCCAGATGAGCCGGTCCCGCAATTGATACTATTTAATAGCCTTCCATGAACAAAACTGCTTCGACTTGTCTCATCGTCCAATCATTTCGCCTATCTTCTTCTTGCCTGTTTAAAACCTTCACAATTGCTGCACATAATCTATTAGCGTCCAGTTGTGCTGCTACTTTTTTATAAGCGACGGGCCATTTAGACCGATATCCTCTGTTCCGAGTGCCACCTGAGCCACCATATGTCCCCAAATCACCATATGTAGCTTGAAAGGTTTTAATTGTATTAATTCTCTTGCCATTTTTATGTCGAAATCGGTAAATATCTTCAGCGATACTCAGAATTGCGGTAGCAACTCTAGAGTCATAGATAATGTAATGGTCAGGTCTTGAAAATGCATATAATTTTGTAAGTGTACTGTCCACTTCATTAGGTAAACCATTCCAGAGTGATCTTAAACAAGTAGCCACGTCTTCAGCTTTTCGATTTCGACCTTTAGGATTTCCCCATTCCTTAACATCATCATATATAGTCTTAACCTCGTCTAAAAACGAATTGGTTTCTCCTTTGGCTTCATAGTGACTTTCAATAACATCTAATCGAACTGTAAATTCCTCGAGTACTTTGCTAGTTTCCTGCCAATTTTTATGACCCCATTCATAATTATTTAGTCTTTCATTCCAGCCAGTCACAGGACCGTCTTCTGGTTCCCATATGAGGCCATTTTTAGTATTTTTAGCGATTCTATAGGGCTTATTCCTGATATATTCTACAAATTTAGATGCGATTACCAGCTCCATCATTACATTATCATTTTCATGCAATGATGGTGTTTGATTATTATACATTTCAGTTTTCATGCTTCTTTTTTCTCTAGAGTCGTTAATTTGGCAGTGCCGGTATAAAGTCTAAATACAAGACTGTTGTCTCCTATTTCTCTGTAAAAAAGAGGATGTGCACCATTTTCACATGCCTACCCATCTTCTTTCCATCAACTGATACACTATTATTTGCTGGGAAGGTCGCTATTGTCGCTGCAGAGAAATCATTTTGGCATACCTTGAAGCGTCCATATTGATTGCTAATTGGGTTGTTTTTTAAATCATTAGTTGAAAAGGGTTCAACTAATGCTCCGGATTCAATTTCTAATAAAATATTGTCGTATAGAGTCATTTGGGCACTCGTCTCTCACTATGTTTTAAGAAAACACTCTTCAATCAACTAGTTCAGTTCTTAACAACGTTTTGTTAGATGAAGTCGCATAAATGGCAGTCATAAAAAAACATCTATTTAAATACAGCCGGAGATATTTTTGTGACCATACAGGATGGGATGGATACTCATCCCTTGTCTTATTCGTACTTTTAACCAACTAATTAAAACATCGACTAGTTTGCCAAAAGCGTGAGGTTTTTAATGGCCAACGCAGGTTATATTTTATAAGTGCTAAAAGAAACGTCTGACGAAAAATTTTTGTCATTTTTATTAATAAATATATATAAGAACAAAGGAGCCGTTCTCTCGATTAGATTCACACACTTTACCTGTACCCATTAAGGATAAGGAACTGGGTGTTGTGCTTAAATAACTTTAATTTACGATAACGCCTCCTTAAAGACGAATAACACCTAGTTTTACTATATACTCGGCAGATGCTTTATTAAGGACAATACATGATTAAGTTATACGCGAAAGCCGCGATATATAAGCCCAATAACAAAAGCCAACATAGTGCTACTGATGCGCATTCAGCCTTGCCGATTATGCCTACAACGGTGCTCAACAAAACCGTACACATATCTTCAAGCCACTGTAATAAATACAATAAGCTTACCCATTGGCAGCATAATTTAGCCGCGCTAATTCATCCCAATTATGTGCAAACCTTGTCGTTACCCTTGCAGTTATCAATGATGGTAATGCAGCCTTTTCCGTTTAAACCCATGGGTTTAGTACATGTAGCGAATGCCATTAATATTCATCGCTTGCCTGAACAAACAGCGACATTGCACATAAGTACTAGCTTTGGCAAGGTGTATTACCATCGGCGTGGTTGGTTGTTCGAGGTTATTACTCAAGCCAGTCAAGATGAGAAAGTGGTCAACAACAAGGGGTTTTGTATTGAGGCCACCAGCTATTATTTAGCACGTACACGTCACAACAATGCAACGCAAGAATTTTATAAAACCAACACGCAAACGATGCCCAGTTGGTTAGATTCTGCATCATCAGAGTGGGTGTCTGGTAGCGATACAATAGCGCAATTAGATTTCAGTGACGATATTGGTAGGCGTTACGCGAAGGTATCGGGAGATTACAACCCTATTCATTTATATCCCTATACGGCCAAGCTATTGGGCTTTAAAAAAGCCATCGCCCATGGCATGTATTCAAAAGCATGGGCGGTGTCCAATTTGGCACAACAGCATTCGTTTGCTAGCCAGCCAACGCTTATTACAACTACTTTTATGCAGCCAATAAGTTTACCCTTGTCTACTCAATTAAGTGTTTCAAAGTCAGCTAACGAAATAGATTTTAGTTTGCACTCGCAGCATCGTGGAAAAGCCCGAGTGCATCTTGTGGGTAATATACACATTCCCACTTAGCATCCCATCTACTAATGTGATGACGTGGATTTATTAAGGTCTTTTTGAATTACCGTAGGACCTGGGTTGTCTAGCTGATTAGGGTAATCAACATTATAGTGCAATCCACGGCTTTCTTTGCGCTGCATGGCACAACTTACAATTAATTGCGCTACGCATACTAGGTTACGCAGTTCTAGCATATTGTTGCTTACTTTAAAGTAAGAGTAGTATTCGTCAATTTCTTGTTTCAGTAGATTGATACGACGCATTGCGCGCTCTAATCGTTTGTTGGTACGCACAATGCCTACATAATCCCACATAAATAAGCGCAGTTCGTGCCAGTTGTGCTGAATAATAACCGCTTCGTCAGAATCGATAACTCGGCTTTCATCCCATGGTTTAATGCTTTGGTAAGTATGCTCACGCTCTTTAGCGCTACCAATATGTTTGGCGCAGGCATGGGCAAATACTACGCATTCTAGTAAGGAGTTACTGGCCATGCGGTTAGCACCATGCAGCCCTGTAAAGGCGACCTCGCCAATGGCATACACATTATCTAAATTAGTACGTGCGTCGAGGTCGGTTTTTACACCTCCACAGCTGTAATGTGCCGCCGGTACTACAGGTATAGGCTGCTGCGTAATATCAATGCCTAACGAACGGCACTTGCGATATATGTTCGGGAAATGCTTTACGATGAAGTCGGCTGGTTTGTGGCTGATATCAAGGTACATACAGTCCTCGCCTAAACGCTTCATTTCAAAGTCGATAGCGCGAGCGACAATATCTCGCGGCGCTAAATCGCCCCGTTCGTCAAATTTATGCATGAAGCGGGTGCCGTCTTTGTGACATAACACCGCGCCTTCGCCTCTTAGCGCTTCGCTAATTAAAAAGTTACCCGCTTCAGGGTGGTACAAACACGTTGGATGAAACTGATTAAACTCCATGTTGGCCACTTCACATCCGGCGCGCCATGCCATTGCAATACCATCGCCACTGGAAACATCTGGATTGGAGGTATATTGATACACTTTGCTACCGCCGCCGGTCGCAAGGGCAATAAAACGCGCTTTTATTACTTCTACACGCTCTTTTTTACGATTCCATACATAAGCGCCCACGCAGTGATTATCTTGTTTATTGATTTTAATTAAATCGATGGCGTTGTAGCGCTCAAACAAGTGAATGTTAGGGTGGTGTTTGACGCTGCCCGATAACGTAGTTTGTACGGCTTCGCCGGTGGCGTCGGCAGCGTGCAGTATGCGGCGATGCGAGTGACCGCCTTCACGGGTTAAATGAAACTTTAGGTTACCGGCATCGTCTTTTTCTTGGTCAAAGGGTACCCCTTTGTTTATTAACCATTGCATGCTTTGTTTGGCGTTTTCGGCTGTATAGCGAACAACGTTTTCGTCGCAAAGTCCAGCGCCTGCAGCTAAGGTATCTTGAATATGGTTTTCAATAGAGTCGTTGTCATCAAATACGGCCGCGATACCACCTTGTGCGTATCGCGTACTGCCTTCGTCCATGTCACTTTTGCTCAGCACAATAACATTACTGTGGTCGGCCACATTCAATGCTAAACTTAAACCTGCGGCACCGCTGCCAATAACGAGTAAATCGCAGGTATGCTCAATGTGATTATTTTCAGTAGAAGGTGTTGTGGTGTTGCCAGCCTGTTTTTGCGCAGTCATAATGCGGTAATAACCTGAATCATAATAGGTTCTGTGTATTTCGCATTTTAAACTTTATGAGAAAAAATACTAGCTTTGGGATTTTTTTCTGATAAAAAGACAATTAAATTCGAACTTTATGAAAAAACACCAGTCAATAATAGCAACTTGCCCGCAGCCATGGTGGTAGTAGCTGGAAGGAGATATGGCAGTAATGAGCGAGCAAAAGACCGATCAAGAGCTAGTAAAACAGGTACAAAGCGGCAATAAAAATGCGTTTAACCTATTGGTGGTGCGCCATCAAAACAAAGTGATGAACATTGTATCTCGCTATGTAAAAAATTCAGGCGATGTGGCCGATGTAACGCAAGAAGCGTTTATAAAAGCTTACAGGGCATTACCAAATTTTAGAGGAGAAAGTGCTTTTTACACGTGGCTATATAGAATTGCGGTAAATAGTGCTAAAAATTATTTGACTTCACAAAGTCGGAAACCACCGGCAAGTGACGTAGACGCCCAAGAGGCTGATTTTTATGATGGTAGCGATGCACTACGCGAAAACGCTTCGCCCGAGCGCACGCTGTTATCAGACGAGTTGCAGGCTAAATTGTTTGCAACAATTGAGAGTTTACCCGAAGATTTGCGCGCAGCTATAACCTTGCGTGAAATCGAAGGCTTGAGTTACGAAGAAATAGCAGCGGTCATGGAATGCCCTGTGGGTACGGTAAGATCTAGGATATTTAGAGCCCGTGAGGCAATTGACAAGGTCATCGTACCTTTGATAGAACACTAACTGACGGCGAATAGTCAGTCTCTATAACAAGCAACGATCAGCTATTGATCAGGATTTTGGGTGTATGACACAAGAGTATGAAAACGTTTCGGCTATGGTCGATGGTGAAGAACTAAAAGGCAATGAGCAATCTGCGCTAACAAAAAACATCATTGGCGATCCGGTATTAAAAGCAAAATGGCAGAGCTACCATTTAACGCGTGATTTGTTGCGTAATGATATGTCAGCCGATATGAACTTTGATATCAGTGATAAAGTTGCAGCGGCCTTAGAAGACGAGTTGTCGATAGTGGCACCTAAGCCCGGTTGGCGCGATTTACCAGTAGTATCTGCAGTTTTGCCTATTATGAAGCAAAGTGGTCAATTGGCTATGGTTGCTTGTGTTACAGCTTTGGTAATATTTGGTTTTCAAACCTACAACAAACCTGAAGCAAGCACGCCGTTTAATACTGCACCGCCTGTATTAGGTCCGCAAGGTGGTATGGCACCAGTAAGCTTGCAGCGCTCAAATAGTTTGCAAGGGTCAAGTAGTGCACAGCAAGACCGAATGACGCAGCTTCTTGAGCAACGTCGTCAAATTAACGCATTGATACAAGATCACGAGCGTCAATTAAAATTGAAAAACATTAAAAACCAAGGGCTTGAATCTTCTGCAGTTGAAAGCGAAGCAAACGATGCCACTAAAGAGACACCGCCAACAAATTAATTAGAGTGATATGCCACTACTCACAAAAAATAACAAACCGTTAATACGCGCTGTATTAGCGGTTGTTTTATGTCTAACGAGTCATAATTTGTTGGCTCAGGCCAGCACTGCGCCAAGCAACGAACAAACCGAACCTAGCAAAGATGCATTTAATCCATCGTCACCTATGGCGTGGATGAACCGTTTGGCCACTACAGTAGCCACTACATCTTACGAAATCGCTTATGTTGTGACTTCTCAAGGCCGCGATATGCGTCCTTATTTATGGCGTCATGCCGCGCCTAACAACACCAGTTTTGCTGAGCAACTGAGTTTGCTCAATGGGCCTGGTTTTGAATACATTCGCATTAATAACAAACTTAGTATTTTTGAACCCGGATACACGCCCTATAGCTTAAGCGCTGAACATATTGACGGCCCCATCCCACAAGCGTTTATTCGCTATCCTGAGCGTTTAGAAAGCGGTTATGACGTACTGTTAATGGGGCGCGATAGGGTGCTGGGTAGAATGACCCAGCAATTGCGGGTAGTTAGTAAAGACAAAAGTCGTTATGGATACTATGTTTGGCTAGACGAACAAACGGGCTTGTTGTTAAAGCTTAATATGTACAGTCTAGAAAATGAGCTTCTTAAGCAAATCCAAGTGACTCAGTTTAATATTAATAGTGATGTTGACGATCATTTTAATAGCATACAACTGAGTCAGCTTCCGCCGATAACTACCCCTAACGCTGAACTTGAAAAAGAGTTTTTATGGACGGTGAGTTATTTACCGGTAGGCATGACAAAAGTAAAACAAAAGTTGCATCGCTTAAGTACCACTGGTCAATTAGCCGAGTACATGATGTTAAGTGATGGCTTAGTAGACGTGTCGGTATACGTCATGAATGCCACCGACAGTATTCAAGAAGATCTTTCTATTACGACTGACGCCACGTCGGTGGTATCTATTTCAAACGGTAGAATACAAGTCACTGTGGTAGGTGATGTGCCCACTAGCACCGCTAATAAAATAGCTGACTCTATTGTACTTGTGAGCGACGCCCCATGATTGAAGAAACGGGCATTGTGGTGGCGGTAGAAAACGACTATGTATGGGTTGAAACTCAAGTGAAAACCACCTGTTCTAGTTGCAAAGCTTCTGAAGCTTGCCCAACCAGTACAGTTGCAAAAGCATTTTCACCCAAGGCTGAGCACATTAAGCTGAAAGTCCCTTGCGCGTTGGCGGTAGGTCAGCAGGTTAAACTTGGCATAAGTGAGCAAGCATTACTTCGGGCATCAGCCATGGTGTATATCTTGCCGCTAGTATTGTTAATTTTAACCACTGCTGTGCTGCAAAATATTGCCAATCTGCATGAATTACTGTCGCTATTGTTAGGCACAGCGGCAGCCTTAGGTGGCTTTTGGTGGGCCAGTCGATACAGTAAAAAAACACAGCATCAACACAAGTTTGTCCCAGTGTTTCTGGGTGCTACGCAACAGGCTGTGGTAACCCATAAACACGAGATCCCGGTTCACAAACTGTAGTGCATTTTTAGCGCCGCTGTGGTGCTTCTTTTTTCATATTCACACCTTGTAACATTATCGGCACAGTCCTTGCTGAAACTTTCTGTACTTATTTAGCGTCAAACTAGGGTTATTACACTTGTTTTGTCGCAATTTGCTGCGCAAAACGGTAATATCCGCGTAGTTTATCAACATCAAATTATATGCAGTCAAAGCAATTGGGTTTTGGGCTGTTGACTACTTTTTAGGTACGTTTTTTTATATGCAGTTAGAGAATATTCGCAACTTTAGTATTATTGCCCACATCGATCACGGTAAGTCGACCTTATCAGATCGTCTTATTCAAGAATGTGGCGGCTTAACCAATCGTGAAATGGCCGAGCAAGTGCTTGATTCTATGGATATTGAGCGTGAGCGCGGTATTACTATCAAGGCGCAAAGCGTGACCTTGTTATATAAAGCCAAAGACGGCGAAACGTATCAGCTTAACTTCATTGATACGCCAGGACACGTTGATTTTACCTACGAGGTGTCACGCTCATTAGCTGCATGTGAAGGCGCATTACTAGTAGTAGATGCCGGGCAGGGCGTAGAAGCGCAAACCCTAGCCAACTGTTACACCGCAATTGACCTCGATATGGAAGTGGTGCCTATTCTAAATAAAATCGATTTGCCACAGGCTGAGCCTGACCGCGTTGCCGAAGAAATTGAAGACATTGTGGGTATTGATGCTATTGACGCGGTGCGCTGTTCGGCGAAAACCGGCATTGGCATTATTGATGTGCTTGAAGTTATTGTGAAACAAATACCACCACCGATTGGCAATAAAGATGCTCAGCTAGAAGCACTTATCATTGATTCATGGTTTGATAACTATCAGGGTGTTGTATCGCTTGTACGTATTGTTAATGGTGAATTACATGCTAAAGACAAAATTAAGATAATGTCTACTGGTACTATTCATCAAGCAGATAAAATCGGCGTGTTTACGCCTAAGCAAACTGAAATGCCCGTGTTACGTACCGGCGAAGTGGGCTTTATTATTGCTGGTATTAAAGAGATTCATGGAGCACCTGTTGGTGATACCATTACGTTGGCACGTAATCCGGTAGAAAAAGCTTTACCAGGATTCAAAAAAATAAAGCCACAAGTTTATGCAGGTTTATTCCCAGTAAGCTCTGATGATTACGAAGACTTTCGTGACGCGCTAGCAAAATTGAGCTTAAACGACGCATCGTTATTCTATGAGCCAGAAAGCTCAACGGCCTTGGGTTTTGGGTTTAGAATTGGTTTCTTGGGCATGTTGCACATGGAAATTATTCAAGAGCGCCTTGAACGCGAATATGATTTAGATCTTATCACCACTGCACCCACCGTGGTGTATGAAGTAAAAAACACCAAAGGCGACGTGTTTAAAGTCGATAGCCCATCTAAATTACCGGCGGTGAACGACATTGAAGAAATTCGCGAACCTATTGTAACGGCGAACATATTGGTGCCACAGGAATATTTGGGCAATGTAATTACCTTATGCGTTGAAAAACGCGGCATGCAAACTTCAATGGTTTATCACGGCAAACAAGTGGCAATTACTTATGATTTGCCGATGGCAGAAGTGGTACTCGACTTCTTTGATCGTTTAAAGTCAACCAGCCGTGGTTTTGCTTCCCTTGATTATAACTTTACCCGATTTGAAGCAGCCAATATGGTGCGTTTAGATATTTTGATTAACGGCGAGCGTGTAGATGCCTTGGCCATTATTACGCACAAAGACAATGCCCCGTATCGCGGTCGTGATTTGGTTGAAAAATTACGTGAGCTCATTCCAAGACAAATGTTTGATATTGCTATCCAAGCGGCCATTGGTAATCATGTTATTGCGCGCAGTACGGTTAAACAGTTGCGTAAAAACGTAATTGCTAAATGTTATGGCGGTGATGTGAGTCGTAAGAAAAAACTTTTACAAAAACAGAAAGAAGGTAAAAAGCGCATGAAGCAAGTGGGGAACGTTGAGTTACCACAAGATGCATTTTTAGCGATTCTAAAGGTAGATAATTAATGGCGAATTATTTTTCAATTTTTTTGGTGCTCATTAGCCTAATAACCGGCATTGTATGGTTGGTGTATGCATTGGTGTTTGCGCCGAAGAAAGATGCGTTAGTCATGGCTGACGATAGCAGTACTGAAGCCCCAATAGGCTCTAAAACCTCAGAGCAGGCTGCATTAAATAGTGCGACAGAAATGCCAGCGTGGGTTGATTTTTGCAAGCAAATGTTCCCCATATTCTTTGGTGTGATGGTGTTTAGGTCGTTTATTTATGAACCCTTTCAAATTCCGTCCGGTTCAATGTTTCCCACTTTATTAGTGGGCGATTTCTTACTAGTAGAGAAATTTGCATATAGCTTGAAAGATCCTGTTGCACGCAAAGAATTAGTGAATACTGGCGACGTAAAACGCGGTGATGTGGTGGTATTTAAATATCCAGACGACCCGCGCATCGACTACATTAAACGCGTAGTAGGGCTGCCTGGCGAAACCGTTATTTACCAAAACAAACAAATTTTTATTCAATCGCCATGCGGTGGTGATGTGGCATGTGAGCCCGCAAAGCCAGTTAGCCTTAAATCTTTAGGCAAGGCAAATAGCGCAGAGCATGGTGCCGCATACAACTTGTTTAGCGAGCAATTAGGTGACGTTGAGCACCAAATTTTACGTAACCCCAATGCCGACCGACGCCGCCCCGGCAAATACGTTATCCCCGAAGGGCATTACATGGTGTTTGGCGATAATCGAGATAATTCTTTAGACAGCCGAGCTTGGGGCTATGTGCCTGAAGAAAACATTGTCGGAAAAGCCGTATTTGTGTGGATGAGTTTCGAGTTTGAGCGCGAGCCCGACGATTTTCTACCCTCATTTATTCCCACCGGCGTGCGTTTTGAACGCATAGGCACAATTGAATAAGCATATGAGGTAACGATTGATTAATCCTTACATTAAACTGCTAAAACACATTGGCTATGAATTTACTGATGTGGGTTTACTTAAGCAAGCACTCACGCATCGCAGCGCAAACAAAACCCATAACGAGCGCTTAGAGTTTCTCGGCGACGCAGTACTGGGTTTGGTTATTGCCCAACGCATGTATGAAAAGTTTCCCGATTTACCTGAAGGTAAATTAACTCGCATGCGCTCTAACTTAGTAAAAGGCGATACCCTAGCGAAGGTTGCTCGTGAACTCGATTTAGGCGAGCTCATTAAACTGGGGCCTGGCGAGATGAAAAGTGGCGGTCATCGTCGCGATTCGATATTGGCCGATGTGGTGGAAGCTATCATTGGCGCAGTGTATTTGGACGCTGGCTTAGAAGCCGCCACCAATATTATTGATGTGCTGTTTGCTAAACGCATTGAGAATTTAAATCCCAATGTGCAGATAAAAGACAATAAAACCCAATTACAAGAATACTTACAGTCTCGCCAAATCGATTTGCCCGACTATCAAGTAGTGGAAATTTCAGGTAAAGACCACGCCCAAACTTTTACCGTTGAATGCACCGTAGCCGCGCTTGACGCACAACAGTCAGGCAGTGGACGCAGTCGTCGTATTGCCGAGCAAGAAGCGGCTAAATTGGTGCTTGAGAACATAAATAAATGAATGAACAATTTTGTGGCATGATTGCCATAGTAGGTCGCCCAAATGTGGGCAAGTCAACTATTTTAAATAGCATACTTGGCCAGAAAGTGAGTATTACATCGCGCAAGCCGCAAACCACGCGACATCGCATTATGGGTATTGATACCCAAGACAACAAACAAGCGATTTACGTAGACACTCCAGGCTTACATGCCGACGAAAAGCGCGCGATTAATCGCCTAATGAACCGAGCTGCTTCAAGCTCTTTTGCCGATGTAAGTTTAATACTGTTTGTTATTGAAGGCACACGCTGGACCGATGATGACGACTTAGTGTTAGATAAAGTGATTAAGTCGGGCAAAGAGTGCTGGTTGGTGGTGAATAAAATTGACAAAGTACCCGACCAAGGTGAGTTGCTTGATACGCTTAACGTATTAAACGCAAAGCACACTTTTAAGCACCTATTACCGATTTCTGCTAAGCAAGGCAAGCAGGTTGAAAACCTGCGTCAGCTTATCTTTTCGCAGTTACCAGAAAGTGAGTTTTATTTCCCAGAAGACTACGTAACTGATCGCTCTAGTCGTTTTATGGCGGCAGAAATTATCCGCGAGAAGCTCATGCGCTTTACTGGCGACGAGTTACCCTATTCAGTCACTGTTGAAATTGAGCAATTTAAACTTACCGCAAGCGGTGTTTATCATATTCATGGCCTTATATTGGTAGAGCGTGCAAGCCAGAAACCCATGATTATTGGAAAAAATGGTTCACATATAAAAACCATGGGCGCTGAAGCACGTAAAGACATGGAAGCACTGTTTGATAACAAAGTGTTTTTGGAACTATGGGTAAAAGTGAAATCAGGCTGGGCCGATGACGAACGCGCGCTGCGGTCACTCGGTTATGAAGAAGACTACCGCAAATAGCATATTGTTTGACGTAACTAAGTACAGAAATTTATGAAACCATTACAAGACTACCGCAAAGAATATACCAAAGGGCGCTTAGACAACGACGCACTTACCTCGCACCCCATTGACTTATTCCAGCAATGGCTGCACGACGCCATTAACGCAGAATTACCAGATCCAAACGCCATGACCGTTGCCACCGTTGATAGCAGCGGACAACCAAGCCAACGTATTGTGTTGCTAAAAGATGTAAGCAAAGATGGCTTTGTGTTTTATACCAATTTAGGCAGTCGTAAGGCGCAAGAGTTGGCAGATAACGCGAAAATTAGCTTACATTTTCCATGGTATTTTTTAGAGCGACAAGTGCGAGTTTGTGGTGTGGCTGAGCCTTTATCTAGAACCGACGTGGCCAAGTACTTTTTTTCGCGACCTAAAGACAGTCAGTTAGGGGCGTGGGCATCTAAACAGAGCAAACCGATTTCGACGCGTCAATTGTTGGTTACCCAGTTTATGCAATTAAAAGAAAAGTATGCCAAGGGTGAGGTTCCGCTACCTGACTTTTGGGGCGGCTACTTGGTTAAACCCCATCAAATTGAATTTTGGCAAGGCGGAGAGCACCGCTTGCACGACCGCTTTGAATACAACATGCAAGAAAATGGAGAATGGTCTACTGCTAGGTTAATGCCCTAGCGTAGCCAGATTACTGGCGACCACCATAACCACTGATAATTTGTGCTTGTACAATGTCAATATCGCCATGCAGTAATTTTAGTATAGCGTCTTGTGCCAGTGTGCGCATACCGTCTTCCATTGCTTGGGCTTTTAGCTCGCTAATAGGTGCTGCTTTATACACTAAGGCCCGCAAAGCTGGCGTCATATTAAGTAGCTCATGCACCCCAGTTCTGCCTTTGTAACCCGTGTTGTCACATTCTTGGCAACCAACTGCTTTGTATATACTATGGCCTTCACTCGGCCCTAATTCATCCAAATATTGCTCGCCGTATTGGCGCTTAATAAAGGCTTGTTCTACGCCAGAAGGTGAGTGCTTTTCTTTGCAGTTCATACACAATACGCGCACGAGTCGCTGCGCTAGAATACCAATACATGCATCAGAAAAATTAACTGGGTCCATGCCTAAATCTAATAAACGGGTGATGGTCTCTGGCGCTGAGTTAGTATGCAAAGTAGACAACACTAAGTGTCCGGTAAGGGATGCTTCTATAGCTGCCCCAGCGGTTTCTTTATCACGCATTTCACCCACTAGAATGACATCTGGGTCTGCTCTTAAAAATGAACGCAGGGCCGTTGCAAAAGTGAATCCAATCTTCGGATTAACTTGGACTTGCTGCAATCGGTATTGCTTAATTTCCACAGGGTCTTCTATGGTCCATATTTTCTTTTCGGGTGTGTTGAGTTTGCCTAATACTGCATGAAGAGTGGTTGTTTTCCCTGAGCCTGTGGGCCCAACGACTAAAAGTATGCCGTGCGGTACAGTGGTCATAGTGTTAATCATTTCTAAATTGCGTGGTGCAAGATTGATATTGGGCAGTGCCATGGCATCACCACTTATCAATATACGCATTACTAAGCCTTCTCCCACTACCGTAGGTATGGTTGCAACGCGAACATCCACGGGTTTTCCAGCTATATTGATAATCAATTTACCATCTTAAGGTACCCTTCGCTCGGCTATATTCATTCCGGCCATTATTTTAATGCGCGAAACCACCGCACTATGATGAGATTCGGGTATTTGGTTAATGTCGCGCACCACACCGTCTACTCGCATTCGTACCAAACTTGGACTGTCTGGCTCGGGATCAATGTGTATATCTGAGGCATTTAGGCGTACTGCTTCCTCTAAAATACTCGACACTAGGCGAACAATTGCCGGTTCGTTCTCAGCAATTACCTCAATTTTTTGTTCTTCCACTGCATTATTCGCGGTATGAATTTCACCCAAAATATCGTCAAATTTTGTTTTGCTTCCTTTGCCACCAACATCTTCCCCAAGGTACTGTAAAATATGAGATGGCATGGCAAATGCCAGTTGGTAATCGTCACTACCAAGGGCGTTTTCTATTTCAAGTAACAAGCTGGCATTGTTGGGTTCAAACATGAGTACAAGAGCACGTTCGTTTACATCGCGCACAATTGCCACTAAATTACGTTTTAAGTATGATGGATTAAGACGTGAATCATTAGGTGAAACATGATATTCAGCAGGGTTAAATTCAATTGCCGGTACTTGATAATATACAGACAAGGCCTCACAAATGTGTTTCTCACTAACTTGATGTTCGTTTGCTAACAAGTAAGCTACGTGCTTAATACTGGCATTTTTAGGCGTATTTTTAAATGAGTCTTTATCTATTAGTTTTTTATGTACTAAGTAATCAAAAGGGCGCGCAGTGCCGCCTAGTTCATAACGATAATTATCGGCGAGGGCATTTGCCACTTGGTTGGCAAGGGCCAAATCATCATCGGTAAATGGCCCTGATTCTTTATTGATGATTTCAAGCACGCCTAGCAGTACGTCATTGTGTTTGATGGGAACGGCTAAAATATTATCGGTTTTGACGCGACTAATGCGGTCGTATTTTTTCTCAAATTTTAATTTGTAGTGTATCTCTTTTAAAGCCTGATCATCGTAAGGGTTTTTGATATTAACAGGGCGCTGTACCATGGCCACATAGCCAGCGATAGATTGTGTATTAACAGGTACTTTTATTTCGCGCAAATCGCCACCAGTTTTGTACCTTGCAACAAGATCTCGATGGGCTGATCGACGCTGGAAAATACACATGCGGTGAGCATTAAATGCGTTTAATATAGCGGGTTCAAACTGCTCGTATGCATCGTGAATATCGCTAAATTGCTGAAATATAGCATTAAGTGATTTAAGTAAATTGGTACGCAGTTGTGGGTTGAACATAGCCTAGTGTTGTTCCTGTTTTATAAACCAGTAAATATAATGACACCTTAAGCAAATTTAATACCACTGTGTGCTATGTACGAACTTTAATAACTGGCCATCATATACAAGGCGCGAGCAACAACTCAAGCGCATAGTATGTAGCTTAGGCTACGTTATTCTCATTCGTTACTACTAGATGAGGGGTGTTTAGCTGTATCTCTTCTTGTCCACGATGAACGGTATTGAACACTTCGATATTACGTTCATGATCATGAGAGGCCTTGGTAAGGGCATGTAAGGCTTGTTCGATGACTTCGTCAACATCAACAATGTCGTTAGGGGTAAACTCAGTAATGCCCACATTAGCGGAAATAATCAATGATTCAGTGTTGCTTGCATATTGGTGTTCTATTTCTAAAGCATTGATAATATCAACTAACTTAGAAGCGAAGGCACAAGCCGATTCTGTGGTAACATTCGGTAAGGTAAGGGCAAACATATCTTTATCGAAGCGGCAAACAAATTCTCCTCCGCGCAAGGTTGCCTTGTCGAGGGCATTGGCCACTTTTTTTAAACAATTTCGAGCATTGTCCTCGCCATAATGGTCTTCATATTGGTCAAACGAATCAATTTGCACAATGGCTAAACTAAAGCTGCTGCTGGCGCGTTTCGCTCGCCTCACTTCTTGGTGTATGGTTAAATCAAAAAATCGGCGATTAAAAATTTGGGTGAGTTCATCTTCAATGGTGGCACGCTCAAGCTTGTTCGCGTAGGCGCGAGTAATTGCGCTTTGCTCAGCGTACTTGACCCACATTTTGTTGCCTTTGTACAATGCATGATTGATTGAAAATGCCAGTGCGATAAAGCCAAGGCAAAAAATAGCCATTGCTACAACAAGGGGAAAGGGCACATTTACGTATACCATTGCCGTGATAATAGGCAGACTCAAGGGGATAGATGCACATAAAATAGTTTGCTTAGAATAAACGGCTATCATGGTGAAAATGGTCATGTGCATAATCGCCGCTAGCAGCAGTATGTGCCATTGTTTAGGTGCGCCAAAGACCATTACAAAGCAATATGCAACTGCAAATATCAAAGCAATAGCAAAGGTGTTTGCGGCGATAATTTTTTCCCACTTTGAAAATTTAAAATGAGTTTCGCGATAACGACGTAAAAACATGGTTTGATATAGTAGACTGATTAACAAGCCACAAGTCGTCACTAATGCCCAGTTGACAACGTATGTTTGACTGATTACGGGCCAAGTAATAAACAGTAAAAATGCCAATGCGCCAATGTGCAAGGCAGTTGCAGAAAATGACAACTTAAACAGCTTGCTAATAACAAACTTGTTAACTTGTTGTTGTGAAGAAACGTCCAATTTATTACTCTCTTATACTAATTACCTAAGCTTCTATGCAGCTTAGCAGTTAGGGTAATATAAAAGATTAGCTAAGGTGAAAGTTGTGCTTTTTCATACTTTATTATTGGTTTTTATAACGCGTTACATTATAAACTAAGACGAAACACACTGGGTAAATGACACATATGATTGATAGCCACTGTCATCTAGATTTGCCAGCACTTGCAAAAGATTCAAATAATATCTTAAGCGCTTGCCATAGTCTTGGTGTGTCGCGCATATTAGTGCCCGGCTTAAGCATGCCTCAATTTGACGCCCTAATGCGCTTACAAAAGCAGTGGCAAACAGAGGCTCCCAATATACGTATAGATATTGCTCTTGGCCTTCATCCTTACTTTCTTACTGATCTGCAAGCCGACATTACTAATGAGCAGTTTCAGCAGCAGTTTGTTGAGCTGGCACATTTACACCAAGATAAGCTGGTCGCTATTGGTGAATGTGGACTAGATAAGCATATTAACGTGCCTTTTGCGCAACAAACTGCAGTATTGAGTATGCAAATAGAAGTGGCTAGGCAGTTAAACAAGCCGTTAATACTGCATCACCGACAATCACACAACGACATAATTCGACTGTTAAAACAAACACGTTTTGGCGGTGGCGGCGTAATACACGCCTTTAGTGGTAGTGAACAAATTGCCAACACGTATATTGATATGGGGTTTAAGCTTGGGGTAGGTGGCACAATCAGTTACCCACGAGCGGTTAAAACCAGAAACAGTATACGCAAGGTAGATATGCAACATTTGTTATTAGAAACTGATGCCCCTGATATGCCCTTGAACGGATATCAAGGACAAGTGAATACGCCAGCACGACTACCGCAAGTAGCCAAATATTTGGCTGAGTTAAAAGGAGTATCGTTTGAGCAAGTGGTAGCATGTACAAACCAAAACTACCAAGACGTTTTTATGTGTTAAGCCACTATTTGCTGCTTTATATAAGGGTATCGTCTTCAGACGATAAGCGATACTGATGACGCATTTTATAAAACGCGCGAGTAACTAAACCGGCTAATATAATGCTCAAAACCACTACTAATACGGTTTGGGATAGCTGGTTCTTGTTAAACACTCGGTGATGATGGGTGACTGCTTGTTTGTCTAGCACCAGTTTAATATAACCAATGGTATTGTCATCAAAAATGATGTCTTCAACAAATACTAATGGCTCTATATTGCTGGTTTTGATCATGTCGACAATTCCCATTTGATCTTCTTGTTGCGCATATTTTATGCCCAATTGGTCAAACATAACGGCGTTTTGTACAAACATCCCTTCACTAACTAAAGTGATGTATTGCTCTAATAAGGTAGCGTCATTCTTAGCCAATGGCGCGGCGACCAGTTTGGCAGCTTGTTGGGTTAAACTTCGCCCCAACTGCTCTGACTCTATTTGGTACCACTTATCGGCATTTTGAGTGTGCATTAAATACAAATTAACGGCGATCACCACGCACAGTATTACAATAATAAGCGTGGATATACGCTTAAAAATAGAATAATTGTGAGAAATAGCTTGGCTCATATGTCGATTGTCATCTTTATTGTTCAACCCCATAGACCATAGTGGAAAAGCACATAAATGCCAAGCGCTTGTTTACACTAAGATTGAAATTGGTATTATATTATTCCTCAACAAATAGACCGCTAGCCGTCTATTTGAAATCCTTCTTTTGGAGTGTGTTGTGTTACTAAGTGAATCGGTTTTACCCAATGATTTTTCAGCAAATACCTCGTATAGCGCAGCGTATTTGGCCGATATTTTGATGCAAAGTGCAGTAACGTATACACCTAGCAATAAGGTGTGGAAGGCACTCCCGAACGACATTACTTCAGGCAATGAACAGCTTGTACTGGTAGGCCAAGGACTTAACTTTGCTAGCTTACAGAAAATCGTCCAGCAGTATTTTAGTCAGACTGAACAATGTGTTTTTCGTTTACACCCATTACATGGTAAATTTGCTCAACAGGCTGTTGTGATGACGCTGGTGCACCAAGAGCATGAAAACTTAGTGACCACTGAATTATTACACAGCATATCAGCTGCGTTTTTCATCGATTGTTTTAGTATTAGCAGTGTCAATATTCACGAGGCTGGTGTGCTGGTGATGGATATGGACTCCACTATTATTAATATGGAATGCATAGACGAAATTGCAGATTTAGTGGGCGTGGGCGAAAAAGTGAGTGCGCTCACCGAGCGTGCCATGCAGGGTGAGCTTGATTTTAATCAAAGCTTAAACGCTAGGGTGGCCTGTTTAACGGGGATCTCGGTTGATCAACTTGAGGCGCTAAAATCACGACTTCCGATTAATCCGGGTTTTGCTGAAACCATTGCTATATTGCAACATCATGGCTGGACCACGGTAATCGCATCGGGTGGCTTTACTTATTTTGCCAATTATTTAAAAGATACGTTCACACTTACCGATGCGTTCAGTAATACCTTGGGAATTAAAGACAACTTACTTACCGGCAAAGTAGAAGGTGACATCGTAAACGGTGAGATGAAACGTGATATTTTGCTAAATACTTGCGAAAAATATGGCATTAGTACCGCGCAAAGCGTGGCGATTGGTGATGGCGCCAACGACTTGGTAATGATGTCAGCGGCGCAATTAGGCGTGGCTTACAAAGCTAAGCCAAAAGTGAAACTGGCCGCCGATGCCAGTATTCAATACTGTGGTTTTGAAGGTTTGTTATATTGTTTGGTGCATTAGCACGAGCGGTTATCTATTGTTTATGTTGAAGCCTTGCTTAAGCCTTTTTTCGCTAGGTAGTACACGCGGATAAGATGCCATTGTTCGTAACTAACGCGCTCTTGTAATTGCTCGTATAAGGGTTTTAAACGCTCAACTCCTATGTTGTCACATGCTTGTAGCGCCTTGTCTATAGTGGCGTCGTCTACATTGATTTGCATAAGTAAGTGGGGCAAGTTAGTCAACACATGGCCCTGCTGTACGTACTTCAGCAAATGACCAAACACGGTATTTATCTTCACTTTATGCATGTGTGCGAGTGCTTCAGCGGTGTAACCTTCTTCAAATTGTTGCACCATTTGTATGGTTTTTTTACCCACTTCGTTTTCTTTTTTGCTGCCGCCAGTAGGCGTTTTTGCTAAGGCATTGTTGCTGATTTCTGCAATGTTATGCTGCTCACAAAAGGTCAGTATGGTAGCCAGTACAGTTTCGCCAAAGGCGTCTAGTTTGGCCTTTCCCACACCGTGTATTTGCATTAAGCTGCTAGCTGATTGAGGATAAAAATGTGCCATTTCTTGTAATGAACGGTCTGAAAAAATTGCGTAGGGCGGGGCGTTTTCTGTATCAGCAAGTTGTTTGCGCAAGGTTTTTAGTTGCTGAAGCAATACTTGGTTAACCGACAAGTTAGCACTATGGTCTTTTGTATTTTTACCTGCAGACACCTTTGTTTCATTTGCAAGTAAGGCATAAAATTGCACATTGCCGCGTAATACCTCGGCGGCTTTTTCGGTCAATTGCAAGCCGCCATATTGGTCTTTTGGCGCGACCAACTGCTGTTGCACTAATTTACGCGCCAGTGTCATCCATTGCTTTTTACTATATTCACCGCCAATGTTGTAGGTAGACAGTAAGTTATGTTGATTTTGCAGTATTTTTTCAGCATTTGAGCCACGCAGTACATCTACTATATAGCCTGCGCCAAAGCGCTGCCCAGTACGGTGGACACAACTCAAAAACTTTTGTGCGGCAACCGTTAAGTCTTGTTTTTGTTGCGGCTCGTTTAAGCAATTGTCACACATACTGCATTGTTGGTGCTCAGGCTCTTCGCCAAAGTACTGCAATAACGGCACGCGTCTGCATAGTTCGCTTTCGGCTAGGCTAAGCATATGTTGCAAATGTTGATTGGCCAATCTCGCTTCTTGCTCGTTTTGCATGTTGTCAATAAAGTATCGAATTTTACCAATGTCGCCATAGCCAAATAACAGCATACAATTGGCATTTTCACCGTCGCGCCCGCCCCGGCCAATTTGTTGGTAGTAACTTTCAATATTTTTTGGCAAATCGTAGTGCAGTACATAACGCACATCGGGTTTGTTAATGCCCATGCCAAATGCCACCGTAGCCACCATTATTTGAATATTATCGCGCACAAAGTCATCTTGCACTTGGGCGCGTTTGTCGCTGCTAATCCCTGCGTGATAGCCACTCACTGAAAACCCATCTTGCAATAGCTTACTACTTAGCTCATCTACCATGGCCCGTGATTGACAATAAATAATGCCCGATTGCTCAGGGTGCTGACGAATAAACTGCGTGGTTTGTGCGTAGGGGTCTTCTTTGGCTTGTACCTCAATGTATAAATTAGGTCGGTCGAAGCTAGCCATAAACTCGTTTGGTGCCGCAATACTCAATTGTCGTTTAATGTCCTCGCGAACGCGTGGGGTGGCAGTAGCCGTTAATGCTATACACACCGCTTTGGGAAAGTGCATTAACAATTGACTAAGTTGGCGGTACTCAGGACGAAATTCATGCCCCCATTCAGAGATACAATGGGCTTCATCTATTGCTATGCAGCTAACCGTTATTTGTTGCAAACAACTTAATGTGCGTTGCTGCAGCACCGTTTCAGGGGCTAAGAACACAAGTTTCGCTGCGCCGCTTTCAATTGCGTGAATATTGCGTTGGTATGCGTCAGTGCTTAACGCACTGTTTAACATTACCGCGCTTACCCCTAATTGCTCAAGTTGCCTTACTTGGTCGTGCATAAGCGAAATAAGTGGCGATATCACCACGGTGATGCCGTCAAGCACTAGGGCGGGAATTTGATAACACAAAGACTTCCCTCCACCCGTTGGCATAATTGCTAGGGTATTGTGTTGTGACAATACGCTTTCAATAATTTGTTGCTGGGCATGACGAAAATGCGAAAACCCAAACACCTCATGTAAGGTGTTGTGGGCCACTGATAGTTGTTGCTCAAGTGATGAAGTGTTTTGCGTCAAAATAAAAATACATAAGGCTAAGAGACAGACATCGCTACACTAACCATAGTGCTTGTAATTGTAAATCAACAATTGGGTAATTGGCGTAAAACAGATATGAAGTGCAGGTACGAAGAGTGTTTAGCTTTCTATATTATAACGGGTGAGTACTTCACGAGTGATATCGGTTAAAAACAAGGCGCCGGCTATGTCCCACATGCGCTCTTCAAAGTAGGTGGCTTTGTGAATAGCATGCTGACTCAAATACAGTAACTCTTGCTCTATTTTTTCAAGGTCGGGCTTTAATGCCTTGTTAATTGTGATACTAAAGGCAAAAAATTCGCCATTGTTTATTGCGCTTTTAATAAAACTTTGGCGAGCCCGGTGATGGCCAAACTCATACTGCCATTTGGCCTTTGCAATATTACTATATGAATTTTGTTGTTTAGGCGCGGCCACAAACACTTCGGTTTTGATTGGGCGAGGATCAATTTTAAGTACTTTTAAGGCCTGATTAATAAAATCTTTGCCGCTGTCTATGTCTTGGTACAACCAACTTAAGTTCACCATGGCTAAGCTGTTGTCGTGATGCAAAAAATCCATCCATTTTGACCGGACTTGGCTTACGGTTGCCATTGCCGGTAAGAACCCTTGCAGTTTTTTCTCTACATAAGCACAAAACTGTGGACTGTTTTTAGAGTGTAAATTCCGCAACGCCATGCCAATACCCGGAACAGGTTCATCTTGGTCTACCGGTCTCAACTTGTCGGTGTTGTTAGCAATTAATTGGCTAAAGAAGCTCTCTGCTACACTCATTTCATCTTCAGATATTGCTTGTAAGTGCAACACATGTTTATCAATATTAATATGTACAACGCGGTAGTGTAAGTTTTTCAATTCGTACTGGTCGGTAATGGCTTGCAGCTTTACAAAGGTGACTTCTATTTTGGTATTTAAACGCTGATTAAAAGGTTCGTCTAATTCAATTTTTACGCCGCTAACAGACACATCTTCTGTTACCCCAGTAATGTATTGGGTATTAGTGCGTATTACCACTTGCGAGCGCAAAATGTAGCGGGTTTGTCGCCTTAATTCTTTTTGTTTATGGCGATAGCTCTCTACCAAGGTGGGTAGCTTATTACGAGCATGTCCAAAGTGTTTAAGTAACTTGATTTTATGCTTGTGCAAGGCTCGGGTTTGATAGCATTCTTGCGCGGTTTCATTAGTGATGTCGGTAATGCTTACCATATTGGTGATATCTTTTAACTTGGCTTGCAAGCGCGGACTCAGGCCTTTATTCAAACGATCAATTTTTTTGTTTACGCCATTGGGAATAGAAGTAGGCGAAAACGCGTCGCTTGGCATAATGTCACTGATGGTTATTTGAAATACCCGCCAACTCACTTTTCGAGAGCCGTAGCCTAAAAAAGTGTTTTTCAGTTCTGGGTGTTTCTCAAGCTCGTATTCAGATGCAGAATAAAAATAGACTTTTTCATCTTTAATGTGGTTAAAGCAATAAACTGTCATTGATGGGTAAGCGTCGCTGCTGTGCATCAGTTTATGGATGCGAGCTGGGTTCACCATAAAGCCAATGAGTTGGTTACCGACTTCGTCTGTCCAGTAGTCAAGAATATGCTTGTTAACGGTGTTCATACTGGCGTATTGCGAATAGAAAAAGTCGTTACTGTTACGACACACAAAAAGCGGGAGGCTCGGCGTGTTATTAGCAAAACTTTGTTCGTAAATTTTGCTCGCCATGGCCATTTCAACGTTGTCTAGATTGACCTTATACTTGTGTTTGTGCAGTTTTACCAAGTCGGATACAAAATCTTCAAATAAGGGATTTTGACTGCCATCTCTGTATAAGTGAATGTGCGCTTTTTGATGATCGCCAGTAATATTTAATACCTGGTATTCAATTGATTCGCGACTCATGCCATGATTTTTATCAAGCCCTCTAAATACCACATTAAGCGGTTCAATAGATTTCACTTTGTGGATCATATCGGGGTCTTTAAAGCGAATGCGTAGACCATGCCCAGAAATATCCAAAGTACTAGCCGCTGCACTACTGTTGTCTGCAAAAAATACTTCTATTTGCGTAACATAGTTAAGACGCTCTTGTTTACGCGTAGGGAAATTGAGCAAATCTTGGCAAGGCGTAATGTACTTTTCGTCGGGCACCAAAATTTCAGCTTTAGACGTGCCGCGTTTTTGCTGCATCATTAACTGTGCTTTTTCTTGATTGGCTTCTTTCAATACGCCTTCATACACGCCAAAGGTATATTCACCGTATCGTTTGACCAGTTTCTCAAAGCTTAAAATACCGTTAACATTAAGATAGTGTGATATGCCATGGTGCTCAAATAAGCGGCAGTCATCTTTTACAATAGTGCGCAAGTCAATGGATCGTATGCAGGGTTTGGCAAGCCGTTTGATTTCCATTTTGACTAAAAAACGGGTATCTGATGCGATCGACTTAGTCCGCCGTTCAAATTCAGCGTTAAAGTTTGCATTATTCACCATCGGTGCTAAGGACTCTATCAAGGTTCGATATGCCGATAAATCATCGTGGTTGGGTTTGAGTTTTTGTGTAAACAAAGATTCCATATAGTAAGCTTATCGGAAAGTTTTCGATTTTCTTTTGTAAAATTACGCGTAAACTGCAATAAAAATAACAGTATTTTTTATAAGGTATTTAATAAGTTAATGGCAAAACGAACAACCGCCTTTGTATGTGAAGATTGTGGAGCAGAACATGCCAGATGGCAAGGACAATGTACCTGCGGTGAATGGAATACCCTAAAAGAGTTTACGTTGTCTCCCGCAACCAAAAGTACTGCCCGTGGCGCGGCTAAAGTAGCAGGTTATGCTGGGTTAGGTAGCGGCGGAGCTAAAAAAATACATGACGTCACCGCCGTTGAAACGGCAAAATCACTTACCGAAATTGGCGAGCTAGATCGAGTGTTAAGCGGTGGCGTAACAACCGGCTCGGTCAATATTATATCGGGTGACCCAGGGGCAGGTAAAACTACTTTGTTGTCAGATTTGGTGGCGCGCATGTCAAAACGGATGGCTTCGCTGTATTGCACTGCAGAAGAATCGTTGTCTCAATTTAAAAACCGCGTGCAACGACTGAAACTAGATTATGACCAAGAAAACTTATTTTTGTTGTCTGAAACTAGCGTAGAAGCCATTATTCAAGAGCTTGAAACTCACAAAATTAAGTTTGCGGTAATCGATTCCATTCAGGCCGTTGTGACGGATGCTGCCAACGGCAGTCCTGGGTCGCCATCGCAAGTGAAAACCTCAGCCCAAGCACTCACGCAGTATTGCAAACAACACGACGTGACCATGTTTATTATTGCGCATGTGAATAAAAACAATGAAATTGCCGGCCCACAAACCCTTGTGCATATAGTTGACGCCTTGTTGCATATAGACACCAACGATGGCCAAATACGTACCTTGCGCGCCAACAAAAACCGCTTTGGTGATATTGATACCGTGGGGATATTTAGAATGACCGAGCGGGGCATGTTAAGCGTTGATAACCCTAGTGAAATCTTTTTGTCGGGCTCAAGCACCGCATCACCGGGCGCAACCATTACGTGTATCCGCAAGGGTAACCGCAACCTATTGCTAGAAATTCAATGTTTAACCACTGAAACTGAAGCCGAATATCCCCAGCGCGTGTGTGTGGGTTTAAATATGAACCGCATAAAAATGCTGACGGGCGTACTGCGCAAACACACTAAAACCAAAATTTTTCACGACACATTTTTTAACATTGTCGGCGGGTTAAAAATTGATGAGTCAGAAACATGCATTGATTTAGCGCTAGTGGCGGCATTGTTAAGCAGTTTGAACGAGTTTGTGATCCCACGCAGTTCATGCATTATGGGTGAGTTAAGTTTAAACGGGGATGTACGCCCTATAGACAGTGGTGTGCCGCGGGTAAAAGAAGCTGCGCAACATGGCTTTACTGAAATTTATATTCCCCATCGCAATTACCACAAATCGATGGAAGGTTTGGGGGCGACTATTATTGCTGTAAAAACAGTGCACGAGCTGATTCAAAAAATATCGTAAGCGAGGTGTGTACTTACCGCTTGTAAAAAAGGGCAAAAAACTGCAGTTTTTTGCCCTTTTTATTGTCTTAGCGCTTAACCAATCTTTTTATATTTCAATCGGTGTGGCTCAACCACTTCTTGACCATACTCGGCTTTTAACCATGCTGCATAGTCAGTGTAGTTACCCTCATAGAAGTTGATTTTTCCTTCGTCTCTATAATCGAGTATGTGCGTGGCTACGCGGTCTAAAAACCATCTATCGTGCGAAATAACCATAACACAACCTGGGAACTCTAAAATGGCGTTTTCAAGTGCTCGTAAGGTTTCAACATCTAGGTCGTTGGTGGGCTCATCGAGTAATAAGGTGTTGCCGCCTGATTTTAACAGTTTGGCCAAATGTACTCGGTTGCGTTCACCGCCTGAAAGATCTTTAATAAATTTCTTTTGGTCGGTTCCTTTGAAGTTAAAACGACTACAATACGCGCGGCTGTTAATTTCAAAGTTACCAATTTTAATAATATCTTGGCCTTCGGATAACTCTTGAAAAACCGTTTTGCTCTCATCCATATGATCGCGAAACTGCTCTACGCTGGCAATTTGCACGGTATCACCAATAACAATCTCACCTGAATCGGCCTGTTCTTTATTTGTTAACATTCTAAACAGCGTAGATTTACCCGCACCGTTGGCGCCAATAATGCCCACTATTGCGCCTTTTGGCACGGTAAATGACAAATCGTCAATCAGTAAGCGGTCGCCATAAGACTTGCTCAAGTTCTTAACCTCGATGACTTTGTCACCCAAACGCTCACCAGGTGGTATAAACAACTCGTTGGTTTCGTTACGTTTTTGATAATCGCCCGTATTTAACTCTTCAAAGCGAGACATACGCGCCTTACTTTTAGCTTGGCGACCTTTAGGGTTGCTGCGTACCCATTCTAGCTCTTGTTTGATTGACTTTTGACGTGCGTTTTCAGCCCGTTCTTCTTGCTCTAACCGTGCATCTTTTTGTTCTAGCCATGATGAGTAGTTACCTTCCCAAGGAATACCTTCACCGCGGTCGAGCTCAAGAATCCAACCCGCTACATTATCTAGGAAGTACCTATCGTGAGTAATGGCCACTACTGTGCCTTCATAATCATGTAAGAAGCGCTCTAGCCATGCTACTGATTCTGCGTCTAAGTGGTTGGTGGGTTCATCAAGCAACAACATTTCAGGCTTTTCTAGTAACAGTTTACACAGTGCTACGCGACGTTGTTCACCCCCAGACAGTTTGCTAACGTCAGCATCCCATGGCGGTAGACGCAATGCATTGGCTGCACGCTCCAGTGCGTTTTCAATGTTATGGCCATCTTTTGACTGAATGATAGCTTCTAACTTACCTTGCTCTTTTGCCAAGGCGTCAAAATCAGCGTCGGGTTCAGCATAAGCGGCGTAAACTTCGTCAAGTCGTTTTAGTGCATCAATTACGTCTGCAACTGCTAGCTCTATATTGCCGCGCACATCTTTGCTTTCGTCAAGTTTAGGCTCCTGCGGTAAATAGCCTATTTTTAAATCGGTCAGGGGACGCGCTTCGCCTTCTATATCGGTATCAATACCTGCCATAATTTTAAGCAGGGTAGATTTACCGGCACCGTTTAAGCCTAGAACGCCTATTTTGGCGCCAGGGAAAAAACTTAAACTGATATTTTTTAAAATGTGTCTGTTAGGTGGAACAATTTTGCCCACTCGGTGCATACTGTATACATATTGAGCCATGCGAATGTGGTTACCTATGGTTGATTACTATTTTACTGGATATTGTAGTCTAGATTTCATGCTTAAGTAAGCGAAAAAAAATGTGCTACCATGTGCGAAATATTCAAGCAGTTAACCCATTTTATATATACAGGAAGACAGTATGTCAAAGGTGACATTAGCGCAAGTAGCCGCGCACATTGGCGGAGAAGTACAAGGTGACGCCGCCATAGAAGTTTCGCAAATGGCTAACTTATTAACCGCTACCTCAGACCAACTTTCGTTTTTATCAAACAGTAAATACGCAAAAGACTTAGCTCACACCAACGCCGGTGGTGTAATTTTGAGCGCGAGCGACGCGGGCAATTTTTCTGGTAATGCTATCATTGTGGCCAACCCTTATTTAGGCTTTGCAAAAGCCGCACAGCTACTCGACTCAACGCCTGTACAAGCATCAGGGATTGCCCCAACGGCGAGTGTTGACCCCAGCGCTGCCTTGGGCAGCAATGTCAGTATTGGCGCAGGTGCCGTTGTGTCAGCAAATGCGTGCATTGCTGATGATTGCGTAATTGGCGCTAATTGTTTCATTGGCGAAGAGGTGGTGCTGGGCGAAGGCGTTAATTTACGCGCTAATGTAACCGTGTACCATCGAGTCGAACTGGGTGAGCGGGTGTCAGTACACAGCGGCACCGTAATTGGGTGTGATGGCTTTGGTTATGCTAACGACAAGGGCAACTGGGTAAAAATTCCACAAACCGGCACCGTTATTGTTGGTGAGGACACCGAAATTGGCGCTAACACCAGTATTGATAGAGGCGCCTTAGATAACACCATTATTGGTAAAAACGTGATTATTGATAACTTGGTCCACATTGCTCACAACGTAGAAATTGGCGATCACAGCTGTATCTGCGGTGCAACGGGTATTGCTGGTAGCGCCATTATTGGTAAATACGTGGTCATTGCTGGGCAATGTGCCATAAATGGTCACTTAAGTATTGCCGACAAGGTTCAAATAACAGGGCAGTCTATGGTCACAAAAAGTATTCGCGAAGCCGGTACTTATTCTTCAGGTATGCCAGCGGCGCCTAATCGAGAATGGCAGCGCAATACGGTGCAACTGCGTCAAATAAGTAAACTAGTTGACCGTATCAAGCGTTTAGAAAAGGGCGAATAAAGCGATTTTATTGGCCTTAAGACTAAGGTTTACAAGTCAACTATTAGATATTCGTTTTCAGAACTATACAAAGTGAATAAAAACGCTACAATATCGGCGTTTTTATACACTCATACCCATATTACAATGCGCTAGACTTACAGCGTTTGAAGGAGCCCATATGTTATCACGCAGCATGAATATTGCCGATTTTGATCCCGAATTATCAGCGGCTATGGAAGCTGAAAAGCAACGTCAAGAACACCACATTGAGCTAATAGCATCAGAAAACTATTGCAGCCCACGTGTACTTGAAGCACAAGGCTCTCAATTAACCAATAAATATGCTGAGGGTTATCCGGGCAAGCGCTACTATGGCGGTTGTGAGCATGTTGACGTAGCGGAACAATTAGCGATTGATCGTGCAAACGAATTGTTCGGTTCTGAATACGCAAACGTGCAGCCGCATTCTGGCTCACAAGCTAATACTGCGGTATTTATGGCACTAATTAATGCCAACGATACTGTATTGG
Organism: Glaciecola sp.; assembly: GCA_049650345.1. Lineage (GTDB taxonomy): Bacteria > Pseudomonadota > Gammaproteobacteria > Enterobacterales > Alteromonadaceae > Glaciecola. Next base: position 36,433 of record JBARZY010000088.1, on the reverse strand, counting down.
GTATGAGCCTAGCCGATGGTGGTCATTTGACTCACGGTTCGCATGTTAACTTTTCGGGTAAAACGTATAATGCAGTTCAGTATGGCTTGCACCCAGAAACCGGTGTGATTGATTATGACAACGTTGAAGCCTTAGCTTTAGAGCACAAACCTAAGCTAATCATTGGCGGGTTCTCTGCATATTCAGGTATAGTTGACTGGGCACGCTTTAGAGAAATTGCTGATAAAGTGGGCGCATATTTATTGGTAGATATGGCACACGTGGCAGGCCTTGTAGCTGCTGGTATTTATCCAAGTCCTATCCCTCATGCTCACGTTGTTACTACTACTACACACAAAACCTTAGCGGGCCCGCGCGGTGGCTTGATTTTGTCTGCATGTGGTGACGAAACTATTTATAAAAAGTTGAACAGCTCAGTATTCCCTGGCAATCAAGGCGGTCCTTTGTGTCACGTTATTGCAGCAAAAGCAGTGGCGTTTAAAGAAGCCTTAGCGCCTGAATTTGCAAGCTACCAAAAGCAAGTGCTTAAAAATGCAAAAGCCATGTGTGCGGTATTGCAAGAGCGCGGCTACACAGTGGTATCAAACGGCACTGAAAACCACTTGTTCTTGCTTGATTTAATCAACAAAGACATTACCGGTAAAGACGCTGATGCAGCCTTAGGCCAAGCCAACATTACCGTTAACAAAAACTCGGTACCAAATGACCCGCGTTCACCTTTTGTGACCAGCGGACTACGCATTGGTACACCGGCAATTACACGTCGTGGGTTTAATGAAGAACAAGCGTCACAAGTGGCTAACTGGATTTGTGATGTACTTGATAACATTAACGACCAAAGCGTGATTGAAAGTGTACGTAAACAAGTTGTTACTTTATGTGAACAATTCCCTGTATATAGCTAATATACTAGTGGTATAGTGTGCACACAAAGCCGGATTATGTCCGGCTTTGTTGTTTGTTGTATGTGTGTTAGATGGCGCTATTTTTGTTTTTGCGGCACCTAATGGTTTGGTAAATACCTTAAAGGAATAGTGCTATGTTTTGTCCCTTTTGCAGTGCTCAAGAAACCAAGGTTATTGATTCCAGGTTGGTGGCCGGTGGTGAGCAAATTAGGCGGCGCAGACAGTGTTTAGAGTGCACCGAACGCTTTACTACGTTTGAAATTGCAGAGTTGGTTATGCCTAAAGTAATTAAACGTGACAACACACGTGAACCCTTTAACGAAGACAAGCTGACCGCCGGTTTACAGCGTGCGCTTGAAAAGCGCCCGGTGAGCACCGAAGCTATTCATCAAATCATGGCTAAAATTAAATCTGAATTACGTGCTACTGGCGAACGAGAAGTCAGTAGTGAGTTTATTGGCGAGTTAATTATGAAGGCCCTAAAGAAACTCGACAAAGTCGCTTATGTGCGATTTGCATCAGTGTATCGTTCGTTTGAAGACATAAAAGAATTTGGCGAGGAAATTGCTCGTTTGTCTGACGATTAGTAATAGTGACTTATTCATGACCACTGCAAACTTATTTTCAGCATTTGATGCCCGTATCATGGCCCGAGCATTTAAGCTGGCCGAACAAGGCATTTATTCAACTACGCCTAATCCACACGTAGGCTGCGTAATTGTAGACCTGAATCAACAAATCATTGGTGAAGGTTTTCACAAAAAAGCGGGAACGCCGCACGCTGAGGTACACGCGCTCAATCAAGCTGGCGTACTGGCCAAAGGTGCTACTGCTTACGTGACCCTTGAACCCTGCGCACATACTAATCGAACTGGGCCTTGTGCGCTGGCGCTTGTTAGAGCAGGTGTGGCCGAGGTAGTGATTGCATGCGTTGACCCTAATCCTGAAGTAGCAGGAAAGGGCATTGCCATTTTAGAGCAAGCGGGCATTAAGGTAAGAGTGGGCCTAATGCAGCAAATAGGTGACGCCCTTAATGCGCATTTCTTCTTTAGAATGCAGCATAATCGGCCTTTTGTTACCGTTAAGCTGGCTGCTAGTATTGATGGCAGAACCGCGCTTGCTGATGGTCAAAGTAAGTGGATTACGGGCCCATTAGCACGTCACGATGTGCAGGGTCATAGGGCAAAGGCATGTGCTATATTGACAGGTGCTGACACGGTAATTGCCGACAACCCTCACATGAACGTGCGTGCCGATGAGCTGCCTAGTAGTATGGCCGAAAAATTTGCGTGGCGTGAGCAACAACCCTTGCGAGTGGTCACCGATTCGCAAAACAGGCTAGTGGCCAAGCAGTTTCAAATGTTTAACGATTTACAGCCTTGTTTGGTTTATAATTTGGCGCCAAACGAAGCGTTAATAAACGCTGATAAACAAAATGCATACGTAAAACAACAACAAATACCGGCTAAAATAGTACACGATACTGGTGCGGCTAAGCTTGATTTACAGCTTTTAATGCGCGATTTAGCCCAAAAACAGATTAATCACGTATGGGTAGAGGCTGGTGCAGCGTTAACAGGTGCGTTATTTGATAACAAATTGGTTGATGAGTTAATTGTTTATCAAGCCCCTATGCTACTTGGAAACACGGCTAGGCCTTTGACCGACTATACATCACCAACAGCATTGAACGATGCCTTAAAAGGCCATGTGACCGAGGTGAAAAAACTGGGTCTTGATACTAAAACGCGTATTCGTTTCGCATAAACTACAGGAAACGCAAACTTTATGTTTACAGGAATAATTGAGGCCGTAGGTACAATAACCGCCATTAACAATTTGGGTGACAACTATCGCATTGCGGTGAACGTAGGCAAAATGGAAATGGGTGACGTGCATCTTGGTGACAGTATTGCTACCAGTGGCGTGTGTTTAACGGTGGTAGAAAAAGGTGGCGATTATTATTGCGCTGATGTGTCAGCCGAAACCATCAAATACACAGGCTTTGCAAATTACGACGTTAATCATCAGGTAAATCTTGAAAAAGCCATGCGTGCTGACAGTCGTTTTGGCGGTCATATTGTCAGTGGCCACGTAGACGGCGTGGGCACAGTTGAAGCTATCAATAAACACAGTAACTATGTAGAAGTATGGATAAAAGCACCCAACGAACTTGCTAAGTATATTGCGCACAAGGGCTCAATCACCGTTGATGGTGTAAGCTTAACCGTTAATGAGGTAAAGGGCGCTTCGTTTATGCTGTGGTTAATACCGCATACTTTAAAAGAAACGGTAATTGGCGGCTATAAAGTAGGCACAGCGATCAATTTAGAAGTAGATGTAGTTGCGCGTTATTTAGAACGTTTGTTGCTAGGCGATAAAGCCGCAGAGAGTGAAAAAAGCGACATTAGCATGCAGTTTTTAGCAGAACACGGCTACTTAAAACAATAAAAGGTAGGCGCTATATTTGGCGCCTATGGTATTACATTACACACAACACACAAACGGATACAAAATGGCACTAAACACAACGGCTGAGTTATTAGAAGATATCAAATTGGGTAAAATGGTCATTTTGATGGACGATGAAGACCGCGAAAACGAAGGCGACCTAATCATGGCTGCTGAGCACGTTACGCCAGAAGCGATTAATTTTATGGTGACTCATGCGCGCGGTTTGGTTTGTTTGCCTATGACGCAAGAGCGTTGTAAAAAACTAAAACTGCCACTTATGGTAGACAACAACGGTGCACAATTTTCAACTAATTTTACCGTGTCTATTGAAGCTGCAGAAGGCGTGACTACTGGTATTTCGGCTGCTGATAGAGCAAAAACAGTACTTGCTGCAGTACGCAAAGACGCAACAAGCGACGACATTGTTCAGCCGGGACATATTTTCCCTTTGATTGCCAAAGAGGGCGGTGTACTCAACCGCGCCGGACACACTGAAGCTGGCGTAGACTTAGCGCGTTTAGCTGGGTGTGAACCCGCAGGCGTGATCGTAGAAATACTTAATCCCGACGGCACTATGGCCCGACGCCCAGAGTTAGAAGTGTTTGCAAAAGAGCACAACATCAAAATTGGTACGATTGCCGACCTGATTGAATATCGTAACCTTAACGAAACCACCATTGAAAAAGTCGCTACCTGTAAACTGCCAACCGTGCATGGTGAATTTGACCTGATTACGTACAAAGATGTGATTGATGAACAAATTCACTTTGTATTGCAAAAGGGCGACATTACGCCAAATGAACCTACTTTAGTGCGGGTTCATTTGCACAATACCTTAAGTGATTTATTAGGCTCAACGCGCGCCATTAATCGTTCAATGTCGCTTGATAATGCCATGCAAAAAATTGCAAGCGAGGGCGGCGTTATTGTGGTGTTAGGCAAGCAAGAAGATCTTATATCGCAAGTAAAGCAGTTTGAAGCCGAAGACAACAACGATGCTGCAAAAGGTAAAACTTGGGAAGGCTCTTCGCGCACAGTGGGCGTGGGCAGTCAAATACTCGCGAGTTTAGGAATTAAACAAATGCGTTTGTTAAGCAAGCCGGTGAAGTATTCTGCGTTGTCAGGCTTTGGTTTAGAAGTGGTTGAATACATTCACGAAGAAAAGTAATTATTGAACGTAAAGTAGTAGCATAAAAAACGCATTAATATATGCGACTTTGTGCTATACTTCGCGCCGTTTTTTATAGGAGCAGATACACATGCAAGTAATTGAAGGTAACATACGTGCCACAGGCAAAAAGTTTGCCGTTTTAGTTTCTCGTTTTAACAGTTTTGTGGTTGAAAGTCTGCTTGACGGAGCATTAGATACCTTAGAACGTCACGGTGAAGTAAACACCGACGATATCACTGTTATTCGTGTCCCTGGTGCTTACGAGCTTCCTATTGTTGCTAAAAAAGCAGCTGCGAGCGGCAAGTTTGACGGTATTATCGCATTGGGCGCGGTTATTCGTGGCGGCACACCGCACTTTGATTTTGTTGCTGGCGAGTGTAACAAAGGCCTAGCGCAAGTATCATTAGATGCGACTATTCCCTTATCATTTGGTGTTATAACCACCGATTCAATCGAGCAAGCAATAGAGCGTTCGGGTACAAAAGCCGGTAACAAAGGTGCTGAAGCTGCCCTTGGTGCACTAGAAATGGTTAATGTACTAGCGGCCATAGACGAGGCGCTATAGTGAAACCAGCACATCGAAAGCAAGCTCGAGAGCTTGCCGTACAAGCGTTATACGCTTGGGCAATGAGCGGTAACGACATGTCTCAAGTTGAGCTTACTATGGTAACCACTAACGACATGACCAAAGTAGACATGGAATATTTCCAGGCTATTTTACACGGTGTATCAGCAGATGCAGAAGGTATCGATAAAACCTATAAGCCGTATTTGGGGCGTTTACCCGAAGAGATGGATCCTATAGAGCAAGCCATTATGCGCTTGGCTACCTTTGAGCTGGTAAACCGAGTTGACACGCCATTCAAGGTGGTAATAAACGAGGCTATCGAACTGGCAAAGGTATTTGGTGCAGAAGAAAGCCACAAATTTATTAATGGTGCGCTTGATAAAGCAGTCAAAACATTGCGCAAAGACGAAAGAAGATAAGGTTTGAATGAGTTTAACCTAATTAAACGTTTTTTTGCGTCAGCTAAATTTGAACGTAAAGATGTAGTAATAGGCATAGGTGATGACGCTGCTATTACAGAGGTTCCTGCGAACCAATTATTAGCTACTACTACCGACACTATTGTAGAGGGTGTGCACTTTTTACCAGATACCTCTGCTCAAGCCATTGCGCACAAAGCCATTGCTGTAAACTTAAGCGATTTAGCTGCAATGGGGGCAGAGCCAAGCTGGTTGAACTTGTCATTATCTATTCCTGCTGCCAACGAAGAATGGTTACAATCGTTTTCTGATACCGTTGCCGACCGTTGCGAGTATTACTCTGTCCAGTTAATTGGCGGCGACACCGTAAAAGGGCCTTTGTCGATTACTATAACCGCACAAGGTATAGTGCCGCCGGAAAGTATTTTGACCCGTTCAGGCGCTAAAGCAGGCGACTGGATATTTGTTACTGGTACCTTAGGTGATGCCGGAGCCGGGCTTGATATTCTTACCGGTAAACTTAATGTTGATAATGCACAAGAACGTGACTTCTTAGTGAATCGTCATCTTATGCCAACGCCGCGCGTATTAGCAGGCACCTCTATAAGACGTCTAGCCAGTGCTTGTATTGATGTCTCCGACGGCTTACTCCAGGACCTAAAACATATCACTTGTGCGTCACAAACCGGCGCTATCTTATATTTAGACAAACTTCCTATTTCACCCGCTTTGGGCAACAATGTAGCCTGTCTTACCCAAGCGTTAACATATGCTACCAGTGCAGGAGACGACTACGAACTGTTGTTTACTGTGCCAGAAGAGCACCGAACAAGCGTATTGGCCGCCCTCGACAGTTATGCTATTCCTTATGCTACTATTGGGCAAATGACAGGTGCGGTGGGCAAAATGGATCTTCGTCTAAACGATGAGCCTTTCGATTTTAATAACGAAACCAGCAGTGGATATCGTCACTTTTAACTGTAAAGAATACAAGAAGCATTATGGAATCAGCACTGCGACATAAGGTCAAGCTAACACATCCAGCTCATTTCTTGGGCTTTGGGTTTGGCTCGGGACTCATTCCTTTTATGCCAGGCACCATGGGTTCGTTAGCTGCTATTCCGCTTATTGTGGCTATGAGCTACCTGTCATTATATGGCTTTATTGCAGTTACCGTAGCCAGTGTCCTTGTTGGAATTTGGATTTGCGATAAAGCCGCTGCCGACTTGGGAGTACACGATCATGGCGCGATTGTGTGGGATGAAATAGCGGGTATGATGATTGTATTTATTGCTATTCCCTTATCATGGCACAGTTTACTGATTGGTTTTTTGTTATTTAGGTTTTTCGACATACTCAAACCATGGCCAATTAGCTTTTTAGACAAACACATTCATGGTGGCTTAGGTATTATGGTCGATGACTTAGTGGCCGGTGCAGCGTCTTTGGCTTGTTTGCATCTTATTTATTCTTTCGTTTAACTGTTTGTTTATTATATATTGTTAAAACAATAGTATATTGTCACTATAATACGTCGTACTCTTCGCCCACTCACGTTTCGCTTGGAACATGCTTTATGACTTACTTATCTTTCGCAAACATTTATCAGCATAATTATAATTCAAAAGCATGTCAGCTCATTTGTAGAACCTTGGTGTTACTGTGCGCTGCGTTTTTATTTTCGTGTGTATCATCTTCGAAAAATACAAACAGTGTTGTCACTGAGGTTAATTTTTGGAACGGTAATAAATCTACAGTTAGGCAAAAATATGAGTTAGACATGCTAAACGCGGCGTTGTTAGCATCATCCAATAAGTACGGGCCTTATCACATACAGGTAAGTTACAATAATTACGACGGTGTTGAAGGCGAGGCAAACGTATTTCGTGTGAAAAAGTATGACCTGTTTGCGACTCCAGCGGGTAATCCTAAGTTACAAAATGAGAAAAAACGGATTGTGCCTGTTGCGCTAATGAAAGGTATTTTGGGTTACCGAATTGCGATTATACGTGAAGATATGGCTGATACCTTTAAAGGCGTTGACTCGGCAGAACAACTGCAAGCACTAAACGTGGGTATTCCTGATGGCTGGGGCGATGCAAAAATATTTAAGGCAAACAAGTATGGGGTAACAGAAACCGGTACGTATGCAGATATTTTTACGCGTTTATTAAACAAGGAATTTGACTATTTCAGCCTAGGCGCCAATGAAGTAGAAAGTGTGTTTATGTCAAATGCTGCTGATTTAGGGGGCTTAATCATAGATGATTCACTCGTAATCTATTATCCCTTTCCAGTTGTATTTTATGTAAATCCTATGCGTAACAAGTTAGCAGAGCGTTTGCAATATGGCTTACAAGTCATGATCGAAGAGGGCACTTATGACAAAATATTCGCACAATATTTTGGTGATAAAGTGGCTAGTCTTAAATTAAAAGAAAGAAAAGTGTTCACGTTAAACAATCCTGTGCTGCACCAAAGTATGCAAGGGTACCAATCTACCTTACTAAGATAATATTCACGGCCTTCATTCAACTGGCCACGCTAATTAACATTAACCAGTATTAAGTAGCTAATGCGTAAATCAGATAAAAAACTCGATAAGCAACTCAGGTTGTTGTTAACCGAGGTATGCGAGACCGCGTTGAAAGATGTTGAGGGTTTTGTGTGGTTAACACATGTCGTCGACTTTTCAAATTTTCCCTCTAGCTTAAAAGTAATATGCGTATTTAATGAAAATACTGCGTTAAATCAATACTTAACATCAGATAGTTGTAATTCTATTTCTGCACTCATCGAGTCTCTGTTAAAGACGGCAGGTATTAATATCAAGCATATCAAACATCATGTGCTGTACGACTCTGAAGAAAACTGCAATCAACAGCACCAAGGCAATTGGGCAAAGAGGCTAAAATTTAGCAGCTGATATTTATTACAGCTACGAATTTTTAGCCACATTTTTTACGGTGGATACATTGGATTTGACGACTCAGAACTAATATCCCAACTTTTCTTGATGGCGCATAAGCGTTGTTAAATGGCTCTGGAAGGCATCTTCATAATGCTGCCAACGAGACAAAGACGCCGTGTATAAATCTTGCGAAACCTGCGCATAGCTATTTGTGCTAATACGGTCACGCGTTGCCAAACGACTTTTGGTATCCAACATATTGGGGGAATACTCTATAGAGAGGAAGTCGCATATAGTTTGCAAGGTCTGTTGTCCTTGTGTAATTAAGTTTTCGTAGGATATCTGAAGTAAGCTTTGTCCTAAATGAGGTTGAATTTGATACCACAATTGCATACTTTTGTCGTAGACGTCCACGCTACTTTCTAGCGAGTGGAAATGAACAAACGTTTCATTAGGGACAAAATTTTGCATGAAGTTGCTCAGTATTACATCAGCAGGTTGTCGTTGTACAAATAAGAATTTTGCATGTGGAAACAATAGTTTAATAAAAAAAGCATCAATAAAGCGAAACGGTAATTTATCCACTATGACTTTTTCATCTAGCTCATTTCTTGCTAACTTTAGTTGCTCTGAAACAGTGGCGAAATACAATTCTCGCATCGACTCCCAGTTTACTTCTTGTCGTGCGCTTTCATCCCAATAGTCTACCCCTTGGTCTTTTAATGAAGTTATGACTTTTTCAATTGTGGCCTTTTCTTCGATTGCCATTACCGAGTCTGAGGCACTAATCATGGTATCAAGTAATGTTGTGCCTGAACGTGGGAAACCAATTAGGAAGCAGAGTTTACTCCCTAATTCAGGCTTCATTTCTATTGGTTGTGTTTTGTTATTACCAAAAAGCTTAGCCAATAAGCCTTTTTTTTCTGGTGCTGGCACTACTTGCTTAGCTAATCCTACAGAAATATTTTTGAGATTTTGAGCTAAAGCGGTTTGATCAACTTGCTGATAACGAGGACTTTGTGAAGCGAGTTTGTTAGCCTGTTGAAAAGCTTCAAAAGCATGTTGATATTGCCCCGCTTTGTCAAGAACATCAGCATGTTCGAAGCTATATTCAAGTGCACTTCTATAGGGCAATTGATTGACATTTACGGTATTTAAATACCCCATAGCGGCATTAATATCTTTGTTTCTTTTAGCAATACGTGCTGCATCAACCAGTGCTATTGGATAATAGGGATCAATGGCTAGCGCTTTACTGTTGGCCTTGGCAGCGGCGGCTAAATCGTTCAGCTTTTCATGCACATTTCCCAGCTCACACCAAGCGTTAATGTCATTTGGGTCTAATGCAATTGCTTGCTCTAATAGCGTAAGCGATTGCTCAGTTCGCTGTAATTCGTTTAATAAAATACCTTTGTAGCTATACGCTAAGGCCAATTTAGGGTTAATGCTTATGCATTTATCATAATAGGCAATGGCTTCATCAAAGCCACCTAAGGCATGGCATGCTAAACCTGCATTAAGAAGGGCATCTTCATTTTTTGCATTGATTTTTAATAAGGATTCAAACGCCTCTAAAGCCTCTGCGTGTCTCTCTACACTTGCGTAACTTAGGCCTAAATTAAGCCATGCAGATTGATACTTAGGTTCCTGTTCTATGGCTTTTTGGTACATGCTAATCGCTTCATCCATAGCGCCAATTGCTCTTCGGGTCAGTGCAAGATTATGCCATGCTTGAGCATAATCAGGTTTTGATTTGAGCGCGGCTTTGAAGGCTTTACTAGCCTTGACAGATTGACCATCATTTTGTAAAGCACGGCCTAAATGGTTACTTGCAGTGGCTAAACTTGAATCCATTTGCAGTGCTTGTTTTGCCAGTGCTATTGCTTGTTGTAACGAATGCTCAAAAAACCGAAGAATCGACTGACTCACTAAGCTTTCCGCTGAATCTCCTTGCGCTAAACTTTGTATAATTGGAATCGCGTCAGTGCGACGTGATTCTCCAAGATAGTACTCTCTTAATAAAACTTGTGCAGCTTGGCTTTCGTCCGTTTTTAAAAGCGTCTCGGCTTCTTCGGGTTTGCCCGCTTTAAATAGGGCTATAGCGCTTTCACAAATACTCGGCATTCTGTCAACATCCATCTATTATTTTTGCCTAAGTATACCATTATTCGTGGTGTTAAAAATATGCGCTGTGTATTACCAACCTACTTATATATAACATATTATCAGATTATTGATTTCGAGCGCTTGTCTGGTGTAACTATGAATGTACATTAATATTGCGCTATATCTGTAAGGCCGATAGATGATTGATCTCAATTTTTGCTGAGATCATATTAAGCGTGTTTGTTGTCTACATAATTTGCGTTCCTCAATATCAAAGGAAAAATATGCTTGAATATATCCAGCTGTTAATTGTAGCGGTGATTGTGGGAGGTATGGTCACCTTTCAAATTCTATTTGCGCCACTTATTTTTATAAAGTTACCCAGTGACATCGCACGCCCATTCATTCGCAAGTTCTTCCCTTTCTATTATTTGTATTTTGGTCTCATTTGTATTGGCTTATCTGTGCTGTCATATATGTTAATTGAACAAGCATATGGGGTGTGGTTGTTAACTATATTTGTCATTACCTCATTCGGTTTTATCGTATCAAGGCAAATATTTATGCCTTTAGCCAACAAAGCAAGCGATCAAAACAGACAAGTAGATTTTACTCTCCATCATAGAATTACAGTCACTATAAACACTATACAGTTGATATTGATGTTAGTTGCATTGTGGTTATTGCGGTAAAGATGAATGCCAGTGGAGACACAACGTTGGGTAAAGTGAGCGTGACAAAAGCTAGGATATTATCTGACTTAGTCGCTGAATATTTAACACTCACTCAAGATACAATGCCTTTGTTAGCAATACAAAAGCAAAATACGCGCGGTGCAAAGCCTTGCCGGTGAAGCATGATCACTGTTTTCAACGCATCGTATTGGACAACATTTGTGGTGATGCATGGTATAGCGTAATTAAGGCCCCAGCTTATAAACATTTAAATATTGTACAAGCTACCGCTGCGGTTGCGTTATGCCATCAAATTATCAATGGAGACGTGGCATTATCGATGTTAAATGCGCGGTCGTTAAGCTGGCGCAAGAAACAAAGTACCTTTAATTTTGCCAAATGAGTATAGAAATGACTAAACGAACAACGCCAAAAGATGCAGCAAAAATTGAGTCTGCAATGGATATAGAAGATGTTGTGGTTGATAAACGACATCATTGGCGAGCAAGCGCTGAAAAAGCTAGACGCAGACAACGAAGATATCAAAAGCTTATTACTCAAGAGATTCTATTTGATGCACAAGATAGTTTTTCAAATGAATAAGTGATCATATGTGGTTGTTAAGTTCTTTGTACAACTAAGTAGATAAACAGCACAGCATAAAATTTACTTCACGCTTGTTTGTGCTAATGTTTAGTAGTGTTTAGCAGAGATTTAAAGGAGGTGATTATATGTCGAGTGTTTTAGAATTTGGTGAGTCAATTATGAGTGGGTGTCGATTTACTTAATCGTACTCTGGTGCTCACTCTGTTTGGTTGATAAGCCAAGCGGAACACGGAAGCCACGCCATTGCGCGTGGCTTTTTTTATTTGAGAATCAATATAGCAATACCTGTATTGCTTATCTTTTACATACTAAACGAGTTGAGAGTTGGCTCTTGCCCTTATAATTAGACCACTCTGAAGGAGCATGACAAAGGCTAGTACACAGCTTTAAATCGTTTTATACTTACAAGTTGAGCCGTCACTTTTGTCAAATTCACATAGTTATTACCGTCGTTAATTAAATGAAAAGGTAGCGTTTGCGTGTTGCTTCATAAGAAAATTGTCTCATTGATTGTAATTGTTACTTTTTCGGCCTCAGTCTTAATCTATTCTGTTGGCTACTGGCTTCTTAACGATTTATTTACTGATATTATTGCGACTCAAAAGCAGGCTATTACTGATAACGTCAAAGCTGATGTTGCAGTATTTGATCAACTTTTAGTTACGCTTGAAGCTAATTGGGATCAGGAATTGGCGCAAAGCTTACCGCAAATAGCGAGATACTTTTCCAACGATAAAGTAAAAACGCAAGCAAGTATAAATGATATTTTTATTTCCATTCAGCAAACATATGATATTTCAGATATCCATCTCATTAATAAAGATTTAACGGTGTTTGCAAGCACTCATAAGCCAGAAATTGGTTTGGATATGTCAAAATTTTCCCCTCAATACACACGGTATTTAACCGGGTTATTTAATAAGGGTGAGTATTCATCCCATCGCCTCTCGCTATCTGACAGTGACGGCAGATTAAAGAAGTATGCCTATTACAGTTTGCCAGGCTCTGACCTTTTGGTAAATATTGACATTGATGTTGACGATCGAATCGGAAAAGAACAAAACCAGCAGCTTGGGCGTTACGTGTTTGGTCGATATGTGCATGAATTAATTAGTAAATACGATTTAGTAGAAGACATTGATTTTTTACTCGTGAGTGAAGCCAATTCATGGTCGTTTTTTACGCCGGGTCGATTTATCGATAAGGGTGTTGCGCAATCTATCTTTTCTAAAGGCTTCGCCGAATCACAAAATGGCGATGAACGTTATATTTCAGTTAAACTCAGTGGTTACGATGTACTTGGGTTTAAAGGTGTTATTTACATCGCGTTTAACGACAGCGTATATCAAAACATAGAGCAACGACTGAGTGGATTGTTAATTGGCGTGAGTTTGTTTGTTATTTTGGTATCGTTTAGCTTGCTTCATGTTGGTGCGCGAGAACTGTTTTTAAAACGGTTTTCATCATTAATTTCGCAAATAGAAAATAAAAAAATAGGCGATGGCAAGACTATTTCTATTTCAGGCAACGATGAGCTGAGCAATTTAGCGACGGTTATTAATGCAAATATGATGAGAATTGAGCAGCAGCAAAATGATAATAAAGATTTAAAAGCACAAACCAATACCGATGGCTTAACGCAGATTTACAATCGCCGATTTTTACAGTCTCAATTGTCGGTTGAGATTAAACAAGCGCAACGAGAGCATCAAGATTTGGCAATAATCATGATAGATGTAGATGCATTTAAAGCCTACAACGACACCTATGGGCATTTATCAGGAGATGAGACGCTTATATTGATATCGAGTAAAATTGCTAAACAACTTACGCGACCACGTGATTTTGTTGCACGTTATGGTGGTGAAGAGTTCATTTGTGTGTTGCCAGAGACCAATATAGCGGGAGCGGCTATGCTGGCAGAAAAACTCCGACATGAAATTGAAGCATTACACATTCACCATAGCACGTCGCCGGTGTCTGATTACGTTACCGTGAGCGCAGGCTGTACAAGCGCAAAAGGCAGTATAGTGGTAGATGAGGACAATTTTATTCAATTCGCAGATTCTTTGCTTTATCGCGCTAAAGCTACGGGGCGAAATAAGGTGAGTGCCGAGGCTTATATTCCGATATACGAAGTACAAAAGGAAGTTTAGCGGTGGAAGGAAGTATTTCCTGATATATTAATATTCATGGGGTATGACCTTTGTTTACCAAGGTCAAATTTGACTCAAGGTAAAGTCAATTTTTCCGATAATTTGGATCTGTTTGATTTCAAAAAAAGTAATAATCACTGGATCTTAATTACTTATTCACATTTAATTAAGGGTATACTTAAAGTGATTGTTAAACATAAAATAATAACGGTAACCGCTTAACATTATGAGTCTATTTTGGATTACAGCAATTTTACTGATTGGCGTATTTATACCCGTACTAACTGAAAAGTTTGGCCGAACTGTTAATACTATATTTACTATGCTAGCGCCCGCAATTGCACTTGGGTACATTTTAAGTTTAGTACCTAACGTGTTCGCTGGTGAAACGATCGTTGAATACCTTGATTGGATCCCGTCAGTCGGTTTAACGCTGTCATTGCATCTTGATGGCTTAGCCCTAATGTTTTCATTACTAATATTAGGTATTGGCTTACTTATTATACTGTATGCCCGATACTACCTTTCTGAAAAAGAAGCGGTTGGTCGCTTTTTTGCTTATCTCATTCTATTCATGACAGCTATGCTATCAATTGTGCTGTCAAACAATGTATTGCAGTTATGGATGGCGTGGGAAGTAACCAGCATTAGTTCATTCTTGTTAATTAGTTTTTGGTCATCAAAGACTGGCTCCCGAAAAGGCGCAAGAATGGCGTTGACGGTTACTGGGGCTGGTGGTTTAGCGCTTTTGGCAGGCTTACTGTTAATTGGCGATGTGGTTGGCAGTTATGAGTTAAGTGTAATCTTAGCCAGCGGCGATTTAATAAGAGAACATGCCTTATATCCAGTTATATTAATACTCGTGTTGTTAGGCGCGTTTACTAAGTCAGCTCAATTTCCATTTCATTTTTGGTTACCTCATGCGATGGCCGCACCTACACCAGTAAGTGCCTATCTGCACTCCGCAACTATGGTTAAAGCCGGTATATTCTTACTCGCTCGCATGTACCCAGTACTTTCTGGCACAGAAATGTGGTTTATTATTGTGAGTATGACAGGCCTAATTACACTGTTAATTGGGGCCTACGTTGCGTTATTTAAACACGACTTAAAAGGTTTGTTAGCGTATTCAACAGTTAGCCACTTAGGGTTAATTACGCTTTTACTTGGCTTAGATACTCAACTTGCTGCAATTGCTGCTTTGTTCCACATAATGAACCATGCGGTATTCAAAGCTTCGTTGTTTATGGCGGCCGGTATAATTGATCACGAATCTGGTTCACGCGATATGCGAAAACTTAATGGCTTGTACAAATACATGCCATATACTGCAACTTTAGCCATGGTGGCAGCAGCCTCTATGGCAGGTGTGCCACTATTTAACGGTTTTTTATCAAAAGAAATGTTTTTAGCCGAAACATTGCACTCTACAGCATTAGGGTTTCTTTCTTGGATGTTTCCAGTACTCGCCACCCTTGCTGGCATATTTGCCGTTGCTTATTCAATGCGTTTTATTCACGACGTATTTTTTAATGGTGAGCCAAGAGACTTACCTAAAACCCCACATGAGCCGCCGAGGTTCATGAAAATACCTATTGAAATACTGGTAGTGCTTTGCCTAACGGTTGGCATTTTTCCAAACTTCATGATTGGCGACTTATTGGCGGCCGCCTCTAGTGCCGTGATAATGAAAGAGCTGCCGTATTACAGCTTGTCTATATGGCACGGATTTAACTTGCCACTTTTAATGAGTGTTATTGCAATTGTAGGTGGTTTGTTAGTCTATGTTTACAGAGGCCATCTCTATAAATTCCAAGCTCAGTTTAAAGAAACTGACGAGAAACTGATATTTGAAGGGGCTATTCAAGCGCTCATCAAAGGGGCAACTAGCGTTCAAGACTACTTTAGCAATGGTTCGTTGCAAAGGTATGCGGCTATACTGTTAACCTTCACTATAGTGATTACCGCGGTACCACTCATCAATATTCACACCGTTGTAAATCATTTGCCAAATCAACCTATAAGCGGCGTTGAGATAACAGCTGCCGTTATTTTATGCTTGAGCGCTATTGCAACCGTCATTTTTCACAGAAAACGAATGCTATCGTTAATTACAATTTCAGTTGTTGGATTAATTGTTTCGGTTGCATTTGCTCGATTCTCAGCACCTGATTTAGCCTTAACCCAACTGGCTGTTGAGGTCGTAACCGTTATACTTCTAATGTTAGCTTTATACTTTTTACCTCAAAAAACAGCTACCGAGTCTTCGCCAGGTAGGGTATCGCGAGACATTGGTATTGCAGCCGCTGTAGCAGGTATTGTTGCAACTATTAACTATGCGTTTATTTCTCAACCGTTTGACACAATTTCTGATTTCTTTATTGCCAATAGTAAAACGGGTGGTGGAGGCACAAACGCGGTTAACGTTATCTTAGTTGATTTTAGAGGTATTGATACTCTAGGTGAAATTTTAGTGCTAGGCATAGCGGCACTGGGGATATTCAAACTACTCGCACGTGTGCGTTTGTCTATCAAAACCACCAACGAAAGTGGCTTGCCATGGGCCAGTGATGTTCATCCACCTATTTTAGCTACGATCTCGCAAAGTTTATTACCGCTGGCCTTACTTGTATCATTTTATATATTTTTACGTGGCCACAATATGCCAGGAGGAGGATTTATTGCAGGTTTGATTACTTCCGTCGCATTAATCCAACAATATATTGCCCACGGTGTTGATTGGGTGAAACCAAGAATAAAAATTGATTATCAAACACTTATTGCACTGGGGGTACTTATAGCCGCATTAACAGGTATTGGCAGTTGGTTCTTTGGACGCCCGTTTATGACGACTTGGTTTGATTATTTCGATATCCCATTTATTGGCGAAATAGAGCTTGCTAGTGCGTTGATATTTGATTTAGGTGTTTATTTAACCGTGGTTGGCGCAACCTTATTGATATTGGCTAATCTTGGTAAGTTGACCTCTGTTCATCGACCTACTCCGGAGGAATAATGGAAACGGCATATGTAATTTGTGTAGGTGTACTGACTTTTTGCGGCGTATTTTTATGTCTACGGGGAAGAACATTTTCAGTGGTCGTTGGATTAACAATGCTGTCTTATGCAGTAAACTTGTTTCTATTTTCTAGTGGTAGACTCAACCTAGAAGGTGCGGCAATACTAGGCATGACAGAAAACTATGCCGATCCTTTACCGCAAGCTCTCACCTTAACAGCCATCGTAATTGGATTCGCTATGATAGCTTTTGTTGTGATACTCGCAATTAGAGCGCGAGCCGATTTAGGCAATGACTTAGTCGATGGTCGAGATCCACCCGATACCAACAAAATGGTTAACTCTAAAGAGGGTAAATCATGATCATGCATTTAGTCATACTGCCCATTTTGATACCCATGATAGGTGGCTTGTTAATGTTGCTCCCTCCTTTTAAAGGGGTAACTCGATATAACCACCGTCGCGCAGCTTCACTACTTCTAATTGTTGCGCAAGTTATTAGTGCGGTAGTGCTAGTAAATGCCGTTATCAACAATGGTGCAATGATGTACGCTGTTGGAGACTGGCAACCGCCGTTTGGCATCATTTTATATGCCGATTTAATCTCAGTCCTGCTAGTGTTACTTACCAGTTTCCTTGGACTGGGCGTTACTATTTACTCATGCGCAGGAACCGACAGAGAGGGGAAATACTTTCACCCGCTGGTTCATTTTCAATTGCTTGGCATATATGGTGCGTTTTTAACCAATGATTTGTTTAATTTATTTGTATTTTTTGAAGTGTTACTCATTGCTTCGTATACATTGATCATCCACGGTGGTGGCAAGCAACGAACCGCTAGCAACGTGCACTATGTAATATTAAATCTAATCGGTTCAAGTTTGTTTTTGTTCGCCCTTGGCACGCTTTACGGTGTGTTAGGTACCTTAAATATTGCAGATATGGCTATGAAGATTTCAGAGCTTGAGCGCAGTGACCAGTTAATTGCACAAGCGGGCGGGGCGCTAATGCTGGTGGTGTTTGGCTTAAAATCTGCCATGTTGCCGTTACATTTTTGGCTTCCACAAACCTATGCGGTAACTAATGCGCCATCTGCTGCATTGTTTGCCATTATGACGAAAGTAGGCGTTTACTGCATATTTAGAGTCTATACGGTAATTTTTGGTGACCAAGCAGGTGAATTAGCGAATGTTATGCAACCATGGATTTGGCCACTTGCAATTACAACCGTAATTGCTGGCACAATTGGCGCTTTAGCCAGTAGTCATTTGCGCTTAATGGTTGGTAATTTGGTTATTGTATCGGTTGGTACACTTCTTATTGCGTTTTCAATCAGAACGCCCGAAGCTACTTCAGCTGGTTTCTATTATTTGGTACATAGCACACTGATCAGTGCAGCGTTATTCCTGATAGCCGATATGATTAGTCAACAAAGGGGTAAAGCACACGATTATTTAGTGAAAGCCCGAAAATTAAAACAGCAAACATTAATTGGCATATTATTCTTTATTGCGGCTATGGCTGTTGCAGGATTACCTCCGTTTTCAGGGTTCTTAGGTAAACTCGTGGTATTACAGTCTGTCACGCTTGCCGACGAAAGAATATGGGTGTGGAGCCTGTTATTAGTATCAAGTTTAATGGCTATCATTAGTTTGTCGCGGGCGGGCTCAACCATATTCTTCCGTTCTATCCCTAGCAGTGATAACAGCTCTGCCGAAGTCGTTTCTAAGTGGCAATTAGGCGGGGCATTGTTGCTTTTATCAGCATCGCCACTGCTGAGTCTATTTGGCGCAAGTGTGCTTGAATATACTGATAACGCCGCACAACAACTTCACGATGTTGATCAATTGATTCAATTAATGAATTTAAAAGAAGGGGAGCAATAACTATGTTACATCGTCTATTCCCCATGCCATTGCATAGCATTTTATTACTAATTGTGTGGCTAATGCTTAACACAACCTTAAGCTTAGGACACATTATTTTAGGCAGTATATTGGCCATTGTGATTCCGCTAATTTGCGCACCGCTAAAAAGAGCACAACCAAAAATTAAAAAACCGCTAAAAGTCATACCTTATGTACTGTTGGTACTGAGGGATATTGTGGTGGCTAACATAGAAGTTGCCATTTTAGTGGTGGGGCCCTTGAAAAAAATCAATCCAGGCTTTGTCGCTGTGCCTTTGGATTTACATGATACTTTCCCAATTACCATCCTTGCCAGTACCGTTACAATGACGCCGGGTACCGTAAGCAGTGATGTGTCTAGTGACCAAAAATGGCTGTATGTTCACGTTCTTAATATGCCTGATAACGAACAGGAAGTTATAGATCAAATCAAGCAACGCTATGAATCGCGAGTTAAGGAGATTTTTGGATGTTAGACATTACACTAATTATTGTCTCTACCATGGTATGTATCGCCCTAGTGTTAAACCTATGGCGGTTAATTGTGGGTCCCCATGTAATTGACCGAATACTTGCGTTGGATACCATGTATATCAATAGTATCGCGCTCATTCTGATATACGGTATTTACAACAAAACACCCTTATACTTTGAAGCGGCTTTGCTAATAGCTATGCTGGGCTTTGTAAGTAGTGTTGCCTTCGCAAAATACTTACTTCGCGGCGATATAATAGAATAGGAGTTGGCAATGAGTTTTTATACAGAATTAATTATATCCATTTTACTGCTAGTAGGCGGTACTTTTGTGCTGGTGGGCTCCATAGGCTTGTTAAGACTACAAGATTTATATGTAAGACTGCATGCGCCAACCAAAGCGACCACTCTAGGTCTAGGCGGCATATTAATAGCTGGCATGCTATTTATGGTTCACCTAGAAGGCTTTTTAGGTGTAAATGAATTACTGATTACCTTGTTTTTGGTTATTACCGCACCTGTTACTGCTTATATCTTAGCAAAAGCGGCAATGCATAATCGAGTGCGATTGATGGAGCGCACTAAGAATAAGCACCACATAGAAACTGCCAGAAGCCAACAACCCCCAGTGGAAGAGCCAAAAGAAACTGAATAAGCTGAAGCCCGCTTTCGCGGTAATGACGTCTTTTTGTAGTGATATTTTGGTTCGCTAATGTCTTAAAATAAGGCTTTGGTCATAGCACTGTCCATTTTGAGTAATTACCAAAAACTTATGCTAGCGGTGCGCGATACAATGTTATACGCTTTGAACACAAAATGATTAATACAAAGGACAACAAATGGGTTTATTAGATGGATTAATGGGAAACGCGAGTGAGGCTGATGCTGTTGAAGTGAATGCTGAGTTAGTATCAATTTTAGCTGACAACGAACAAGTACAGCATGCTTACAAAATGGTTCGCGACCTACATGTATTTACGAATAAGCGTTTAATCAACATTGATAAACAAGGCATGACAGGTAAAAAAATTGACTACTTGAGTATCCCCTATAAATCAATTACGCAGTTTATGGTAGAAACCGGTGGGCATTTTGATACCGATTGCGAACTTAAAATATGGATATCAGGGCAAGCAGAGCCCATTGAAATAGAATTAAAAAGCGCGCTCGCTGCTGATGTTCAAAAAACGCTAGCGAATATGTTATTTTTATAAATGAACAACGTACATACGCAATGTGAGAGTATGATGTAAAAAGGCGCTTGTGAATACAAGCGCCTTTTTCGTTAGTATGTTTCTACCGCTTTTACAATGCCTGATGCATCGATGCCAAGTTCTGCATACATTTGTGCTTGGGTACCTTGCATGATGAAACTGTCGGGCAGTCCTAGCGTCAATACCGGTGCAAGTACTTTATTGTTTTGCAAACACTCAGTAACGGCACTGCCCGCGCCGCCAACTATTGCACCGTCTTCAAGTGTGACGAGTAGCTCATGATTTGTAGCTGCATCCAATACGGCTTTTGTGTCAAGAGGCTTAACAAAACGCATGTCAATTAATGTAGCTTCAAGGCGCTCAGCGGCTTGTTGCGCTTCAGGTAACAAAGTTCCAAAGTTAAGTATGGCGACCTTTTTACCGGTGCGCAGGGTTCTGCTTTTACCCAGCTCTATTGCCTCCATTGCGTCTGGTACTTCAACACCAGAGCCGGTGCCGCGAGGATAACGAACTGCAGCGGGTTGTTGAGCCAAGTGGCCGGTATATAACATGTTGCGACATTCTGCTTCGTCGCCTGGTGTCATGATGATCATGTTCGGTATACAACGTAAAAAGCTAATATCAAACGCGCCTTGGTGGGTAGGGCCGTCGGCGCCCACTATACCTGCGCGGTCAATAGCAAATAATACCGGTAAATTTTGTAAGGCAACATCATGTATAAGTTGGTCGTAAGCACGTTGCAAAAACGTTGAATATATTGCCACAACTGCCGATTTGCTTTCTTTTGCTAAACCCGCCGCTAGCGTAACAGCATGCTGCTCTGCAATGGCTACATCAATGTATTGCTGTGGGAAGCGCTGCGAAAACTCAACCATACCCGAGCCTTCACGCATAGCAGGTGTAATGGCCACAAGATTTTTATCGGTACTAGCCATATCACATAACCACTTACCAAAAATAGCAGAGTAAGTAGGTGTGGTAGGCTTACTCACAGGGAGCTTTTCGGTTGTGTGGTCGAACTTAGGAACGGCGTGCCATTTTATAGGATCTTGCTCTGCCTGATGATACCCTTTGCCTTTTTTAGTGACCACATGCAATATTTTTGGCCCACTCATTTTGCGCATATTGCTGAGTGTATCTACTACGGCGTTTACGTCATGGCCGTCTATTGGCCCAATATAGTTAAAGCCAAGCTCTTCAAAAATAGTACCGGGTACCACCATGCCTTTAAAGTGCTCTTCTGCTTTACTGGCAAATTCTTTTATAGGCGGCACATTTGACAAAATCTTCTTGCCGCCATCACGAATTGTATTAAAGAAGTTTCCTGTTAATAAACGTGCTAAGTGACTGTTTAAGGCTCCCACGTTTTCAGAGATAGACATCTCGTTGTCGTTCAGTACCACCAGCAAATCTTTATTTAAATCGCCACCGTGGTTAAGCGCTTCAAACGCAAGCCCTGCAGTCATGGCGCCATCGCCTATAACAGCGACAACTTTGCGGCCTTTATTCTCTTCTTCTGCGGCAATGGCCATGCCTAATGCCGCACTAATAGAAGTAGAGGAATGTCCTACGGCGAAGGTGTCGTATTCGCTTTCAGGAGGCCAAGGAAATGGGTGCAAGCCGTCTTTTTGTCTAATGGTGGTCATACGCTCGCGACGGCCAGTCAGAATTTTGTGTGGATACGCTTGATGGCCCACATCCCACACTACGCGGTCGAAGGGCGTGTTATACACGTAATGCAAGGCCACGGTAAGTTCAACCGTTCCCAGTCCTGAAGCAAAATGCCCACTGCTTTCGCTAACGCTAGCCAGTAAGTATTGACGCAACTCGTCAGCGATACTTTTAAGCTGCGTTTTTGGCTGCTGTCGTAAGTCGCTTGGTAAGTTTACCTTGGCCAAATGTGGGTAATTCGATAAATCAAGACTCATTATTATTGGTTTCTTATGCTATTTATTATGTATTAATACGTGCGATTGACTAAAAAGTCGGTAAACGCCGTTAGGTTTTGGGTATTGTAAGGTAAAGTGGCTAAAGCTTGTAGTGCTAGATGATGATGATTGCTTAATGCGTCTTTAGCTCCCTGTAAACCTAACAGAGATACGAACGTTGATTTGTTGGCATCTTCATCTGAACCTTGCGGTTTTCCTAAGGTATGGGTATCTGATACTACATCAAGAATATCGTCTTGAATTTGAAATGCTAAACCAATATGGCGAGCGTAATTCAGTAAACTTTCAGTTTCGGCTTGAGTAATACGTTCACTTACCATACAAGGTAGCTGCACACTGGCTACTAGCAATGCACCGGTTTTTAGTTGGTGTAGTTGGGTAAGGGCCTCAAGGCTAATCGCTTGGTTGGTAGATGTTAAATCTAAGCTTTGACCACCCACCATGCCGTTTGGTCCAGCGGCTTTGCACAAGGCATTAATAAGGGAAACGCGTTGTTCTAAACCATACACAGAAAAACTGTTGCTAGTAAGCACTTCAAAGGCCATAGACTGAAGGGCATCGCCGGCTAAAATGGCAGTGGCTTCGTCAAATTTAATATGGCACGTAGGGTTGCCTCTACGCAGGTCATCATCATCCATAGCGGGTAAGTCGTCATGCACTAACGAATAGGCATGTATGCATTCTATGGCCATACTAATAGCTTGCAAATCTTGTTGTTTAGCGCCCAGCATGTTGCCCACGATATTAACTAACAGTGGACGCATGCGTTTACCACCGTTTAACAACGCATATTCAATCGCTGCATTTAGTCTTGGTTCAACGGGAGGATGATCGAGTAAATACCGGGCTACGCTTTGCTCAAGCTGTTGGTTTACTTCTTGAAGAATAGCATTGAGTTGAGGAGGGAATGACATAACCTATACGAACTTATTCAGCCAAGGGCGCTAAGGTTTCTTGCCCATTATTTTGGGTCAGCACTTGCACTTTTTGTTCAGCATCTTTAAGCAACTTTTGCGTGTGACGAGCTAAAGCAACGCCGCGTTCAAATTGTTTTAACGAGGTATCTAAAGGGATTTCGCCGCGTTCCATTTCAACGACTATTTCGTCTAATTCAGCCATGGCTTGTTCAAACGACATTTCTTCAATTTTCATTTTTAGTTTTCCCTTATGTTAGGCATTATCGCTCAGCGATGAACCATAAACTAAGGGCATGCTAAATTCAATTGCTAGCCAGAGAAAACTCGGTTTTTTCAATAAAGAAGTTTGCCTGCTGGCCGTTAACAACAACATAGAAATAAATCACAAGCGTTTGCGACAAATATTCAATTTGTTGTAGCCATGTTACAGCATCATATTTGCAATCGTATTTAGATATTTGTTTAGGAGTGAAAAGTGGATTTAGCAACCATTGTAGGGTTTGTTGCAGCCATGGGCTTTGTTGTAATGGCCATGGTATTAGGCGGCGATCTAAGCATATTTTTCAACGTGCCCTCTGTGCTCATTGTGTTTGGTGGTTCTATATTTGTAGTATTAATGCAATATCCAATGTCGCAATTTTTAAGTGCAGGCAAAGTGTGCGGGAAAGCGTTTTCATTTAAATTGCAAACTCCTGAAGAGTTAATTGAAAAAATTGTCGAGATGGCAGACGCCGCGCGTAAAGGTGGTTTTTTAGCGCTAGAAGAAGCTGAGATTGAAAACTCGTTTATGCAAAAAGGCGTTGATATGTTGGTTGACGGTCACGACGTAGACGTGGTTCGCACCACTATGGGCAAAGATATTTCGAACACTACCGAGCGTCACGATGCAGGTTCAGTTATTTTTAAATCAATGGGCGATGTGGCACCTGCAATGGGCATGATTGGTACGCTTATTGGTTTGGTGGCCATGCTGTCAAACATGGACGACCCAAAATCAATCGGTCCTGCTATGGCAGTTGCATTGTTAACCACGCTTTATGGTGCCATGTTGGCAAACCTGTTTTGTTTACCCGTAGCATTTAAATTGAGCGTTCGGTCGCAAGAAGAAAAGCTAAACCAAAGCCTTATTCTTGATGGTATTTTAGGGATTGCAGATGGTCAAAATCCTCGAGTGATTGAAGGTGTACTGAAAGGGTATATTGCAGAGGGTAAACGCGGTAGCGGTGAGGAAACTGAGTAGTGGAAGACGAAGAATGCCCAAAATGTCCCCCCGAAGGCCTGCCCGCATGGATGGGCACCTTTGCAGACTTAATGTCGTTGTTGATGTGCTTTTTTGTTTTGTTATTGTCGTTTTCAGAAATGGACGTTAAAAAATTCAAACAAATTGCGGGTTCAATGAAGTTTGCCTTTGGTGTTCAAAACAAAGTTGAGTTAAAAGATATTCCAAAGGGCACCAGTGTGGTTGCGCTTGAATTCAGACCGGGCAAACCCGATCCAACCCCTATTGAAACTGTGCAGCAGGTTACCCAAGACATTACTAAGCCCATGCTTAATTTCCAAGAAGGGGATTCAGATAGCGCGGGCGGCAGGCAGAAGCAAAAAGGCAACTTCAGAGGTGGTCAATCACCACAAACAGCCAATCAAACGTCTGCAGCGGCAAGTGCGGCGTCGAATAAAGAACAGATGGAAAAGAACCGTAAAAAAGTAGAAGATTTGTTACAAAAAGAGATTAAAGACGGTGCCGTTGATGTAGAAAATTTAGGCCAGCAAATTATTATTCGTATTCGCGAAAGTGGTTCGTTTTCAGCCGGCTCAGCATTTTTGCAGCCGCAGTTTGTGCCGGTTATTCGCAAACTGGGTGTATTGCTAAATGATATGCCAGGCAAGGTTGAAATTACTGGTCACAGCGATAACGTGCAAGTCAAAAATGAGTTGTATCGGTCGAATTGGGATTTGTCAGCGCAACGTGCGGTTGCGGTTGCGGAAGAATTAAGAAAAGCGCGTGGTTTTGACGAGCGGAGAATGCGCGTCATTGGCAGAGCCGCTACGCAACCAATGACTGAAGATGATACCGCTCGTGCAAGAGCACAAAACAGAAGGGTCGAAATAGCAATACTACAAGGTGACCCCAAGTACTCCGACCCAATATCAGTACTAGAATAAGAAATAGCGCCTACACTATTGTTAGGCGCGTTCTAGCGAATCTCTAAAGCCAGGTTTACGCATCACGAGTTGCACGGTGCTAATGGCGCGCTCTAAAAAACCTCCCTCACAATAATTTAAGTAGTATTGCCACATGCGCATAAAGCGATCGTCATATCCATCATCATTTAACGCATGCTTTTGTGACATAAACGCTTCAAACCAGTGCTTAAGCGTTGCTGCATAATCAAGACCAATGTCATGAACGTCAGCGATTGATAAGTCTGTATGTTGTTTTAAATGATTATTAATGACTAGTTGTGAGGGTAAAAACCCGCCAGGAAAAATATATTTTTGAATAAAATCAACACTGTTTGAGTAACTGGCATACCGACGGTCATCAATGGTGATAGATTGCAGTAACATTAAGCCGTCTTGTTTTATGAGTGATGCGCACTTTTTAAAGAATGTCGGCAAAAAGCGTTTTCCTACCGCTTCTATCATTTCGATAGACACCAGTTTGTCGTATTGGCCTTCTAGTAATCGATAATCTTTTTTCAAAAGTGTAATTTTATCTTCAAGGCCTTCTCGTGCTATCCACGCTTTCGCATATGCGTGTTGTTCTTCTGAAATGGTGGTAGTGGTTACCTTACAACCATAGTTTTTAGCCGCATGTACAGCCAGGCCGCCCCATCCTGTGCCTATTTCAACTAAGTGATCACTAGGAGTAAGACGAAGTTTTTTACAAATAGTGTCAAGTTTATGGGTTTGCGCATCGGCAAGGCTGGCGTCTGCATGTGGATAAATCGCAGATGAATACATCATGCTTTCATCTAAAAACTTGGTATATAGTTTGTTGCCTAGGTCATAGTGAGCAGAAATATTGCGCTTCGCCTGAGTAGTGGAATTACGTTTTGCAAAATGGCCTACTTTCGCCGCTGGCATAGTAATCCAACTAAAGCGCTTTTCCCAACGATCTAGGGTTGGTAAATTTCGCGCAAATATCCGTATTACATTAGTTAAATTAGGCGTTTCCCATAAGTTATCACTGAAGGTCTCGCCAGAAGCAATACTGCCACCAAGTAACAATTTAGGGTATGCGCTGTAATCAAGAATATTAACGACAGCATGTAAGTCGCTATTAATGTTACCAAACTCTCCAACCACTTTACCATTTTCTTTCATAGTAAGATGGCCTTCAGGTAACTGTTTAAGCACACTCAAAAATATAGAGCGACAGGCTTTTTCCCAAGTAGTTAAGGTTTGTGGTGTTTGCATAGTTTGTTCTGCATGTGACATGGTGAATTCCTTTATTCAAGAATGCGCGTAAAATGGTACGCGTTTGAAAAATAGTTTAACCGCTTGCCAATAAATACCCGCCACTGTTTTGATAGACATACTGGGTATTGATAATAGCGAGTTACGTAATGTGCGGCTAGTGAGCGGGTGCTTTTGCATATTGATCGCAGCTTCAAAATGTTTTTGTTGTTTGTAGCAACTTAAATGCAAGTTTAGGTGTTCGTTAGGTTGTTGTATTTGCCATTTGTAGACCATGTCCATTGGGTTAAAAGGCGATACGTGGAATGCCTTGGCTTGGTCAGCTTGTTCATGTAAATCAACTAAATAATAATGACGTTTGTTCCACGGCGTATTGCTTACTTCAGCAAGCATATGGCTAAAAGAGCCGTTCTTTGCTTGTAAGTAATAAAAATTAACAGGGCTGAAATAAATACCAAAGGTACGTACTTGCCCAAGCATAAATATTTCACCACTGAGGGGAGACTCAGTCTTACTCTCTTGGCTTTCGTCTGCAGCTTGCAACTCATTCATTTTTAATAGCACGGCGTCTTGCAAAGGCATACTGGCATCGCCTAAGTAGTCACTTCGTCTAAAATTGACCGCTGATAATCCTGATTTGTCATTACTAAACCCACTAACATGACTGCTAACAGTAGATATTTCTGAAAGCTTTAGCCAATACAAATAGATGTTATAGCTAAACTTATGCAGTTTAGGCACGCTGCGTTGATGAAATACAACGCCTTTGTATATGGCGCTTTCTAGCGCATTACTCATAGCGATTCACCAAATCGGTTTGCGACATCCAGCGCACTACGAACACCGTCTTCATGGAAGCCGTTGTACCAATATGCACCGCAAAAATGAATGCCGTCAACACCACAAATCTTATCTCTTTGTTGCTGCGCTTCTACCATCCTAGGACTAAATTGAGGATGCGCATATTCGTACTGACGAATTATTTTGCGTGGGTCAATGTCTTGCGTGTTGTTCAAAGTGACACAAAACGTAGTGTCGCTTTGCAAGCGCTGTAATATATTCATGTTATAGGTCACGCTAGCGGATGCTTGATTCTCGTCGGAGTTACCTTTTATTAAGTAATTCCAACTGGCCCACGCAAGGGGTCTTGCCGGTAATACGCTGGTGTCGGTGTGCATAACGACTTCATTGCTAGCGTATGGAATAGCGCCCAGTATATTTATGTATGCTTGTCTTCTGTCGGCACTAAATGACTCAAGGTCAAGCATGTTAAGTGCTTGGTCGCTATGACATGCAAATACTACTTCGTCAAAATCTTCAGTAATGTCATTCGCGGTTACCTTATATCCCATGTCTGTTTGGCTGACGTTTTGCACTGGGCTGTTAAGCTTTATTTTATTTTTATAACTTTCAGTAAGCGGCGCAATATATTGGCTTGAGCCTCCAATAAGTGTATGCCACTGTGGTCTATTGGTAATATTAAGTAGACCGTGATTGTTGAAAAACTGCAAAAAGAACGACAAGGGAAAATTGGCCGACGCTTCTAAGCTAGTTGACCAAATCGCTGCGCACATAGGCAGAATATAGTTTTGAGTAAAGGTATCGCTAAGTTTGTGTTGCTTAATAAATTCAAGCAGTGTGATATTTTGAGTGTCATCTCCGCGTTCAATATGCGCTTTGCATACCTTATTAAACTTTACAATGTCGAGCACCAAGCGCCAAAAGCTCACTGAAAAAATGTTACGACGCTGGGCAAATAAACTGTTGATGGTATTGCCATTGTACTCCAAGCCTGAATGCAAGTTTTTTACACTGAAGCTCATTTCGGTGGGTTGCGTCGCCACATTCAGTGTTTGCATTAGCTTAATGAAATTAGGATAAGTCCAATCGTTGTATACAATGAATCCGGTATCAATTGCGTGTCGTTTACCGTTGTGTTCTATATTTTTTGTTGCGGTGTGCCCACCGATGTAGTCGTTAGCTTCATAAACAGTAATGTCATGCTTGCGGTTCAACAGGTATGCCGAGGTCATGCCGGCAACGCCAGTGCCGATAATAGCAATACGTTTTTTCATACTTCTTCCTTGTTGTTATTGCTTGTTGACGATTTTTGCTTTGAAGATTGCTTTAATGAGCCGCGCATACTGATACATAATTTTCTTTGAATAAATTCGGGCATCAAGTTCAATAGTCTAATGAACAGGCTGAATCGGCGCGGGAAATACACGCTCGATTTGTTTGATAAAACGCCCGCCAACATATACTTTGCGGCCGCGTTAGCGCTGATGGCCATAGGCATTGGGAAGTCGTTTTTATTTGTTAGTGGTGTTTTAACAAAGCCAGGCGACATACTTTGCACTGATATTCCTCGATTGGCTAGGTCAACTTCAAAGCTTTTACATGCATAGTTTAGTGCTGCCTTACTGGCGCCGTATGCTTGACTACGAGTGAAAGGCAGCAGGCGAGCCAAACTATCAACAAAGACTATTTTGTTACCTTTCTCTAAAGCCGGTAGTAAGCCCGCAACGGTGTTCATTGCGCCAAAAAAGTTAATATCAAAAACACGCTTGAACATGTCAGGTTCTATCGCGTTAATATTAACGTATTCGCATGTACCAGCGTTTATTACCGCAATGTCGCATGACACATCTTTTAGTGCTGCCGCTGTTGCTTGTTCATCGGTGGCGTCGAAGGCGAGTGGGGTAATATTTTTGCTTTGCGCTAACTCTGCAAGTTTATCAGCATTGCGTCCGCACGCGATCACTTGGTGACCATTTGAGCTCGCTTCATACGCAAGTGCTTCACCTAAGCCTGATGTAGCGCCGGTAATTAATATTGTTGCCATTATCCGGCACTCCTTTTGATGCGTTTTATTACGCGGCCCAATAATGGTACGTTTTCATAAATCATTTGGCCGAGGTCGTAATAGTCACGGTGAAACGTTATTTTGTTGCCAATCACTTTCAGCATGGTAATACCGTCAACGCTAATCGGTTGACCACTGTTCATGCGTTTTGAGGTGAACGACATTGTCCAGTCAACGACATACAAACCACTTTCCGTTTTTTCTTTGTTGTGAATGGTGAAAGTGCAGTATTTAGCATTGTGCAATAGGCGTGAGAAGTATGCTTCTACTGCTGACAAACCTTGATGGCTGGCGATAGGGTCAACAAATTTGACATCTTCGCTATAGATAGATGCGAGCTCACTAACCTGCATCGAGGCTAGATCGGTATAAAAGGATGAAAACTTGTCAATAATACTCATTAATTTTATATGCACATTTTTTATAGGGCTTTGTGTGAATTTTACGCTTTATGCTGTAATGAGATCAGTACATTAAGTTTTTTTAATTGTTGTATTTATTACAGATAATTGTTTACGAGACGGATCTATTTGCCATGTAACACGGTAATAAGATACATATCAACTCAACAGCATAGAACATAAAAATGAAATTGCCATTGTTTCCATTATCATCCCATATTTTGCCCGACGGGCGCATGGCGCTGCGCATCTTCGAACCTAGGTATGTGCGTATGGTGAAGGAGGCGTGTGCGTCCGACTCAGGTTTTGTCATATCTATGGTTAACAGCCAGGGTAATAATGAGGAAAACACTCACATGTTCCCAGTGGGAACATTATGTAGGGTAATTGATTTTGACGTGCTTGAAGACGGTTTGCTTGGTGTAACCGTTGAGGGTGTTGAATGTGTAACAATTGCCGATATTGAGACAGAGCAAGATGGTTTGCGTGTTGGTGCCTGCGAAGCTGTGCCTAAATGGCAATGCGAAGTATCAAATGCGCAGTTGCATCCTATCGACACAAGGTTGAAAGAAATTTTTGCTCAATATCCAGAAGTAAGTTCGTTGTACAGCGAAACGCACTTTGACGATACAGTATGGGTAATTAATCGGTGGCTTGAATTGTTACCGGTTGGTGCGGAACAAAAACAGCACTTTATATCTCAAACTGACTGTTCAAAAGTACTCAATTATTTGACCCAACTGATCGAGTAAACTTTGCTTAATTGAAACAATGCTCGGAAAAGCCTAACTTAATATTAACTTTATTTAACTTTGCAGAATGACTTTATTGGCTATACTCATTTCATTGAATATTTACACGCAAATTAAAAGGTACAGTTAAATGTTAATTGGAATTCCGCTGGAACATCAAAAGAACGACGCAACTAAACCGAAAGAATGCGCTGCAGAAATGTCTGCTTATTTAGACACAGTGGCAAAGCAACGGTGTAAGTTATCTTTTTCAAGAGTATTCGGATATTTTGCACCGCGCCTTCGCTCTTATGCTTTAAAGCAGATGGGTAACGAAGCACTCGCCATGGAGTTAGTGCAAGATACAATGTCGAACGTGTGGCAAAAAGCACATTTATTCAATGCTGAAAAGGGCTCTCCCTCTACTTGGATATTCACGATTGCTAGAAATATTCGTTTTGATATGCTGCGTAAGCTTCAAAATCGCAAAGAAGATGTATGTTCAGACGATTTGTGGCCTGTTCTTTGCGAGCAAACCGCAGACACCCGCATTGCACCTCTAGACGAGCAAATTACGCTGGAAGAAGTTGGTCAGTACTTTGAGGCCCTACCGATTAAGCAACAGCGAGTAATTGAAGCCATTTATATTGATGGTAAGTCTCAACAAGAGGTTGCAGATGAGTTACAGATCCCACTGGGTACAGTCAAATCAAGAACAAGATTAGCCTTGCAGCGCCTTAAAGATATATTACGGGAACATGATTAAGTTTCACCCTAACGACAGTGAACTTGCTGATTTCGCTGAGGGTAATTTGCCCTCAGTTCAATCCCTCTTTGTTTCCGCTCATTGTGACATGTGTAGCTCTTGTAAACACAAGGTAACGCTCATTACTGATAACATCGCCAGCATGTTGTTTGACGACCAAAAATCTCAGCACTCTATTCAACGTGATTTTATCAGTATGTTCGAAGGTATAACTAGCGGTAAAGACAACGCAGTAAATGGATTTGACTGTGAAAAAAGCGCCCACAGATTTGCCATACCAAAATCAATCCATGAGAATACGAGCCCAGCGGTAGTATCTATAGAAGGTAGAGATTTTCATTTGCCCGCTACTCTATCTAGGTTCGTAGACAGAATAGGCGGGTGGTCTCACTTGGTCGGTAAAATATGGCAAGCGCCTGTAGATATTGGCGAAGGCACTTTGGCGCAGTTTGTGTTCATGGAAAAGGGCGGAACCGTACCAGAACACACCCATAAGGGTAACGAATACACCCTAGTGATAGATGGAAAGTTTGAGGATAACATTGCCGAATATGGCAGTGGAGACTATATGGCATTGAGTAAAGACCACACCCATGCGCCGATATCAAACGTGGACGAGGGCTGCTTAGTGTTTTGTGTAATTGATAAGCCTCTCCAGTTTACTACGGGCTGGGCAAAACTTATTAACCCCTTGAGTACGCTCTATTTTAACGCGAATACTTAAATACGGATTATTAAACGTTCATTAAAAAAAAGGCACATTCAATGTGCCTTTTTTACGTTTGTTTGTTGTCACCAACTGATAGCTTATCTTAAAACTGAGCAAATTCGCTGTCAGGGTAGTTTATTTTTAGCGTTTTGACCGCATTGTTTTTAAGCTCAGTTAAACCTAAATTGTCGTAACTAGCGACCATAATCTCAAGAGCAGGTTGTACTTGTGGTGTATCAGGAAAGTATTCCAATACGTAGCGTCCGCGATTTGCCGCAGCTACCCAAGCTTCTCTTCGCATATAAAAGCGCGCAACCGCTATTTCATAACGTGCTAATCGGTCTTTTATAAACAACATACGTTGTTTCGCATCAGCTGTATATTTTGAATCTGGATGGTTTTCGACCAGCTTTCTAAAATCTTCAAAAGCTTCTTTAGAGTGTGAAGGATCTCGGTCAGAGCGATCTACGCTCAATAGTGCTTGAAATAAGTTATTATCTTGCTCCATATTAACTACACCGCGCATATAGAGCGCATATTCAACATCTACATGGTTAGGATTTAAGCGGATGAAGCGGTCGATAGTCGCGAGGGTTTGTTCGGTATTACCGCTTTTATAATAGGCAAAAATTAGGTCGAGTTGCACTTGGTGAGACAGGGGACCGAAAGGAAATTTTGAATCAATCTCACTCAGTAGTTGTGATGCAGCAGAAAAATTTCCATTTTTTAAACTTTCTTTAGCTTGGTTGTATAATGCTTGAGCACCTTGATTGGCAACACGCTCTCGTTGCTCGTCTTCAACGGTACTACAAGCACCCAAAGACAAGGCTGCAACCATTACCATTGCCGAGAATAAATTTTTACGCTTTATCATGTTTTGTAAACTACTCTTTATTTTTAGGGTTATTGGCACTTGAATATCTTCTTTAAAAGCTTTTCCCAAGCAGGCTTGTTATAATCAATATTAGATTTCTTATTATGATCAGGTTTATGAGTCAACAAGTCAATGTAATATCGCTAAATGCCACCGTTCCAGATGAACATTATGATACCAGACTAGACCAGTCTATTGCGCGTTTGTTCCCTGAATATTCGCGTTCTAAGCTAAAAGAATGGATTTTAGCCGGTCAGGTGACGATAGATGGCGAGGTAACGAAAACTCCCCGTGTGAAATTAAAAGGCGGTGAACAAATTGCCGTGAATGCGGAACAAGAAGTTCAGGTATTTAATGAACCGCAAAACATTGCGTTAGATATTGTGTATGAAGATGAGCACATTTTAGTG
Organism: Glaciecola sp.; assembly: GCA_049650345.1. Lineage (GTDB taxonomy): Bacteria > Pseudomonadota > Gammaproteobacteria > Enterobacterales > Alteromonadaceae > Glaciecola. The sequence continues at coordinate 2,807 of JBARZY010000088.1, read as the reverse complement.
ATTAATAAACCCACTGATTTAGTTGTTCATCCTGGCGCTGGCAACCCCTCGGGCACATTATTGAATGCCCTACTCAATCATTTTCCTGATATTGAGCAAGTTCCTAGAGCAGGCATTGTGCATCGATTAGACAAAGACACTACCGGTTTAATGGTGGTGGCAAAAACCTTAAGTGCACAAACTCACTTGGTTAACCAGTTACAGGCCCGCGAAATGGGGCGAGAATATGAAGCGGTAGTGCTAGGTAACCTGATCGCCGGTGGCGTAGTCGATAAAAACATTGGCCGACACGCAACAAAACGTACTTTAATGGCGGTCCGTGAAACAGGCAAACCTGCGGTAACGCACTATCGTGTCAAACAAAAATTTCGTGCACATACCCATTTGCGCTTAAAGCTTGAAACGGGTCGTACCCACCAAATCAGAGTGCATATGACGCACTTAAAACACCCTCTTGTTGGTGATTATCAATATGGTGGCAGGCCACGTTTACCCAAGTTGGCTAGCGAACAATTTGTTGCTGCGCTAAGAGGCTTTAATCGACAAGCGCTACACGCCATACAATTAAGTTTAATTCACCCAGTTACTAACGAAGAGATGACATGGCAAGCGCCATTGCCGCAAGACTTTGTTGAATTACTTGACGAGATGCAGGCTGATTTAGCGCTGAACGGCATGCCTGACCAATGGTAAAAGGTAATGTTGGTATTTGAACCGAGCACGTCGCTATTTAGTAACTTAGTGTGTTTTACTTCTTCAACTAGCCTCGACGTTGGAAATAGTGTGGGTAATTTTGCCGGCTTAAATCTTGGTGCTCACGTGGGCGACAAGCTTGAACACGTAGAGGCTAATCGCAACATATTGCGGAACTACTTACTGCATCAAACCAGCAATCATACTGCAGCATCGTTTAAGTGGTTAAATCAACAACATACTACAGCGATATACGATTACAAAGATTACACAAACAGTGGAAAAACCAACGCTGCTCCATGCGATGGTATGGTAGTTCAACAACCTCATGTTCCTCTGGTCATAATGACCGCTGATTGCATGCCAGTGGTGTTATTTTGTCATGAAACAAGCACGCTTGTTTGCGTGCATGCTGGGTGGAGAGGCTTAGTTGACGGTATACTTGAAAACGCGCTTAGTCGGTTCGACAACCCCAATCAAGTTCGTGTTTGGATAGGTCCATCAATTAGTGCTCCTTTCTTTGAAGTTGGCGATGATACTATTGATCAATTTTCGTCTTATGAACGCAGTATAGTTAGTCTACCTAACGGTAAACATCAGATTGATTTAGCAGAAATAGCAAACCTAAAACTCTCTAAGCTAGGTGTGTGTAAGGTTGAAGTCTCTCCAATTTGTACGTATGACAATCCTCAGTGTTATTCCCATAGAAGAAGTCAGCATATGGGGCTATCTAGCACCGGACGCCTTGCTACTGTCGCCATGATTACGCTTTAATTTTCCCTACTCTCTTGAATTGTCAATTTAGCATACCCATATTTTAAGTAAGGAAATTATGGAGACTAACCATGCGTTTAGACAAATTTACTAGTAAGTTTCAAATTGCTATCTCTGATGCTCAATCACTTGCTTTGGGACGAGATAATCAATATATCGAAGCGGTTCACCTTATGTCAGCGCTACTGAATCAAGAGGGCACTAGTATTCGCCCATTACTTGATCACGTTGGTGTAAACGTAAATAGTTTGCGCTCTTCACTTAATGAAGCCATTGACAAACTACCTAAGATATCTGGCGCTGGCGCTGATGTGCAGTTAGGCAGAGACACGATTCGTTTGTTGAATATGTGTGACAAAATTGCCCAAAAACGAAAAGACGATTTTATTACGTCTGAATTGTATGTATTGGCTGCCGCAGATGACACAGGCCCATTAGGTCAAATGCTTAAAAATTTAGGCGTAACCGCTGACAAAGTAGAAAAAGCCATAGACCATGTTCGTGGCGGGCAAAAAGTCACTGATCAAAATGCAGAAGACGTGCGTCAAGCGCTTGAAAAGTACACTACTGACTTAACCCAGCGTGCAGAACAAGGCAAACTTGACCCGGTTATTGGCAGAGACGATGAGATTAGGCGTACCGTACAGGTATTACAACGGAGAACCAAAAATAATCCTGTATTAATTGGCGAGCCAGGTGTAGGTAAAACCGCCATTGCTGAGGGTTTAGCACAACGCATTATTAATTCTGAAGTACCAGAAGGCTTAAAAAACAAACGCGTATTGTCGCTTGATATGGGCGCGTTAGTAGCGGGCGCAAAATACCGTGGTGAATTTGAAGAACGTTTGAAAGCCGTACTTAACGAACTTGCCAAAGAAGAAGGACGCGTCATTTTATTTATCGATGAACTGCACACAATGGTTGGTGCCGGTAAAGGTGAAGGTGCTATGGACGCTGGTAATATGCTAAAACCAGCATTAGCACGCGGCGAATTGCATTGCGTGGGCGCAACCACCCTAGATGAATACCGCCAATTTATTGAAAAAGATGCGGCCTTAGAAAGACGGTTTCAAAAGGTCCTCGTTGACCAACCTTCGGTAGAAGACACCATTGCTATTTTACGTGGTTTGAAAGAGCGCTATGAGCTTCATCACTCGGTAGATATAACCGATCCTGCCATCGTGGCCGCAGCCAGTTTGTCAAATAGGTATATTAGTGACCGTCAATTGCCTGATAAGGCGATTGATTTAATAGACGAAGCTGCCTCAAGTATTCGCATGCAAATTGATTCTAAGCCCGAAGAAATGGATAAACTAGAGCGCAGAATTATACAATTAAAA
>JBARZY010000087.1:0-21826 GCA_049650345.1 Glaciecola sp. | reverse complement strand
TCGCGCCAATGGTCACTAGCTTGTTGTTAGCAAGTATGCCCGTGCTTACGCTGTTTTCGGCTGCAAGGTTGGTGGCTGCGCTCCCCATATACTCGGTATTGCCATTTTCAAACATGCAATTATTTACCGCAGCCATTAAACCACATAAGCCAGTCATGCTGGCGGCCTCTACAAATACTTTGGTATCGTTTATGTAGGTGGACAAGCCCATTAAGTGGCTGCTGTCGGAGCTGGTGTTTAGTGTTTGCTCAATATGCTGGGCGTATGCGGTAACCGGTCTGTTATCAAACTGCTGCGTATATGCTATATCAAGGCCAACACTGCTTTTTAGCTGCAGGTTATACACTTCTTGAGCATTAAGCATAGCCTGGGAGTGATTGTTCTGATCAAACAACGCAGTATAAGAAACACCCACTTCAAGGTTGTGATCAGGCCGAAAATTTAAACGGTTAGTCGTAACCTTTGCTTTTGGCGCACTTGCGCTGCCATCAATAGCGCCTATTTGCGCAGTAAAGAACCACGGTCCTAGCCATCGCAGTAACTCGTGCTCAGAAGCGGTATTGGTAGATCGCGATAAAGCCAAAGTGGTGAGTGGCTGTGAGTCATTAGATAAGCTCACGCTAGTGCCAATACTTGGGCCCCACCATTGTTCAAGAGCGCCCGCACGTATATTCCAATCGCCAAATTGATAGGCAATAAAAGATTCGTCAAAGCGACTTGTGTCGGTAGTGCTACTGCTACTAGTGTGATTGACTCTTACCTGACCCGACCAACGTCCTGCATAAAACTCAGTGGTAAATGACAACTGCCCTTTTGCGTTAACGCCGTCGTCAAAGCTGCGACGTGCTTGATCATCAGACGCCAGTTGAATTTCAGTAAACCGCCTGCTTTTTTGTTGTTTGTTTAGTTGTAAGTAATGGCGTAAACGCAAGTAAGCTTGCTGTGGACGTTGTGCCATGTTTCTTGCATTTATACTATCTAAGCCGCTCACAATGCCTTTCCAAGGCAGTGGATAGGTATTTACCGCTACGTTTATGTAGCCGTATTCCACTAGGGTTTGCAGGTCAATATGCAGTTGTTTGTCTTGTGTACCAATGTAGGCTGAAGCCTGTGCATAAGACGCGCAGCACATTCCCACCATTAACGATAACAACTTATATTTCACCGATTCCCCTCGTTTGTTTTGTAGCCTTGTGATTAAGCATGAATAATATAGCAATATAGCGGCCATTTGCATTTTTTATTACGAAAACATTGCTATTAACCCACCGCTTTAGTTAAGGTTACCCACAGTTTAAAGTTAGCCCATGCAAACGCATATTTTTTATACTACACACAGGCCTAATAACATGTCATATCATCGCGCGATTTACCCAGGCACTTTTGATCCTATTACCAATGGACATGCTGATTTAATTGAGCGAGCAGCCAATATGTTTTCAGAGGTTATTGTGGCCATTGCGTCTAACCCTAGCAAGCAGCCATTGTTTACACTTGAAGAGCGCGTTGCCCTAATAACCGAGGTGTGTTCGCATCTCGACAACGTTAAAGTAACTGGCTTTACAGGCCTACTGGCCGATTTTGCAAAGCAGAACAATGCCGACATTCTTATTAGAGGATTGCGCGCAGTGAGCGATTTTGAATATGAATTTCAATTGGCAAACATGAACCGACGCTTAAACCCTGACTTAGAAAGCGTGTTTTTAACGCCGTCGGAAGAAAACTCGTTCATTTCATCTACATTGGTTAAAGAAGTGGCTTTGCATAAGGGTGACGTAGCACAGTTTTGTCACCCCTTAGTTCATCAAGCACTTACCCAAAAACTCAGCCCAAACAGCTAAAAACAGTTATACCCTAGTTAGCGCTGACATACCTTGCAGAAGAAGGTATTCCTTTGCCCTATTACCACTGAATGTATTTTGTTCATACATGTGTCGCAGGCATCTCCGGCGCGACCATATACATGTAAATGTTGTGCAAAATAACCAGGGTTGCCATCGGCCTGAGCGAAATCGCGCAAGGTGGTACCGCCCTGTTCAATCGCTTTTGCTAATACAACCTTTATTTGCACGGTTAAATCTTGGTAACGTTTAAGACTAACTCTTCCTGCAGCACGGCGAGGGTCAATACCCGACTTAAACAAGCTCTCATTGGCATATATGTTACCCACACCCACCACTACAGCATTATCCATAATAAAGCTCTTAACGGGCGATTTACGGCCCCTACTCATATCGAATAAACGACGCGCATCAAATGCATCGGTAAGGGGTTCAGGACCTAAATTGCCTAAAATGGATAGCGGCTCGGTATCCTTAGGGTCTTGCCATAGGCAACTGCCAAACCTACGGGCGTCGTTCAATACAAGCTTTTTGCCGTTGCTCAGCTCAATTTCAATGTGATCGTGTTTTTTGCGGGCTAGTTCAGTATCTACCACGCGCATTTTTCCCGACATACCCAGGTGCATCACTAAATCGCCTGCACTGGTGTGAATAAACAAATACTTCGCTCGCCGGGTAACGTCGCTAACTTGCAGGCCTTCTGTTAAATGCACTTGATCAGGCACGCGCCAGCGCAACTGTGGTTGGTGTACGCGCACTTTGTGAATAGTTTGATTAATTAAATAGGGTGAAATCCCTAATCGGGTAACTTCCACTTCTGGTAATTCAGGCATGCTCGGTATTCTCGATATTTACTGGCTTTTGGCGAAATGTATACGCGACAACCACGATCTAGATTATTGTTTTACGGTGACAATAGGCGATAATAATTGCGCCACATTGGGCGACATCAGTTCGTACACTTGTTTATTAATGACAATAAACAATTGCTGCTCAATAATGCTAAACGCCACTACGGTGGCTTGGCTGTTACCCGCTAGGGTAAGCGTTACAATGGTGCTTGGTTGGCTAAAAAGAGCCACATCAAAACTGAGTTCACTGGGGCGAATGTAGGCTGTTTGCCATGCGCTTACTATATTTTGTAGTTGCTCAGTGGTAGGTATTACACTGGGCTGCACACCACCAGCGCTAACACGCCACTGTGAGGCCGCTTTTTCAATTTTAACTTGGTTAATTTGCATGCTTAATATGTACTCGCCCTCAGGAACAATTAGGCGTGGCGTTTCTTTGTTGTTTGACGAAAAACGGTCAATATTCAAGATAAGAATAAGTGCCACCATTGAGACAATAAGCACATTGTTCCACATGGGTTTTGATAATCGAAGCATGGTAAACCTTGGTTTTTATTTGTGTCTAGCTTAAGACGTATTGGTTTTTCAGGCAACTGGTGTTGATAAATTGTATGCACAAAAAAGCCCAGTATTAACTGGGCTTATTGGAGACATTAATCAAGGTCGCTCATATAAAATGAGCCACGCTTTATTTGATTTTTGCTTCTTTAAACATCACGTGTTGACGGATTTTTGGATCAAACTTTTTGATCTCCATTTTACCCGGCATGTTGCGCTTGTTTTTGTCGGTAGTGTAGTAAAAACCAGTACCAGCTGTTGAAACTAATTTGATTTTATCACGCATAGTGTTGGTCCTTAGATTTTCTCACCGCGGGCACGGATATCAGTTAATACTGAATCGATACCTTTTTTGTCGATGATGCGCATACCTTTGGTAGATACACGAAGTTTAACGAAACGATTTTCACTTTCAACCCAAAAGCGGTGAGAATGAAGGTTTGGTAAAAAGCGACGACGGGTCGCGTTTCTGGCGTGCGAGCGGTTGTTACCAACTGCTGGGCGCTTACCAGTTACTATACATACTTTAGACATGTTTGTCTCCAGAACAACTGTTTATGCCGTTTAACTTCAGCAAACAGTTTGCTGTTAAACGCGGTTAATTAAGAGGGCGCATTTTATACAGTAAAACACACAAAAATACAAACTATTTCGTTCATAAAATAGTAAGTTTTTTAATCAAGTTTGCCCATTTATGCTACATGGGCGCGGAGTATATCACTACACGGGCAATATAAAAGCTTGTTTTTTATATTATTAATGAGTTTAGACAATTCATATTAAGCCCCGCTGCGCAAGTGATACCGCCTCGGTATTGCCAATCACAAAATGATCAAGCACCGACACATCAATAAGGGCAAACGCTTGTTTTATTCGCTGCGTAATTTGAATATCTGCTTGCGACGGCTCGGCCACGCCACTTGGATGATTATGCGCCAAAATAACTGCGGCTGCGTTGTCGTCCATTGCCTGTTTCACGAGTTCCCTTGGGTAAACAGCAGCACTGTTAATGGTACCTTTGAACATTTCTCGGTAGGCAATAAGTTGGTGTTGACTGTCTAGCATAAGCATAGCAAACACTTCACGCGGCTGATGGGCAAGTTGCGCGCGCAAATAATATGAAGCGTCGTCGGCATGTGTGAAGCATGTTTGTTTGCTTAAGTCCTCGGCCATGCTGCGCTTAAATAATTCATGACATGCCTGTAACAACACATATTTTGCCTGCCCTACACCATTTAACGCCACTAGCTTTTGCTTGGGAGCACCTAATAGCTCGCTTACACTGCCCATTTCTTTTAGTGCTAGGCGGGCTAAATCAAGGGCGCTATGCCCTTTTGTTCCGCAATTAATAACAATTGCAAGCAGCTCTGCATTCGACATACTGCTACATCCATACTGCAATAACTTTTCGCGGGGGCGCTCGTCAGTGGGCCATTCTTGTATTTTCATGTTTCCATTCCTTGGTTAACAATGCTTTAATATAGAGTAATCTCTGGCTCTATTTGTACCTTAATTTGACTAATATGCAACTTGAACAAAAGAACGTTTTATTAGGTGTTAGCGGTGGTATTGCTGCCTACAAAGCACCCGACCTTGTGCGCAAACTCACTGCCAAAGGGGCCAATGTACGTGTGGTTTTAACGCAGTCTGCAAGCCACTTTGTGAGCCCCTTATCGCTGCAAGCAGTATCAGGCAATAAGGTGAGTTGTGAATTACTAGACGAAGACGCAGAAGCAGGTATGGGGCATATTGAGCTTGCTCGCTGGGCCGATTACTTTTTAGTGGCGCCGGCTACCGCAAATACCTTAGCAAAACTTTGCCATGGCTTGGCCGACGACTTACTCAGCACCTTAGCACTGGCTACCACTGCGCCTTTGTTTTTGGCACCCGCCATGAACCAACAAATGTGGGCAGCCGCTGCCACTAGCGAAAACATGCAAACATTAGAAGCACGCGGGGCGACAGTATTTGGTCCTGCAAGCGGTGAACAAGCTTGTGGCGATGTGGGTTATGGCCGCATGTTAGAACCACAAGAAATTGCCGACGCATTGGGTGAGTACGCAACTGCGTCGAACCTTAACAAGCAAATACTGAGCGGTATCAACATTATGATTACCGCAGGCCCTACTCGCGAGGCGATTGACCCAGTTCGGTACATCAGCAACCATAGCTCTGGCAAAATGGGTTTTGCCATCGCAAAAGCGGCACAAAGCATGGGAGCTAATGTGACTTTAGTAGCAGGCCCGGTAAATCTAGCAACGCCTAACAATGTTACGCGTACCGATGTGGTGAGTGCACAAAATATGCTAGATGCTGTGCATAACAGTATCGCTAGTCAAGATATCTTTATTGCCTGCGCTGCGGTTGCCGACTATAAATTCGATAATGTGTGCAGTCAAAAAATTAAAAAACAACCCGGTAGCACTGAACTTAACCTGTGTCTCACGCAAAACCCTGATATACTGAAAAGCGTGTCTTTTTTAGAACAAGCCCCGTTTACTGTAGGATTTGCTGCTGAAACGCAAGATGTTGAAAGCTATGCAAAATCTAAATTGGTAAAGAAAAAGTTGAACATGATTGCAGCAAATGATGTATCAAATTCAGATTTAGGCTTTAATTCTGATCGAAACGCGCTTATAGTTTTAAGCGCTACTGAAAGCCACCAATTGGCCCCCAATAGTAAAGACTTACTAGCAGTGGAGCTACTTAAACTAGTGAACAAGGAATTTCGCGCTCAGCAATAAGTGTGCGTTCAATTGCTACCATAAAAAGAAGAAGTATTAACATGCCCGCTACTAAAAAGCCTAATCGCAAAGCGCAAATACTACAAGCGCTTGCCGGAATGCTCGAAACGCATCACGGCCAAAGAATTACCACAGCAAAACTTGCTGAAACCGTTGGCGTATCTGAAGCCGCTTTGTACCGTCACTTCCCTAGTAAAGCACGTATGTTTGAGGGGCTCATCGAGTTTATTGAAGACACCCTATTTTCTCGCATTAATAAAATCACTACTGAAGAAAAAGATGCGGCAAATCGCTGTCAGCTTATATTGCACCTTCTACTAGGCTTTGCTGAAAAGAATCCTGGCATTACACGTATACTTAATGGTGATGCATTAATGGGCGAACAAGAACGTTTACGCGAACGCATTGCGCAGTTGTTTGACCGCCTTGAAATGCAAATTAAACAAATACTGCGTGAGCGTAAACTGCGCGAAGGCAAAGACGCCTTAGTTGATGAAGCATTATTGGCTAACATGCTTATATGCTTCGTAGATGGCAAAATTAACCAGTATGTAAGAAGCCAGTTCCAACGCCGTCCTACTCAGCAATTTAACGAGCATTGGGCGCATATTAAAAATAACTACTTGTCGTAGTACTGCATAATACAAAAAAGGCTTTGATGTTGTCATCAAAGCCTTTTTTTTTGCCTAAGTGGCAGGGCTATTTTTAGGGATATAAAGGGCGCTATTTACGCCCAAAGGTTTGTCCAAAAAAACTGTCTGCGTGCCAAGTAGGACGTTGTGGGTCATTGGCCAAGGTTAAGCCAATTTCAAAGTTCACTTGACTGAAGGTACGTGCCGCTGCCCAAATAAATGGCTGTTTCATATCATCTGACGGTTTATGGTAATGACTTCCCAGAAACTCATTCAATACTTTTGTGCCATCAATACCTGGTGTGTTCGACTCTATGCCCGTTACCAAAAATACCGCCGGTACGCCCTGCTTCACAAAAGCGTAGTGGTCAGAGCGCGTGAATAAATTAAGTTCAGGCCATGGATCGTCGGTCAATTTAATATTGGCGTTTTTCACTGCGGCTTCAACTTTCGCCCCCATGGTGCTATGACTCGCGCCAAAGGCAATTACGTCAGCAAACTCATAAGTGAGTATGGGCATATCTAGGTTAACATTGGCAATTAAGCTATCAAGCGGTCGCGTAGGATTTCGTGCAAAGTAATCAGCACCTAATAGCCCTTTTTCTTCACCGGTTACGGCAACAAATAAAATAGAACGCTTAGGTGCCACCGGCATTTCAGAAAACATGCGCGCAGTTTCCATGAGTACCGATGTACCGGTTGCATTGTCCATTGCACCATTGTTAATTTTGTCTTTTTCAACCGACTTTGAAATACCTAAGTGATCAGAGTGCGCGGTATACACCACGTATTCATTTTTGAGTACCGGATCACTGCCTTCTAACATGCCAATTACATTAGGGCTAGTCACGTCTTCGTGAGTGGTTTCATAACTAATGGCAGCGCTTGCTGGCATATCAAAGCCGGTAGGTATTTCGTTATTTTCTAGCTGTGCATAAATGTCATCTAGCGCCACCGGCGAATCAGCAAACAAAGTCTGTGCAGCAGAAATGCTTAAAAATGCGGCGACTTTTAGCTCTTCGCGGCCATTGCCCGGCACGCCATTAGCATCCACCCAAGTCATTCTTGGTGCGCGCACGTAGTTAATTGAGCGATCATAAGGTCTGCGTTTTTCGGCGGCAGGCGTTTGTAGGGTTATGTACCCCACCGCGCCGCGATCGGCAGCATAGTTTTGCTTTTGTGTGCGTGACGCCACATGCGAGCCTACTTCGCTTGGGAAGCTGCTTGGCTTACCACTTAGCATCACAACAATTTTGCCCTCTACGTTTAGGTTCGCATAGTCATTATGCTTAAGTTCAGGTGCATCAATACCATACCCCACAAACACTAAGGGTGCTTGTGCGCTAGCTTTTGCGCTGGCTAAATTAGGCCCTGTTAAAAATTGCTTTGGATACTCAAACTCAATGGTGTTTTCGCCACTACTGATTGTAAATGACGGTGACTCTTGTACCAATAAGCCCTTACGAAAAGTAACTCGTTGCTCGAAGGTGCCATTTTCGCCTGCACCTTGTAGTCCGTATTTTTGAAATTCAGTTTGGATGTACAACGAAGCAATTTCATGACCACGAGAGCCAGTATCACGGCCTTCTAATAAGTCGTGTGCCAAGAAGTTCATGTGGCCTTTTATATTCTCTACATTAGGCGTATTGACCACACTGGTGCTATTACAACCCAATAGCATTATGCCGGTTGCAGCTAGCATGCCGGTTTGTTTTATTACAGAGGTTAATTTCACGTTTATTCTCAATATCGTTAGGATGTTACAAGTTAGTACTTGTTTTTATATATGATGCGGCGACTAATTGACATGTTGCTAATAGCAACACCATGCCAAAACAAACAGCACGCGTTGCTGGTATTTAAACAATATTTACCGCCAAGCGCCAGTGCTTACAGCATAAGATATTTGTTAGCAGATGTTTCTAAGGCTAATTTGCGCCAACATGCATAAGCGTTTATGCTCTACAATATACCATGTGCATTAATAACAATAATAATTACCGTTGTTTGTACATAAGGGGTCGTGCTTATCTTGCAGAAAGATAGGCGTCTGCGGCTACTTATACATAAGCAAAACAAGGTGTGGTACTTATGTCTCGAAAACCCGAATACACAATCACGCAAATATTTGAAGCAGCCATTCCTTTGGTACTAGAACAAGGTTATAGAGGGTGTTCAATGGAAACCCTGATTAATCAGACAGGCTTTAATAGGCGTGCTTTTTATTTGGAATTTGGCAGCAAACAACACTTTTTCGATGACCTAGTTGCTTATTATATTGAGCATTACCTCATGCCCTTGCAAAATGACTTACTCGTTGCAAGTAACATCCCTGAAGCCATCATCACCTTTTTCACCCAGTATCAACATCATATTAATCAGCAAGGCTGTTTATTAGTACGCATTATTGTTGAGCTAGGCAAAGAAGACGAAACCATTCAACACTTAGCACGTAATTATTATGACGGATTACAACAAACATTTATTGCCTGCTTAGAAAAAGCAGTGCTTAACCAACAACTCAGTGAACAGACCAACATTGAAGCAGTGGCGCTAAAGCTAAGCTGCTTTGCACAGGGCTTTGCGGTATCGAACAATATTCGCCAAGGTCAATCAGATGCACTGATTATTATCCGTTCATTGTTTACATCAGAATATACTTAAAGAGACCTACACTATGCGCAAGCTATTTTTCATTACGTGCTTAACATTAAGCGCACTTTCGCCCTCTTTTGGGTTGCACGCAAACAAAGTCGCACCTCAACTTGCCCCTTTGTTGGATGAAATTTGGCAATACGAACTGTCACAATTTCCAGGCATGGCTCGCTCTGAGGGCGCAAAAGCAAACGAACTGCCAAGCTATTTCACCAGCATTTCGTTAGATGCCATGCAGCAGCGCAACACCGCCTTTGTTGACTTTGTTGCACGTTTAAACGCTATTGATGAAGATGCTTTAAGCAACGATGAGCGCATTTCTTTGTTTATGCAAAAGTATCGCTTAAACAATTATATATCGCAGTTTGAATATAAAGAGTATCGCGTACCCATTACCTCAGAATACGGCTTTCACAGCAGTGTTGGGCGCAGCCTCGCCAGTATGCGCATTGCTAACGAAGAAAGCCTAAATACCTTTAAACGTGCATTGAGTGAAATACCGGAAATGTTTGCCTTGCACATAAGCTATATGCGTGAAGGCATTAACACCGGTCATACTCAGCCGCAAATAGTATTAAAAGGTTACAGCGATACCATTAGTGCTTATATCAGTGATAGTCCTGAAGAACATCCATTCTTTAAACCTGTTACAACATCGAGCCTTACCTTAAGCAATGCACAACGCACTGAAGTATATAACTTAGTTGCTGCAGCAAACGATGCTTTTAAGGATTTTTATACCTTTTTTACAGAGCAATATGTACCAAATGCAAAAACCAATATAGCGGCCACAAACTGGCCAAATGGGGCTGAATTTTATGCCAACAGGGCAGCGCACTACACCACCACTACCATGAGCCCTAAAGAAATTCATGAGCTTGGCTTGTCGGAGGTGGCTCGTATACGCAGCGAGATGCAAGCTATTGTTGATAAGCTAGACTTTGAAGGATCAATTAATGCGTTTATCGATTTTTTGCGTACCAACGAGCAATTTTATGCGAAAACCCCAGAAGAGTTGCTAATTTATGCCTCGTACGTGGCTAAGCAAATGGATGCCAAACTGCCTAGTTTGTTTTATAAAATGCCAAGAACTCCTTATGGCGTTGCGCCCGTGCCCGACAGCATTGCGCCTAAATACACTACCGGCCGCTATATATCACCTCGCAGCGATAGCGAACCTGGTTATTATTGGGTAAATACCTATGCGCTCGACAAGCGGCCTTTGTATGCAATTCCAGCACTTACTTTGCACGAAGCTGTACCAGGGCATCACTTTCAAATATCACTTGCATCTGAAATGCAAGACTTACCCAAGGTACGTCGTAATACCTATATTTCAGCATTTGGCGAAGGTTGGGGGCTATATTCAGAATACCTAGGACTTGAAGTAGGCATATACGATGACCCCTATGACGACTTTGGCCGTTTGAGTTATGAAATGTGGCGTGCATGTAGGTTAGTAGTTGATACAGGCATGCATGTGTTTGGCTGGACGCGCGATCAAGCTCTGGCGTATATGCTAGAAAATACCGCGCTATCAGAGCATAACGTGCGCACTGAAATAGACCGTTATATTTCATGGCCGGCACAAGCATTGTCATACAAAATTGGTGAAATCAAAATTAAGCAGTTACGTTTAAAAACTGAACAAGCCCTTGGCGATAAATTTGATTTACGCGCATTTCATGATGCTGTGTTAGAAAATGGCTCTGTGCCTTTGTTCGTGCTAGAACAACACATCGAGCAGTTTATTGACACACACCGAAACAAATAATCAATGCCGCAAAGCTTTTGCTTTATAGCTTTGTTCGATACTATTGTTGGCAAGTGCTAGCACTTGCTAGATATTAACTAATTCCCCTTATTCGTAGTAATACAAGGAAGTGAACATGAAGAAAATTCTTTTAAGCGCAGCAGCAGTCGCTATTGCGGTTGCCTTAGTGGGCCCAAAAGTAGTTGGCAGTAATTTCTCTAGTAGCATTGAAAATACCGTTGCCACTATTAACAGTAACCCAGCATACAAAGCCAGTATTACTAACATTGAAAGCGGTTGGTTTAGCACTCATGCCTTGGTTAACGTAGGGATACAACTGCCCGATATGGCCGAACTGGGCCAGCCCGCTGTTGATATGTCAGTTGATGTTATGGTACATGGCGACCACGGCCCAATTGTAATGACCAACAATGGTGTATCGCTGGCATGGTTACACACTCAGTTAGTCACACAAACCAATACCTTGCCTGAAGGCTTAAGTGTAGATAACGACACGCCTATTTATCAACTAATGGCGGTAACACCCATTGTAGGCGTAACCGAATATTCCGACGCGGTGGCTGCCATGGAATATGTAGACGCAGAAACACAAACCACCGTTAGCTTTAGTGGAATGAAAGGACAAGGCAGTTTATCAAGTGCATCATATCAAGGCAGCAGTAACGGCAGCTCGCTTAACATCAATGTAGCCGACGCCTTGCTATTTGATATGCAAAATTTTGAAATTGGCATTAGTGCTGAGGTATCACTTGCTGACATGATGCAACAAGGCTTATACGATTCAAGCTCGTTAATGGGCATTGAATCAATGACTGTTACCAACAACTTAGAAGGCTCTGAAACGCGCATTAACACAGTATTGCTTAATGCCGTATCTACGCTAGATGAAAGTGTAGGTACCGGTAATGTTGCAGCAACAACAACCGTAGCCAGCGTAGATGCTAACGGTACTATGCTGTCTGACTTACTAGTTAATTTTGAGTTAAATAACTTAGAACAAGCATTCTTAAAAGCCTATCAAGAGTTTTCATCAAATATGATGGACTACGCATCTGATACCAACAAAGTTGCCGAGGCGACCCAACAGTTTTTACAAAACAATTTGCTCAGCCAATTGCAAAAAGAGCCTGAATACAACATCACTGAATTTAGCGGAAAAATTAACGACAGTGAATTTACCGGAAAGGCCTTAGCAAAATTGACCGGCATTAATGCCTTACCCACTACACTTGAAGATCCCGCTTTTTGGATGCAGCATACCAACGTAGACAGTAAACTGAGCATGCAAACCGCCGCTGCTGAATTCGTAGTTACACAGGTATTGTTAACTCAGCTCTCTGGTAATCCTAATTTTGCAAATTTAGACGCCGAACAACAGGCTGAAGTATTACAACAGCAAGTAGGACCAACGTTAGAAGGCTTAGTGTTACAAGGCATGTTGGTAAAAACCGATACCGGTTATGAAATTAGCTTCACACTAGAAAATAGTGCTGCGGCCTTAAATGGCACGCCTATCCCTTTGTAATGTAGCAACCCATTGTGCAAAAAAAGCAGCGTTTTATAAGCGCTGCTTTTTTTTTGCGTAAAAACATAATGTTACCTTTCCTCTTTACTAATTTTGCAATTGTGACTTGCGCAAAATATGCAAATATTTATACTGTATATCCGTACAGTATAAATTGAGCTGGTAATGAATCCTATTTTGCAAGAGCTACAAAACAAGCAATGGGTATGGACCGGAGCGAATGCTAAACACACCACACCCCATCAAAAACTTAGCACGGGCTTTGCTAATTTAGACGCACAATTGGCAGGCGGTTTCCCCCGTGCCGGCATGATCCACATAAACAGCATATTAGGCTGTGGTGAAATACGTTTAATGTTGTCGTTGTTTGCACGCCATAGTCAACAACAAAAATTGTATGTCTTTATTGATGCCCCTTTTAATGTGAATGCTGAATTTTTAGCGGCACATAATATTCCTCTGTCACAGGTTATTGTTATTGAAACCACAACACATAACCATGCTATTCATGTACATGCTCAGCCAAAGGGTAAAATCAATAATACTGATGCCCTGTGGAGCGCAGAACAATGTTTAAAAAGCGGAGCTTGCGAGGCGGTCTTTATATGGCAACATAAGCTTAGCCATAACCATATTAAAAAGTTAGAGTTAGCCGCACAACACGGGGCCAGCTATTGTGTATGGTTGCAGTGCCATAACGGCCAAGCTATTGGAAACACGCCCACTCAACATGGCAATTTGCCTTTAAGCTTGTCGTTATCATTAAACAGAGAAAAACATGATATACACATCACCATTAACAAACAAAAAGTAGGATGGGCGCATAAGTCTATTCGCATTCCTTTGCCCTTTAAAAGCCAAATGAATAAACGGCTTGGGCAATATCATTCTGCACTCAACACACACAATGTTGTTGCCATACATGCCAACAACACGCTGCCCCTAAGGTAGTTTTCATGCAGTTCGATACACGTTCTTTATGGATATATTTATATTTCCCGCAGCTGCAGCTCGATCTACTAGCAAACGAGCAGCACGAAGCGATAGGGATTGTTGATACCCGTAAAAACGAATTATGCCAAATTAACCACGTTGCTCAGCAACAAGGGATCAAACTGGCAATGGGCTTAGCCAGTGCCAGTTTGCTTTATCCTAATTTGCGCCTGCATGAATATAACGAAGATGTAGAAACTAACGGGATCACTCATATAGCCAATTGTTTGTATTTAATTACCGCCGATATTGCCTTAATGCCTCCTAACGCATTGGCACTTAGAGCGCAGAACATGCTGCAGTTGTATGGCGGCTTACAGCCTTATTGGGAATTAGTGCAGCACACTATTGCTAAACAAGGCATACGTTGTATTGGCGCAAGTGCGTATTCTATTCAAGGTGCAAAAATGCTAGCACTCAATAAAGTGCAGCTTATAAGTGACAAACGCAGCGATATTGATCAAGCGCTACTTAATTGTCAGTTAGCCTATAGCGATATTGATAAAAAAGACCTACAAAAGTTGAGTAGAATTGGCGTACATACTTATTATGATTTACTGCAATTACCAATAGCCGAGACGGCAAATAGGGTCTCGCGTTTTAGCATGACGGCTATTAATGAATTGTTAGGTAAGCAAGCGGGTATAGTAAAATTTTATCATCCCGCTACGCGCTATCATGATTACATTGAGCTGTTGTACGATATCAGCCTAATAGACAAACTGCTGCCTATTATTAGTCGTTGTTTACAAAAGTTAAGTCAATTTTTATTAATTGCTAACGCTCATACATTGTCTATTAGCTTACGTTTTTATCAGCGCGACCACGAACCTATATGCCATATCGTTAATAGTATGCGGCCTATTTATAAGCATGCCGATTGGCTTGATATTATTGAACTACAGCTAGCAAATGTCATATTTTTATCGCCCGTATATGGTATTAGCATTAGCTGTGATAAATACGAAACCGTACAAACGGCAAACGACGATATGTTTGCTAATAAATCAAGTCATGTAGCGGCATTAACACTGCTATCTCGTTTGCAAAGTAAGCTAGGCAACAAACAAGTACAAACCATTGATTTTGTGTCTGACTTTCGTCCAGAGTACGCTAGTAGCAAACATGCACTAACAAGCGCTCATTCGGCATTAACTTCACCAACAAAGGTGTGTGCGCTTGCAGATCGCCCAGGCCTTTTGTTACCCGAACCACAACAGTTACTTAATAATATAGAAGTACTTAAAGGCCCCGAGCGCATACAAACCGGTTGGTGGGACGACAAGCCAATTAACCGCGATTATTACATAGCACAAACCGAGCAAGGACAACAATTGTGGGTCTTTAAAACCCCCAATAAGCAGTGGTATGTGCATGGCTATTTTGTGTAAGTACTACTGTGAATATGCATAATAGTCCGCACGATTTACTGGGTTTTGCTGAGTTAGTTTGCCAATCTAATTTTTCGTTTTTAGAGGGGGCATCGCATCCTGAAGAATTAGTACGCCAAGCTTACTTCTTAAATTATTCGGCAATAGCCATTACCGATGAATGCTCTATGGCAGGCGTGGTAAGGGCTTATTCAGAAATCACAAATAATCACTTGCCTATTAAGCTGATTGTAGGCAGTAAATTTGTCATCAATCAGCAAAGCTTAGTACTCATTTGTCCAACACGTGAAGCCTATCAAGAATGCTGTCGCATTATTACCAACGCACGACGACGGGCTAGCAAAGGCAAATACGAATTATCAGAATGGGATCTTGCCTCTATTAAACATTGTTTTTGTTTGTGGCAGCCTAGTGGCGATAGCGAACATGACAATACCTTTGCAGTATGGTTAGCAAAACACTTTAAAGAACGTTTATTCTTGGTATTAAAACGATGGCTAACCGCTAACGAGCAAGATTACTTAGATTATTGTGAGCAGCTTAGCGCACAATACAATATTGATATTGTGGCGAGTTCGTGTGCACTGATGCATGATCCATCACGCCAAGCGCTACAACAGTGCTTGCAAGCTATTGGCCGCGGCGAACAAATCGACCAACTCGGTCGCAATGCCCATGTAAATACTGAAGCGTGCTTACGCCCAATTAGCAAGTTAAAAGCGCTATACCCCTTACAATGGCTCAATAATGCATATTTACTTGCTGAAGCATGCAGTTTTACTATGTCAGAACTGTCTTATGAATACCCTAGCGAAGTGGTAGCTCAAGGTATGACGCCCGCTGAATACCTACGAGTATTGGTTGAAGCTGGCATAAAGAAACGCTTTGCTAATGGCGTCAGTAATAGCATTAGGGCTACTATTGAAAAAGAGCTAGCGCTAATACACAGCCAAGGCTATGAGCATTTTTTCTTAACCATTCATGACATCGTAATGTTTGCGAAAAGCCGCAACATTTTATATCAGGGTCGTGGATCAGCAGCCAATTCGGTAGTGTGTTATTGCCTTGAGATCACTGCGGTTGATCCACGCCAAATAGACGTATTGTTTGAACGCTTCATATCAAAAGAGCGCAACGAACCACCTGATATTGACGTTGATTTTGAGCACGAACGCCGTGAAGAAGTGATTCAATATATTTATCAAAAATACGGTCGTGAACGCACAGCGTTAGCTGCCACTGTAGTATGTTATCGCTTTAAAAGTGCATTGCGCGAAGTAGGTAAAACCCTTGGTGTTAATAGCACCGACTTAGATTTTTTCATCAAAAACATTAACCGTCGTGACAGGGCAATAAGCTGGCAATCGCAACTGGGTGATGTGGGAATTGATCCAAACTCGTCACTGGGAAACAAATTTGTGCATTTAGTTGAGCAGCTCATTGGTTTCCCAAGACACTTATCTCAGCATGTTGGTGGCTTTGTCATATCAGCCGGTCCACTTTACGAATTGGTCCCTATCGAAAACGCCGCCATGCAAGAACGCACTGTTATTCAATGGGACAAAGACGATTTAGAATCACTTAAATTACTTAAAGTTGATGTATTAGCGTTGGGCATGCTAACGGCCATACGTAAGTGCTTTGACATGTTACGTTCAACTTATCAGCAAGAATGTACTATTCCTTTTATAACCGCCTTAGGTGATGACCAACAAGTGTATAGCCAAATTTGTAAAGCCGATACCGTCGGTTTATTCCAAATTGAATCACGGGCACAAATGTCAATGTTGCCGCGCCTTAAACCCGCATGTTACTACGACTTAGTTGTGCAAATTGCAATTGTGCGCCCAGGTCCCATTCAAGGTGACATGGTACATCCGTTTCTAAAACGTCGCGATGGTAAAGAGCAAGTAAGCTATCCCTCTTCCGAAGTAGAGCGGGTATTATCTAGAACCATGGGAGTGCCTATATTTCAAGAACAAGTAATACAACTTGCTATGGTAGCAGCTGGTTTTACTGGCGGGGAAGCTGACCAACTTCGCCGAGCCATGGCAAGCTGGAAGAAAGACGGCTCTTTGCATAAATTCAGACAAAAATTAATACAAGGCATGACCGCGCGTGACTACTCTGAGCAATATGCCGAGCGTTTATTCGAACAAATTTGTGGCTTTGGCGAATATGGCTTTCCTGAATCTCACTCGGCATCTTTTGCAGTATTAGCATATGTGTCGGCGTGGCTTAAGCATTACTACCCTGCTCTGTTTTATGTGGGCTTAATGAACAGTTTACCTATGGGGTTTTATACGCCTTCGCAAATTATACAAGATGCTAAACATCATCATATTAAGGTGTTTCCAGTATGCGCACTTAACTCTTGTTATGATCACCAACTGGTTAAATATAAGCAAACATACGCTATTCGCCTAGGCTTTCGTATTGTAAAAGGCTTGAAAGAAAGTTCAGCGCATATGCTGGTAAATAAACGCAGCGAGTTAAGCTTAAGCAGTGTTGATGATTTACGAGAAATTGGCGTGCCTTCTACCTGTTTACAAGCCTTAGCAAGCGCTAATGCCTTTGCTGCATTTAATATAGATAGGTTTAATAGCCGCTGGCAACTAATGAACCCTCTGCCCGACTTGCCCTTATTCTCAGCACAACAGCAAAGCACTCAAATGAATAGTAAGAATATTGAATATGACGTTAGGCAGCCAAACCAAACAACCATTAAACAAGCCAGTATATTCGACGACTTAATAGAAGATTACGCAAGTACAGGCTTGAGTGTTCATCAGCACCCAATAGCCATGTTAGAGAATGCAAAATTACTGCCTAAATTTACCCGAGCCAATCAACTCAATAACTTGGCGCATCAATCGTTAACGACTGTTATTGGTGTGGTGTCGTGTAAACAAAGTCCGGGTACTGCCGCAGGTGTTACCTTTATCACACTGGAAGACCATACTGGTAACAGTAACGTAATTGTGTGGCAACGCAGTGCTCGCTCACAAAAGCAAGCCTATTTAAATGCCAAAATACTAATGGTACGCGGTATATTCGAACGCGGGGATGGCAATGTAGTGCATGTTATTGCAGGCAAACTTACCGACTTAACGCACTTATTAAAAGCCTTAGATGTGAATGCTAGGCAATTTAGATGACTAATAAACCTGCACTAAACCTTCAAGCTGTATTAGTTTAGTTTGTAATGATAGACGACTAATTAAAGTAAGCTGCTCACTTGTATCATTCAGTGAAAGCTGCCCTAACATGTTGTCAAAAAACAAGGTGCGGAATTCTTTGTCGCCCGTTAACAGGTTATATCTAACCAAGGCTGCACTTGGGCGTGTAGTAATAGCGTATAGGTAGTGTTGTTTACGAACAAAGCAACTTGCACACGTATACGGCAACACACCCAGTTCTATGGGAGACTTGTTTCCATCAAATATTACAGTGGCCAAACCATTGTCGCTAAGATTAAAACTAGCACGATGTCGGCGCTGGTTTTCAGCCTCTCCGTCTACCAAAGTCAGTTCTTCTGACCACAATAGATTAGGGCTTACAAAGCGTATGCTAGCAGTCGCCAAATCATATTCGTAAATACCCGCTGGCTGATTACTTGGCTTACCGTATAAATGCAGCAATGACGCACTTGTGAATCGGATATGACTGATATTTGGAAAAGTAATATTTAGATATTCTACCTCGTTACTCACACCATCAAATATAAACGCACGTTCATTTACAATACCGCTTAAGCTGTCGGTTTCTTCGTTTATGGTCAATTCACTTATTACTGACTGTTCGCTGAAAGCAAACACACTACGCTCTTGGTTATTGTTGTCTCGAAACATTATAGTGCTACCAAGAGGTGTTTGACTTACAAAATACATACCGTCGCTAGTATGTAACGGTAATACTTCAGACCTAGGCATAACATTCGATGTTGCCACTTTTGCTACGCTTTGGGTTTCAAAAAATGGATTCTCTATACTCGTTAGCTTTGGTAGACCTAATGCGTCTGATACAACAAAGCAACCATCTCCACAATCGGCAACCAAAGAGTTAGTGCCTTCACTTCCAGTATTCCATGACGTCAGTCTATTTGAGGTAAACGAATAGGAAAACAAACTACCTGCTTGGTTGGTAAAACTGAATCTATCGCCCAACTGATTCCATACACCAGACTGTATGGAACCATCTAATTTAATTATTAACTTTACCGCTATGTTATTTTGCGCGGCGCTTACTAAATATAAAGAAAATGATTCATTACTCTGAATACCCAAAATGTAATTGTTTTGAGTGGGATTCGCCCACGCTTCAACCTTGCCAATCGGCTCAACAATTGCGTGTACGGGATCTGAATTTAGCATGTCTATTGTATGTAGAGGCTCACCAGTTTTTAGCGAAAATAGTTGTAACTGATTGGTCTCAGCGTTAATAACGTTAATGACAGAAGGTGATTCCGCAAAGCCAACAATAGAAAGGTTATCCGCTAGAGATATTGGGTATTCAGTAATAAAGGGTTTAGAAGTATTACTATTAAACTCAATTGTAAAAATCGCCAATTTATCGTTACGCATAACTAAAAGAGTATTATGCAGTGCTGACCACCAAACATCAGGTGATAATACGTAATCAAAATATAACGTTGCTTGCTCGCTAGTAGCAATCTGAGTGATATTTACCGTACTTGTTCCATTGGGTAAATCGTTAGTAACAAGTACTTTTGAAAGAGCTTTATTTATATAGTGAGTACTTACATTTTGATCCGATATTAGGCCAATTTGAGTGCTACGAATTCCTATTTCGTTCTGACCTTGTAAGTCGTTATTACTTGCAGAAAAATATTTTATGAGTAATATAGTAACTAAGGTTACGAATAACCCCGATACAAGTACCAGCTTTTTGTATTGTTGATACCACGTTTGCACAATCGTCGAACTTAATACAACGTTAGGAATTAATACATAACCCTTTGTTGGAATGGTTTTAATGTAAGTTGGATTTCTGGCATTGTCTTTTAGTACTTCACGTGCTTTTTTGACCATAGCACGCAGCGCTTCATCGGTGGGTTGTTTGTTTGGCCATAATACTTCTAGTACAACTTGTTTTGATACAACCCCACCATTGTGTCTAATTAACAACGTTAAGAACTGAAAGATTAAAGGCTCTAAGTTCACAGGCTCACCCTGGTAACAGAGCTTACCTGCACTGCAATCAAGCTCGTAGTCGCCAAACTTGGCTAATTTGTGAATTAATTCAGATTCGGCAATCAAAATACAACACCTTTGGCAGTACAATTATTGTTCTGTGAATTTGTGTGAACAAGCATACACCCCATATAAATAAATGCAAAGCGCTATTATGCTGATTTTTATGATCAGGCAATAAACGAACATAAATTACAATTGTTCACCTCTTTCTCAATCGATATTATTATACACTCGTAATTGAATAAATGTTTCAAATCACTTGGTTTACAGTAAGTAACTAAAGGAATCTCGCTTTTCTCTTGCCACATAGCAAACACGGCCACGAACAACGGATCAGATAAACATCACACATCTTCACGCCGTATACATATTTATAAATTATTAGTAGTATATGGATAAATAATCAAGCCAAGGATGGAAGTACTGCTTATTTTCAACAAAAATCAAGTGCATTAAACCCGTGTTGGCAGCATTAAAAAACTTGAATTTAAATCAGATGATTGTAGGGAAATTTTGACTTTTGTTCCTGTTTTCAATTCAAATCACTTCTCTCAAAGCGCTAAAATTTCCATATAAACTGCTAACAAACTCGTATCAAAATTGACTAAAAGTGAGTACCTACCAACATAAATAATGGCGGTCAGAGTACATTAATTTTTAAATTATTAAGTGTGATGTCCCAAAAATATTTTTATGCCTTAAAAAATGTCTCGATGAGAATGTTTATATCAATGATCGTCAATTTATAGAGTTCATTAATGATTTAATTATAAGTCAATATGAACATACAGAATTATAGGAGTTAAGTTAAGTCAGAGAAAATTTGGATAAGGAGAAAGATGTGTTAAATGGATTATCAGAAACTCCAAAAAATGTCCAACGTAACACTTATTACCAATATTTAGTGTCGTTTTTATTTCTATGAATGATGGATCTGTAAACTGATAAGACCGACGTCATAATACAATAGTTAATGGCTCCAAGCACAAACACCATAGCCAGCTAGCTAATGAGTCAGACCTTGTTATAGGTATTATATGGAATACATGCTAACAGTCTGCATACACGATAGACTCTAATACCCCACGAATCATATTTGGAAGCCGCGCACTATCTTCTAGCGCGATTTTGGCAGCAATGGCAACCTTATAGTCACTTGATAATCCTTGTTGTATAAAAGCTGCTTGTACATTGTCTTCTTGGTATGGCGATACTAGTAGTACAATGTCATTCCAGTGGATTGATTCACATGCAAACTCCACACTCGCTACATCTGAGTTTTTACGAAGTAGCCCTTCGCCTTCGCTAATATGCGTTTGTTGGCTAGCGCATGCCGATAAGCAGAGTACAGCTGTTATAGCGAGTAACTTCAAGTAATTTTGCCTAATTAACATCTTGTCAGTTCTTTGGAAAGAGTTAGATAGCATCTAACTTATTAGTTAATGGGGTCAGAGTACATTAATTTAGGCGAGATGTGTGGTCGGTGAGGCTAATAAAGTACTCTGACCCCATTAATTGGTTTTGTTGCGGGCATAAAAAAACCCGCTAGCGTTTGCTATGCGGGTTTCTTTAATTGGGAGTCTGGCGATGTGCTACTCTCGCATGGGGAAACCCCACACTACCATCGCCGCTAATACGTTTCACTT
>JBARZY010000086.1:0-5182 GCA_049650345.1 Glaciecola sp. | reverse complement strand
TTAACAATTGACTTAAGTGCGTAGCAATAACGGTTGCTGCATCAACCACGGTGTAACCTAAGGTTTGTGCATGTTCGCGTTGCGATGACTTAATCCATACTGCGTCTAAACCAAATGCAGGGTCTTTGGTTGCAGTACCTTCTAAGGTGCCAAAAACTTGTCCTGGGTTTATTGCCAATTCGCTATCATGGCTAATGGAAGAATCCCCAACACACACCCCTAACAATGAAATTTTGTAAGCATTAGGCGAAAAATCGAGGTTATCGCGGATATGCACGGGTGGAATTAGGAAGCCAAGCTCTTGTGATAATTTCTTACGTACGCCTTTGATGCGCGTCAGGAGTTCGCCACTTTGTGATTTGTCGACCAAAGGAATGAGTCGGTAGCCTACTTCTAAGCCTATGATATCAACCTGTTGCACGTCGTCCCAGCTAAGTTCTTTCACTTCACCCATGGGCGCTGATTTTTCAGGCATACGCTCTAATTTAGCAGCTTCTTCATCAGCTAACTTTTGGGTTCTATCACGGTAAAAGGCATAGCCGCCTACTACTGCTGAAAACGTTAAAAAGGCAAAATGTGGCATGCCAGGTACAATACCCATAATGAATAATATGACCGCGGTAATATACAGCGCTTGACGGTTAGCCAGTTGCTCGCGTATTTCATCGCCCATTATTTGACTGTCATTTTCACGCGTCACAATAATGGCTGTTGCTACAGACAATAGTAACGACGGAATTTGGGCAACTAGGCCATCACCAATGGTAAGTACCGTATACACTTGCATAGCGTCGTTGAAATTTAAGCTATGCTGGTACATTCCCACAAATAAACCACCAACAATGTTAATCAACATAATAAACAAACCCGCAATGGCGTCGCCTTTTACAAACTTTGACGCACCGTCCATTGAGCCATAAAAATCGGCTTCTGCGGTAATTTCCTCGCGGCGTTTACGGGCTTGGTCTTGGTCTATGTAACCGGCATTTAGGTCGGCATCAATAGCCATTTGTTTACCGGGCATTGCGTCAAGGGTAAATCTTGCGCTAACCTCTGAAATACGACCAGCACCTGCAGTTACCACTTTAAAGTTGATAATCAATAATATAGCAAAAATTACCGCACCTACAACGTAGTTGCCGCCTATTACCACCTCTCCAAATGCTTGTATTACCTTTCCTGCAGCGTCGCCGCCTTCATGCCCTTCAAGCAGCACAATTCGAGTTGATGCCACGTTTAACGCTAAGCGTAATACGGTTGCTACCAATAAAATTAACGGGAAAATGCCAAAATCTACAGGACGCTTGGTAAATACACTCACCAAAATAATCACCAGTGACAGGGCAATATTGAAGCTAAACAAGGTGTCTAGCAAGATGGCAGGCATAGGCAGTATCACCATTCCCATTAGTGCAAGCACTACAATAGGCGCGCCTAATCCGCTGGTGAAAGATTTGACTTGGTTTTTATCGATGTTTTGGAAATATTGAGTTAACTGCATACACCAAATTTTTGACATTTATTATAATCTAATTTGGTGTACTACAACTCTTGTGCCAACTTAGTTAAAGCTTAACAAATAATTATTTAATGTGTCGCTAAGTTGTTGTTCAGTATCTCCGCATATCTCTTTATCGGCGCAGTTCTGGTGGTATTGGCATGTCTTTTTTAAGCGCCTTAGGACGCTTACCTTTACCCGCTTTATACGCTTTTAATTGATACACATATGCCAATATTTGTGCCACTGCCATGAACAGTTTTTGTGGCACTTCATGATTGACTTCGGTTGCGTAATAAATTGCCCTAGCCAATGCTGGAGATTCAACAATAGGCACATCATGAGCGGTAGCAATTTTACGAATATGCATGGCCAGTTCATCTAAGCCTTTGGCAAGTACCACAGGTGCGCGATTGCCGTTTTGGTCGTATTGAATGGCAACAGAGAAATGAGTAGGGTTGGTTACAATTACATCGGCGTTGGGTACTTCTTGCATCATTCTATTTGCAGCCGCTTGATATTGAATGCGCCTAACCCTGTTTTTCACCATAGGATCGCCTTCGGCATTTTTGCGTTCATCTTTGACCTCTTGCATGGTCATTTTCATTTCTTTGTTATGCTTAAAAGTTTGATAAGGCACATCTACAATGGCAATGGGGATCATGCCGCAGCACAGCAACAAAAATGCCCATTCAATCATTTCTAAGGCATGAAACAAATTAAGTGGGTAAAGCTCAAAATCAAGGTGTAATGCTTCATCTTTAAAAATGATCAGCGCTAAATAAGCCATAAATATGATCACAACAACCTTGCCAATACCTTTTAGTAATTCAACCAATGCTTCGGTGCCTAGCATTCTTTTGAACCCCTGTACGGGGCTAATTCGATTGGCTTTTGGTGCAGCTGAGCTCCACGTAAAGTTATAACCGCCAAGCGCAATACTGCCATATATACCACCGGCCATGGCAATTAGCATGAACATAATCAAAGGCCATGCGCTTTGTATCACCGACATTTCTAAAATTTGAAACATATGCTGTACGTCGTAAGTTTCGTCGCGCGACAGCACAAATGAACGTTTATAAATACCGTACATCGCTTCAGCTATGTAGCGTCCAACCACAAATAAGGCCAGGGCTGATGCCACTAACACCAGCGTAGTTGCCAATTCTTTTGATCGCGCCAGCTGCCCTTTCTTGCGGGCATCCTCGAGTTTTTTGGGGGTGGGTTCTTCGGTTTTTTCAAACGAATCATCTTGTGCGGCCATGTTAGCAACTCCTCACTAATTCGCACATTAAGCTTTGCGCTCGCTGCCACTGTAATTCAAAATGAAAGGCTTGATTCGATAAGGTTAACCAAATAATCACCAAACCGGTAATTTGCGCGATAGAAAAACCTATACTGAATATATTGAGCTGCGGTGATGCTTTGGTCATTACACCAAACGCCAAGTTAACAATAAGTAGGCTAACAATAGGCGCCAGTGCAATAGTAATTGCCGACACAAACATCCATCCGGCCCAATGGGCAATGTCTTTGAATTGCTCAGCTGTCCACCAAGGGCCATCTATTGGAAAGGCGTCAAAACTAACCACTATCATCTCTATCATGAATAAATGACCATCAAAGGTCCAAAACATCAAGGTAGCCAATATTAAATAAAATTGCCCAACGGCAGGAACGTTAATGCCGTTGATGGGGTCAACAATAGACGCGAAGCCTAAGCCTGTTTGCATGGCAATAATCTGTCCCGCAAGTACAAAACTGTTCACCACCATCATAGAGATAAAGCCAATCGTAATGCCTACAATAAGCTGCTTCATTATTTCAATAAATGCGCCCAACGACACCAAATTATCCATTGGCACAGCGGGGATTATGGGGACAATCATAGCGGTTAATAAAATAGCCAGTAAATTTCGTACCATGGGTGGCAGTGTTCGACCACTGATGCCTACCATGGCAATGAATAAGCCCGAAAAACGCATGAACGCAAGCATGTAATCACTAATAAGCTCCATCATGTTGGCGCTGAGTACGTCCAAAATTAACCCACCACAACTGGGATGCTGTGCACCAATTCAATGGTAAAATCCATGATGGTTTTCAGTAACCAGTTGCCCAGAAAGCTTAAGGCTAATAAGGTCACTAGCAAACGCGGTAAAAAGCTCATGGTTTGCTCGTTAATAGAGGTTGCAGCTTGAAATACCGCCACTACCAAGCCTATTAATAAACCTGGCACAATCACCGCCGACACCATTAAAATAATAATAAACATGGCGTCACGCATAATTTCTACAAAGGATTCTGGACTCATATCAGACTCCCATTCCAAAGCTTGTGGCCAAGGTGCCAAAAATTAAATTCCAGCCATCTACCAATACGAATAACATGAGTTTAAAGGGCAACGATACAATCATAGGTGACAACATCATCATACCCATGGCCATCAAAATTGACGCCACCACTAAATCGAGGATCAAAAATGGGATAAACAACATAAAGCCTATTTGAAAAGCGGTTTTTAACTCGCTGGTGACAAAAGCAGGAATAAGCACGGTGAGCGGTACTTGTTCAGGCGAATCAAATTGCCCTTCGTATCCGCCAATGCGAATAAAGCTCTCTAAGTCAGTCATTCGAGTTTGGCTTAACATAAAAGCACGCATAGGCTGCTTTGCTTCTTCAAAGGCATCAATTGAGGTCATTTCTTCACTCAAATAAGGTTGCAAGGCCTTTTCGTTAATTTCATCAAATACCGGCGCCATGATAAACATAGACAAAAATAAACTTACGCCAATCAGTATTTGGTTTGAAGGTGATTGCTGCAAGCCAATTGCTTGGCGCAGAATAGATAGCACAACAATAATTCGCGTAAACGAAGTCATCATCATAACCGCCGCTGGAATTAAGCTTAGCGCAGTCATGATAAACAGCGCCTGCAGGGTCATAGAGTAATCTTGAGTGCCGTCGGGGTTGGTGGTAACCGTTACTGCTTCGATACCATTTTGTTGCGCAACCGCTTGCACCGAAACCAACAAAAGCATGGCTAAAATTGACCCATATTTAAATACAAGCATGCGTATTTTTGTGGAGAATATTTTATCCATTACTGCCATCCTTGTTTTTATTACCACTTATGCCAGTGGCCATCGCTTGCACTAGCTTTTGTTGAAAGTTCAGCTTGCTGGCATGGGAATCGTTGGCAGAATTGGATGATAATGGCTCATCAAGCTTGGCCAGATGATTGATGTTATGGCTGGTAACGCCCAATAGGTGCTGTTCATCACCCACTTGTACCACCATTATTTTTTCTTTGCTACCGGCCATCATGCTAGCCACAACACGCATTTGACCACCGCCGGCTTGGGCGACATTAAACCGTCGCATAACGTATGCCAGCGCAAAAATAATGGCGATCACTAACACAAGTGACAAAAATATGGAGAGCACAGTACCTGGTGAGGTCACACTACTCGCTGTACCTTCTGCCAGTACAGAAGTGGGTAAGGTAGCTAATGAAATGAGGGAGAAGCCCGTCAACAAAGGCGTTGACGGGCATTTTTTATTTGAGTTTTTTGATTCTTTCGACCTGACTAATAACATCCGTTAACCGAATTCCAAATTTATCGTTAATCACTACTACTTCCCCATGAGCAATCAACGTGCCATTTACCAAAACATCTA
>JBARZY010000085.1:0-10362 GCA_049650345.1 Glaciecola sp. | reverse complement strand
TAATTGACGAATGCAGCAACATGAAGCTTGAAGTGTTACCGCCCGATTTAAACAGTGGTCAGTATAAGTTTACAGTAAATAAGCATGGGCAAATAGTATACGGTATTGGCGCAATCAAAGGCGTAGGAGAAGGGCCAGTTGAAGCTATTATAAAAGCCCGCGAAGACCAAGGCGCGTTTGAGGATTTATTTGATTTTTGCGCAAAAGTTGATTTAAAGAAAATTAATAAGCGAGTACTCGAAAAACTGATTTTATCGGGTGCTATGGATAAGTTAGGACCACATAGAGCTGCCATAATGGCAAGCTTAAAAGAAGCCCTAGATGCCGCTTCTCAAAATGCAAAAGCAGCGTTGGCAGGGCAGGGCGACTTATTTGGCATGGAAGATTTCACGCAAACGCATACCGAGCATAGCTACCAACAAGTTCCACCTTGGCCAGAACGAGTGTGGTTAGATGGCGAAAAAGAAACCTTAGGCTTATACTTAACTGGTCATCCAATGAGCCAGTATATTGGTGAAGCAAAACACTACATTGATTGTACGGTGAAAGATTTGATGCCAACACGGCGAGATGTGCATACGCGCACCGCAGGGCTAATATACGCGCTACGCGTGCTTACAAACAAACAAGGTAGGCGTTGGGCACTGGTAACCTTAGATGATAAGTCTGCGCGCATGGAAATGCGAGTGAGCCCTGATATGTTCGAACAATTTGAGGATCAGCTTGCGGTAGACAACTTGATTTGGATTAAGGGACAGGTCAGCTTTGATAGATATAGCGAAAGCACTACAATGTCTATCTTAGAAGTAATGCCGCTTGTTGAGGCTCGCAATCGATTTGCGAAGCGTTTATCGCTTGCGTTAAAAACCACTGAGTGTACATTGTCGTCAGTGTCAAAATTACAAGATATACTGCATCAATACAAAGGTGGAACATGTCCGTTGCATATACATGTTGAACACCCAGATGCGGCATTAGAAATGATAACGGGCACCAATTGGTTTATGAAGCTTGAAGACGAACTCATTGCCGATTTAACCCACTTGCTAGGAAAACAAAACGTTAACCTAGCGTTTAACTAATTAGAATAAAACGGACTAACTATAATGGGCTTACATTTTCTTGATTTCGAGCAACCTATTGCCGAACTGGAAGCCAAGATTGAAGAACTTCGAATCGTGAACCAAGGTGGCGATTTTGATGTGGGTATTGAAGAAGAAATCGTTAAATTGCGAGAAAAGAGCGGTGAGCTGACGCGTAAAATTTTTGCGGGGTTAGGGGCATGGCAAATTTCTCAAGTGGCGCGTCATCCAATGCGTCCATACACGCAAGACTATGTCGATAATATGTTCGACGGCTTTGATGAACTTGCGGGTGACAGAGCCTACGCCGACGATAAAGCCATAATTGGCGGTTTGGCCGACTTCGACGGCACGCCAGTGATGGTTATTGGGCATCAAAAGGGCCGTGATACACAAGAAAAAATAAAGCGTAATTTTGGCATGCCAAAGCCTGAAGGTTATCGCAAAGCGCTGCGTCTAATGAAAATGGCCGAGCGTTTTCGCCTGCCTATTTTAACGTTTATTGACACGCCAGGTGCATACCCGGGCGTAGGCGCAGAAGAACGCGGCCAAAGTGAAGCAATTGCCATGAACTTAAAAGTAATGGCTGAGCTAACTGTGCCGATTATTTGTACGGTAATTGGTGAAGGCGGCTCTGGCGGAGCACTTGCTATTGGTGTGGGTGACCGCGTTAACATGCTGCAGTATTCGACCTATTCGGTGATATCTCCCGAAGGTTGTGCTTCCATCTTATGGAAAAGTGCTGAAAAAGCCCCTGTAGCTGCTGAGGCAATGGGCGTAACCGCACCGCAAATTAAAAATTTAGGTCTAATTAACACTATTGTGGATGAACCTCTGGGCGGTGCCCATCGTGACCATAAAGGTATGGCTGCTAACTTAAAAGCAACGATTAAACAACAGCTTGCGCAATTACAAACCCTCAACCAACAAACCTTGATGCAAGAGCGTTATGACCGTTTGATGTCGTTTGGGTACTGCTAAGCATTGGAAAAGCATCCATCTCAATCAAAGGCTCAGTTACCCAAATTAATTGAGTCTGCGATTGAAGCGGTACAAAGTAAAAATATTATAATTGCACTTAGCGGTGGCATTGATTCTGTGGTGTTGTTGCAAGCATGCTATCAGCAACAAAAAAAACTTCCGTCAGCTCTACGCGCCTCTTTGTTCGCCATACATATTAATCATGGGATCAGTAACAATAGTGCCCACTGGCAGCAGTTTTGTGAAGATTTATGTGAATCATTAGCGATACCGCTTACGGTATGTACGCTTAACTTAAGCAAACAAAAACAAATGAGCTTAGAAGCACAAGCGCGAGAATCACGCTACGCTGCTATTAATCAATATGTATTAAATAATTTTACGCTTGACGACACCTTAGTAATGACTGGACAACACCAGCAAGATCAAGCTGAAACCTTTTTGTTGCAACTTAAGCGTGGAGCAGGGATAAAAGGCTTAGCGTCAATGCCTTACCTCATTACAAATAGCCAAGGTGTGCAATATTGCCGACCGTTTTTACATTTGCCTAAAGCGGATATTGAAGACTACGCAAAGCAGTATAATCTGCAATGGGTGGAGGACGAGTCGAACACAGATCAAAAATATGATCGCAACTTTGTTAGACAAAGCATTATGCCAATGTTGCGTCAAAAATGGCCGCACATTGATAAAGCCATTGTTAGAAGTGCAACCCATTGCGCTGATGCACAAATGGTTATAGAAGAGTACATGCAAGTACTGGCGCTTCAGGTGCTTACTGATACTGATAAAGCAAGTGTCACAGCCTTACAGGCTTTATCGGTTGCGAGCCAGCGCAGCTTTTTACGGTATTGGTTGTCACAACACAATCAAGCCATGCCCTCAAGCGCCCAGCTTAATGATTTGGTTTGTATTTTACATCCTGATGCACGGTCTACAGCGGTGGTATATTTTTCCCATGTAATGGTAGAAAAGTCGCAGTCTTTCTTATTTGTGTGCCCAATTAAAACAAGCATACCTAAGCCATTCGAGCTTGACTTTTTTTCGTCACAAGGCGTCGAAATTAGTCATGAATACACCTTGTTACAACAACCCATAAATGAACAAGATCAAAGTGTGTCGATACCAAAAGACAAAGTATGGATAAAATATGGCGCCAGTAATATGCGTGCTAAATTTGATGACAAACGTCCAAGTAAATCATTAAAGGTTTGGTATCAAAATTGGCAAATACCGCCGGAACAACGGCGAAATGTACCGGTGTTGGTGCATAATGAACAAGTGATAGCGTTGGTGTTACCTGCCCTTAGTGGTGGCATGAAGCATAATAAAGCTTATGTGCCCAATGATGCTAGTCAGGTTACTCAAGTATATCTACACCAGAGTACGCAGTAGCGCTTAGATTACGCGGCAATAAAGAGGTTTTTTCCCGCATTCTTAGCTTGATATAACGCTGAATCTGCACGTTCAAACAAGCTTTTGTCGTTGTCATGAGCTAAAAATGAGGTGGCTCCAACGCTGCTAGAGACACCGTGCTGAATGAACAGCGGATGTTTGGCAATTGCATCAGTTATTCTGTCTGCCACGCGTTTGTTAGCAGCCGCATTGCTGTCAATCAGTAAGCAACAAAACTCGTCACCACCAAAGCGAAATGCATGATCTGAATCGCGTAAGCAACTTTGCAGTATTTGCGCAAACGCCACTAACACTTCATCACCTTCTTGATGTCCAAACCGGTCGTTAACCGATTTGAAGTTGTCTAAATCAAATACCAACAACCCAAAGCTATCATTGTTTCGTTTACAGATGCTAATGAGTTTGTTTACCGATTCGTCGTAATTTGCTCTATTTCCTAGCCCTGTTAGCATATCTTTTGTGGCTAATTGGCTAATGCGATAGTACTCCAAAGCATGGCGCAAGCTCATCGCGAAGATGCTATGCATTTCAGACAGTAGTTTACGTTGAACGGGCGTTAACACTCTTGAAAATGAATAAGACAATTGCGCATGCTGTGGGGTACCAAAAGGGTGGCCATAATAGATGGATATTTTCATAATCCGGGCCTGAGACTTTGTTTTTCCTGTACGCAGCACTTGGTCGGCAAACGCTAACTTGAGTGAAGTGCAAGGTAATTTGCTATTAAGAATAGTAAAATAGTCGTTAGACAACTCTTCTAAGTCTATTGATGATAACATTGTACGCATAATTTGCGCAGATTCAGTTACGGTAAGCACTGGCGCATTAGGCCCTGTGTCAACCGCAGCATTGTTTATGCTCGTAGATACTTCTTGAGACATGGTACTGATATCCATTTTCAACTCCACTTACTTACCGTCAATAGTTTGTCGATTAAAAGGTAGTTACGTTATCACAATCTAGAAAAGCCTTTAGGGTTCTTCTATGATGCTATGAGTAAAGCATTGGTGCGAGGTTTACTGCGCTTGTATGCTTATGTACTAATTAACATAACTGCTCACATAGAATCATTAGCAAGCTTCATGCCACTACGTGCCGCAGAATGAATAAGGAACAAGCTTGAATCATACATTTTTGAGTATCATCGGATTAATGGCTGTTGCTGTATTATTGGTATGGCTGTTTAAACGCGTTAATTTACCCCCCATCTTGGCGTACCTTGTGGCAGGAGTAATAACTGGGCCCGAATTACTCGCCTTGTTTTCCAATACTAACGACATGCACCTTGCCGCGGAAGTGGGCATTGTATTTTTATTGTTCAGCCTTGGTCTTGAATTCAGTCTAGCGCGCATGGTAGCTATGCGACGACTCGTATTTGGGGTGGGGGCTGGGCAGATGTTGCTAACAACGGCAGTATTTGCCGCCATTGCCTTATTGATGGGGCAAGCTATTTCCGCGGCTATTATTATTGGCGCTTGTATTGCCTTGTCATCAACCGCCATTGTCATCAAAACCATAGATGAGCAGGGTAAATTAAATACCCAGCGGTCTCAGCTTGCCGTGAGTATTTTGTTGTTTCAAGATTTGGCTGTAGTACCACTGTTGATTGTTATTCCATTATTAGCAGCAAGCAGCGAGCAAAGTATTTCGTTGGCGGTTTTGATTGCGCTGATAAAGGGCGTCGCAGCGGTCGTGTTTTTACTTGCTATTGGCAAATGGCTATTACCACGTATATTTAATGAAATTGCGCAAACCCGCACCGATGAGTTATTTGTGCTAAGTACCATTTTGATTGCACTGTTGGCTGCCGGTGCCACGTACGCATTTGGATTATCTATGGCACTAGGCGCTTTCTTAGCAGGCATGATGCTGAGCGAGTCGCAGTACCGACATCAACTTGAGGCCGACATACGCCCATTTCGAGATATTTTAATGGGTTTGTTTTTTATCACTGTGGGTATGATGCTTGAAATATCGGTACTTGTTACGCATTTTCATTACATCTTGATTGGCTTAGTTTTATTACTCGTGGTGAAAGTCGCCATTGTGCGCTTAGCCGCTTGGATAACCCACTCAAACCCAGAGGACGCATGGGCAGCGGGCCTTAAATTGGCACAAATGGGCGAATTTAGCTTTGTTATAATAGCGCTGGCTCTTGAAAACCAATTAATTACGCCTTTGCATTCTTCATTATTGGTAAGCGTGGGCTTAATGAGTATGGCAATTACGCCTATGCTGATTAATAAAAGTGGTGCAATAGCAAAATATTTAAGCGGTAATAAATTGCATGAGCAACTAAGTGCAAGCACCGTTGATACAGCTGACGGTTTGAACAATCATGTTGTGATTTTAGGGTTTGCACGTGTAGGGCAGTCGGTGGCAAGAATGCTGAAGCTGGAAGCGCTTGATTATATTGCGATTGATAGCGACCCTATAAGAGTGCAAGAAAGTTTAACCGCTGGAGAGTCGATTTTATATGGCGATGTGTCACAAAAAGACATACTGAAAAAAGCGAATGTTGAACTAGCAAAAACTGCCATTATCACCTTTGATGAGCACGCAAAAGCACTGAAGGTGATCAATGCAATAAAACACCTCAATCCAGAAGTAACGATATTAGTGCGTACTCGCAAAGATTATGAGATGCAAGATTTGTACAATGCAGGTGCGAAACAAGTGGTCCCTGAGGTACAAGAAGGAAGCTTAATGCTTATCTCACAAGTCTTGCATTATTCGGGTATTCCGATGTCGCGTATATTAAAACGGATTAGAAATGAACGGAAACAAGGTTACCAGCATATGCATGGTTTTTTCCCGGGAGAAACCACTGAGTTAAGTTACCAAACTACCGATAAACTTGAATTTATGCATGCGATTGTAGTGAGTGATAATGCTTACGCAGTGGGTAAATCGTTGGACGACTTGAGTATTACAGCACGCCGTGTGAGTTTGATAGCGATCAGGCGAGACGGTAAAGAAGAAGCGTCACCGTCGCCATACTTCACTATAAAACCACGTGATGTAGTGGTGATTTCAGGCAAGCCGCGTCGAGTGGAGCGCGTAGAGAAATACTTACTCGACGGTGGCTAAGTAAGGTCTTTGTTAGTCTTTTAAGCTTGAAAACGCTTTATTCAATTGGTATTTTTCGTCGGTGATTATTTTCTCAAGCACCACAATGCGTTCTGACATCTTTTGGAGCTCTTGTTTCATTTGCGCGTGCTCTTGCTCCAATGCACTAGTGCTTCCTTTTGATTTTTTGTTACTGGTGGCGGCACGTGTAATTGATACAATAGAGTAAGCGATGATGCCCACAATTGCGATTGCTGTTAAGTCCATGGTTGTCTCCTGATGACCGATAACTTGTTATCATCACGCTTATTACAAGCGTAATATAGTAGAGCAAGTGTGGCCTTATCACTAGTACTTGTTTGCCCTTTGTTATGTAGGCATAACATCATAAACGATATCATTGCAACAAAAGCTCTGTGGTTTAATAAGGGTATAGCAAATAAGCTGCCATTAATTAAGGCTTTGATTTATAATAATAAAGTTAAATTTGGCGTTTAGTTGAATATAGCGATTTAGCTAAAAACACAACTATTTAGTCAAAAAGTTAATTGTTGTCTCCAAGCCATAGGTTTATTAATTAGGATTTTCACGGTATGGATAGTACCCACTCTCACGAGTTTTATATGCGACTAGCCATTGAGCAGGCAGCCATTGCACAGTCAAAGCAAGAAGTGCCGGTTGGGGCAATTGTTGTACTTAACGGTGAAATTATAGGAAAGGGCTATAATTTAACGATTTCTCAATGTGATCCATCTTTACATGCTGAAATGGTGGCTATTAAACAAGCTGCGCAAACGATTCAAAACTATCGCTTACTTAATGCCGAGCTATACGTTACTTTAGAGCCTTGTGCTATGTGTGCAGGCCTACTAGTGCACAGTCGTATAAGCAGATTGGTTTATGGTGCGCCTGATTACAAAGCCGGTGCCAGTGGTAGTATCATGAATATTACTCAGCATCCGCAACTTAACCATCGTATTGATGTGATTCCAAATGTATTACAAGAAGAATGCAGCGAACAGTTAAGTGGTTTTTTTAGAGAGCGACGGGCATTAAAAAAGGCGATGAAAGCGAAACATAACGCTAGCGATCGCCTTTAGGTTATTGCTGTTTTAACAAGCTTGTTGATACGTTTCGTTCATATCTGCACTGGCAAATTGTTTTCTTCTAAGTAACACCCGTTGATGCAACTTTTTAAGCAGCACGCGTCGTTGATTACTGTTTCTCATTCGTCTAGTTCTAGCCATACTATTGTTCTTCCTCATATTTTTTCTCCGCTTTAGAGCAGGCTTATATTTTTTATTGGCTGCTCTGGGTCGTTTATCAACCGCTTCTGTCAAAGTGACATGTTTAACATGTCTATTTTATTTATCTCGATTATTTACGTATATTGTTACGCAACCTTACCAATACAAGACCGCTGGCTTATGTTGTTCGTTTCATTTGATGTAATATTTACATTACGTACATTAGCTTGCGAGAATAAGGAATGTTATTGCCCTAATCTGAGATTGTGTCCAAAGGATAAGCAATAAATGCACCATATTGATGACACATTTGTGTAACTTTTTTGACAATGCATGCCAATATAGTTCAATTTACCTGCTAACCGTTTGAACCATCGCTATCATTAGTTGCGTTATTATCAGGCGCTTCAAGCTCATCGGTTTCATCAGAATCGAGTAAGGTGGGAGTGTTGGGGTTTTGTTCAAGCCATAATAGGCTGTCGTAGTAACGACGAATGTTATCGACGTAATTAACCGCTTCATTGCCACGAGCATATCCGTATCTCGTGAACTTATAGTACTTCTTTTGACGCAATAATGGTAAGTGTTTTTTTACATCAATCCATAAATCTGGATTGTAACCTAAGCTTTCAGTAATTTTTCTGGCGTCTTCTAGGTGGCCTAAACCTATATTATAGGCAGCAAGTGCCATCCAGGCCCTATCTGGGTATTGAATACGTGCGGGAATTCGGCGCAGCAAACTGGCAAAGTAACGAGAGCCGCCGCTGATACTTTGCTCGGCATCGGTTCTTGACTTTACGCCCATGTCCTTAGATGTGGCTTGGGTTAGCATCATCATACCGCGCACACCGGTTGGAGAAACAGCTTTTGGATTCCAGTGACTTTCCTGATAAGCCATTGCAGCCAGTAATCGCCAATCGAGCTCGCCAGCGTGAGCTTCAAACATTGCTTTATATTTAGGAAGTTTACTTTTTACTGCACGCATGAATGCACGTGTGTCAACAAAGTCAAAGGTGCGCACATGGCCAAAATACTTGTCTTCTAATACGGCTAATTTACCACTGGCTTGTACACTGCCAAAGTACTCTAGTAACGCGGCGCGTAACGAATCATCAGTGTCTTTATTTAACATCCAACCTAATTGCAATGAGTCGGTAATTGAAAACCCAATACCTAGATTAGCGTAGCGACGTCGTGCAACCGCCAAAATATTTGAATCGGCAATAGTGTAGTCTAATTCACCCTGTGCCACCATTTCTAATAGCTCTTCAATATCTTTTTCGTTAGTTTCTTGCCAATTAAAGTTATTCAGTTCGTTTGATTTCGATAATAAAGGCTCTCTGTATAAGTCGTTGGCAATAATGGTAAGCGCACCACTCACGTCATCTAGGCTACGTGGGCGATCTTTGCCTTTCTGGTATACCAATTCAAAGTTTAGTGTTTGATAAGACGGCCCAAATTTATATGCCTCTTTGCGGGCTTGGGTCATAGTAATATTGGCGGCCAGCAAATCAACTCGTTTGGCGTCGAGTTGGTCTATTAGTTCAGAGTATGAATAATATGGATAAACTTCTAGTTTTACACCTAAGAATTCAGCAAAACCTTGAATAAGCTCATACTCAAAGCCTTCTTGCGTAATCGGACCATTATAATAGGTGGTTCGCCCGTAAATAGAACCCACTTTAATTACGCCATCTTCAAGTATTCTGCTTAAGCCTGTGCTTTGTTGAAGTGGCTGACAACTGCTAAGCAACATGACGCACAAAGTCGCGCTTAACAATATAAAAAGCCGTTTCATTGTTTGCTTGGCTGACATAAAAGAGGTAAAAGTAAGTGTTTGCATATGTTTGATTGTGAACAAATTTGTTGCGTTAATCTAGTAATAACTCATAAAAAGCGCGTTCGACTTTGGCCGGGTATCATTTGTATATTGGTGAAAGCGTTGTTTTGTCGCATTTTGTTGTGTTAAATCCCTTACCAAAATTTAATAAATCCTCTATAATTGCGCGCAAATTTTGATGGCTCTTTTACGAGTATATCGCTTCTTTTACCACCACTGGATGTTTATTTATGCTCACTTTGTTCGGCTCATCTATGCTTTCTGACTTTAATCAGCAAAAATTATTACAACGTTTAGCCAGAAATAACATTCACGCGTCACATGTTAACGCGCGTTACGTGCATTTTGTTGATGTAAACGAGCCTCTAACAGAAGAGCAACAAGCCACGTTGGCCAGCTTACTTACCTATGGCCCTGCGCCCAAAACTGACGTGGTATTTTCGTTAAGTATGGTAGTTGCACCAAGAGCCGGTACCATTTCACCATGGTCAACTAAAGCCACCAATATTGCCAATAATTGTGGATTAGGCCAAATAATGCGTATTGAGCGTGGTATCCAATACAGTTTTGACGGTGTATCCGAAGCAGACATACCTAACATTGCTGCTCATATTCACGACCGCATGACTGAAATGGTATTAGCTGATGTTGAACAAGCTGAAGCCTTATTTGTACAACATGATGCAAAGCCACTGAATGAGGTGGATGTGCTAGGTCAAGGTCGCGC
>JBARZY010000084.1:0-186010 GCA_049650345.1 Glaciecola sp. | reverse complement strand
TCAGATAAAATATAGAAAGACTGAAACAAAAAGCTGTATTTGCGTACTAAAGGTATTATGTAGACCAAAAAGGTAGAATACATGCTGTCAAAACTTAAGGCGTTTTTCGAATCTGAACTGAGCATTAATCAAGCTCAAAACTCCATCGACAATCTTGAAACTAAACTACAAAAAACGTGTGCCATACTGCTGCTTGAAATTAGCAAAGCCGACTATGCACAAAGTAGCGACGAGATGACTAAAATACGTGCATTATTGAAAAATCAGTTTTCTTTGCAAGAGCAAGATTTAGATGATTTGGTCGCTCTGAGTCAGAGTGAGGCCGACGATTTAACGTCAATGTACCCGTTAACCTCATTAATAAATGAACATTATGAGTACAGCGACAAGCTAACTCTGATGCACATGATGTGGAAGGTTGCCTATGCCGATGGCAATTTAAGTAAGTATGAAGACCATGTTATTCGGCATGTAGCAGAGTTGCTGTATGTGAGCCATAGTGATTTTATTCAAAGTAAGCATAGTGCGGCGAATGGTAATAACGGGTCAGGCTAATACTATAAGGTACAAAACTAACCTAGATCAATAAACTTATTTGTCGCAATGTTATGCTATGGTTATGATTTATAAGTTTAATATGGTGGCCTATGCAACTCATTAAATCGCAGTTTACCAATCAGGTTGAATGGTCGCAAATACTGTCGTCGGGCAACCGGATTTTCATTGGCTCCAATGCCGCGGTGCCTAACGCCTTAATTGACTCACTTATTGAACATGGCAGTGAGCTTGATGATCTCGAGCTGACGCACATTGTGGCTGTATCAGAATGCAAATGGGCGCTGCCTGAGTACAAAAATCGTTTCAAAATCAATACATTTTTTATACACGGCGAGAATGTGCGTAAAGCGGTTGAAGAAGGGCGAGCAGATTATACGCCCTGTTTTTTATCCGAAATCTCAAGCTTGTTCAGCGATGATACCTTACCACTAGACGCAGCACTTATTATGGTATCACCGCCAGATGAGTTAGGTTATTGCTCCTTAGGGGTGTCGGTTGATGTGGTGATGTCTGCAGCACGTGCTGCCAAGCATATTATTGCTCAAGTAAATCCCTTGATGCCGCGCACCAGTGGCCATTCATATTTACATATTAGTGAGTTCAGTGCGTGTATCGAGCACGAAGCACCATTGCCTGAAGTAGACGTTGCCGATACGTCCAAAATTAGTGATCGTATTGCCCAGTATGTAGCCATGTTGGTTGAAAATGGCGCCACTATACAATTGGGCATTGGCAAAATTCCCGACGCTGTGACGCGTTATTTGCATACCCATAAAAATTTAGGCATTCACTCAGAAATGATCAGTGACGGTGTAATGCGACTCATGCAAAAAGGCGTTATTAATAATCGATTTAAAACCTTTCACCCAGGTAAAACGGTTACCAGTTTTTGCATGGGCACGCAGCAATTGTATGACTTTGTCGACACTAATCCTCATGTTGAATTTTATCCATCTTCATATGTTAATAAACCGGCTAATATTGCCAAAAATGACAATATGGTATCAATTAATAGTGCCCTGCAAGTAGACCTTAGCGGTCAAGTAGTAGCTGATTCTATTGGGTATCATTTTTATAGCGGTATTGGTGGTCAAGTTGACTTTGTGTCGGGCACATCAAAAAGCAAAAACGGCAAACCCATAATTGCTTTACCTTCAACCGCAAAAAACGGTGAAGTGTCTCGTATTGTCGCCACGCTTGATCAAGGCTCAGGTGTGGTTACCTCACGCGGACACGTGCACTACGTGGTGACCGAGTTCGGTGTTGCAAGTTTGAAAGGTAAAAGTATACGCGAGCGCGCCCTTGAACTGATTAGAGTTGCGCATCCCAAATTTAGGGAAAGTTTGCTTCAGCAAATACGCCAACAATTTTGGGTACCAAATTATCAAAAGCATTACCCAACCGATATTGCCGAATTGGGTGAGGTAAAAATTAAGCCCGTTAATATTCACGGCGAGCAGTTTTATTTACGAGCGCTTAACCCCGCCGATGAACGGCGCTTGCAAGAATTCTTTTATTCGCATACCAAAGAAACAATACGTATGCGTTATAACTACAACCCTGGACAGATGACTCGCGAAAAATCGTGTGATCTTGTGAGTGTTGATCAAAGCAAAGACATTGCCCTTACTATTGTGCGCCAAGAGGGCTCGCAGTTTCGTATTGAAGCGGTTGGCCGTTACTACTTATATGCCGAGCAAAATGCCTGTGAAGTGGCGTTTGTGACGCGCGAAACCAACCAAGGTAAAGGCATGGCTAAACGTTTGTTACACGAGATGTTAGTGATTGCACAAAAACGTTCGTTGACTAAGGTTTTTGCTGTAGTGAAGCGAGCCAATCAAGCAATGCTTTCGGTGTTTGAGCAATTTGGTTTTGAGCGTGTGCCAGACCAAGAGCCGGGAGAAGTGGAATTGGTATATACCGTTCCGGAGCTTGGCGAAGATGTAAATATTAGTGCAAAAAATAAGGCAGCTAAAGCGAAAGGAGATGCACAATGAGTGTAACCATTATTAGCAGTAACAAATGTAATTTACACGATATGGGCGATGAACATCCTGAGCAGCCGGCACGTTTGCATCAAATAAACGACCAAGTCATCGCTTCTGGATTAGAATATGTTGTGCACTTTGCAGATGCCAAACCGGCAAGTAAAGAAAGCTTGGAGCTTGCCCATGATAAGGCGTTTGTGGACAAAATATTTGAACGAGCACCTGATGAAGACGACGAGCGTATTTGGATTGATGACG
Source organism: Glaciecola sp. (assembly GCA_049650345.1). Lineage (GTDB taxonomy): Bacteria > Pseudomonadota > Gammaproteobacteria > Enterobacterales > Alteromonadaceae > Glaciecola. The sequence continues at coordinate 183,206 of JBARZY010000084.1, read as the reverse complement.
ACACCATAATGATGCATAAAAGCCTTGATGCCGCATTGCATGCCGCAGGCGCCGTTACCGAAGCGGTTGATATGGTGTTCGCTGAGCAAACGCAAAGCGCTTTTTGTGCGGTGCGTCCGCCTGGGCATCACGCGGGTCATAGTACTTCTTCAGGTTTCTGTATCTTCAATAATGTAGCAGTAGGGGCGCGTCACGCTATTGATAAGTATGGTTTAGAGCGTGTAGCAATTATCGATTTTGATGTGCACCACGGAAATGGAACTGAAGATATTGTCAAAGATGATGAACGCATTATGTTTTGCTCGTCGTTTCAGCATCCATTTTATCCGTTCAGTGGTGACGGCCCCACACGCGAGGGCATTATAAACGTGCCTATCCCGGCAGGTACAAGTGGTAGCGATTATCGAGAGCTAGTAAACCACTGGTTTGCTGCTATAGACAAGTTTAAGCCTCAGCTTATCTTCATATCAGCTGGCTTTGATGCCCATGCAGAAGACGATCTTGGCCATCTACGCTTGGTCGAAGAAGATTATGTATGGCTAACGCAACAGATAAAAGCCTTGGCTGACAAACACTGCAATGGCCATATTGTGTCGGTGCTTGAGGGCGGTTATGCCTTAAGTGCACTAGCTCGAAGTGTAGTGGCGCATGTGAAAACCTTAGCATCATAAAGCGATTCAGGGCCTTACTTAAACGTGTTTTTTAGCATATTTATAATGCGCTTATTTCTTATGCTGCGTGCTTTTTTCAGGTGTAGCTCATAGTCAATTGGTGTGTTTGCGTTCGGCTTATGGCTTGAGTTGGTGTTGTTGGTCACTGTGTTATCCTTGCTAAAGTAGTGGTTTTCGTTACTAGTTAGGATGTAGTTTAGGGCAGAGCAATAAAACTGACAAAAGACTTAAATTCTTCATACGCATGAGATAAACTCATGTGTATGAAATCAAAACTACCCTTAAATCATCTCAATACATTTTATTACGCGGCTGAGTACGGAAGTTTTCAGGTGGCAGCCGAGCATTTGTTTGTGTCGGCGTCTGCGGTTAGTCATCAAATACGGAATTTAGAAAGTACACTGGGCTACAAACTGTTTAATCGTTTAGATAAGGCAATAAGCCTATCATCAGAGGGCGAAGCACTTTTCGCTGATATTAAGTTACCGATTGAAAAACTGCACAATGCCAGCCGTAAAGCACTGCAAATTCATAATCATCACAGTTTAGCTATTTCAGTGGCACCGATTTTTGCAACGGCTTGGTTGTTGCCTCGTCTTCGAGATTTCTACCAGCACTCTCCCGACATCCACTTACAGGTGATTGCATCGTTTGATTTGGTCGATTTTGATACCGACCCCTTTGACGCTGCAATTAGACTAGGTAAGCCAATTGCGACCAATCACGTTGCTTTACCTTTGTTTCCTGCGAACTATGTGGTGGTATGCCACCCCAGTTATTTCAACAATAGCAGCAATAAATTATCGCCTAAACAGATACTGTCAGCGTCGTTAGTACAAAATTCAGCCATGCCCAAGCTTTGGTCGCAATGGTTCTCTTCAGCAGATATCACCCAGCGGTATCAGCAAAGTGTAGCGCTAGAAGTCCCCAGTACAGCACAGGTAATAGATGCGCTGCAAAGCGGTGATTGTGTGGGCATTATTGATAAGCAGTTTATTCAAAAAGATGTTGATTTGGGCCGTTTGACTATTGCTTGCGAACATGTGTATGGCAGTGACAACTGGTACACCTTACTCGCACCAGAGTCGATAACGCAACAAGCACACTACTTACAATTCGCCCAATGGCTAAAAAAGCAAATTAATGTACTCTGACCCCATTAATTCAAAATTAATGGGGTCAGAGTACATTATTGCATTGGGCTGGGTTTTTGTATGGCGTAGCCTTGTAGGTAGTCTATACCGATGTGTTTAAGTTGCTTGATAATGTCGGTGTCTTCTACGTATTCGGCAATGGTGAGTTTGCCCATTGCGCGGCTAACAGCGTGGATAGATTCCACCATGGCATAGTCAGCTTTGTCGGCGGTAATGCCTTTTACAAAGCGTCCATCAATCTTGATGTTATCAAGTGGTAGTGCTTTCAAATAGCCGTAAGATGACAGTCCACTACCAAAGTCGTCTAGTGAAAATGTGCAGCCGAGTGTCTGAAAGTATGTAATAAAATTTACTGTATGTTCGATATTGTTGATAGCATGAGTTTCGGTAATTTCGAAGCAAATTTTGTTGCAGGCTATGTTGTAGCGTTTAAAACAACTAACAATATGATTTTGTAAACTGTCTTGGCCAATTGACTGTCCACTGAGGTTAATTGACCATAAATGCGATGCATCCCTTTCTTTTGGGTTATTGTTGAGCCAAGCAAACGTATGCTCAATCACCCACTCGTCTACTTTATGCATTAAGCCATATTTTTCGGCAGCAGGGATAAATTCGGCTGGTGAGTAGCTCTTTTCTCCTTGGTCTTGCATGCGCAGAAGTACCTCATAGCCGTAAGTGCTGAATTCATCGTTGTTGTGTACAATTTTTTGTCTATACAAAGTGAAGTGATTGTTTCTTAGGGCATCGGTTACGGCGTTTGCAATATCCATTTCTAACCGGCGTTTACTAAAGTGCTCGTTGCTAGACGAGTAGACTTCAATTCTGTTTCTGCCGGCGTCTTTTGCACTGTAACAAGCCGTATCTGCAAAACTCATGGCATCTTCAATCGTTGATATGTCGCGGGTAATTTCGACTAAACCAATGCTAACGCCTAAATTAAATACTCTGGAATTGTGTTCAAATCTAAAATCACTTACGGCCTTAAGCACGCAATTAGCGACATCGATTGCTTGAGTTTGCGTGTAGTGTTTTAACAGTATGCCAAATTCATCACCGCCTAAACGCCCAAGAATGCCTTGATGTTCCATGGCCTCTTGCATTATTTTGGTAATTTTAACCAGTAGTTTGTCGCCAATAGTGTGTCCGCAGGTATCGTTTACTATTTTGAACTGATCTAAATCCAAATAAAGTAAGGAGCCTCGGATAGTTTTTGTGTCTTCACTTTCAACCGTTTCTCTTAACTTGTTTTCAAATGCGCGACGATTAAGTAAATTGGTTAAGGGATCATGGTTTGCGAGGTATTCAAGCTTCATTTCTGATAACTTGCGCGCGCTAACGTCAATCATCGCCCCCTGAACAATTGGGTCTTCAGGATTGTCGTTAGCAATTAAACGCAAGGTACATGAAACCCAAAACGATACGCCATTGGCTTTCAACATTTCTATCTCTTGATCTACTACGCTGCCATGCTGCTTAGCTTTTGAAATTAACGTTTGACGAGATGTTGCTTGTTTATATAGTGCAAACGTGTTGTTGCCATATTGCTTGTGCAACTGTTCATAGTTGTCGTATCCAAGCATGTTAACAAAGGCATTATTGGCGCTTAGTAACTTACCCGAAGCGGTGGAGGTAAATAGACCTTCAACGGCTTTTTCAAACAAATCTTCGTACCGCTCCAAGCTTTTTATTGAAGCATTTTGTGCGTCTATGCGACTGAGCTTTTCTCTGTTTAAGCGTTCAGATATTGAAATAGAAAGCCAAACAATGGTAGCAACAGCAAAAAACAACCCAGAAAACTCTGTTAATAACGAGTAGTCGATTAATTCAAATCGAATCGACGCGGAAACCACGCTGCCAACAATGAAAGGTGTCCATGCATATACGAACAATTTTGCCGTGTTGTTACCGTTGTTGCTTAACCATATTGCGTACAACAGCGATAAAACAATACCAAACGAGCCAAGCATTAAATTGGTGTGAATAATAGTGCTATAAGGCAGTATCGGATAAGCAAGTGTGATGCCCAATGATAGCAATGCAAACAGCGTACACACTTGTTTTACGCGTTTATTGACCTCAAGATAATGCATAAAAAATATGATATGCCCAATGCTGCCCAAGGTGATACTAAGCCCTGCACCGAATTCGTTAAATATAGGTGAGTTTGGCCATATTAATAACATGCCAATGCCCGATTGATGAATTACTAAAAACATTACTGACAGGATAAATGCTGAGAAGCTTAAAAATATGCGCTCTTTGGTTTGTAGGTGCACAAATAAATTGTAAACGCAGGTGATACACAATATGCCAATAAGAGTACCAAATATTAGAAAGTATGTAGCTTGGTATTGAGAAAATGACCGACTAGACCAGACTGAAATAGGTACAACTACGTTCCCATTTGTTTCTACTTTGATGAGCACAGTTTTATCGCTATTAGCGGGAACGTGAAACGGCATGGCAAAAGATGCATGGGGAATAGGCCGAGCACTGGAAGGACGACGATCTCCCGTACTATGTATATTCGGGATATGGTTGAGGTGTTCAACAACATATGCATCAATAAAATTTGTCGGCGCGTAGGTATTTAGCAGCACCACAGATTGACTTTCTTTATGAATGTTTTCCAGAGTTAATTTAAACCAGAATACGCTTTCGCTTGTGCCTAAGTTAATACTTTTTTTGCGAGTAAGCTGCCATGAATTTGGTTCAAGGCTGGCAATATCTACTGCGGTCAGTGCTCTGGTGGTGTCTTCCATATACCACATTTTTTGTTCAGTGCTGGCGGTACGAAAGTCAGCATCAAGTATAATGTGGTGGGTGTTCAGGCGCGTTTCGTCATTAGACAATGCCTGTACGGTAAAATGATTTAGCAATAACATACATGTTATAAAAAAGTACTTAGCCATACTATGGATTTAAACACCTCGGTTGAGAAAATGAGTATTTCGTGTTTTTACATTCGCTATTACCCTGCTATATTGCCCATCATAACATGCAATTAACATGGTGCTGGTGTGACAAGGTAATGACATATGTGCGTTATCGCGCAATAACCGTAATATTAAAGCAAAGCATGTTCCAATTATTGTTGCTCCAAGTTCTATTTTTCAGCGTATTGCAAATCAGCTTATTGAAAAAATCACAAAAGGATCTTTATGCGTTACTCACAATTAGGTAGTTCAGGCTTGTCAGTGTCTAGGGTTTGTTTAGGTAGCATGACATGGGGCATACAAAATACTCAAGCCGATGCTGATGCTCAAATTAATTATGCGCTTCATCGCGGCGTCAACTTTATTGATACTGCCGAAATGTATCCTGTACCGCCAAATGGAGAAACATATGGCGATACCGAAAGAATTATTGGGAATTGGCTTTCGCGCAATCAAGACAAGCGCGCTGATGTTATTATAGCCAGCAAAATTGCCGGACCAGGGTTTCCGTATGTACGCAATAATAGCCCTATCACAGGCGCAAACATTGCCTTGGCTCTAAATGACTCATTAGCGCGGTTACAAACTGACTACATTGACGTATATCAGTTGCATTGGCCTAATCGCAGCACTCCCCACTTTAGCAAGCATTGGCCAAATGGAACACAACCTTCTAGCTTAGATATTGCCGCTGAAAAAGCCAATATGCGTGATATTTTAAGTGGCATCGATACCGCACTAGCTGCGGGTAAAATAAAGCATTGGGCCTTGTCAGACGATACGCCTTGGGGCATTCATACTTACTTGTCGTTGTGTGAAGAAATGGGTATTGCTAAACCGGTATCTATTCAAAATGAGTTTAATTTACTACATACAAAAGATTGGCCATTTTTGATTGAAAGTTGCGTATGTGAAGAAATTGCTTATTTGCCGTGGTCGCCGCTATCAGGAGGCATGTTATCGGGTAAGTACTTAAACGGTGCCATGCCTGAAGGCAGCAGATGGACATTTCAACAACGCAATGGCTTGTTTAGGGACACGCCTAACAGTCACAGTGCCGTAGCCGCATATTGCGAGGTAGCAAAAAAACATGGTATTACGCCTAGTCAACTTGCTTTGGCATGGGTTGATCAAGTTGATGGGGTTACCTCAACTATTATTGGGGCTACTACGATGGAACAACTACGCGAAAATATTGATGCGTTTGATATAACCCTCAGTGATGTATGTGTGCATGACATTACAACGGTGCTTAAACAACATCCAATGCCTTTCTAATTATCACAGTACATTTATTACACTTTTAATAAAACGTTCATAATCACAAGGTACAACATATTCTGAGTTTTTTTTTGTTTTGAACGCTTACTTTAGGTAGTATAAATGTCACCCCAATCAAATGAAGCAATTGCCATAAACAACACCTTGAATACTTGGCCAAAATGGCTACGTTGGTGTTGTTTAGTTGTATTAGTGTTTGCTATGTTAGCTGCTGTTAGCTTAATAGGTGGGGGCTTTAAAACCGCTACCCAAAGCCATGCTCAAACCCTTTTTGAATATGCTGCAAACCCTTTTTTGGGTTTGATTATAGGCATGGTGTGTACTGCTTTAATTCAGTCTTCTAGCACTGTGTCTTCTATCATTGTTGCGATGGTTGCCGGTGGGCTTCCTATTAGTATTGCCGTGCCCATGATGATGGGGGCAAATATTGGCACCAGTATTACCAATACTATTGTTAGCCTTGGTCATGTAGGCAATAAAAATGAGTTTCAGCGAGCGTTCAATGCCGCGACTATTCATGACTTCTTTAATATTTTTTCAGTAGTAATATTTTTACCGCTAGAAATGATGTTCGGTATTTTAGATTCGATAAGCGCTGCTATGGTAAGCTTATTTTCTACAGGGGCAACTGCCGACGTTTCTACTGGTGTTAATCCCGTAAAATTTATCATTGGCCCTTTTGTAAATAGTATTGCAAATGCGACCAGTGGTTTGCCTGATATATGGAATGGGACATTACGTGCTACGATTGGGCTTCTATTGATTATTATGTCTATTACCCTGATGGGTAAAATTATGAAGTCCCTAATGGTAGGAAGAGCGAGACTTATGCTGCAAAATAGTTTGGGCAGGGGCGCTGTTTCTGGCATAAGCTCAGGAACAGTGGTTACGGTCTTAGTGCAATCAAGTTCTACCACTACATCACTGATGGTGCCCTTGGTGGGCAACGGTATAGTAACAGCACGGGCAATATACCCGTTTACATTAGGTGCGAATATAGGTACTACTATCACCGCAGTTATCGCTGCCCTATCAATAACTGGTCCTAATGCAAATCTCGCCTTGCAAATCGCATTTGTGCACTTTAGTTACAATGTACTTGCGGTGTTGTTTATTTATGGCATCAAATATTGGCGCGAATGGCCGCCGCAACTGTCTTATCAACTTTCACTCAAAGTGGCCGAGCAAAAACTATATGGCCTCGGATATATAATAGGTGTGTTTTTTATAGTGCCACTGGCAGCTATATTGTTTCTGTCTTAAGAGGTCAAACGAAGGTAAAAAAAAGCCGCTCTTGCGAGCGGCAAACGTCCTAGTTGGGATGGTTGTCAACCAATAACATCAAATAGATTTTTGATGTACTTTGTTAATATGACGTTATATTTACAGAAAAAAATTGTTGTCGTAATTAGCGCTTGGTCTATACGACCAACGTGTTAAAAATGACGGCAACATCTATATTTATTCACCTACGCAGGCGGTTTTCGCCTTGCTTTAGCCGTACTTTTTTTACGGTAATACCAAAGTAGCATTTTTGTTTGCTCATATAAGACTATTGTTAACGCTGTGATTACAAGTATTTAACGGAGGCAAATTTATGAGTGCCAAACTATATCCAGTGCCTGAGACCTTAACTCAGGGAACACATTTCAGTAACGACGCGTACAATGCCATGTATGCTGAGTCAGTAGCAAACCCAGATGAATTTTGGGCGTCACAGCTTGACGAGCTAGATTGGTACACAAAGCCAACGATTATTAAAAATAGTAACTTCTCACCCGACGACTGCACAATTAAATGGTTCGAAGACGGCACCTTAAATGCCAGTTACAATTGTATTGACCGCCATTTAAAAGAAAATGCAAAAAAAGTCGCTATTCATTGGGAAGGTGATTCACCCAGTGATAGCGAAGATGTGACTTATCAACAGTTGCACTACGAAGTATGTAAGCTTGCCAATGGTTTGAAAAAACTAGGCGTGCAAAAAGGGGATTGTGTTGCTATTTATATGCCCATGGTACCTCACGCGGCATACGCGATGCTGGCCTGTGCACGCATAGGCGCAGTTCATTCGGTCATATTTGGGGGCTTTTCTCCAAATGCGATAGCCGACCGCATTAACAACAGTGCTGCAAAAGTCATTATTACTGCAGACGAAGGTCGACGCGCTGGTCGCAGTGTAGCGTTAAAAGCCAACGTTGACGAAGCCATTGCTAATGGCGCATGCCCAAGTATTAGTGCAGTGCTCACTCACAAGCTTACTGGCGGTGATGTGACATGGAACGCTGATGTTGACGTGTGGTGGCATGAACTGATTGATGGTTGCACAGCGCAATGTGAACCAGAGCCAATGAATGCCGAAGATCCATTATTTATACTGTATACCTCAGGTTCTACTGGCCAACCAAAAGGTGTAGTGCATACAACAGGCGGTTACTTGTTGTATACGTCTATTACTTTCCGTTACGCCTTTGATTATAAAGACGATGACATTTATTGGTGTACGGCCGATGTGGGTTGGATTACCGGTCACAGTTATATGACTTACGGCCCACTTGCAAATGGTGCAACCCAAGTATTCTTTGAGGGTGTACCCACTTATCCTGATATACGCCGTATTGCTCAAGTAGTTGAAAAATACAAGGTAAACAGCCTTTACACAGCGCCAACAGCTATCAGAGCATTAATGGCGCATGGTGAGAAACCTGTAGAAGGGTGTGATTTATCTAGCCTTCGCGTGCTTGGGTCAGTTGGTGAGCCAATCAACCCTGAAGCATGGGAATGGTATCACAAGGTAATTGGTCAAGGTCGTTGCCCAATTATTGATTCATGGTGGCAAACTGAGACTGGCGGCATGATGATAGCGCCGCTACCTTGTGCAACAGCGCTTAAACCCGGTTCTGCTACACGTCCTATGTTTGGTGTGCAGCCAGCCTTATTTGATGCCGATGGTAACGAGTTAGAGGGCGAAGCCGAAGGCAACCTTGTAATTAAAGACAGCTGGCCTAGCCAAGCGCGTACTGTATATGGCGATCACAAACGCTTCATTGAAACCTACTTTAGTGCCTATCCAAATGTGTACTTTACTGGTGATGGTGCACGCCGTGACGAAGATGGGTACTTCTGGATTACAGGTAGAGTAGATGACGTATTGAACGTATCTGGCCACCGCTTAGGTACTGCTGAAATTGAAAGCGCACTCGTTGCTCATGCTAATATTGCAGAAGCAGCTGTAGTAGGTTATCCACACGATATCAAAGGCCAAGGTATATACGTATACATTACGCCAAATGAAGGTGTGGTAGCTGACGAAAACTTAACTGCAGAAATTCGCAAGTGGGTACGTAAAGAATTAAGTCCAATTGCTACACCAGACTTAATTCAGTGGACATCTGGCTTGCCAAAAACGCGTTCAGGTAAAATAATGCGTCGTATTTTACGCAAAATTGCAGCCAATGAGCATCAGCAGTTAGGTGATACGTCAACCTTGGCCGACCCTTCAGTGGTTGATTCATTAATTGACGAGCGATTAAACCGTTAATTTTGGTACCAAAAAAGGCAAGCACTAAGCTTGCCTTTTTTATGTTAGCAAATTGTTGAAGTTTAGTTACAACTTGATACACTGACCTGACGATATTGATTGAAAGCGTTATGGATTGGGGCGTTAAACTTTACGTATTTTAGTGTTATTGCTGGTCTTTACAGTGTTACACTACATGTATGTTGGTACACTTATCTAGCAGTTCGCTTTACATATTGTATTGCTGATGTATGTTAACGAACAGCAACCCGTCCAATAATTAGTATAAAACAACAGGACTTGACCATGGTCACACTTCTCATTGCAGATGATCATCCTTTATATCGGGATGCATTAAAAGGCGCAATTTCTGTAAAATCAGACGAAATAACCATTATTGAAACCGGCGATTTGAACTCCACTGTTGATGCTTTGCAAAACACTGAAGTAGATTTGTTGATGCTTGATCTTCACATGCCAGGAAGCAGCGATTTATTTGGTTTTTTGCATATACAAAAACAATTTCCAGACTTGCCTATATCCGTTGTATCGGGCACAGAAGACGCTGCACTTATATCTAAAATAGTAGGATTAGGCGCAATGGGCTTCATTCCGAAAACGGCTAGCGCAGGCGAGATCAATGAAGCCCTGACCAGTATGTTAGAAGGCGATGTATGGTTACCAGAGTCGGTACGCTTGAAAATTCAAGACGTTGATGACAACTTTAGCCAGCTTGCTGAGAACGTGGCAAGCTTAACCCCATCACAGTACAAAGTGTTGTGCTACATGCGTGACGGTTTGTTGAACAAGCAAATAGGCTATAATTTAGATATTGCTGAGGCCACAGTAAAAGCCCACGTTACGGCAATATTTAGAAAGCTAGGTATAAATAACCGCACACAGGCAGTATTGATTGCCTCAGAGCTGCAGTTAGAGCCGCCAGCTAAAGAAAGCATTTAATATTTCAATACTTAAAAACAGCTTACAAAAGCTGTTTTTTTATGTCTTTTTATCAGCGACTTCTACATTTCGAATAAACTTAGCCATGCTTTGTATCAGCGTACGCAGTTTTGCCGGTTTGATGGGTTTTGATAGGTAGTTAACGCCGTTGTCGCTGCATAGCTTCAATAAATCATCGCCACGTTTTGCAGTAACTAGGCAAGCGGGCAAAATAGTGTCTGATTGTTGGCGCAGCATTTCAATAATTTCTAAGCCATCAGGTCCTCTACCAAGTTGATAATCAACTAACACAATGTGGGGTTTTAATTTGTCAGCTTCACTTAAAGCAAGTTGGTAGTTTTTAGCCAAGCCTACTTCAATCCCCCATTTTGTGAGCAATGTGTACATTGCGTCTAAATTTTCTTGCTGATCATCAACACACAGTATTTTTAGCTTATTAAAAATACTTTGACTGGGTTTTTTGATTATTTTCGGTGTTTCTGGTGCCGGAACATCCAAAAATTCGATACTGAAACAAGAGCCTTTGTTTTCAATTGAGTCTACTTTTATGCTACAGCTCAACTGTTGACTTAGCCTTTTTACCACGCCTAAACCAAGACCTATACCTTGCTCATCAGAGTTTTCTACGCGGTAAAAGTCACTAAATATAGCTGCTTGCTGTAGTTTTGGAATACCAATCCCTGTATCTCGTACTTGAATAAACACGCGCCCAGCATTTTTGCGCACGGTTAACAACACTTTACCTATTGCCGTGTACTTAACCGCGTTTGAGACCAAGTTCTGTATAATGCGATACAGATATGTTTTGTCGGCGCTTATCCAGCAGTCTTGTATTTTATAGCGAAAGTCTAGGCCTTTTTCTTTTGCCTTCATGCCCATTTCATTAATAATAGGCGTGACCACCTCGGGTAAATTTACAGTTTCAATGAAGGGCTTGAGTTCGCCTTGGTCAAGCCGTGAGATATCTAAAATGGTGCTAATTAGGGTTTCACTTGAAACTACCGAGTCGTTAAGTTTTACCATCATGGTCCGCATTTCATCACTCATGTCACTTTCTTGCAGGGCCGTGAGATATAACTTGGCTGCATTTAATGGTTGTAGTACATCATGACTTGCTAATGCTAAAAACCGCGTTTTACTCTCGTTGGCGGCTTCGGCTTCTTGCCTAGCGCGTATAAGGCTTTTTTCTAATTCGTTTCGGCGTTCTATTTCCAGTCGTAGTTCGGCATTAATTGAGTGGACTTCTTCGGTTCGTTTCGCAACTCGAGCTGCAAGATCAATATTCGTTTCTTTTAGTGCTTGTTGTATTTCAACATGGCCTGTTATGTCGTGAAAACTTGTGACAAAACCACCACCGGGTAGCGGATTACCTACCATCTCAATAACGTGTCCATCATCTCGTTGTCGCGTAAACCGATGTGGCGTGCCATTATGCAAGTGTTCTAAACGTTTCTGTACTAGCATTTCAACTTCACCTGGACCACATTCGCCTCTAAGTACATTATGTCTAATTAGTGGCTCTACTTTCGCACCTACCGTGATAAGCGCTTCAGGATAGCTAAATAAGTCGGTGTATCGCTTATTCCAGGCAACTAAACGCAGGTCTTTATCGATTACGCTAATACCTTGGTCAATATTTTCTAACGAGGTTAACAGTGCACTCATGTTGAACTGCATGGCCTGCGCCGTGTCATCAAAAAAGTTTACCACGTCGGTAATATCAAGCTTTTTACCGCGCACTAAACTGTCAATAAGTGCTTTTGCACTAGACGAGCCTACAACCCCGCCAAGGGCTCGTTCGCAGAACGACAACAAGTCTTCATCGGCACGGGCGTCTGAGTTGACTTCTATGCTATGTTGTTTGCCATATAACTCAAACAGTTGGTCGCATCGTTGGTCGCCGGTGAAGCGTGCAATTAAAGTTTGTAAGTCGGCTACCGTCACTTCAAAAATGGCTTTTTCACTATAGTGATCACTAAAGCTTGCCGGCCATACAAATACCTTTGCTTGAATACGGTCAATTAACCTTGGTTTGCTAAGAATTGAAAAGCCAATGTAAAAGACAATATTAGCAAATAGGCTGTATATGGCGCCTTGACTCATTAAGTGACTGGAATAGCCATTACCATCACCATTAAACAATGGGATGAATAGAAACATTAGCCATACTAATAGCCCTGCTAATAAGCCAGCATAAACACCATGTGCATGCCCACGTTCCCAATAAAGGCCACCTAAAATGGCAGGTAGCAGTTGCACTACTAGTGAGAAAGCTAGCAGCCCGATGGATGCTAATGACGCTTGATTAGCCATTTGCTGTTGATATCCAAACGCCATTACCAAAATAATAAATATAACACCGCGTCTAATATGCTTGATTCTGCGCACTCTGTTTTCGCTTGAGTAGGTTTCGCGATCCATGAGTTTGGGTAAGACCACGTCGTTTGTGATCATCGTACTTAAGGTTAAAGTGGCAACAATAATCATGGCAGTTGACGCCGACAAGCCACCTAAAAAAACAATAATTTGCAGCAACATTGAGTCAGAAAATAATGCAATGCCCATTACAAAGCTATCTGCTTCTATGCTTTGCTCTTGGAACAAAGCTTTACCTGCTGCTGCAATAATCGGGATAGTAATAGCGATAGCAATTAAATAAAGCGGGAAGAACCATCTTGCTGTGCGCACGTGTTCAAGGTGTAAGTTGTCAATTACGGTGACATGAAACTGCCTAGGTAAGCAAATTACAGCTGCCGCTGCCATGAGTGTCTGTGCCCAAAAGTCAAAGGTAATAAAATCGTTAAGTGCACTTTCGGTGGTGTATTCCGCCAGTATAGAACCACTTTGCGCTGCACTCCAATATTGATAGCCAACCAATGCGACTAAAACAAGGGCAAATAACTTTATGATAGATTCAAATGAAATCGCCAATATTAAACCCCGTCGATACTGAGTTACATCAGTATTGCGAGTGCCAAAGTACATAGCGAACACCGCGATAAATGACGTTGCGCTCACAATGATTAACTGACTATCACTCTGGTTGGTGATGAGTTGAAACGTGGCGCCAATGGCTTTCAGTTGCAGCGCAATGTATGGAATGGTGGCAAGTAGAGCAATAATAGTCACCACTAATGCGACAATTTGGCGTTTGCCATAGCGTGAACTGATAAAGTCGGCAATGGTGCTAATATGTTGTTTTTTACTAACGTGGATGAGTTTATAAATAAAACGATATCCCACCACATAAACCAATATTGGGCCTAAGAGTATGGGTAAATACATCCATTGTTGATAGTTAGCTTGGCCAACGGCACCAAAAAAGGTCCATGCGGTACAATAAATGCCTAGTGCTAAGCTATATACCATTGGATGAGAGGTAATCCAACGTGCGGTAGGGGAGTTTGTATCGCCCCACCTAGCAATCCAAAACAGCACGGTTAAATACGCTAAAGCCAATGCTAACCAAGTGATTGACATGTTGATTCCTAACAATTTTTTAACAATTTCAATATTATCACAGTATATCGCCATACTTACTGCGTAAGACTAAGGTATCATTTTTAGTGCGTTAGGTACGAGTTTTATCAATATAAATTGCGGCAAAAACAGTTATTATTATCCTCTCACTATATTTACATGTTAACGAGCACGCGTTTGTTATGACAGAGTTTACGCAATATCATCAGGCATTGAATGAAACCCATACACGTTGGCTATACAAGTCTGTGAGTAGTTTAATTAAACGCGAGCCTTTGTGTATTACCCCTGGCGAAAGTGTGCAGTCAGCTGCTGAACTTATGAGTGCCCATGGCGTGTCATCTATTATGGTAATGGATAACACACAATTGATAGGTATTGTGACTGACAGAGATTTGCGCAATAGAGTGGTATCTAAAGGTTTTAATACGCAACTGCCTATTAAACAAATTATGACCGAAGCTCCCGCGTTTTTAACGCAGCATAAAACAATTTTTGATGCTATTTGTGTGATGAATACGCGAGGTATACATCACTTACCTATAGTCAACGAAGATAGTGGTTCGGTACTTGGTATGGTGACCAATACTGATATTTCAAAGCAACAGCGTTCAAATCTACTTTTCATGATGAGCGACCTCTCGAATGCAAACAACCTACAAGAGTTAGCCGGATTTGCTTGGCGCATACCTGAGTATGTGAGTGATACCGCGAATCAAGCAAGCGACGCACAAATCGCAAGTAAAATTGTCGCGCAATCGATTGATATAGTGACCCGTAAGCTTATTAACTGGTACGAGAAAGAAAATGGTGAGGCACCACTAGCATACTGTTGGCTAGCGCTTGGTGCACAAGCGCGAGAAGATCAATTGCTCCCTACTAAACAGAGTAACGCAATATTACTGGCTCGGTCGCCTTCTCATAGTGAGGCTGAATATTTTACTGCGCTTGCTAATTATGTGTGCATGGGATTGGGGGAGTGCGGTATTAAATTGGCGAGTAACAACCTAATGGCATGTAACCCAGAATTGCAATTATCGGTTGATGATGCGATGGACGAGCTAAAGGCTTGCCTAAGTCATCAAAACACCATTGATATGACTGCACTCATCAGCACGCTTGACTTAAGAACGGTTGCAGGAAATGACAATGTTTTACAAAAATTCTTATTGGCACGGGCTAAATTGTTTGAAAACAAAAATTTAATTACGCATCTATTTTCGTTAAATATGGAAGCCAAAATGATGCAGCATAATATGGCAAGCGTTGACCAAATGACCAACAATTCTGACATATTTAGTATGTGCAACATGTGTTTGGCACGCATAAACAAATTGATCAGTTTTTACGCTTTGGCAAAGAATATCCCCGAGCTTTCTACGATTAAACGTTTACATGCATTGAGTCATAGTGGCTTATTAACAAGTGAACATATTGATGATTTAACAAATGCGTGGTTATTTTTAAGTACACTTATTTGGCGAAAGCAATTAGTTGGGTATTCTAATGTTGTGTCTGAAAGGCATTATTTACCGAGTGAGAATGAGTTAAGTTTAATCAATAAAGCAATTTCAAAGATTCACGATGCTGAAGAGTTTGCTGCGAACCAGCTTGCACACAAGTGATAGCCACAGTTATTTATTAAGAAAATTTTGTGAGTATAAAAACGAGCTAACTTAGGCTTTTATATCAATTGCTGCTCGGTTGTTGTCGTACCGACGATCGCGGCCTGATCGGGTATCAATGAGCGGTTTCATTTTTCGTTTACGGCGGTCTTCACCTTCGCGTTTTTCATAAACCACTGCATGTGAACGCTGTGCTTCCTGAGCGCCATTAGGATCGCTTTCAGCACGTTCTAAGGTAACAGAGCCACGCTTTGTGGCTTTTGGTTTAGCGGTGCGTATGGGTAAAAATTGGTTAGGGATATACATGTATCCTCTCCTTTGTTTTTTGCAGTGTCAACAACAACACGCTATTTCCTAATGTCTGTAACGGCAGTGCATGACTAAACTTGAGTATAAAACAAAAAAAAACGAAAAAAAAATCTAAAAGTGACATTAGCTTAAACTAAGCACAAAAAAAGGGCAGGGCCATTATTTAAATGGGCCTGCCCTAAGCATCTGTTATGGAAATTTAGACAACACCGAGTTCTCGTAAGCGCTCTTGCAAATATTCGCTTGCAGTGTATTTATCTGACAGCACTACATTTGGTCTTGGGTGCAAAAAAAGTGGTAACGAGATACGTGCTTTGCTGGTATCGGTACCTTCTGGATTCACTACGCGGTGAGTTGTTGATGGAAAATAATGCCCAGATGCTTCTTGCAGCATATCGCCAATATTTACAATTAAATTACCAAAATCACTGGGCACATCTAACCAACTGCCGTCCTTTGCCTTTACTTGTAAACCCGGTTCGTTAGCGGCAGGTAAGATTGTAATTAGGTTAATGTCTTCATGCGCTGCTGCTCGAATGGCATCAGCCTCTTCATCGCCTGCTAGTGGCGGGTAATGTAAAATTCTGAGCAATGTTTGGTCAGAGTCTTTTATCATATTAGATAAGGGCTCGCGATAATGCTTTGACACTTCTTTGGGGGATTCTTGTTCTATCCAGTTGAGTAGCTGCGCTGCCAAGCTGGTGGTATTAACATAATAATCATGAATTTCAGAATGTAAATGCTCAGGGCATTGGCCCCATGGATAGTAATGATAATACTCTTTAATGTCTTTTTTGGTAAAACCCTTTGCTATTTCAGATACCGATTGCGGGAAAAAGCCGTCTTGTGTTCCCTTATTGTAAGCAAAGTTTTGCTTATCATTGGTATTAAAAAATGCCTGCCAATGACGATAAATATCGGTGACTTGTTGTTGTGAAATTGGATGATTTTTTAATACGCCAAAACCGGTTTGTCTAAGTGACTCCACAAAGTCTTTAGCCGCATTCGGCGATTGATAATCAACTGCTTCTAATTTCATATAATTACTCTTTTGTTAAACTTGATAAACAATGTATGTTTTACCGCTATGCAAGCGATAAAAAGATGCCAGCCAAAGCTGCGCTCATTAAATTGGCCAGCGTAGCCGCCAATACTGCTTTTAAACCTAGTCGAGCAATATCTTGTCGACGGCCGGGCGCCATTGCGCCAATCCCGCCCATTAATATAGCGATAGATGATAAGTTGGCGAAGCCACAAAGGGCAAAAGTGATAATGGCTTGGGTTGACGCTGAAAGTTGTTCTTTGTACGTCACAAAGTCTGAGTATGCCACAAACTCATTCACCACAACTTTTTGTCCTATAAAACTACCCGCCAGTTGGGCTTCATGCCAAGGAACGCCAATTAACCAAGCAACAGGTTGAAACACATAACCCAATAAATATTCAATAGACAGGTCGTCAATACCCACTAAACCACCAAAATAGCCTAAAATGCCATTGAGCATGGCAATAAGTGCAATAAACGCTAGTAACATTGCACCTACATTTACCGCTAATTTCATGCCTGACGCTGCACCGCTTGCAGCTGCATCAAATACGTTGGCATAGTCTTCAGTATCAGATTTTACGTCGGTTAGGGTTTGATTGGGAACCTCGGTTTCAGGCTCGAGTATTTTGGCCATCATTAAGCCTGCGGGAGCGGCCATAAAACTTGCCGCAAGTAAGTACTTTAACTCAACGCCCAATCCTGAATAACCCGCCATTATTGAGCCTGCAACCGACGCCAGACCGCCCACCATAATGGCAAACAGTTCAGAACGTGTCATTTTAGCAATAAAGGGTTTTACAATAAGAGGCGCTTCGGTTTGGCCCACAAAAATATTCGCTGCTGCCGACATTGATTCGGGATTACTGGTACCAAGTAGTTTTTTTAAGCCACCACCAATTACGCGAATGACGATGCTCATAATGCCTAAATGATAAAGCACAGCAATAAGTGCTGAGAAAAACACAATAACAGGCAGCACATTAAAGGCAAAAATAAACCCTAGCGAGTAATTGCCCACAGGGCCAAATAAAAACTCTATTCCCTCTTTGCTGTAGTCAATTATATTTTGTACAAAGCCGGTAAGGCCGTTTAAAAAAGCAACGCCAAAATCGGTATACAACACAAAAGCAGCTATTAGTGCTTGCAACAAAAAAGCGCCGCCTACAGTGCGCCAGTTAATGCGGTGTCGAGCCTTACTGAACGCAAATCCCACTGCGAGTATAAATACAATACCAAGTAAACTTGTCATTATTATAAGGTTCCATTTCGTTGTTTAAATAAGTAGGCACTTAGCACATCTACTGCCAAATAGTTTTCGCCACCATGGGGCACAATTAAATCGGCAAAGTTTTTACTGGGTCGAATAAATTTGTGGTACATGGGTTTAACGGTTTGTTCGTATTGAATAGCAACCGATTCAAGAGAGCGTCCGCGCTCTTGGGTATCGCGCAGCATTCTGCGCATTAGGCAGACATCAAGCGGCGTATCAACAAACACCTTAAAATCGAAGTGGTCAAACAGTTGAATTTGGGTCAATAGCATTATCCCTTCAATTATAATGATGGGCTTGGCTTTCACTTTTTGCGGTTTCTTTAAGCGGGTATGCGTTTTATAGCAATAGCTTGGGTAATCGATGCTTTTGCCGTCACAAAGTAATTGTAGATGCTGCATTAACAAATCGTGCTCAAATGCATCAGGGTGATCATAGTTGGTACTTGCTCTTTCAGCTTCGGGTATATGATCTTGCGATTTGTAGTAATGATCTTCTTGCAGCACAAGTACAGGTTGCTCGTGCTTCTCTAATGTGAGTTTCAAGTTTTGGGTGAATAAAGACTTACCAGAGCCAGAGGCGCCTGAAATAGCCAAAATGATGGGCTTTTGCGTCATGCTGTCAAACAACTTTTGTTTTATTAATTATACAGGGGGTATTTTATGTTGAAAACGTGTGTATTACAAAATTAATGCATATATGGCGTTAATATTAACGCCATATATGCGATTGAAGCTTGCATGAACATTCGGTCTTAATCATAAAATGGAGAGGTTAATTCAGTTACATCTCGTAATTTAACGGGGCGGCTTAGCATTTGTCCACCATCACGACCAATAGGTATCCATGGAATTAACCCTCTTCCTTTTGAAGATGTAAATGAGAACATATCAAACGGAATTGAGATATAAAATCCTTTGGTAAAACTGCCTTCACCGTAGTCGGCGGCTGAAACATTGGTAAACGCTGCATATGCGCCAACAATGATGCCACTTTTAAAACGTTTGGCGACATCGATATTAAGCCCTTTGTCTTTGGCTAAAAACCTGCCTGCATTTAAGGTTAGCTGCATATCGGGTAAAAATTCTGGACGCCAATATATGTTTGCGTGTCCAGTAACCGTTTTATAATCAAGAAACGCAAGTTCGCTAGTAAAGTCGCGTTGTTTCACATAATTAATATCAAATCCAAATGCTAATGTACTGTCTACAGGACGGTATAAGAATTCACCACCAACACCGCCAAACATCGTTTCGAGTTGTCCAGCATACACTTGTGCAAACGTATTTTCTGACAGTTTATCAAACCAATGAAAATAGGCATTTTCAAGGGTCACGTTACCTCTACTAGCATATTCTCTAACAAGGGTCCGCACTCTGGGCAAAGGGTTAGTTTGGCCATCTACTCTAAAATTGAACTTATCAAAGTTATCAAGCACAACAACTTTCGCACCCACTTTAAATGATACGTTGGGATTAAATACGTAACCGGTATTGATAAATGCACCGCCTTGGTACAGGTAAAAGTCTTCTGGGCTGCCAAACGTTTGGATCCAAAATGCGTCGGTGCTGAATAACACTCCCGATGGTTTCTTAGGTTCATGTTTGGCAACAGTCTCGTTTGACGGTGTTTGTCTTATATAAGTTTCTTCTATGTTGGTTTCTAACTTCTTGCGTAAAGCAGATGTTTTAAACGCGTCGGCATCAATAATTGTTTCTACCATGGGGATATTGGCTACGGTATCAAC
Source organism: Glaciecola sp. (assembly GCA_049650345.1). Classification (GTDB taxonomy): domain Bacteria; phylum Pseudomonadota; class Gammaproteobacteria; order Enterobacterales; family Alteromonadaceae; genus Glaciecola. The sequence continues at coordinate 163,202 of JBARZY010000084.1, read as the reverse complement.
AATTTTGTATGTGGTAATGCTCTCAGGTAGTTCGGATGCCAGTATTCTACCCACACGCTGTGTGGCTTCATCAGCGTTTCTATACGCTTTTTGCACCCCATAAATGGTCATTTCGTTGTTTTCTATATGGGTGTCGTGGAGCAAGAAATTGGCATGGTTGTTTAAATCGTTATACAACCGAGAACGGTTTAACTGGGCGATATTGGCTGCTGGCGTTGTTGCTACTAAGCTTCTTGGTGCACGGTCAACTTTTATTTGTTTAGCATTTTCAAAGTCAAAGGTATATGACACATTAAAACCAAAGGTATTGCCCCTTTGGTAACTTATGCCAACATCCCAATTATTGTAATGGTATACAGCGCCCATGTTCCATTTACTGTCTTGTAGCAGTATTCCCGCTCGATCTTGAGTATAGTCATTGCCATCGTATTCTAATTTAAGCGTTAAATTGTTAATTGGAGTGTGGTACTCAATACCACCAAATATGGAGGCTTCGCCTTTAAAAAACTGGTCAAATTCAACCTTGCCGCCTGATCCGCTGAATCCGCCTGGGCGGTTACAAAAACTGTCGGCAATATTGCAAAACGGATTACTAATGTTACCCCCAGCACCCAAATAACCGGTGCCTAAACCAATATGGAAATCAAAATCTTTATAACGCTTACTGAGTGCGATAAATTCACTGGAAAAGAAGCCTGTACCGCCTATATCCAAAAATCCAACTGATATCTCGGGCAAATAAAAGCTTTCTTCAAGTAAACGTAGTTTAATGTCGATGCCTTTGTCTTTTAGGGTTTGGTCTCCGCTGAAGTTTTCAAAAGGACTGTATAATTGGGTTCTAACATCAGTGTACCTAGCTGTAGACTGCAACCATGGAAACAATTGAATACTAGCGGTCCAAAAACGGTACTCTTCAATGTCTGAATAGTTAACAACAAATTTTCCCTCACTCTCCATTCTTGCAGTGGGTGTTTGTAACAAGCCTGTCCCACCTCTTACGGTTTGAGACAAACCATAGTTATTATCTTGTGCAAGTACATTACTTGATATGCATAGCAACAAAAATAGGGCAGAAAAGGCCTTGTACTTATCTGCATATAAGTGGAACAGATCACTCATTTTGTAGGCTTCCTGTTTAAAGACAGCAAGGCTGTTTCATAATTAATTTCGGTGTTTTCTGCGAAAAATTGATTTTCTTGAATAGGTATAAGTATTTGCGTACCCGGTGCAGGCACCACGCATTTATTATTCCAATTGGCTATTGGTGACTTTTCTATGCTGCCATCGGGCAAAACCATATACACATAGCTTTTGTCAGCAATGGAAGTACGTTGAATATTTTTGATGAGCTCTGCAAGACATTGGTTGCCGCTATAGGGAATATGGCTTGCTGCTGGCACGGCACCAAACACGTATATTGTGTTCGGCCGAGAAGTAATGTTTAAAATGTATTTCCCCTCATCAAACTGAGGGTTTTCGGCAATATCAAACCTGGCATGATCATAATCGATGTTAACTAATATACGCTTCGCTAGGCTCCAACTTTTAATCTGATCAATTAAGGCTCGATAATCAGAGTGAATGCCAGAATCATCTCGTCCGCTATTAGCCATTTTCCGGATCAGCCGATTCCTTTGGTCCTCAAGCTGCTGATAACTCGTTTCGTTAAACAAGATTGCACTTGGCCAATACCAGTCACTAGCTAACCCGACTGGTTTAAGCACATCGCTCATTCGAGGATTGTTTGGATAGTGATAGTGTGTGTCATTAATCGTAATCGAGACCTGTGAATACGCCGTTGTACTTATTATAAAGCACGACACACCGAGAATAATGATATGACAATATTTTATCATTGCGCCGACTCCGTTAAACGTAAAGCTCTACTAATGTAAGTGATTTCTATGGGATCAAGAGTAGATGAGGGATATTGATAAGACTTTAGTAAGGCTTTGGTATTTACGTCATACCAAAATACATTATCGAACGTATTTTCTGTCAATATCACACTGCGATAGTTTACCGATTCGGTGACTTTGATTGCCGTCATTGTGTGTTCATGTATTTGCAGAGGAACATTGTATTCAACCTCAAATGATGAGTTAAGGCGTGCGCCAAAGTCGCCATCACTGGTGTCGATAGTTCTATCCCATTGCTGCAAGACGAAATTACGGTTAGCTATTTGATTAATAGGGTCCTTGTTTAATGCGCTAACATGCACAAGGTTTTTGTCCAGTCCTAGGGTACGAACTAAACGACCATTCTCAGTCACTAACATCACATTGTCTTTCGATAACCATTTGTACTGTCCATTTTCTATAAAACCAAGGGCCATGGTTGCAGTTGCCCGTTCACCATTTTTAACATAAACAAGATCATACGGCGCTTGTTTCACCTCTTCGTCGGTCAACAATAAGTCTTGCTTGCTCGAAAAGTATATATCGATGTTTTGTCGATAGGTTTTTTGTGTTGGAGAGCATGCGTTTAAAAAAAACATCACTACAAGTAGCAGGGTAATTTTATAAATGGCTTGAAAGGTCATGATATTATGGTCAACGCTACAATAAAATGTGATAGAAACAAAAAAGCCGCCTTACGGCGGCTTTTAAAATGTTGCTCGATTAGTTAGATGGAGCGTACGTGTTTGCAACAGCAACAGTTGTTGTTGAGGTTGCTGTACCAGTTCCAGTTACTACTACTTCAACTGTGTCGTCACCAATACAAACACCATCTACTAATGAATCACCAGAGTTACACGTTGGTACTGGATCAACATCATCAATGATTGGTTCAGCAGAAGAACCGCCGCTGTTTGCAATTAAACCACCAGCAACAACTGCGCCAGCAATTGCTAATGTAGTGGTACTTACCGCAACGCCACCAATGGTTGTGGTACCAGCAGTACTGCCACCAGCTTTTTCTTGCGCTAATACGTTACCTGAAGCGATAGTAGCAGCTACTGCTAAACCTAATAATACTTTGTTCATAACATTTCCTTTAAAGATGTACATTCTTAAGCTAGATCATAGGCTATGCTCTAGCATATTACAACGCCTAATTAACAGGCAATTCTTGATTTTACTAATAAAACTAACAGACGCTAACAGTACCACTAACTGTATCGGCTGTTTTTAGCACTTTATTACCACCTAATAGAAAATGCCTGACTTCGATACCGGATAGACTACCATGAAAGATACATCCACGCCCATACCTATTCAAAGTATGCCCCAAACAAAACACATTTTCCAGTACATATGGTATGGAATTCTATACTATGCACTTTAAAGCTATACGATTTTGGTGAGGTTATTCTATTTTTCTATTATAGCTCCCCGTAAAGGTGCTAATCGAGCTAACACTTTATTTTGTGTCGTATGGGCCACGTGGGCTTCGTTCATCGCTATAATTAGTAGTTCAACCGTTGTGTTAAAATGCGCCTGGCTTATATGCATCCCGGTATGCACATGATGCATGCTGTCACCACTGTACTGACAAGGCCCATTGCTCACTTTGCAGAGGTGTTCAACAAATTTTTGATGGAAACGGTCTATGTTGGTGTTTTTAAAATACCCAATCAACGCGTCGTTTTGACCAATTTGTTGTATAAACCGATTTGATATTTCTTCTAGCTTACCTTGACCACCAAGTTCATCATATAACGTTATCGGCGTTCTGCTACTGCAGGCGGTTAAGGCCAAAAGCATCAACATAATACTGCTAATTAAGCGGAATGAAAAACGTGCTGTTGTCATAGCCAGTGTCCATTAATTGAAAAGTATATACCTTGTTGTTTGTCAGCGCCTGCGATACTGCCTAAGTCTGCCCATGCGGATGTTAAGCTAAGTGATTTTGAAGGCATATAACTAATAAAATAATCACGCCAATGAGATTCTCCTAAGCCTAACAAATCTGGCTTTTGTCTAAACTCCGGGCCTATCACTATATTTTGTGATAGCAATACACCTGCTGACGCTTCTAGCATTACTTTGTAACTCTGTTGATGGCGACTACTAAACCCTAATAATCCCATTTCATTCGCTTGGGTGGCGCGCGCACTTACATTCCAAACCGCGTTTAAGCCGGCAACTGCACCTAAATGAATACGCGTCGCTGCAATATAATAGTCGTTTCCGCTGGTTTTATTCGCACCTAGTGCCTGTGCAATGGCGGTATCTTGTAACGACTTATGCAATATGCCCACACTAATTTGTGGCCATTTACCATATAGCGCATCGCCCATGACTTTGTATTTTAAGCCAACAATATGTTGGGCAATACTGCCGCCAAGCGTACTTAGTTCAAATTTGTGTTTAGCTACACTCACCTCAAGTTGATCGAAAATAGATAGGCTTGCGCTGAAAGCATTCAACTTTTAGTCATCAAGGGTTACGTTAGTGACATTTGCATTTATAGAATACTCTTTATTGGTGTCATAACCAGACAGTGTTGCCCACGGAACGATACCCCCACCACCAGTGCCTTCTATTTGCGTTAACCCAGCAGTTGCTATTAGTTTACCTTCTCCCGCATGACTTATTTTGCAGTAGCTTAGTATCAATACACACAGCACCATGCATAAATATTGACTCATTACATTATGCCTCCAGCCAATTTGTCTTTTCGTGTTGTGCGCACCATGGAATTAACATGTTTAACGATACCGGTTTGCATATATAGTAGCCTTGTATCATGTGGCATCCCATTTCAGACAACAAATGCAGACTTTCTTTATCTTCTACGCCTTCAGCGACCACCTCTAAGTTAAACTTGTTGGCCAACTCTAAAATAGTGGTAACGATGTCTTGGTCGTCTTTGTTGTGGCTAAGCTCTAATACAAAACTTTTATCTATTTTGATGGTATCTACCGGGAAGCTTTTTAAATAAGCCAGAGAAGAATAACCGGTGCCAAAATCGTCAATGGCTAATTGATAACCTTCTTGTTTGTATTCATTTAACAACGATATCGCAAGCTCTGCGTCTTGCACTAGGTCACTTTCAGTAATTTCAAAACTGAGTACGCTTTCAGGCAAGCCTGCCCGTAACAAGGATTGTTTTACCAATGGCAGCAATTTACCCGTGGTTAGATCACGCGCAGACAAATTAATGGCAATGCAACAATGCAAACCTTGGTTGCGCATAGTAAGTGCGTCGTCAATCGCGCGTTTTATTACCCATTCGGTAACGTCACCAATTAACCCTGCTTGTTCAGCTATACCAATAAATTCATCAGGTGGCACAAATCCTAGTCCAGCATCAGTCCACCTAATTAACGCTTCTACCGCATTTACCCGTTGAGTTTTTACGCTTAATTTGGGTTGGTAGTTGAGCGAGAGATCACTACTATTGCACTGCAGAGCCTTTTTCAATTGCGTGATGATTTTTAAGCGCCTTGCATACTTGTGTTCGAATTTGTCATCGAATAATAAGCGCCGGCTATTTACTAGCTGTGATTCGTCAATCACAATATTCAGGCGTTTGAAGACAGACTCTGCATTGGAAGCTTGTTGTGGACAGGCAATACTAGCTAATGCCAGTTTTATCGGAATAGTGACTTCATTTTCTATCACCGGATATTCCAACTTATGTTGAATGACTCCCAATTGGTTGATGTCCATAGAGGAATCGGGCAACCATAAAAATTCGCCACCCGTAAATTTAGCTGCTATGCCGCCTAAACTCGCTATTCTTGAAGCTAAAGCCGACAAACAAAGGTCGCCATCTTGGTAACCAAATACATCGTTAATATCTCTAAATCCAACCACATTAATAGCCACAACTTGAAAAGACTCTTGGTTGGCAAGCTTTTCATCAATCAAATATCCGGCATGATAGCGCGTATACAAACCGGTCAGCGGATCATGCTCTGCCTGATAAGTAATTTCATTTTCGCGCTCTCGAATACTTCTCTGCATGTTTTTAAATGCATGAGACAAGTTACTTAGTTCTTTAGATGAATGATTATCAATAATCGCTTGTTCATAATTTCCCAATGAGATATTTTTCGCAATTGTTGACAACTGTGCCAAAGGCTTTACTAATTTTCGCGCATAAATAGAAGCTACCAAAAAGGCAATTGTTGAGGATAATAAAATGATGATCGAAATTCTGGTTTTTAGGGCAGCAAATTCAGAGATTAATTTGTCTACGGTTTGTGATAAACGTAAATCAACATTTAAGGCTTCGTCGTTATACACCGAAAATGACTGAGAAATGATTGCCTGATTGGCATAGAGCAAATGATGCCATTGCAGTGACTTATAGCTATTTTGTGTTGTTGTTTGCTCAGTTATAGGAGCTGGTGAACCTGCAATATTCACCGCCTTGTCTTGCTGAGTAGCGGTAATTAGAATCGATAATTGTACTGTGTTTTCAAAATCTGCAATAAAATGTTGGTCAATTTCAAATCCCACTAAACTCAGTGCAATAGGTGTGGGCGCATTAATACTCACTAAAATAACTTTGTATAATTTGTTATTGATTAGCATAAATGCTGACAAACCGTTTTCACCAATAACTTGATTGACTTGATTTTCAGACAAAAACATTTGAGCTGTGCTATCAAATGAAGTACTGGCAATAGCGGTGCCATTTAAGTTAAATACCGACATTAAGTCCGCATCTATGCGGTCGGCGTGATTGTTTAGGGCACTCACAATAGTCGGTACATCTTTTGTTGCTATTGATTGTTTGAATCCAAAATCGTCACTTAATACGCTCGCTGAGTTAAACAGCAGTTCTTCTCTATTTTCTAGCGATTTTGCTAATACTGTTTGGGCGAGGTTAATGTCTTTTGACATACGTTGTTGTGCTTGTTGATACGTTGACAGCCACACATTAATCAATATGGTTACGCTGGTTGTCAGCACCAATACAATGACGAGTCGAAAAATACTCTTTTGTAACGAACCCTTTGTCACTATTTCATGCCTCGATTAAACTTACTGTCATCGTTTGCGGGCATATTATGCTCAGACACAGGGGTATGCTGATACATGCTCAGGCTTATCGAAATATCAGTCTTGGTTCGGTCAATGCTGTGCATTACTCGCTTTACATGTGTGGATGACAATTGTGGATGCCATACATTGATGTTTATAGTGTCGTCTGAGCTTTGCTCTAGTACGTCTTGCGGTATTAACACTTGGCCTGAAGCATCGCTCAAATAGGCGTGCTCATTGTCAGCTACATAGATATAACCAATCATAGAATCATGAATATTGCAGTCGAGTACCACAATACCTTGCTGACGAAAGTCGATAGGTTTTGCGTCGCTTCCTTGATACATTTTTATTTCGAAGGCGTTGGGTTGTGAGAAACTATAAACATGATGCCTAACATCATCGCTGTTAGGAAAGTCCACTTTTTGGTCTTTGTTAACAATAAGTACCTTTGGCACAAATTGATAATCAATTTGGTCCATAATCGCGGTAGGAAACTCTGCGTCACTATCATGAGGATTGAGCTTGTTCGCAATGCTGATTACCGCATTTGGAACGGCATTGCCATTCGCGTCTGTAAGATTAATGGTAAGGCTAGCGAAACTGGTAACAGAGGCGACCAAGATAATAAACCCAACACAGTATTTTACGCCTATAAACACATTCACTCACATTTTTTGCCGCTATCCATAATAGGTTATCGACCAATGTTGCCAATGTTTAAGGATTTACGACAAGCGATTTTTAAAGTCGTTGTAAGTAAATTGACGCACAATATCTACGCTGTCATTTTTGCGTAAAATAGCAATGGCTGGGTGATCAACGCCGTTAAAAAATGTGGTTTTGACCATGGTGTAATGCAGCATGTCTTCAAACACTAAACGGTCTCCACATGCTAAGGGCTTGTCGAAGCTATATTCATCAATTACGTCGCCCGCTAAACAAGAGTTTCCACCCAATTTATAGGTAAAAGATTTTTCGTTAGCTAGTCCAGCCCCTGTAATGGTTGGGCGATAGGGCATCTCTAACACATCAGGCATATGAGCTGTTGCAGAAATATCTAAAATAGCTATTTGCTGCTCGTTTTCTACTATGTCTACTACTTCGGCTACCAGCACACCCGCTTGCCATGCCACCGCTGAACCCGGTTCCATAATAATATGTAAATGCGGATACTTCGCCTTAAACTGTTTTAGTGCGCTAATAAGGTGCTCAATATCATAGCCTGAGCGCGTCATTAAATGACCGCCACCTAAATTTAGCCACTTTAGGGATGGTAAATATTGCCCAAATTTATCATCTATTGCGTGTAAGGTACGCTCGGTTGCGTAAGAGTCACATTCACATAAATTATGCACATGAAAGCCTTCAATACCGCCCAAGTCTTTGCCATCGAGCTGCGAAGCCAAAATGCCTAAGCGAGAACCAGGTGCGCAAGGGTCATACAAGGGAGTGTCGGCTTCTTGATTTTCAGGGTTCACACGCAAACCTGGCGATACGCCTGCAGTTAGCACCTGCTGCTTAAACTGTTGCCATTGATGCAGGCTGTTAAATGAAATGTGTTCACACAGGTCAACTAATTGGTCCATGTCTTGGGGTTTGTATGCCGGCGAGTAAGCGTGCACTTGCTTACCCATTTCGTGTTTAGCTAATTTTGCTTCCCACACTGAACTGGCAGTGGCGCCTTGTAGATATTGTTTCACAATATCGAAGGTCGACCACATAGAGAACCCTTTTAGTGCCAGTATTATATCTACGCCTGCTCTTGTTTGTACCTCTTGCATTAAGTGTAAGTTGCTTATTAACTTAGTTTCTTCACAAACATAACAAGGGCTGGGAATAGCGTTGCTGAGCAATATAGGGTTCATGGTTATGTTCGCACTTATCGTTTAAAAGGGCTGTCGCATTCAATTACATGCCATGGTAAACCATGTTCGTTTAGCATGGCCATAAATGGGTCGGGATCAAATTGCTCCATGTTCCATACACCAGCCTTATGCCATGTCTTATTCAGCATTAACGATGCGCCTATCATAGCAGGTACACCGGTAGTATAAGATACGGCCTGTGCGCCTACCTCTTCAAAGCAAGCGTTATGATCGCAATTGTTATAAATAAAAATGGTTTTTTCTTGACCGTCTTTTATACCGGTAACGTAGGTCCCTATACAGGTTTTACCAGTGTAGCCTTCGGCTAGTGAGCCGGGGTTTGGTAACACTGCTTTTAAGAATTCCAAAGGCACAATTTGTTGGCCTTGAAAATCAATAGGAGCAATGCTTGTCATGCCAATGCCTTCAAGTACTTTCAAGTGGTTGAGGTAAGCGTCACCAAATGTCATCCAGAAGCGCGCGCGCTTTAAGCTGGGGAAGTGCTTTACAATTGACTCCAGTTCTTCATGGTACATTAGGTACGAAGCACGCACACCAATGTTTTGGTAGTCAAGATCTTCACGCACGCTAAGTGGTTCGGTTTCTTGCCACTGGCCATTTTCAAAGTATCTGCCAGGTTGGGTTATTTCGCGAATATTGATTTCAGGATTAAAGTTTGTGGCAAATGCTTGTCCATGATCGCCGCCATTGCAATCAACAATATCCAAATAGTGGATTTCATCAAAATAATGTTTTGCAGCGTAAGCGGTGTACACGTTAGTTACACCTGGGTCAAAGCCTGAGCCTAACAACGCCATAATACCCGCTTCTTTAAAGCGCTCTTGATATGCCCATTGCCAAGAATATTCGAATTTTGCCACGTCTTTCGGCTCGTAATTAGCCGTGTCTAAATAATCAGTTTTAGTCGCTAAGCACGCATCCATTATTGGTAAATCTTGATACGGTAGGGCTAAATTTACTACCAAGTCGGGTTGAATTTGCGTAATAAGAGCAGCAACTTCGTCGGCGTTGTCTGCATCAACCGCAAAAACTGCTTTGAGGCGGTCTATACCCACTTCTTTTTGAAGTGCTTCGCACTTCGATAAGGTGCGGCTAGCAAGGTAAATTTCATCGAACAAAGCAGGTAAACGAGCGCATTTTTTTACGGTAACTGACGACACGCCGCCGGCACCAATAATGAGAACTTTTGACATACAACATCCTTAAATTGATTGATTTAGCTAGGTACACACTTAAGTGTAGGTAGCAAGATAATTACTGAGTAAGGTTACCCATGCAAGTACGCTTGATGTAAGCGCTCTATTCATGAAGCCTCAAATTTTCGCGCATAATAACAGTACTTTTATGAAGTACAAGTTTTATAGTATGAAGTTAGTCTGAAAAATCGCAAGTGTAAGGTTTGTTCACTGTAATGCCATGCTTGTTCATGCAATATGGATAAATAGTGACGTTATTTTTACCAGCACTGTCGGTAATCGTAAACACTAAAGCGTCGCTATCATATTGTTCAGGGTGAGAAATAATAGCAGGATAGACCAATAAGCTTACCGTTGACTTAGCAAACAACTTGCGCTCGTTTATACGCAGTTGCAAAGCTTCAATCATGCTTTCAGGTGCGTGTTGTTGGGATGTAGGAGTGAATACGCACTGCATGTCATTTCCGATAGACAATACCGCAAATGGATATAAAGTGTCAGAATGGCTCAGCATTACTTCGCAGAAATCGAGGGCTTTATAAATCATAGAAGCAAATGGAATGTGCTGCTGCAATATAAGGCTTTGTTTCATTATGCTGTTCCGTATTTTTGGTTAGTGTTAATTTGTTAACGGCAGGTAGTGAAGAAAAGTTCAGTAAAAACTGGGTCGTAAACGTAAAGCCAATTAGTTTGGTGCAACTGAGCCTTGTAATCCGCCTGTATGTAACACAAGCACTTCGCTTTGCACAGGAAAGTAATGCGTTTGCAGCAAATGATCGAGGGCGTAAAAGCACTTCCCTGAATATACAGGTTCTAAAGGTATGTTAGTGTGTTGCGTAAATTGTTGAATAAAAGCTAACAATTCTGGACTACTTTTAGCATACCCACCATGGTGATAATTATGCAGTATTTGCCAGTTAGGTATTGGCTTTGTTGCACTAGCTTGTGGCAGTAAGTCAGTACAAAGCTGCTCTAAATAACCTTCCCCTTTTAATACCCCAATCCCCAAAATAGAAGCCTTGCAGTTAACTTGTTGCATTTGATGCACCACACCCGCAAGCGAGCCTGCACTGGCAACCGGTAGAATAATGTGGCTAAGTTTTGGTAATTGCTCGATACATTCATTTACTAAGGTTGCCACGCCTTCTAATGCGTGGCGACTTGAGCCTCCCTCAGGTATGACTAATTGTGCACCAAGTTCACGGCTCAATTGCTGACAATAGTCAGCGTCAACTCTGCGTTTGTATTCTAGTTTGTTCACATACCTTATGTTTGCTCCCCAAGCACTTATATCTTGCAGCGTAGAAGTAGGGTTTTGTGAGTAGTCGCCGCGTACAATCGCAGTCATTTTCACATCCAATTGCGCACATACATAAGCGAGGGCATGTAAATGATTAGAGTATCCACCGCCAAAACTTACTACATGCTTAATACTGTGCCTTTGTATGTAAGCAACGGTTTTGGCTAGTTTGCGCCATTTGTTCCCTGATATTTGTGGGTGAATTAAGTCGTCACGTTTTACATACACATTGATGCTATGGCTGCCATAAGAAGCATGTGGCCATGCAATAGGAGTCAAAGGAGACGGCAATGATAAGTGAAGCTTAGCGGTAGTCATGATGAACTTATTTTACAGTTAATAATAAACATAGATATGGGTAACGCCGAGAGCGTATTTTGCAAAGGTAGCATAAACATTTGATGATGCACCATTCATTAAGGCCCAGCGCACCAACAGTATTACACAAACTTAATGATCTAAAGAGTTCATTTAACGCGTTTAAAGCATACAATTATTTATTCGAGTTACAGTACAAGTGTAGCGGTGTAGTAAATTAGATAACCTTATAATACAGAGAGAACAATATGAGAATGCTTTTTGCCGTAATTTTGCTGACAACACTATGGCAGGTGCAGGCTAAAAACTTACAAGCATTTATTGAAAACCCAGAAACGGTAGGCGAAGCTCGTCTTAGCGTATTATTCTGGGATATATACGATGCATCCTTAATTGCCCAAAATGGTCAATTTAATAGTGGCGGTCCATTTGCACTAACACTCACTTACCTGCGAAGTTTTGACGGCAACGATATTGCGAGTCGTTCTATCGATGAGATGCGCGGCCAAGGCATGACCGACGAAATGAAGTTAGCAAAGTGGTATCAGGAACTAGAGCAAATTTTTCCCGATGTACAAGAAGGCCAAACTATTACGGGCGTAATGGACAATAACAAAGTGAGCCACTTTTATTTAGAAGATCAGTTAATAGGGTCTATTGAAGACGCCGAATTTGGTAAGTGGTTTTTTGATATCTGGTTGTCGGAAAAAACGTCTGAGCCGAAAATGCGCCAGCAATTGCTTGGTTTACAGAAATAATTATAAGGAATCATAAAATATGCATCTCGCAAAGCAAGCAAGTAGACTACTTCTGTTGGTGGCCACATTCCTTAGTATTTCCGCTTGTTCGGTGTCTATTGACGGTAACAACTACACCCAACAGTCACCAAAGTTTTCGCTAGAAACGTTTTTTGACGGTAAAGTCACTGCGTGGGGCATTGTTCAAGATCGCTCAGGCGAAGTTGTTCAACGTTTTATCGTCAACATTGATGGTTCAATACAAGACGATACACTTACCCTTGATGAAACGTTTTTTTATGACTTAGGCTCGGGCCCGGAAAAACGCATTTGGACATTACAGAAAAATAGCGATGGCACCTATACAGGCAACGCCTCTGATATTGCAGGCGATGCTGTTGGAACAAGCTACGGTAATGCCTTTAATTTTGCCTACGAAATGGATTTAGATGTAGACGGTACATCTTATCGCGTGAATTTTGACGACTGGTTTTGGGCTATGGACAATAACACTATGATGAATCGCTCCTACATCAAAAAATTTGGCTTGGTAATGGCTGAAGTAACTATCTTCATGCAAAAACAGTAATTGTCGATGGTAATAATTTTTAACTACGATGCAGGGGCAAAGAAAATCCGCATCGTAGACCTTTTCCGTTACTAAGAGACGATTCAGTAAACCATATTTGTCCCTCGTGCAAGGTAATAATGGCGTTTACAAGCGACAAACCTAAGCCATTTCCAGAATTCGTTCTGCTCTTATCTTCTCGATAAAAACGCCGTGTAAGTTTAGTCAAACTCTGTTTGCTTACCCCAACGCCTGTGTCATCAATAATAAATACTGCATTAGTGTCAACAAGAGTTAGAGTAATCTGGATTTCACCGTTTTCTGGGGTAAACTTAATCGCGTTATCGATTACGTTAGCAAAGGCTTGAAACAACAGATCTTTGTCGGCCATATTGGTGTGCACGGCTTGTGCATGGTAACTAAGCTTAATGTCTTTATCTTCCATCAGTGCAGAGTACAAATCAACGGCATCGTCAAGTACTTGCGTAATATCGACAGCATCAAAACCTGCTGTTTTTACGCTATTTTCAATATCACTTATTCGCAATAGTGAATTAAATATGCCCATTATGTTGTCGCACTCTTCAAGTAAAGCCTGTTTCTCTTTTTGAGCAGACAAGGCTTCAATATGACTTTTTAAACGTGTGAGGGGGGTACGTAAATCGTGAGCAATATTATCTGACACAGAGCTGATAGCACGCACTGAATGGTCTATTTTTTCAAGTAATTGGTTAAGTACCAAAGTGAGTTTACTCAAATCGTCCCAATTTGAATCAACATGCAAACGGTCGCTTAGGTCTCCTGTGCGAATAATATCGTCAGCGGTATCTGATATTTTATTTATGCGGCTCACCACATAATAGGCAACACCAATACTGCCAATTGCCACTACGCACAAAATGCCAATCATTACCCAAGAAGATATCTGTGCTAGGGCAACCGCAAGCTCTATATCTTGTACACTGCGAGCTACCAGCAAACTGTCTTTATTGCTAAAATCCATAACCATTGCAATAGCACGTTCTGAGTACTTTTTACTGCTTTGCTGCTTGTCACTGCGCACAGTCGCTGCTATTTCAAGCACGCCATTTTTAACTAAGGTAATGTCGTCCTCAGGCCACTTTGATAAGTTGCCAGCAATAAACTGTTTGTTGCTGTCTTGTAGATAATACAAGAAATCGTTAGTGCGGTTGTTTAATCTGTCTTGCAGCGCTTGCACAACCGCCTCACGGCCTGCAGTGTTGTATAAGCTTCTAAATCCGCCAATATCAGCTTGAATAGCGGCTTGCGTTTCACGTATTAGTAATTCATCGTTAGCAACACTTAAGGTGTAGGTATTAAAACCAACCCCCAGCATAAGTAAGCTAGTAAATACAAAGCTTACAACGAAACTGGAGCTTTTACTGTAAGCTTGTATTGCACGCATAACTTACAAACGACTGCTGATCATGTAGCCTGCACCGCGTATGGTTTCTATCATAGGGTATGCAAAACCTTTATCTATTTTGTTGCGCAATCGACTAATGTGTACATCAATAACGTTGGTTTGAGGGTCAAAATTATATTCCCAGACTTTCTCGAGTAACATGGTTCGGGTCACAATTTTATTGGCGTTCTGCATAAGGTATTCAAGCAATTTAAATTCCTTTGATTGCAAATCGATAACGGTACCATCGCGAGTAACTTTGCGATTAATTAAATCGAGCTGTAGCTCACCAAGTTGCATGTTGGTGTTTGAAGGTGTGGTGCTACTGGCTCGTGCCGCCAGTATTTCAACCCGCGCTAGCAATTCTTCAAATGCAAAGGGTTTAGTTAGGTAATCGTCGGCACCTGCACGCAACCCCTTTACCTTGTCATCAACCTTGTTTTTGGCGCTTAGTATAAGAGTAGGCGTGCTAACACCTTGCTCTCGGTATGTCGTGAGCACGTCTATACCGTCAAGTTCAGGGAGCATACGGTCAAGTATAATTACGTCATAGTTATTGCTGGATGCCATAGACAAGCCAAGTTGGCCGTTGTTGGCATGGTCAATAACGTACCCGCTATCACGCATTCCTTTTTGGATAAAATGGGCAACAGTGGGTTCATCTTCTACTAATAATATTTTCATTCTCAAACGATAGTCAAAAAGGTACACTTTGTCAGGTTAAATTACTGTAATTATTAAATAAAGGATTAACAAGTGTTTGTTATTATTATTTGCGTTGCCCTTGTGCTGTTTATGCCTATGATTGCCAAAGTCCCCTTGGCCGTAATGATGAATAAGCAAGGTGGTTACGATAATCGCCATCCGCGTGCCCAACAAAACAAGTTAACCGGTTTAGGTGCTCGCGCGTTGGCAGCGCATCAAAACTGTTTTGAGGCCATTTGTTTTTTCGCGCCCACGGTGTTGTTGGTATTGGCGCTAGATGAACACAACGTGTATACCGCTCAGTTGTGCGTTGCATTTGTAATAGTCCGCTTGTGTTATTTAGCGTTGTATTGGCTAAATTGGCACGTTGCCCGCAGCATAGCATGGGGTATTGGCATGGCGTTATTGGTACCACATTACTGGATGTTACTGAACTAAACTAGACATTATTGGTAAATCGCAAGCTGCGGGGGTAGGGCGTAAAGTGATGCATGTCGCCTTGCCCAGCAACCTTTTGAATTTCCTGCCAGTATTCTGGCTGTAGTAAATTGCCATGCAGCTCCTTCAATAGGTCTTTTAAGTGTTTTTTGCCTACTATAAAATGCTCAAACTGTTCGGGGAATACGTCGTTAGGTGCAACCGACAAGGTATCTAAGGCAAACGGGTCGTCAGATTTTGGCAAAGCCCTAAAATTACGTTCGTGCATGTAGCAGATTTCGTCGTAGTCATAAAAAATAACCCTCCCAGTTTTTGTAATACCAAAGTTTTTATGCAACATGTCACCGGGAAATATATTGGCGTATGATATTTGCTTAATGCATCGGCCCAAGTCGTGAATGGCGTCTCTAATTTTTTGTGGGTCAGTTTCTTTCTGCAAATATAAATTAAGCGGCGTCATTTTGCGTTCAATATACAAGTGCTTAATAATCACTTCGCTATCGGTTATTTCTAAACTATTGGCGCAAGTACTAGTTAAGTACTCAAGCAACTCAGGACACATTCTGTCTTTAGGAAACCGAAAATTAACGTACTCATGCGTATCAGCCATGCGGCCCACACGATCGGTCGTTTTAACTAACTTATAGCACTCTTTTACATGCTCGCGAGTGATCTTTTTGCTCTCTGCAAATTCATCTTTAATCACTTTAAATACCACGCCATAAGAAGGCAAGTGGAATACGGCCATTACTAAACCTTTTATGCCGGGGGCCAAGGCAAAATTATCGTCAGTATTTTGCACATGAGACAAATAATTTCTATAGAACACAGTTTTACCGTGCTTATAAAATCCAATTGACATATACAGTTCAAAGTTCTTTTTATGGGGTAAAAGTTCTTGTAAAAAAGCCACCACTTCACCTGGATATTGGGTGTCAGCCATAAAATATGCGCGCGCAAAACCAAATATTACGCTCATATGGGCGCGTTCGGTAAGCAGCGCATCAACAATAATAGTGTGCTTGGGTGTTACATGCAGTGCAATCACAAAAGGTAAGGTTTCGTTGGGCATGCATATTCTGCCCACAATGTAGGCTGCCTTACCACGGTAAAACACGGGTTTAAGTATTTCGACTAAGTTGACCGATGCTAACTGCGCTCGGGTTAAACGCTCTCGCAGTGCATTGTCTAAATTATTGAGATCATTTTCGAGATTATCGAACGGAATTTTAAACCGATATATGCCAAATATATTTTTGTATAATTCTTTAACCGTAACTGAAGGGTCAAAACTATTAACGACTTTATATCTGTCTTGCCCCAACAAATCGCATCGGCTTGGCAGCACAAACATAATGTTGTTATCAATTTTTTTGTGTTTAAACACCTTTCCTATTACCGAATTATAAAATGTTTCTGCCAGTTCAAACTGAGGGTGGCCAACTAACAGTTTTGCAAATTGTGCTTTGGTTTCAAACCAAAAAGCTTGGTCTTGAATGTGAGGGTGTATGCGCTGATAAATTTCGCCAACGGCTTCCGACAAGCTTTTTTCATAAATAGTAATTCGTTCCTCAATAGCGGTTCTTGATGCGTCCCAATCGCAGCGCTCAAACCTGTCTTGAGCCCCCGCAGTTATTCGGCCATAACGACGAAAAGACTTATCAAAAGCAGTCATGATCTGATACGCAAGTGTTTTGGCTACATCACAAGGAGCTTGACTTAATTGGGAATCCATAGCATTACTACATAAGAAATTATATTACTTAATATAAATACATGCGCGGGTATAGGCAATATGCGAACGCACCTTGCTACTAATAGTGTACATACAGCACATCTATACAATAGCCCGCAAGCACAAGGAGACAGGTACTCATGCGAACACTATTTGTATCAAAACCGCCATTATGGTTTTGGACCGTTGCTGTATTGGCTTTAGTTTGGAACGTTATGGGTTTAGTCGCAGTTGGGATGAATTTTATGATCACCCCAGAACAACTAGCGGCTATGCCAATAGACCAGCAGCAGCTATACGCTGAAACACCTGCGTGGGCGAGTTATGGCTCACTATTAGCTGTCTTGGCAGGTTGTTTAGGCTGTGTGGGTATGTTGATAAAGCAAAGCTGGGCAGTACATGCGTTTACCTTGTCTATTGTTGGCTTGATAATACAAAATATTGGCTTGTTTTTAATTGTTGATGCGGCATCGGTAGTCGGCGACAGCGTGATTTTGTTGCAAGGTGGCGTGGCGCTTATTGCCATCATATTATATTTCATGGCGCAACATGCGTGTAAACAACAATGGCTAAAATAAACCTAATAAGCCAATAGAGGAAAATACATACATCATGAATCAGGCTGTTCTTACACCGAGTATCATTGACGTAGAAGCCAGTGGATTTGGCGCTCATAGTTATCCTATAGAAATAGGCGTGGTACGCAACGACGGCCAGCGTTACTGCCGCTTATTAAAGCCGTTTGACGATTGGTGTTTTTGGGAATCTAGCGCTCAACAAGTGCATGGGATAAGTCGTCAGCAGTTATTTGAATGTGGCATTGACGGCGTAACAATGTGTAGAGAATTAAATGAATTTTTGGGCGATACTACGGTGTATTCCGACGGCTGGGTGGTTGATTCGCCATGGGTAGTCAGCTTGTACGAGCGCGCCAGTGCAAACATGAGCTTTCATATAAGTCCACTTGAGATGATATTGTCAGAGCCGCAAATGCAAAAATGGCACGACACCAAACACCGCGTTATCGATCAGCTTAAACTCACTAGGCATCGGGCCAGTAATGACGCACTCATTATTCAACAAACTTACTGTATAACACGCAATGTCTTGTAAGTTGGCATTGTTAATTCAGTTCTTCTACTAAAAAATCCATGGCCGCACGCACTCGCTGCGGCACAAAACGTTGACTTGGATACACTAACCACGTGGGTATGCTATGCAAACTAAAAGGCGTAAGAATAGCTTGTAATTCATTTGTGGATAAGGCTTTCGCGAGTGTCGTTTCCGGTAAATAACAAATTCCCACTCCCGATACAGCGGCGGCCAGTAAACTAGTGGCACTGTTCGATTTCCATGCAACGGGAATTTTTACGTTAATTGCCTCGTTATTATCAAAAAAACGCCAATTATTATTGACCGATACTATGCCCCTGTGTTGCGCCAGTTCGTGTGGATGACTCGGAACACCGTGTTTGCTCAAGTATTGAGGCGATGCTGCAGCCACAATATTTCGTTCAGTTAGTTTGCGTGCAATCATGCTTGAATCGCTCAGCTCGCCATAGCGCACGGCAAAGTCAAAACCATCATCAATGAGATTAATATTGCGAGGGTTAAAATCCATTTCTATTTTTAATTTTGGATGGTTAAGGCCAAAGCGCGCTAAACATGGTGCTACAAAACGTTCTGAATAATCGCCAGCGGCAGAAATCTTAATACTGCCCTCAAGCTCGGTTGAAGCTGACAACAAGGTTGCATTGGCTTCCTCCATTTCGTCACAAATACGCGTACATTTTTGAAAGTATTCATAGCCGGCATTGGTTAACTTAACCACACGTGTTGTTCGGTGTACTAAGCGCACGCCCAGCTTTTGTTCAAGTGCATTTATTTTGCGACTAACATGTGAAGTAGACACACCCAATTGCGCCGCCGCTTTTGAAAAGTTTTGGGTATTGCCCAAGGCAATAAATTCTTCGATAGCAAAAAACATGATGGTGGCCTTAATTTAAATGATAACTACATAATGACTTTATTGTTGCTGTATGACAATAATCATTTGATTGTTTGGGCTATTATCAATCTGGGTGAATAATTGTAATATACAACCCTAAGCTGTCCTTTTCTTTAAAGTTACACAAGGAGACCAACATGAAACACGTATTGATTGTACTAACATCACATAGCGAACTAGGCAACACGGGCGAAAAAACTGGGTTTTGGCTAGAAGAGCTAGCTGCGCCTTATTATGCATTTGTTGATGCAGGTTATAAGTTAACATTGGCTTCTCCAAAAGGCGGTTTGCCACCTCTAGATCCAAAGAGCCTACTTGACGACTTTAAAACTGACGACACCAACCGTTTTGAAAGTGATGAACTTGCCCAGCATGCATTGGCAAACACTGTTGAACTGGCAACTGTAAATTCAAGTGACTACGACGCCGTATTTTACCCAGGTGGGCATGGTCCATTATGGGATTTACGCATGGATAAAGATTCACTGTCGTTAATTGAAAGCACTTATGCAGCGGGTAAACCGGTTGCAGCAGTATGCCATGCGCCAGCTGTTTTAATAAACGCAAAAGCGCCTAGCGGTGAAGCGCTTATAAAAGGTAAACGCGTGACCGGTTTTACTAATGGCGAGGAAGCTGCAGTAGAGCTAACCGATGTTGTGCCAGTGTTAATTGAAGACGCCTTTATTGCGCAAGGCGGCCTGTATTCAAAAGCTGAAGATTGGCATCCGCACGTATTAGAAGATGGCTTGTTGCTAACGGGGCAAAACCCAGCATCATCAAAGCCTTTAGCAGAACTGCTAATAGCTAAACTGGGATAGTGTAAATATTCAGTTTAACAAACCAAAAAAAACGCTGGTATATCCAGCGTTTTTTTTGATCATAAGACTTACTTTGTTAGCTTCTTTTTTTAACACGAGCTAGCATTAGCATGGCCAAGCCGAACAAACTTAACATTGCTGGTGCTGAAGCTTGTGGTACAACCTGCTCTTCAGTTATGCCAGCATAGCGCACGCTTCCTTGAGAATAGTTGTAAAAACCAGCCGCACCGTCAGAGAATGCAGTAACGCCGGCATCGGCAGCAGTAATACTTAATTCAAGCACATTATTTACCATTACTTGTATAAGGTTGGCTTGAAAGACAATATCGAAGTCATAACTTTGATTACTAACCCAGCCCGTGCTTCCCAAATTGGTTGCGCGTGCGACTTCTGTTACGCCACCAGTATGCTCCCAGAAATCACCTTCATTAGTGGCATTAAGTACCCTTGAAATTGACATTCCAACGCTTGCGTTACCTTGATTGCCCTTTTTCCAGTCAATCAGCATAAAATCACTCGTGCCAGACAACATTTCGTTATCTTGATAGCCTAAAACAAAGCCGATGAAGTCGTTGTCACTGTTAGTTTCTACAGTGATAGTGCCAGCTATTGATGTATTTTGTGCATTAGAGCCGGCTTCAAAAAACGTGGTTGGGCTTCCATTAATAGATTGAAACACTGAGTCGTTGTTAGCCCCTTGTACTGACCAACTGCCGTTACCGTCTGATTGCCAGTTACTTAAGTCAATTGGAATTGGTGCTGCAGAAGCTAGGCTTGCAGAAGCTGCTAAGCATAATGCAGATAGTAATTTAACGGTTTTAGTCATAATGTTCTCCATACAATGTAATGACGCGTGACAACAGCTTTCAACAATTGACACACTGTGAATAAGGGTTGGTTCGTTAAACTTAATGTAGGAATAGCAAAAAATACGCCATAAAAATTTCCTATACATATTAATAGTTTGAGCGTTTCCTACTATGCGACTGTAAAGTAATCCGACAGTTAAAATCGGCTTTCTTTTTTTCTCTAATAGGTTTAGGCTGATCTTTTGTATGGATAGATTTTATCAACTTGGAGAATTGCATGTTAAGCAATGTCAGCCAGCGCTCTTCATATAGCGCACCAACTTTCAGACAGTTAATCGGGGCATTTGCATTGGTATGTAGTGCCATGATGGCGCATGTTTCAAATGCTCAAACCCTTATTGTGGCCGACGCATACATAGATGTAGTAAAGGGCAAGCGGGTGCAAAACGCTTTAATTGAAATAGAAAACGAGCGCATTGTTTCGGTCAAAAGTGGTCAATACAATGCAAATGACTACGCAGGGAACATTATTGATCTACGCGGGCACACTCTACTGCCTGGGCTAATTGACAGTCACACGCATTTAACCAGTGACCCTACACAACATGGTTTTCGCCGCCTAACTATGACGCAAACGCGCAAAGCCTTACAAGGTGTAAAGTTTGCTGAAACCACTTTAAATGCAGGTATAACCACAGTGCGAAACTTAGGCGCCGGTGGCTTTATTGACGTGGCGCTTAAACAAGCCATTGCTGATGGCGATATTACTGGGCCGCGCATGTTTGTATCGGGCCCTTCTTTGCAAATGACCGGCGGACACGGTGACAACAACCTATTGCCCCACGATATTGCAGGGCGCAGTCCATTAGGGGTAGTAGACGGCCCTTGGGATGCAGTACAAAAAGTGCGTAACAACGTTAAATACGGCGCCGATTTAATTAAAATTAAGGCCACCGGTGGGGTGTTGTCAAAAGGCACCAAAATTGGTGCACAAGATTTTTCGTTAGAAGAAATGAGCGCCATTGTTGGCGAAGCCAAGCGCAGGGGCATTACGGTTGCCGCTCATGCCCATGGTAGCGCCGGCATTAACGATGCCATTCGCGCCGGTGTTACTTCTGTAGAGCATGCCAGCATGATTAACGAAGAGGGTATTGCACTGGCGAAGAAAAACGGTACGTACTTATCAATGGACATATACGTAACTGAATATATATTGGGCGAGGGCGAAGCCGCAGGAATATTGCCTGAAAGCTTAGAAAAAGAGCGTAAGGTGGGTACGGTACAGCGCAGCAACTTTTCAAAAGCGGTAGACGCGGGCGTAAACATAGTAATGGGCACCGATGCCGGTGTGTATCCACATGGTGATAATTTAAAACAGTTATCACGTATGGTGAAGTTTGGTATGACACCTATACAAGCCCTGCAGGCAGCTTCTATTAATGCTGCCAATATGCTTGAGCAAAGCAACAATATAGGCTCACTGCAAACCGGCCGATATGCCGATATCATTGCGGTAAAAGGCAACCCACTAAATGATATTGCCCTACTTGAAAATGTCGCATTTGTGATGAAAGGCGGTGAAGTAATCAAGCACGCTCAATAGTGTGCTTGACAGATTATAGTAGCGTTATTTGCTTTTTTGGTGGGCTTCTGGGCGATACGTTTTAACCATGCCCTGCAAAAAGTTTCTCAGTAATTGGTCGCCGCAGGGACGATAGCTGCGGTGGTCGGGTTTTCTAAACAACGCGGTTAATTCGCTTTTACCCACAGGAAAGCCACCCGTGCGCAAAATTTTCATCATGTCTTCTTGTTGATAGCTTTGTGCAATTTTAATTTTTCGCAAAATGTCGTTGTTGCTTAAACGCTCACCAGCTTTTAATACTTTTGGCTCTGCACCTTCTTGCTTACCGCGATGCTTAATAATTAAACCATCTAGAAACAAGGCAAGAATTTTGTCGCGACACGGTAAAAAACCGTCTTCGTCTTCTTTGCGCATCATGTTCATCAGGTAGTCTTCATCAAGGTCATAATTAACGTGTTTAAACACATTAATAGTGGCGCTATTGTCTAAAGAAAGTGCAAAGCGCAGGCGGCGCATAACGTCGTTTAATAACATACTGAGGCTTTTGGTGAATCAATTAATGGGCGCAGTATACCCGATAGTTGAATTCTCTTCTATTTGAACTGATAAAAGGGCCTTACTTAGCAAATTAATGCATGTCTTTTTGTTTATATTCGCAATAAAAACAGGGGTTTTGCAATTGACGGTTTATTGCGCAGGGCTATTGCGGTATAGTGCGCGCGCTTAATGTAGGCACTGTATTTACGCCCATATTATGTACCGCTACCATTTACTGCTTATCTCAAAGGAAATACAGATTGATCACCACCGCTAATATCACCATGCAATTTGGCGCTAAGCCATTGTTTGAAAACATCTCGGCTAAATTTGGCAATGGCAACCGTTACGGTTTAATTGGCGCAAATGGCTGCGGTAAATCTACCTTTATGAAAATAATGAGCGGCGAACTGGCGCCTACTTCGGGCAATGTGTCAGTGTCACCGGGTGAGCGCATTGGTACCCTAAACCAAAACCAGTTTGCATTTGAAGCGTACTCAGTAGTAGATGCAGTAATAATGGGTGATGCCCATTTATGGGAAGTAAAGCAAGAGCGCGACCGCATATATTCGTTGCCTGAAATGTCGGAAGAAGACGGCATGAAGGTTGCCGACCTAGAATCTGAATTTGCAGAAATGGATGGCTATACCGCAGAAACACGTGCTATTGAGTTGTTGGTTGAAGCCGGTATCGACGAGTCGTATCACTTTGGTTTGATGTCAGACGTTGCACCGGGTTTAAAATTACGTGTGCTAATTGCCCAAGCACTATTTTCAGAGCCCGACATACTGTTACTTGATGAGCCTACCAACAACCTTGATATATACACAATCAAATGGCTAGAAGACGTGCTAAACCAGCGTAAATGCACCATGGTGATTATTTCGCACGACCGTCACTTTCTTAATGCAGTGTGCACGCACATGGCAGATATCGATTATGGTGAGTTACGTATTTATCCTGGTAACTACGAAGCGTATCAAGCTGCAGCCAGCTTAGCGCAAGAGCAGCTTCACACCGAAAACGCCAAAAAGACTGCAGAAATAGAAGAGTTACAAAGTTTCGTTGCTCGCTTTTCTGCTAATGCATCAAAGGCAAAACAAGCAACATCACGTGCAAGGCGCATGGAAAAAATTCAGCTTGATGAAGTGGTAGCGTCGTCAAGACAAACACCTTACATTACCTACAAGCAACATAAAAAATTGCATAGATTAGCCCTTGAAATGCACAACCTTGAGCACGGCTTTGAAGGTAACACCTTGTTCAAAGGTGGCGACATATTGCTAGAAGCCGGCTCAAAACTGGCGGTTATTGGCGAAAATGGCGCGGGTAAAACCACCTTTTTACGTTGCTTAGTAAATGAATTAAGCGCTAATGGCGGCACCATGAAATGGTCTGAAAATGCCGCAATTGGTTATTGCCCACAAGATGTGAGTAGCGACTTTGCCGTAAGCATGAACGTGTTTGATTGGATGAGCCAGTGGCGCACACCAAAGCATGACGACCTAGCAGTAAGAGCTATTTTAGGACGCTTGTTATTCAGTGCCGACGACATTAATAAAGACGTAACCGTTTGTTCAGGTGGTGAAAAAAATAGGCTTATGTTTGGTAAGTTAATGATGCAAGAAATTAACGTACTGATTATGGATGAGCCCACCAACCACATGGACATGGAAGCCATTGAAGCGCTTAATAAAGCTCTTAAAAACTTTGACGGCACGCTAATATTTGTTAGCCACGACCGCGAATTTGTGTCTACCTTAGCAACGTCAATTATCGAAATTAAAGACAATAAACTGCATTATTTCCAAGGCAGTTACGATGAATATGCAAGTGGAAAATAAGCACTTCTAATGCTACTGCGATAAGCGCTTAATGCTAACTATGCGTTGTTCTCAATAACTGAGAACAACGCCAGTTGCTAATGATTTATAGGCTGGTAATTTCTTCGTTAATTAGATGTTTCACCAACTCACTGTTTTGTGCATCTTCAAAGGCCGCATCAAGGGCTTTACCTCTGCCTGCTACAGAGCTTCGGTAGTTAGGATGCGTAAAGATATACGTTTGTTTACTTTCTAAGGCTTCTACCACACGCTTGGCCAATAACTCAGCAGGAATGCCCGACTCCACCAACGCTGCGGCTTTACCAAAGCCTTTTTTCAAGTTTTCTGGGTTGCCTTTGAGCGCTTGTGTTTTGTATTGGCTTTGTTGTGTGCGCAACGACTCATGAATCCGCGTTTTAACAAAAGCAGGGCATAAGGCCGACACATGAATATTGTGTTTGTATAGTTCTTGCGCCCAACTTTCGGTCATAGATACCACTGCTGCTTTTGTAGCCGCATAAGCCGCAGAGTAGGGCACACCGCCCATGCCAGCCATTGAAGCAACATTAATAATCCAGCCGCCTTCATTACTGGCTTTAATGGCAGGCGTAGCCGCTTGCGTGCCGTATACAACACCCATTAAATTTACATCAACCACCCAGCGCCATGTATCGGTATTAGTTTCCTCTATAGGCGCGGGAATACCGCCCACACCGGCATTGTTAACCACCATATGCAACTTACCAAAGGTAGCGAGGGCTTTTTCAACGGTAGTTTCCCATTGCGCATAGCTGGTAACGTCAAGTGCGCAGGGCAGTACCGATAAACCTTCGCTTTTTAATGTTTGTGCGGCAGTTTCTAAGGCGTCTTGCTCTATATCGGCCATCACTATATTCATGCCAAGGCCGCCAAATTCTCTTGAAAGCGCTAAGCCAATACCACTCGCTGCGCCTGAAATAATAGCGGTTTTACCTTTGTATGTGTTTGTCATATTCATGCCCTGTGGGTTATTTTTATTGGGAATAGGTTTTGGTCTGTATTTACTATAGTGCGCAGACGAGTTTGCCCCAAATTTATTAAACTGATTGGCGAGCATAAGTGTGGGTTTGTTATAAAGGTGGGTAATGCTAGTTATTGTATTGCTGTTCTCTCGGCGTGTTTTAAGCTGGTAAGCTTTGACACTAAATGAAGGCTCATATCAATACCAGCTGAAATACCGCCAGTAACAATAGCGTTTTGTTACATGCCTCATTTGCCATAAAACACATATTTCGCCTTTGCTACACCTGCATTGTGCTGCTCTTGCGTTATTTCACCTGCCACAAGCTGTTCTTCTAACCTTGTTGTTTCTAAGTAATATTGGTTTTCTAGGTCGGCAACAATATAGCCATATTGCTGCTCGTTTATGTCATCTGACCAAAACGATGACCATGCAAGCTCTTTGTTCCACGGCTTGCCTGACGCATGATCAGGATAGGTGTAGTCTTTTTCTATAACTGACGAATTAGACACGCTCTCTACATTATCGCTTTGTGAAACAGCTAATTCATAGCAATAATTCAGCACCCAGTTTACAGAATGCTTAACCCCAATTGGATGCCAATCGAAACCAGCAGTGCATTCGCCTACCTTTTTCCCATTTTTACCATATAGGTCTAAATAGCCGCTTGCGCATCCAGAAGCCAAACAAACAAAAGCTAATACAATAATAAATTTCATTACTTTTTTCCTTGGGAGTGTAACACCCTGTATAAGCCCCCAACACCCAATTAAGTAGCCTTGCTTAATTCGCCACCACTTAATTAGATACTAGGGTAACAGGAAGCTCCAATGTCTCGTATCCACATTGTGTTGCTATTGGAAGTATAGAATCAAAGGTTTGATTAACATAACCGGCTTTTTCAATCAGTAATTGGTGTTCAATTAAGTTGTAACCCACCGCTATATTAAATTTAGAGGTGCAATCATCAAATGCCGAACCATAGATAGTTTCTGTACCGTTTGTACTTTCTACCGTTACAATCGCATCACATACGTTTAGAGGTGTTTGGTTTGTATCGAATAGCATCACATTTATGGCGGGAATAATCACTGGTAAGGTTATTTCAGGACAATCATCTTGATTGTCACCGGAACAACCTAATAAAGGGAGTGTCGCTGCAAACGCTAAAATTAATGTTTTCATTAATACATCCTTGTTATATTAAGCCCACATTAAGGCGTGAGCGTATCCTAAATATACTTGATTGAAGCGAAACAACCAAGCCGTGTGAACCAGTCTTAAATGCTTTTTTTATCGGTATGGTAACAGCTTAAACTCTAAGCCTTTTTTACTGAAAACCATTCAATGATAATAATTGAAAATACAACCGTATGGCGACAACCATCATTAGGCGTTTTTAATGATTTCTAAACACATCGTCACTTGCGGCATTTATTAATACATCTTTGTGATCCATAGCTAAGGGCACAAGCTTTACATCTTTAGACTCTAACTCAACGTCTTTAAACCACATTTTATTTGGCAGTATCCGCTTGAACCTTTTTGTTATATGCCATCAATCACACAGGACCTTTTTCTTACTCACTATAAATGAAACACGTTTATTAATTTCATTTTGAGTAACGTATCCACATTTACCATTAATTGATTCTCCGTCGGCAAAATCAAAACTGTACTCATAGATGCCGTCAACTTGCTTTAATGAGTAATGAATTGTATTTGTTTTACCATGAGAAATTGGCCCAAAGTCTAAGTATGAGCTAGGGAGATTAACAGTCGCAGATTCAATGCTAGTTCCAGAGTTATTTATTACCGTAACACTCGGCATAACGTAAAAGGTACCATAATACGCAGTAACTAGAATTAACATTGCCCCTGCCAACAAGTATAAAACGACCTTCAACTCAATCCCTCTGGCATATAACGCCCTAGTAACGGGCAAAGAATAGTTGGTTAAATTTTATAACTTTTTTATAAAAGCTTTCACTTGATTAATTGCCTTGCGTTCAACTTCCAAGAGTTGATCTTTTTGTCCTTTCTGTGGCCCTTTAAATATTAATTGAGCAAATTTAATTGCTTCTTGCTCTTTTTTTAAGAACTTAGATGGTTCCTGATTTTCGTGGTCATTCATAGGTTTATCCTGCATTAAAGTGTTAGTAGAAACGTCAAATACAGCGGCAATACATTTTTGAGATTCCAACCCAATGCTCTGACCGCTTTCTATTCTTTGAATAGTACGAGTACTTAATCCTGAATGGCGAGCAAGATCTTCCTGAGTCCACCCTTTTGCCATACGTCGTTGTTGAATATTCATCATTTTCCTTATTGCAACTGTATGTCTCTTTATGGCAGTTTTACAAAAGTAATAACACGACAAAATCACGACACAGCCTACTCTGTCGGCGACATTTGGACATGGATAGTCGCCTAACGCCTACAATAAAGGGCCGCAGTCTAGGCGCGAAGCGCTGAAACGGAGGTCCGAGTCAACTCGCTGGCGTTGATTGTATTGTTATGCATTCGCTATCATACCCATGAGCTTGTTAATAGTATTGAGGTTTCGACCGGTAGCTGGAATGCCTAAGCATGACTCTATATTAGCAACTAATTTAGAACGCCCAATACCATCTGGTGCGTGTAGATAGAAAACGTTGCCAGATAACTCATAAGATTCTGTTTCTGAGATGAACTTTTTTAATTTGGCAATATCCATTTTAGGCGTATTTTTACAATAGTAGAAATGTACAAGTTTTCCTTCATGCTCACTGAATGGATTATTTTTGACAGATAAATCAAATTCAATATCAGATAAAACTAGTATTTCAGGAGAAAAGCCAAATTGTGATTGAATGAGCGTTTTCATCACATTTTTTGGATCTGTGTTACTTTGAAGAATTATGTTACCACTTTGAATATATGTTGAAACATTTTCAAAACCGTTACTTTCTAGGAGCAATTTTAGCTCATTCATTGGGAGAAGGTTCTTGCCCCCGACATTTATACCTCTTAGTAAGACAATATATGTATTCACTGATTTCTCTACTTATGCGTAACACTTTGTATAACCGGCGTTGGCCGCTCTTGCCAATGTCCGGTTAATGTTTTTGTTAGGTGACATGCTGTTTAACCTGCACTGTTTGCTTTTTGGATAAGTACATTACCCACATACCAATAACAAAGTCTACCGCCGCACAAAAAGGTGCCCACCACAATGGCGCAACGGTATCTTTAAATTGAAGTAGATGCAAAATATCGTAAACACCATGCAATGCAATGGCGAAACCAACAACAAACAATGATTTGTAAGCCCCATAAAGGGCTAATACGATAAAGAAAGAAGAAATACTGATTTCTCTAATGACTGAATGACCCGCTATAACGGCAAACAAAATATAGAAACTGGCGATGAAAATAAGAATGGAGGGATAAAAGCTTACATCTCTATCGAAGCGCGTGAATTTTGCGGTGAAGATAAGAAGCAAAGAAAGCACAACTCCGATAAAAACTGCCAGCATTAAAAACTCCTTTGCCACCTAACGCCTTGCAAACTAGCAGCAATACACCGCGATAATGGCGAAGCCGCTGCGTTCATTGTCTCAATGAACGAAGTGAATGAGTTTAGCATCTTGTTAACTGTACTCACTAATCAACCTCATGATGCTGATTCTCTGCTCTTTCGAAAAAGTATAATAGCTAAACTTTATGTCTTCCCACCCCTCTATTTCAATAATGAATTGAGGAAAAAATGACTTTTTGATCTTATAACCTTTAACTAAATCCCAATTAACCACTCTTTTCCTATCGTATGTATAAAACTCCAGTCGGTCTTCGTAAAAACATATTTTGCGGTGAGGCATTGGAGTGGTTAAATGAAGCAATACTGTGGCGGCAATAAAGATCAAAATTGTACTAACAATTATTGTTATTAGGACTTTGAAGTCGAATGTTTGAGAATAAAGAAAATATAAACCGGAGCTTAAAATGGCAAGGCCTATTCCGATTGTGGTTTCATATGCTCTTGTAAAGATACTTTGATAAATTGACTGTGAAACTTCCATGTTTTCTCCGTACAGTTAACGCCGTTTTAAGCGGTAGGTGCTTGCTCTTCGGTCACATCCGTCTTCAAAACTTTTGTTATATTTAACCTGCTTAATCCAATAAAAGAAAGAGCTGTAGTTACTGCAATAACAACTGTGGTAGTGGTAAACCCATAACCCTCAGCCATTTTAAATGAATAAAGATTAAATAAACTCACTAGTGCCCCAAAGAATATCAAAATCCAAGGCTTGTAGCGAACAGATATCCCTACAAAATACATAGCAATAATTAAAATAAGGCTACTAATAAAAGCGATTGGCAATACACTGAACTTAAACAATAAATTGAAAGTCCCTGCGCAACCAAATTTGCCGTCGCAATGGTTAAGAATCATAGTTGAGAAGGCAATGCAAAGTGTAGCCGGAACAACTGCACCTAAAGTAAAGAACCCTACTTGTTTCATAATTGCACCAGTGTGTGACAAAAAATATAACACCACGTGAAGCGGCGAAAATTGCTTTTTATTTTTGTCCGCTTCAACGTTTTGTTATACCACAATTACGCCACCAAAGTTTTGTAAGGCTCTACGTTCAAAGCTGACTTATTTTGTCTAGCCATCCACAAATCATGTGAATTTTGAAGCTTCAACCAATGATCTGCGGACGGCTTACCAAAGACCAATTCAAGACGAAGTGCCATTTCTGGAGAAATAGATGCTCGACAATTAAGGACTTTGGATAACGTTTTTCGACTAACATCTAAATGTGCGGCGACATCAGTAATTGTTAATTGAAGAGGCTCTATCACAAGTTCTTTTAATATTTCACCTGGATGGGCCGGGTTATGAATAGTCATTAATGATAGTCCTCATAGTTGACGAGTTCGATGTCCTTACCTATAAACCGATAAGTTATACGCCAGTTGCCACTTACCCTAACTGACCATATATCCTTCTTATCACCTTTCAGTTTATGCATAAAAAGACCCGGTAAATCCATATCATCTGAACACTCTGTTTGATCTAAATTGGATAGTATTAGTCTGAGTTTCTTCTCATGCTTTTTCTGAATACCAGCCGTACAACCTTTTGGGAGAACTTTTGTAGACCTTTATGTAGGAAACTTTTTATCATAACTCAATGTAACCCAAATGGTTACATTGGTCAATCCGTAGAGGTATAACTTTTTAATAACGGGCGCAGGCAAGTGGGGCATAATGGCAAAGCCGCCCCACGTGTATGCGTCCCAGCGAACGAAATGAGAGTGTTGATTGGGTTGTTAGGTGCGTGCAAATTACTACCTCGCTCTGCTAGGTTCAAAGCGATCATATTTTGGTATTACTGCATCCAAATCATCCCAGTTCGCCTTAGATGAAACAAAGTTGTGAGATATCGGTCTTTCTACGATGTCTGTGTCTAGAATACCAAGACGAATCCTAAGTTTTGTTGGATTATCAGTATTTGAGCTAAAAACAGGAGAGGCACATACAGAGCAAAAGTGCCTTAACTTACCTTTTTTAAATTCGAAGTGGGTAAGTTTATTTTCTGGGTCATTAACGTTGAATTCATTTGCGTTTATAAAACCATTTGTCGCGTAAGCTGTGCCACTATTTTTACGACACAATGAACAATGGCAATGAATGATGCTATCTATTGAACCTGTGAGTTCAACCTTGATTGCACCACATAGACAAGAGCCTTTGTACATTTTAAATCCTTTTTGTTAATGCCAAACAGAAAAGTGTTTAACACCCCGCATAGCGGGCAAGTTTATGGGCGGGCACATTGAGCGAAGCGAAGGCCGCACTTAAAGTTGTCCCAGCGACCGAAGGGAGTGAGCTGATGCGTTTGTTATGTTGTTTCGGTTTGGTGCGGCTTTGATTAAACATTCCATGTTTCCTTGCGCTATCCATTTAGGTAAAACAATACTCGTTTGAATCTAATACTACAACTGATGCCTGGCAGCGAGAACCAAACAGCGAATGCTCGCGAACCCGAAATTGACTTATTGAAAACAGATGAGAGGAACTCTTGAAAGAACGAGTATCCCTTTGCTCGTCTTTTACATCATCGACCCACAACCCCAAAGTGGATACCATTTTCAGTGTTGCATGAGCAAGTCGCTCCTAATAGATCTTGACCACCTATTGAGCAACTTCTAACCCGAGATTCGCTACTGTTATTCAGATTACAAGTAGCTCCAAATTCAACCTTGGGTGAAGCGCCATCTTTCCTGTGTTTATCAGTTAGATCATGGTTTGCCTGACACCCCTGTATGAATACCAAAAAAAATAAAAATAATATACTGTGTTTCAAATCATTTTCCTATATGCAAATCAGATGATGGTCGTGCTTTATTTTGAGCTTAAAATCCACTCTGACATAACTTTCCAATAACGGGCGCAGACATGTGGTGCATAATGGCGAAGCCGCCCCACATATATGCGTCCCAACGAACGAAGTGAGTGAGTTTATTTGGTTGTTATGTACGACGCAAAACTACCGTCTAAACTCATTCAAATCAAAATGGTTTGGGGGGGGAAATAGAAAAGCCAAAATCGTGTAAATAACTATAGCAAACCCAAAAGAGAAAATACCAAATATTACCCAACCAGCTCTAGCTCTCGTGGCTGACCATCCAACAAATTCTCCCATTCCTGCTGCAACCCCTGCTAAGAGATTGTTTTGTGACTTTTTTAAGCAACGAAATCTAGACATTAAACATCCTTTTAACTTAATTTTCCTACAAGTACATAACACCTTGCATAAGCTTTGGGCGTGCGCTCTTCGCGAACATCCGTCTTCATGATTTTGTTATGTAACCACAAATTCAAAACTGCCGCCATAGCTTCTTTGTGCCCAAGAGATAATACGTACCATAAATACAACAGATTACCGAACTTACTAGCCAGAAAGTCGTTGAATTTTGATGTACAACCGGATCTGACGTAAGGAACGGTGCAAACAGTCCGGCAATACCACGGACAAGATAAACAGCAGTAATTAGCACTAAACAAGTCTTCAAGAATGGCAATTTAAAAATAAGTCCTGCGCCTGACCATGCATAAAGTCCCCAGCCAGCGAGGACACAAGCAATAACTAGAGTAACCATAGTGGGATAAGGATCACCAACAGAGGCAAGTTGCGCCATTCTGTCGCCTGCTCCAAAAAACAAATACCAATCGGGACCGCCGAAGATACAAGCGATATGCAATAAGGACGCTAAAAAGCTTAAGCCGCCAGCAATTACAAGCTGATAATTCCTTTCCATTCAAAATCCTCGAGTTATATAACACCGCATTCAGCGGCTTGTCTGCTGTAATGCTTTGTTAGCTGCCTGTATTACTTGATGACGAGGAGGCACAAACTTCTGCAATTCAACCCACTTATCTTCATCATCTTTGCTGATTAAATCGAAATTGGCTGGAATGCCTTTTGACTCAAATAGATTTGGAGAGTCCATGAGCTGAAAATGCAAATGTGGTTTCTGAGAGCTGCCGCTATGACCAATTCTTCCGATATAATCGCCGGCTTTGATATAATCGCCGGCTTTTAGTCCTATGGTGCTTCCTTTTAAATGTGCTAACAGACAACAACAGCTCGTGCCTTCAATAATTACATAATTACCAAATATCTTATTTAGGCGTCTTGTTTTCTTGCCTAGTAAGATAGGGTAAATACCAGAGATAACATCTTTGAATAGGCTAAGCCTTTTGCGATCAGGAGCATTATTCTGAACCTCCACTACCCTTCCAGTTATTGGGCTTATGACCTCTGCATTCCAAGCTTTACAAGCTTGTATATTCACACCCTTTAAACGTGCAAACAATGAAAATTTCGCATCCTCGCTTTTAGCGAAATCAAATGCATAAGTCATACCCCATGCATCTGTGTAATGACTAGGTACATGATCAGCAGGCGATGTGACCACTTGCCATATACCTAGAAGAGGAAAGATCACTGTCATAGATTTCATTGCAGCCCAACCAGCTAACGCTAAGCTAACGAGCAATAGCACTGCGGTAAAGTGCGCAGCACCGCTGTGTTATTGTCTCGTTAAGCGCCTTGTTATATCGCATATTCACCAATATTTTTTCGTATCGATGTAATGCTTCATGTTAGAAAAAATGTACGCCAAAAGAAAGAAAGCTGACGTTGCAAATATATCTGGTTTGATAATCCACGTAGCTAAGCCAAGTAGAACAGTTATAATTTCTAGCATGACAATTTGTTTTCTCGCTTTTACACCCCAAAAGGCAAACTTCACCAATAAGGGTTCTTTATTCCATTCCGCTGATGTCTTGTCTATCACAATAATTTCCTCTTGTAGTTTAGAAATATCAATTTCAAACACAGAGGCAAGTGCTTTAAGTGATTCAAGACTGGCTTTATTTCCACTTTCGATTCTTTGAATGGTTCGAGTACTTAGCCCACTCATTATAGCGAGTTGTTCTTGAGACCAATTTCGCTTTTCTCGTAGTCGCCTAACAATCATTTAATTCTCCTTGCCTAAGTGCAACCACACTGTTCCATTTTTTCTTTGTTGTCAGTTACGAAATATACCCGACAGTGGCACGACAGGCGATATTTCAAGAGATATAACACCAAATTAAGCGGCGAAAACCGCTTTTGTTTTTGTCCGCTTGAATTTTTTTGTTAGTTTTCATTGTCTACTTCAGCCTCTAAAAATTTCTCTAACTGTGAGCAAATGCCTGAGTGTTCGAGTAAACTCATTCTCTTTACCAAAGTGAATATTGCAAAACCAATAAAAAGAAGCGAGGCAACTAAATCCTCTTTCGCACCAATCAGTTCTTCTAATGCGACAAAAAAACCAGTTGTGGTCACTAATAAAATAGTCAACACCGTCATTAAATTAGTTATGAACGATAGACTTTCGTTGATCATTTTTACTTGAAGGCGTACTAATTTAATCTCTTCAAGAGACTTTCCTTTAAGTGTTTTGTTTATCAAATCAGAAAGGACTGGTTGGAATTTTGATTCAAAATCGGAGATATGGTCAACATGAACACTTGTTGAAAAAAGTGATTTTATTTTTACTGGTAGAGTACCACTGTTTTCTTTGAGGCTTTTCCGGCGAATCTTCCTATAACCTCTTATCAGCGTTTTTGCTGTTTCATCCATTGAGTTCTCCTTGGAAACTAACACCCAGTTAAGCGGCGAAAACCGCTTTTGTTTTTGTCCGTCTTCAACTGTTTGTTAGCCATCAAACTTCACTATCCTATGTTCATAGATTGTGTCGGGGAATCCACAGTCCTTTCTCATTTCCGTAATGCAGCCAACGAAATCCTCTTTTGAGGGATTACCATCAATTACTGAATCTAGAAACAAAGCCATTTGTGTTATTACATCCTCATTTGCCCAAAGAGCAGCTAAATCATATGCATTAAGGAAGTCACTTCGCTGTACAGACGTTGGTTCTTTGCCGTCATTAATGAATATGCGCATAGTAACAGCCAAGTTAGAGTAAACATCTCTGCGTCTCACGAGAAGCTCGTGCTCTCTAGATAACGATGCTTTTTCATTTTCGATGATTCTTCCGGCCCAAACATTGCCCAACCATTTGGACAACGCAAAAACGACTACTGTGCCTCCACCGATACTTATACCTACTGCGCCAACTATTTCTAAAAATCTCTCAAATTCCATATGAACTTTCCTTGATGGCTAACACCTGCTTAAGCGGTAAAAATTGCTCTTTATTTTTATCCGCTTCAAGCTTTTGTTAGCTTTTGCCTCTATCATTAAAAATACCAATTATTCCTGCAATAAAAAAATGTGCAAATATCGCTCCCGCCGAAACATATAACCACATAAAAAAATAGCCAACCCACTCCCAACCGCTAGTTGAACATTTATCTAAAACGACATTACAATATAAATAATTACTAATTGGAACGTTTGAAGCTGATAGCACCATTATGATTAAAATCGTTGAAAACCAATTAGATTTTAATAATCGAACTAGCAATACAATAATGATAACCGGAATAAGTATAAAAGCGGCAGTTTGCATATTAGTCCTTTTAACAATCCATTTTGATAGCTAACGCGAAGCTGACGGACAATAACGCTGCGCTAAAATATGCGAAGCATAGCATAGCATAGCGCAGCGTTATTGTCCCAGTGACCGCAGGGAACGACTTAAGCGCCTTGTTAGGTGCGTGCAGATACATCCTAGTTTTCCCTGCCAAGGTAAGCCATGATTGATGAGATTAAACCTTTGTTATTGAATGTTACGACGTCTACAACAAAAAGTACTTCTGTCTGATTAACAATAATCTTGAGCTCTCCTGAAACTGAGTTATCGTTTTCCATGATGTTTAAGATTTCGATTTCCAAACTTGAAGCGTTGTCAAAATTCTTCTGAGTTTCTGCCATTGCCGTAGCTTTACCGTGAACAGAAATTTTCTAATCTCTTAAATGGATATCGGGTGCAAAGAGTTTTGAAACTGCTTCGATATCTTTATTTTGATAGCTGAGGAGATAATATTTAAATTTTTCTGAATTATTCATTTCCAATCCTTAGAAGCACCTAACATCCAAATAAACTTCGCGCTCGCAATGCCAAGACAGCAGTTAAACTAAAACCGCGTCCGACTTGATTTGTTTTGTTAGCTGATTTACTTAATTATAGACCTGCCAACCATTTTCGGTTTCAATAAACGTAATTTGATGTGTCATATATTGAATATCACCCGCAGAGAATTCTCCATATTCTTGAATAAAACCTAACCTTAAAAACCCAGTTCCAGACATCAGTCCTACCAGACCTAGAGCCATATTTTCAGCAATATTAGAACTTTTTGCAGCCTTCGTATTTTTATTTACATTGGCAATAGCTTCATCTATTCCAATTAAAAAGTGACGTTCAAAACTAATTTCAACCGTATAGATACCATCTAACAAGTACCCATTAGTCTTACGTATATTTTCAATTAACAATACACCGTCAACTCCATTATTAGTCGCATAGTTTTCAAAAGCTCGATCCAAATCCCCATTTGAAGGACTTTTACTGCATCCGCCCAGAAAAACACAAATCGCAATAGTAAATACTAGTCCCTTTATGGCTCTCATTGCCACCTCCTTACTTTAACATTGCTTGAAAGTCAGCTAACACCCGCATAACGGGCAAAAATACGTAGGCTAAAATACCAAGCGAAGCGCAGGGAGCCTACGTGTTTTTGTCCCAGCGAACGTAGTGAGCGAGTTTATGCGTTTGTTATGCCCAAGTTAAAATTACCATTTCCTTATTGAACGACCTAGTAAACTTTTTAAAGCATCCTAGGGTAGGGTTAACAATATACCGCTTATTGCAAAGTTTAAGTATTGGGATATCTGCTGAACTGTCTGAGTAGCCAATAATTAAGTCATATTTTTCTAAATCAAAAAGTTCGCGAACACGTTTTACTTTTCTAGATGCGTAACAGTGAAATTTACTGATAATGCCACCGAAAAAGCGGGTTTCTTCAGAGCAGGCGAACTTTACGTTAGGGAAATGATTATGAGTAAAAATAGCTTTGACCATCCAATCTGAAGCCCCACTAACGACTACAACCTCATCTGTATTTGAAGAATGTAAGAATAGTTGTTGGACAGCGTCTTTAAAAATTATAGTTGAGCTGTCATTGAGGTACATTCGGATGAACGACTTACGCAGATAAATAATTTTTCTGGCGCTGATTCCAAGTGTTGCTAACCATAAAAGTATTGAGAATCCTATATGTTTAGTCTTCGTATGAAACAAAAATGGCGTAGAGATCGGCAATGACAAACAACAAAACAGCAGACGTAAAGGATTTCGATAAAGCATGAACTTCATGTACGCAGCCCCAGTATCCCTATTTATAATGGTTTTATCGAAGTCAAAAAGTACTAAGTTCATGTAGCTAAATT
The DNA here is from genome assembly GCA_049650345.1 of Glaciecola sp. GTDB lineage: Bacteria > Pseudomonadota > Gammaproteobacteria > Enterobacterales > Alteromonadaceae > Glaciecola. Next base: position 125,416 of record JBARZY010000084.1, on the reverse strand, counting down.
CTTCCCTGATTGGGCATAACGCCCGCATAACAGGCAAAAATACGTAGGCTACAATACCAAGCGAAGCGCAGCGAGTGTTAATGCGTTTGTTATGCTGGCTACATTTTATCAACTAGCAGAATAGAAGCCGTTGACGATATACAAATTACTTCATTCTCGTCGGTGATGCTTCCATACAATTCTACAATCAAGTCGTTATTTGATTTAGTGTGTATCTTATTTACTTGCCATTTCATATATAACGTCGTGTCCGGAAATATAGGAGCAAGGAACTTCTGAGTCATTTCTAGCCCAAGAATTGGAGCTATTGTAGCAAAATGTGTCGGAATTAAAGCTGAAAAGTAACTAGTGATTGCACTCCCACTACCAATCAAGTTTTTGAACCGAGTTCTTTTAGCTGCTTCTAGATCGTGATGAATAAAGTTCATGTCACCGCAAGCTCTGGCCATTTCCCGAAGTTCACTTCCAGTAAACTTACATACTTTCTCAAACGAGTAGCCAACCTGAATATCGTTATCCATAAATATCCTTATTAATTGAATAGAGCATAACACCTTGCATAAGCGGTTTGGCAGCGCTTTTCTGACAAATCCGTCTTCATGCTTTTGTTATGTTTTGGTCTCAAATAAACATTATTCTTTTGTATCATCTTTAATCGTACTATTTGTTTTACCTTTATTTCGCTCAGCTAGGTCGGTCAATATGCTGCACCGAAGACTTGGCTTACCTTCCTCAAAAATACAGTCTAGCGGGATTCGAAACTGCTCGTCCAAACAGAATTCTTGGCTGCCTTCATAGTTCATGACTGTTGTGCACCTAACAGCTGGAGAAAAATGACTTTTTACCTTAGGCGCATAGTGCTTAATTAATTGAATCATCAACGCTGCAACAATTGCACCTAATAAATATAGCTTCCAATTTAAACTTTTGTTCGTAGCCAAGGTAACCTTCTACTCTTTACTTTTCAGAAACATAACAATTTATTATCTGTTTAAAAACTAATTTCAAAACTGGTCTACCGTATAGTTTCAAAAATTCCTTTATTTAAATATATTCATATTGCCCCAGTAAATCAACTTTATGCCATACCGCGTTTGGGAAAGGCGTTGTAATGCAAAGTTTTGCTGTTAGCCGGTGGGTGGGAGCCAGGTCGAATTATTTTTATATGGCTTATGTTTAGTTTGTTAGGGAAAACATGTTTATGCAATCACCGTTTTTAAAAGCAGTGTCTGAATTTATGTATATGAAGCGCTACGCGAAGAGAACTATTGAAACATACTTAAAATATATTTTGCAGTTTATTCGTTTTAATCATAATTCTCATCCGAAGGTACTTGGCGATGTAGAGGTGGAAGCGTTTTTAACCTATATCGTGGTCAAAAAGAAAGTTTCAATTAGTACGCAAACTGTTGCCTTGAATGCGTTGGTATTTTTGTATAAAGATTATTTAAATGCGCCTTTATCGCTTGATATGAACTACGTGAGAAGTATGAAGCAGCCGAAGCTACCTGAGGTATTAACACCTAGCGAAACCAAGGCATTTTTTGAATGTGTGCCAGGGAAACATAAACTGCCTATTTCGCTTATGTATGGCAGCGGCTTGCGTTTAATGGAATGTATGCGTTTGCGTGTAAAAGATATCGATTTTGAGTTTAAAAATATCAGGGTTTGGAATGGTAAAGGCGGAAAACATAGAGTGGTCACCCTGTCTGAACAACTTATTGACTCAATAGTAGTGCAAATTAATTTGGTCAAATCTTTGTTGGCTAAAGATGTGCTAGATGAAAAATATAACGGTGTGTATATGCCGCATGCCTTACGAAGGAAGTATGGAGGAGCCGCTTATGATCTTAACTGGCAGTACCTTTTCCCTGCAAGTCGCTTATCTGTAGACCCCGAAAGTAAAAGGTATAGGCGGCATCATTTAGATGAACGCACCATACAGAAAACTGTATCAAAGGCGGCGAAAGACGCTCAAATAAGTAAACGAGTAACTTGCCATACTTTGCGCCACTCTTTTGCAACTCACTTACTGTTGAATGGTTCTGATATTCGCACAGTACAAGACCAATTGGGCCATTCTGATTTAAGAACAACGCAAATTTATGTGCATATATTACAGCGTGGTGGCAATGCCGTGGTTAGTCCTTTAGATTTAATATCCCATATTAAAAAATAAATGGCTTTACTTATATGCACGTGCGTCTTCCAAGGTACTACTTGTTTCGTGGGCATGTGTGTTAACACAGGCTACTGATTATGAATGCAAAGCGCGGCATTTAAAAACTTACCATTAATACTATTTTACAGTTGACTTTTAGACGTCTATACGGCAAATTGACCAACACAAAACAAATACAAAAAAGAATATAAGAACTAACGACATGAATAATCAAAGTAATATGCGTATTATTATGATGATAACCACCTCTATCGAGGGCGGTCGTTAGCTTGTGCCATTTTTTAGTTAACGAAAGCCCGCATAATATGCGGGCTTTTTTGTTACTGCAGTGGATAAATTAAACAATAAAATATGGGCAGGAGTTGTCAATGAAGGTGTTAAAGTTTGGTGGGTCATCGTTAGCCGATGCAACGCGCTATTTAAAAGTGTTTGAAATAAGCGCAAATACCCACCGCAGTACCGATGCTAAAGGCGCGGCGGTTGTATTGTCTGCTCCTAAAGGGGTTACTAATGCGTTGTCGTTGTTGTGTGAGCAAGCTGAGCAAGGCAAAGACTACGGCGAGTTGTTAGCAAAACTGAACATGACACTACACGGTATTGCTAGCGAGCTAAAAACCGAATTACCAAATTTTGAATTTGACATCGTAAACGCATTCATTACCGAACGCCTCGACATGTTAACCCAGCAACTACAAGGTATTACCTTGTTAAAAAGTTGTCCTGACCAAGTAACTGCGACCATACTGAGTATGGGCGAATACGTGAGTGTACGTATTTTTAGCGCTATTTTAAGTGCTCATAACATTGCCAATCAAATTATTGACCCAGTAAACCATGTTGTTGCGGAAGGTGAATACCTAGACAGCCTTGCTTTGCTTACCCAAAGCCGTGCCAAATTTAGCGACATTCCAAAAGACGGCAGTAAGCTACTTGTTATGCCGGGTTTTGTTGCTGCTAACGAAGAGGGCGAAAAAGTCACGCTAGGGCGTAATGGCTCTGACTACTCAGCCGCAATATTAGCCGCATGTATCGACGCCAGCTGCTGCGAAATATGGACCGATGTTGATGGTGTTTACAATGCCGATCCTAATCAGGTTGACGGTGCGGTATTACTCGACAAACTTACTTATCAAGAAGCCATGGAATTATCTTATTTTGGGGCAAAAGTATTGCACCCTAAAACCATTGGCCCAATTGCTCAATTTGGCATCCCATGTTTAATTAGAAATACGCTTAATCCTGCAGCGCCAGGCACGTTAATTAGTCATCAAGCCAGTGAAAAATGGACCAGCGTTAAAGGTATTTCGCATTTAGAAGACATTGCTATGTTTAATTTGTCGGGCCCGGGCATGAAAGGCATGGTCGGCATGGCTAGCCGTATCTTTGATGTTATATCAAAGGGTAATATTTCAATTAGCTTAATTACACAAAGCTCGTCTGAATACAGCATTAGCTTTTGTATTGCGCAAAAAGACGCTACCAAGGCCAAAGAGCTGTTAGAAGACAACTTTGCGCTAGAGCTAGCAAATCACTTACTAGAGCCTATCGAAGTGCGAGAAAACCTCGCCATTGTTACCCTTGTGGGCGACGGCATGCGTCACTCTAAAGGTTTGGCTGCTAAATTTTTCAAGGCATTGGCGCAAGCACGAGTAAACAACGTTGCCATTGCGCAGGGTTCATCTGAACGTTCAATTTCAACAGTAATTGAAAACAGTAAAGCGAAAAAAGCGGTTAAAATAATTCATCAAAACTTTTTCACCGAAATGCGCAACATCGACGCCTTCTTAATTGGTGTGGGCTTGGTAGGTGAAGAGTTACTGCAACAAATTGGCAAGCAGCAACAAGCGCTGTTATCGCGCAATATTAAGTTAACGGTATACGGCATTGCAAACTCTAAAAAATGCTTGCTCAATCCAATAGGCATAGATTTACAAGACAACATTCAAGCCCAGCTTGATACCGCTACTGAAGGCTTTAGTGTTGACCAGTTGGCAAAGTTTGCCAGTGCTAATAGCTTAACCAACCCAGTGGTAATTGATTGCACCAGCAATGAAAAAATTGCCGGTTTGTATGTATATATGATGCAGGCTGGTTTCCACGTGGTAACGCCAAATAAAAAGGCCAATACCGGAGACTACGCCAGTTACCTCACTTTGAAGAAAACATCGCTGCAATGTAATCGCCAGTATTTATATGAAACCACGGTTGGCGCAGGTTTACCGGTTATAGATAACCTACAAAAACTAGTTATAGCAGGCGATAAACTGGAACGCTTTGAGGGAATATTATCGGGTTCGTTGTCGTATGTGTTTGGCAAGCTAGATGAAGGCATGAGTATTTCGCAAGCGACCGAAACTGCCAAAACCAATGGTTTTACCGAGCCAGACCCGCGTGACGACCTAAGTGGTATGGATGTAGCGCGTAAACTACTGATTATGGCGCGTGAATCTGGTTTAACCCTAGAGTTATCTGATATTGACATTGAATCGGTATTACCCAGCTGGTTTGATGCCAGTGGTGATGTGGCTACTTTTATGCAAAACTTACCGAAGCTAGATCAACACATTGGCGAGTTAGCGCAATCTGCTAAAGCAGCCAACAAGGTACTGCGATACGTGGGCTCTATTGCTGACGGAAAATGCAAGGTGAGCATTCAAGCGGTTGAACAATCGCACCCATTAGCGGCGGTGAAAGAAGGGGAAAATGCCCTTGCCATTCATAGCCGTTATTATCAGCCCATTCCGTTTGTAATTCGTGGTTATGGAGCAGGTGCTACCGTTACCGCAGCAGGTGTATTTGCCGACGTACTGCGCACCATGCCAATACAACTAGAATTTAATTAAATGATGAGAAGCAACTAAATGACCCGTACCCGTGCTTTTGCACCCGCCTCTATTGGCAATGTAAGTTTAGGTTTTGATGTACTGGGTGCGGCTTTAGCACCTATTGACGGCACGTTATTGGGGGATTGGGTTGAAGTGAGTGACGCCCCCGAGTTTGCTATAACGCAAGATGGTCAATTTGCGCACAAGCTGCCTAGCGACAGTTCACAAAATATTGTGGTTAAATGCTACGATTTTTATCAGCAAGCTTTGCAAGAAAACGGTTATGCGCCCTTAAGCGTTGCTATGCATTTACACAAATATTTGCCAATTGGCAGTGGCTTGGGTTCAAGCGCAAGCTCAATTGTAGCGGCATTTTATGCCCTTAATGCCCATGTTGAAAAACGTGAAAATGCCGTGGTGTTTACCGAAAATACGCTGCTTAGCATGATGGGCGAATTAGAAGGTCAAATAAGCGGGAGTATTCATTATGACAATGTTGCCCCCAGTTATTTAGGCGGTCTTACCTTAATGACGGGTGAGCCTGCGCCTATTGCAATTAATTTGCCGGTGTTTGGCAACTGGTATTGGGTGGCATGTTATTCGGGCTTGTCGGTGTCAACAGCAAAAGCCAGAGCCTTGTTGCCAACACAATATAACTTGTCCGACACCCTCACTTTTGGGCGTCAGTTAGCCGTATTTGTTGACAGCTTACACACCAAAAATGAAGCGTTGGCGGCTAGCGTAATGCGAGATGTTATTGCCGAACAACACCGAAAAGTGTTATTACCTGAATTTGATAACGCCAGACAATTTAGTGAAAGCCAAGGTGCATTGAGTTTTGGTATTTCAGGTTCAGGCCCAACGGTTTTTGCCGTTACACAATCATTATCGAGTGCCCAAGCTATACAAACATGGCTTGAGCAACATTATATTCAAAACCAAGATGGCTTTAGCCATATTTGTAAAATTGATACGGCCGGCACACGCGTGCTGAGCCAAGATCAATAAGGAAACACACGCCGTGGAATTAGTAAATTTAAAAGATAGCAGCGATACCGCCAGTTTTTGTAAAGCGGTGGCAAAAGGCTTAGGTAAACATCAGGGCTTGTACTTTCCTGAAAGCATTGCGCCTATGGAAAATATTGATGCTTTGCTAGAGATGCCCCTAGCCGAGCGTAGCATTGAAATTATTAGCCACCTTATTGGCGATGAACTGCCTAAAACAACCATTGCAGACTTTATCAACAATGCTTTTACGTTTGAAGCGCCTTTGGCACATGTGGCCGACAACATCTTTAGTTTAGAGTTGTTTCATGGCCCAACGTTAGCGTTTAAAGATTTTGGCGGTCGATTTATGGCCCAGTGTTTAGCGCACATTAGTGACGGCAAACCGGTAACAATATTAACCGCAACTTCGGGTGATACCGGTGCTGCGGTTGCACATGCTTTTCATGGTATCGATAACATCAACGTGGTTATCTTGTTTCCAAAGGGTAAAATAAGTCCTTTACAGGAGAAATTGTTCACTACCTTGGGCGGTAATATTCATACCGTTGCCATTGATGCCGATTTTGATGCATGCCAGCAGTTAGTGAAAACGGCGTTTGATGACGTTGAGGTGCGCGAAGGCCTGCATTTGAACTCAGCAAATTCAATTAATATTAGTCGCCTTATGGCACAAATTTGCTATTACTTTGAAGCGGTATCGCAACTGCCCAAAGAAAAGCAAAGCCAAGCAGTGTTTTCTGTGCCAAGCGGTAATTTTGGAAATTTAACTGCCGGCATTATTGCTAAATTATTAGGATTACCTATAAAACGCTTTATTGCGGCTACCAACAGTAACGACACAGTGCCTCGTTACTTACAAACCGGTAAGTGGGAGCCTAATGCTACTGTGGCGACTATTTCAAATGCAATGGATGTAAGCCAACCAAACAACTGGCCGCGCATTGAAGCAATGGTAGAAAAAGGATGGTTTGACGCCAACTTATTGCAAGGCGAGGGCGTTGATGAAGAGTATACCCAAGCAGCAATGCGTAAATTAGCAAGTTTAGGATATGTATCTGAGCCCCATGCCGCAATTGGATACCGTTGTCTTGCTAAAAACATTAGCGACGACGAAGTGGGTATCTTTTTAGGTACAGCGCATCCTGCTAAATTTAGAGAAACAGTAGAGAATGTATTAGGTCAACCTATTAGCTTGCCTGAGGCATTAGTTGAGGTGTCGTCAAAAGAATCGTTAGACATTGATTTAGCAAACGATTATGACGCCTTAAAAGCCCACATGATTGCCCTACTAAAATAGCGCGAGTATTGTTATGACTCACTCTAAGGCTGACTTATCTTGGAATGCTTTTTTGCACGCGCAAGCTAAGCAGCCTTATTATGAATCTTTGCAGCAATTTGTGGCTAGCCAGCGTAGCTTGCATAAAGTATTTCCCCCTGAAAAAGACGTATTCAACGCGTTTCACGCGGCGCCATTTTCGCAAACTAAAGTAGTGATATTAGGGCAAGATCCTTATCATGGCTTACACCAAGCTCATGGTTTGAGTTTTTCTGTGCTGCGTGAGCAAAAAATTCCGCCGTCGTTGCGTAATATATTTAAAGAATTAAGCAGTGATATTGATGGGTTTGTACCACCGGTAAGCGGCGATTTAAGTGCATGGGCCAAGCAGGGCGTGTTATTACTTAATACAGTACTAACAGTAAATGAGTCGAAAGCGCACTCACACAAAGGCCAAGGTTGGGAAATATTTACAAACGCGGCTATAGAGCACGTAAGTAATAACCTATGTGATGTGGTGTTTATGTTGTGGGGAAAACCTGCGCAACAAAAAGCAAAGCTAATTAATGCAAATAAGCATCACTTGCTTGAAAGCGCGCATCCGTCGCCGTTGTCGGCACACAGAGGATTTTTAGGCTGCAAACACTTCAGCAAAGCAAACAAACTACTGTTGAGTAAAGGCAAGCAACCTATTAATTGGCTTTTATAGTGAAAGAATAACGCGTTAACGTGCGTGTTCTAACTCTAGCTCCCAACTCACGTCCATATCAGACAGTTCTTGTTTAAGACGATACCTGTCTTTGATGGCCTCAATTTCGCGCCATTTTCTTTTTTTACTTTTGGTTTTTACACCGCGACTTTCAACTTCAACTGTATTCAGAAAATCTACTGATTCCATGAACTTGCTCCTTTAAGCTACATCGAAACTGGTTAACATTGCCTTGCTCAATATCTCAGCAAGTGTACTGCGTGTCCCCAAGTATTTTGTACCACAGACGAGTCAAAATTAAAACATAAAAGTTAAATATTTGTTAAACAATTATTACATTAATATGACGCGATAAAGCAAAGGTGAAGAATATCAGTTACTTGGCCTAGCATGAACAACAAGGCCAAGTAACATTAGCGGATTAAGATTGGGTAAAGCGTTTAATAAGTGATTGAGTTGATGCATCAGCATCGCTAGTTGGCATGTTTCCTTGAATCATATCGAGTACTTGATTTCCCAGTACCTTACCTAACTCTACGCCCCACTGATCAAACGAATTTAATCCCCAAATACATCCTTGCACCAATACTTTATGCTCATACAAAGCAATTAGTGCGCCAAGTGAACTTGGATTTAATTCTTCAAATATCAGGGTGTTGCTAGGATTGTTGCCAGGCATGGTTTTGTGGCGTGCAAGGGTAGTTTTTTCCTCGTCGCTCAAGCCTGAATCTGCCAAGTCATCAAAGCATTCTTGAAAGGTTTTGCCCTGCATTAGTGCTTGGGTTTGTCCAAAACAGTTCGATGCTAGCATTTCGTGGTGCAACTTCTGCAATTCGTTTGTTTGGTGTGGGGTTTTTATTGGAAACATAAAATCAGAAGGTATGGGCAAATTACTTTGGTGAATCAACTGATAAAAAGAGTGCTGGCCGTTAGAGCCTTCGCTTCCCCAAATAATAGGGCCTGTACCGTGATCTACCACCCTCCCATCTAGCGTAGCGGTTTTGCCGTTACTTTCCATATCAAGCTGTTGCACATATGCAGGGAAGCCGCGTAAGTAGTGGTAATAGGGCAACAATGCATGAGACTGAGCCCCCATGAAGTTTCGGTACCATACGCCTAGCATTGCCATAATTACCGGCATGTTTTGCTCAAATGGGGCTTCTACAAAATGGGTGTCCATGTCGTAGGCACCTTTTAAAAGTGCTTCAAAATGCTCATAACCTAAGGCTAAACTAATAGGTAAGCCAATAGCTGACCACAATGAATAGCGTCCACCTACCCAATCCCCCATTGGGAAAACGTTGTTTTTGTCCATACCAAAATCAACTGCAGCTTTTACGTTTGACGACACCGCAACAAAGTGTTTTGCAATATCGGCTTGTTGTGTCCCTTGTTGTAAAAACCAGTCTTTTGCAGTGAGCGTATTTTGCAGGGTTTCTTGAGTGCCAAATGATTTAGATGACATGACAAACAAGGTTTCTTCAGCATCACAGTTTGCCAATACATCGGCAATGTGGCAGCCGTCAACATTTGCTACAAACACCACTTTTACTTTATCTGATTGGTAAGGCTTTAGTGCTTCGGTAACAATTTTAGGCCCTAAGAATGAACCGCCAATACCAATGGCCACTACTTTCTTAATTGCTTTACCGGTAAAGCCTTTGTGAGCGCCGCTGTGGATAGACTCGGTAAAGGCTTTCACTTTCTTTAAGGTGTCCATTATGCCGGGCATGACATCTTTGCCCTCAAACATAACAGGTTTACCGGAAAAATTTCTCAGTGCGGTGTGCAGCACTGCTCTGCCTTCAGTAGTATTGATTTTCTCACCACCAAACATAGATGATATTTTGGCTTTTAATCCACGCTGTTCGGCTAAATCAAATAGGTTGTCTAATACTTCTTGGGTTACTACATTTTTTGAGTAGTCTAAATATATACCGGCCGCAGTTAACGAATATTTTTCGGTACGTTGAGGGTCGGCTGCAAACATATCTCGCATATGATAGCGTTTTACCAATGGTGCATGATGTTCTAAATTCACCCATGCTGGCGCTTGTCTAAGTTTATCCATGATGGAGTCCTAATTTACGATAATTTTTTGGCTAAAAGGGCTTCTAACTTAACTTGATCGGCAGCAAAGTTACGGATGCCTTCACTTAATTTTTCAGTTGCCATAGGATCTTGATTCATATCCCATCTAAACGCTTGCTCGCTCATTGGCGCAGGTTTTGTTATTGTTGCACCGTTGTCGACCAACTTAGCGGTTAAAGTACCGCTAGTATTCGCTAGTTCATCTAACAGTTGCGGGCTAATGGTTAAGCGGTCGCAACCGGCTAACGAGATAATCTCACCAGTATTTCTGAAGCTGGCACCCATTACTACTGTGTTGTAACCATGTGTTTTGTAATAATCGTAAATACTCGATACTGAGATAACACCAGGGTCTTTATCGCCGCTGTAGTCAGCTTCATCAGTGTTGGCTTTAAACCAATCTAGAATACGCCCCACAAATGGTGAAATGAGAAACACGCCAGCTTCTGCACAAGCACGTGCCTGGGCAAAGCTAAACAATAAGGTTAGGTTGCAGTTAATGCCTGACTTTTCGAGTTCTTCAGCGGCTTTGATTCCTTCCCAGGTAGAGGCGATTTTTATTAAGATACGGCTTTTATCAATACCGGCTTCTTCATACATGGCAATGAGTTGATGCGCTTTTTCTATAGTGGCTTGGGTATCAAATGATAATCTTGCGTCTACTTCAGTAGAAATTCGCCCTGGTATCACTTCTACAATTTCTTTACCAATAAGCACCGACAGTTTGTCACCTGCCGCAATAAGCTGTTCATCTATATCGTTGCTTTGCGCCTTAGCGTAGTCTATTGATGCATCAATTAGCGCATTATACTGAGGCAGTGCAGCGGCTTTTAATAATAGCGATGGGTTAGTAGTCGCATCAACAGGTGTGTATTTTTTGATAGCTTCGATGTCGCCGGTGTCGGCAACAACAGTGGTAATAGCGCGTAATGATTCTAATTGGTTAGACATAGGTAACACTCAACTCTTTCGGTTTAATTTTATAAATGCAATACAGTGATTCAGCAGCACAAATAGTACATAAGCCAACATTTGGTTAGCGCAATACTGCCGATATTTATAGATGATTGGATATTCATTAGCATATCAAGTTCTAAGCCTGCTTGACTAGTCACTATGAGGTATTTATCACATATTAAATGGATTTATTTCGCTTATCGATTGAACATGCTATGCGCGATTAAAGAAGCGCTTCTAAACGCACCAGTTTCGTGTTTTGTTCAGTGTATTTTTGGTATTATTGGGAAATCTAAAAAATTATACGTTATTGCTGAATGAGGAATATATATGTTAGTTGTTGTGTCGCCTGCTAAAAACCTTGATTTTGATTCACAAGTCCCTGCTTTTGCGAATGAAAATACTACGCAGCCAGCGCTTATCGAGAATGTGAAAGAGTTAGTAGAGCGCTGTAAAACGCTTAGCCCAGCAGACCTGAGCTCACTGATGAAAATAAGTGACAAACTGGCAATTTTGAATGCTGAACGTTTCTCTAGTTTTGAGTTTCCGTTTGATACCAAAAACGCTCGCCCGGCAATGTATGCATTTAATGGCGACGTTTATGCAGGGCTTGATGCCAAAAGCTTAAATGATAGCCAAGTCGAATTTGCACAAAACCATTTACGTATTTTGTCTGGGCTATATGGCGTACTAAAACCGCTGGACTTAATGCAGCCATATCGTTTAGAAATGGGCACTAAAGTGAAAGTAGGCAGTGCCGACAATTTGTATAAGTATTGGGACGCCACCATCACGGATAACCTCAATAACAGTATTGCTGAGCAAAGTGACAATTACTTAGTTAACTTGGCCTCAAATGAGTACTTCTCGTCGGTTAAGAAAAAACAGTTAAACGCGACGATTATCGATGTTCAGTTTAAAGATGAAAAAAATGGTGTGTTTAAAATAATTAGTTTTTACGCCAAAAAAGCACGTGGCATGATGGCTCGATATATCATAGAAAACGAAGTAACTAGCCTAGAACAACTCAAGCAATTCGACACCGCCGGATATTACTTTGATGACACGTCATCAAGCGAAACAGAACTCATATTCAAAAGAAAACAAACCGCATGACTAAAAAAATTAATGGGGTCAGAGTACATTATCGTTACCTGCATGCCACAGTACTTAACGGCATGAAAACACTACCTTTGTAAAAAATGTACTCTGACCCCATTTTTTCTCTGCCACCATTTCTTCCTGCCCCCAATATAAGAGCGCAACTCAAATCAAAAATTAATGTACTCTGACCCCATTAATTTAGTCTTCTACGTACATGGTTTGTTGGAATTTGAGGTTTTGTGATGTGCGGCCTTGTTTAATGTCGATATCGAAGCGTAATACTTCTTTGTTGCTGAAGGGCACTGAAGCGAGGTAATAAATGGCTTTGCCTTCGTTAACTTGGGTAAAAGTGAGGGGTTTGTTAGTACCTAATAGGTTTCTAGCGGTGCCGCTAATGTCAACTTCCTGTGCTTCTTGAGAGCGATTGTTAAGTACCGATATGTTCACCACGGCGCTTTTACCGCTGCGCAATAAGTTGTTGGCTCTTGCAATTTCTGGGGTTAAAAATGTAGAGGTGAAGGCGATATAGTGCACATCCCAATCGCCCAGTGTCTTTTTCATTTCTGCTTGTGCGCCATGCGCTGACAGCATTAGCAGTAGTCCTAAAATTGTATTCATCATTATTCGCATGGTGAGTCCTTACGGTTACGCTGTTCATTGCAAGAAGGCGCTTACTATTAACAGCTATAATTAAATTACGCGTAAAATAAGTGGCTGATACCATTACACAACCACAGCCTCTTCAGCATTTTAATACTGTGCAGCCTAGGGTAATGGCCCAAAAATATCGCCCATTAATATGCGAATGAACTGTAAAGCTATAATGGCAACCAACACCGACAAGTCCAAACCACCCATGGGCGGTAATATGCGGCGAATAGGCGCTAAAAAGGGCTCTGTAAGCTGCTGCATCACCAACTCCATCGGATTGTTGCCTTGGCTAACCCAACTGAGTATTGCGCGCAATATTAGTACCCAAAATACTAAATTAAGAAACTCAGTTACAAATGATGCTACTGCTGTTATGAACAGGCCGAGTATATCGGGCACACCGCTTGAGAAGAGGGCAGTTAACACCACGTACTTAAGCATTACCACTAAAATAGCAAACACCAAAGTAGCGGTATCGAGCCTACCTATAGATGGAATAACTCTGCGCAAGGGCCCTACTACCGGTTGCGTTGCTTTAACCACAAACTGGCTAAACGGATTGTAAAAGTCTGCGCGGGCAAGTTGTAGCCACAAACGCAATATAACCACCATCAAATAGAGGTTGAACAGCGTACTGATTAAAAAAACTGGTGCATTCATTATATTAAGCTTCCATTTTAAAACTGTTTTGACATTTCTTGCGCCCTAGCCACTGCGGCTTGCATGGCTGTAGCGAAAATGTCGGGTATATTATCTTGCTGTAAACTTTCAACGGCTTTTGCAGTGGTACCGCCTTTTGACGTAACTTGTGCACGCAAATCAGCTAAACTTGTGGTTTGCTGCTGTTGCATTAAGGTTGCACTGCCCAGCATTGCTTGCTCTACTAGCATACGTGCATCGCTTGCATTTAGGCCCATTTCTATAGCGGCGTTTTGCATCGACTCGGCAATCAAAAAGAAGTAAGCGGGGCTTGAGCCTGCCGCAGCAATTACGGTGTTAATGTCATCTTCTTTTTCTACGCACAAGGTTTTCCCCACGCTTTGCATAATGCTGTCGACTATTTGCAGTTTGTCGCGGCTCACGTTGTAAGGCGCATAAATACCTGACATACCCAAACCTATTGCCGATGGCGTATTTGGCATAACCCTTACAATTAACGATTCGCTGGGTAAAAAATCGCTTAAGCGTTCAACGGTCAAGCCCGCTGCTATTGATACAAACACACGCTCAGCATTGTTATTGGTAAAAGGAGCACACACGCTTTGCATTAGTTGGGGTTTTACCGACAACATTACAATGTCGGCAAAGTCGATAGCGTGTTGGTTATCGTTGGTCACATGAATGCCGCACTCGCTTTGTAAAGCATCAAGCTTACCTTGGCTTGGGTTACTCGCCATTATTAAGCTTGGGTCGTACCCTTTTTCAACTAGGCCCGAAATGATGGCTTTGCTCATGTTGCCAGCGCCAATAAAACTAATTTTTTGCGATGTGCTCAAACTTTCTCCTCAATTAATACATACCGTCATGATTTTACAGTTGTGTTACTTATATATGGGGCGTTAACCGCGTTTTCCAAATATACCGGTACCCACACGCACCATTGTTGCGCCGTATTGTATCGCAATTTTCATGTCATCGCTCATACCCATCGACAAGGTATCTATATTGTCGAATTTGGTAGCGCATTCCCCTAGCAAATCTTGCATCTTATTAAAGCTTTGTGCTCGTTGCTCGGGCGTTACGCCTGCTTTTGGAATAGTCATTAAGCCTCTACACGTAAGGCGTTCCATTTTTTGCAGTTCGCCCACAAAATCGAGTACTTCTTCAGGTGCAATGCCGGCTTTACTCGATTCATCGTCAATATTCACTTGCACACATACTTGCAATAGCGCTTGATGAACACTGCGTTGTTCGTTTAATCGTTTAGCTATTTTAATACGGTCAAGGGAATGCATCCAAGCAAAGTGTTCGGCTACAAATTTACTTTTGTTTGACTGAAGCGGGCCGATAAAGTGCCAACAGATATCAGATAAATGCGACAGCTCAGTAATTTTGTCTACCGCTTCTTGCACATAGTTTTCGCCAAAGTGGCGTTGTCCGCTGTTATACGCAGTTATTATATCTGATACGGGTTTGGTTTTACTTACCGCTAGCAATTGAATATCGTTAGGTGCTCGATTGGCTTCTTTCGCAGCAAGTGTAATTTGCTGTTGAATTTTAGTGAGTTGTTCAGCGATGTCGGTAGAGTTTGATGCCATATAGTTCACGTAATTTAAAGTTGGAGTGGTCACATTGGATATTAACGAATTATTAGCCTTTAGTGTGCAAAATAAAGCGTCAGATTTACATTTAAGTGCGGGTTTGCCGCCTATTATTCGTGTTGATGGTGAAATGCGACGGTTAAATGTGCCTGAGCTTGATCATAAAACGGTAAATGCGCTTATTTACGATATTATGAACGACAAGCAACGCAAAGAATACGAAGAAAATTTAGAAGTGGATTTTTCTTTCGAAATTGACGGTTTGTCACGCTTTAGGGTCAATGCATTTAATCAAAACCGCGGTGCAGCTGCGGTATTGCGTACTATCCCCAGTGAAATCTTAAGTTTAGACCAATTGGGTGCCCCCGATATATTTAAACAAATCATTGACCAACCAACAGGTATTGTATTGGTAACAGGGGCGACCGGCTCGGGCAAATCGACCACGCTTGCGGCAATGGTTGATCATATCAATGCACACAAGCGTGAGCACATTTTAACTATTGAAGACCCTATTGAATTTGTGCATAACAACAAATTATCGGTGCTGAACCAACGCGAAGTGCATCGTGATACTCACAGCTTCACAGCGGCATTACGCTCGGCCTTACGGGAAGACCCCGATGTTATTTTGGTAGGCGAATTACGTGATTTAGAAACCATTCGTTTGGCGATTTCTGCCGCTGAAACGGGGCACTTGGTGTTTGGTACCTTGCATACAAATTCAGCGCCCAAAACAATAGATAGAATAATTGACGTATTTCCTGCCGAAGAAAAGTCGATGGTACGGTCAATGTTAAGTGAGTCCTTACGCGCGGTAATTTCGCAAACCTTGCTGAAAAAGAACGGCGGTGGCCGTGTGGCTGCGCATGAAATAATGATTGGTATTCCCGCAATTAGAAACCTTATTCGCGAAGACAAAGTGCCGCAAATGTACTCGGTTATACAAACTGGCCAACAGCACGGCATGCAAACAATGGATCAATGCCTTCAAAAGTTAGTGGCTCAGGGCATTATTAGCCAACAAGAAGCGGCTGCGCAGTCTATTGATAAACCAGCCTCACCGGGCTTTTAAGATTTAAAAGGAAGCGTGACACATGATGACACTTGAACAATGCTTAGCTGATATGGTGGCACATGGCGCCTCTGACTTATTCATAACGGTGGGCATGCCGGTTAGCGCAAAAATTAATGGAAAGCTAGAGCCGTTAACCAGTATTAACTTAAACGAGCAAGATGCACTCGATTTGGTGCATCAAGCCATGAGCGAAAAACAACAACAAGCGTTTGCTAGCGACAAAGAGTGTAATTTTGCCATTGCACGAGATGATATTGGCCGTTTTAGGTGCAGTGCATTTTGGCAACGCGATCAAGCCGGTATGGTGGTTCGTCGCATTGTTACTGAAATTCCGCAGGCAGAAGATTTAGGCTTGCCCGATGTACTCAAAGACATCATTATGGCGAAAAAGGGCTTAGTGTTATTTGTGGGCGGTACAGGTACGGGTAAGTCAACCTCGCTTGCGGCGCTAATAGGCCACAGAAACCAACACTCACACGGCCACATACTTACCATTGAAGACCCAATAGAGTTTGTACATGAACACCGAAACTGCGTAGTTACCCAGCGTGAAGTGGGCATTGATACGCATACCTTTGACGATGCATTAAAAAGCTCATTGCGCCAAGCTCCTGACGTCATTTTAATTGGTGAAATACGCTCTATGGAAACTATGGAGTATGCCATGTCGTTTGCTGATACGGGGCACTTATGCGTAGCCACACTGCATGCGAACAACGCCAACCAAGCACTTGAGCGCATTATGCATTTAGCTCCCAAAGAGCTTCACAACAAGTTACGCTTTGATTTAAGTTTGAATATTCGCGCAATTGTTGCCCAGCAACTGGTGCCCACTCGCGACGGGCAAGGACGTGTAGCGGCCATTGAAATACTGTTGAACACGCCATTTATTCGCGACTTAATTCAGCGCAACGAAATGGGTGAGTTAAAAGAAGCCATGATGAAAGGCAAAGAACAGGGCATGCAAACCTTCGACATGGCCTTATACGATTTGTACAAGCAAGGCATGATAGACCAAGACCAAGCCTTGCATCATGCCGATTCACCCAACGACCTGCGTTTAATGATAAAACTAGACGCAAAAACCAACGACAGTCCGCTAGGCTCGCTGTCAGAGGTATCGATTGATATGGGCGACTAGCCTACTACCATTGTTTGGGTAAGTATGCGGGTATGTTATTCAGTAGGCGCTTTAGGTTTTGCAAGCCATTCCTTACCTTTTAGCATAACGTCCCAATAAACCGGTGGCAGTATTTTTTCTTTTAACAACCAAGCTAGCCGAGAAGGCTTAGTACTGTCAATAAACCACGACGGGAAAGAAGGTAACAGTTTTCCGCCAAAGCCAAATTCTGCTAAGACTATTTTACCTCTCTCCACGGTGAGTGGGCATGAACCATAGCCATCGTAAATTGCTCGACTTACGTTTTTACCCATATCATGTAATACATTACTGGCAACCACAGGCGCTTGAATACGAGCGGCGGCCGCAGTTTTTGCGTTAGGTGCATTCATTACATCGCCTAAGCTATAAATATCCTCAAAACGTTTGTGGCGCAAGGTTGTTTGGTCAACATCTACCCATCCGTTTTCGTCAACTAATGGAGAGACTTTTATAAAGTCAGGTGCCGATTGAGGTGGTGCAACATGGAGCATATCAAAAGTCATTGCTACTAATTCATCACTAGCATTCTCACCAATTTTTTGAAAATACGCCGTTTTATTTGGGCCATCTACTTTCACTAAATTATGGAAAAAATGACAGTTAGCGCCGTATTTCTCAATATATTTAGTCAGCGCTGGCACATATTCTTTGACACCGAAAAGTACGCCGCCTGCATTACAAAAATCAATATCAATATTTTTCAATACGCCGCTTTTGAGCCAATGGTCACATGACAAATACATTGCTTTTTGTGGAGCACCTGCACACTTTATTGGCATTGGAGGTTGCGTAAAAAGTGCTTTGCCCGATTTACACTGCTGCACTAAGTCCCAAGTATAAGGTGCGAGATCGAAACGGTAATTTGAAGTAACCCCGTTTTTACCCAATGTTTCGGTTAAACCTTCTATTTTCCCCCAGTCTAATTTCAAACCTGGGCAAACGATAAGTTTCTGATACCCAATGGTATGACAACCGTCAAGTAAAACTCGATGCTGATCGGGTTCGAAGGCTGCTACAGCATGTTTTAACCATGTTACCCCTTTAGGGATAAGTGATGACATTGTTTTTACGGTTTCTTGCGCGTTGAATACGCCAGCTCCTACTAAGGTCCATCCGGGTTGATAGTAATGAATATCGGCAGGGTCAATTACAGCGACTTTAAGCGAAGGCGCGCGTTCTAGCATGCTAGCGCAAACGGCTATGCCTGCAGCCCCTGCACCAACTACAACAACATCAAATTGTTGATCTATTTTATCGGCTGGTGTTTTGCCACCGTTTACAATCCTGCGTACCACCCCCGACATATCGTATCCTGCTTGTTTACATGTTTGCAGTATTTCGGTGGTACTGATTGTGTCTGCCATAGCTAATGACCACAAGGTAGTAGAACGTGTTCCTGTGCGGCAATATGCAAATAAGGGAGTGGGTAGCTCAGACAAATGTTGTTTAAACGTTTGGGCGTCATCGTCGGTTACTTTGCCACTTACAACAGGCTGATACACTATCTTAATGTTATGTGCATTCGCTTCTTTTTCTATCTCAGTAAAATTTACTTGATCAGGACCTTCGCCGTCGGGACGATGACACACCATAGATTTATACCCTAAATCCGCAATGTTTTTTACGTCCTCCACACTAATTTGTGGTGAAACTGAAATGTATTGATTGATGTGTCTAATGTCCATTATTGTCTCCTACAATGCGTTGATTGGGATCTTGATATACTGCAATCCGTTTTCTGCTTTCACGCCAAAGTCACCTAAACGCAAATTAGTTTGAATAGAAGGAAAGAGTAATTTGGGTACCGATAATGTTGCGTCTCGTGCTTCTCGTTTTGCCACATAATCTGCATAAACAGTGTCAGGCTTAATTTGAATGTTATGTTGTTTTTGTTCAGCTAGGCTTACTACTGACATAGGCGCTTGACCCGATTTAGGATAGTCATGACAAAGATAAACTTGGGTAGCATCGTCCAGTGTGTAGAAGCGCTGAACGGTTTTAAACAATTCTGATGCACTTCCGCCAGGGAAATCGCAGCGAGCTGTACCTAGGTGTGGTGCAAAAATAGTATCACCAACAAATATGGCGTTGTGTGCCTCGCAATAATAACTTGCACAAGCTGGCGTATGGCCTGGTGTTAGCCATGTGGTGAGTGTAATAGACCCAATATCAATGGTGTCGCCCTCATCTAACAAACAGTCAAATTGTTCACCAGAAATGGGGGTGTCATTCTCGTTACTAAACATAGGTACCCATATTGCGAGTACAGCTTTTATTCCTTTTCCCATTGCAGTCTTGCCGCCTATGTGGGTTTTTAAATAGGCTGATGCGGTAATATGGTCGGCATGAATATGTGACTCTAAAATCCACTCATTGGTGAGTTTATTATCTTTTATATAAGCAATGACCTTGTCAGCACTTTGAGTCTTTACAGTTCCGGAGAAATGGTCGTAGTCAAGCACTGAATCAATCACTGCACATTTAGCAGATGATTCGTCAACTATGACATGTGTAAACGTTGCCGTAACGTCGTCATAAAATGTTTTAACAAACATCTAAAACTCCTTAAATTAGTTCTTTTATAAAAATTAATATAGCAATGGCGAGAGTAAAAATAGCAAAGCCTTTTTGTAGTTTGTTGCCGTCTAGGCGGTCGGCAATGCGTGTGGCTAGAAACATTCCTATAATTGTGCAAGCTATCAGTGAACCGATGAGTGTCCAATCTAAGTGGATGCCTGCTTGCAAATCTCCTACAAACCCAATTAACGATTTTAATGCGATTATCATCAAAGATGCGCCCACTGCTTTTTTCATTTCCATGCCCATTAGCAGCACTAATGCCGGGATAATTAAAAAGCCGCCCCCAGCCCCTAATAGACCCGTAGCAACTCCAACAACAGCGCCTTCCAGTATGATCAGTACAGGAGAGTGTGAATTGTGTTTACCTTGTTGATTTTGGGGTGCTTTTTTAGTCAACATCATTATTGCTGATGCGAGCATGAGGACGCCAAATGACACCATGATCAACATGTCTTTGCGCAGGATAAAAGGACTTTCAAGTATTACGTCAGGAATGGCAGGCATAATAAATGCTCTAGTAACGTAAACGGCAATAATAGAAGGAATGGCAAATGTAATGGCCGACTTAACGTCGATAAGGCCTTGCTTGTAATATCTTATTGCGCCAAAAGCAGCAGTAAAACCGACAATAAGTAATGAATAGCCAGTAGCGGTACTAGGCTCAACTTCTAACAAATAAACCAATATTGGTACGGTTAAAATTGAGCCCCCACCACCTATTGTGCCTAATACAACACCCATCAGGACAGCGGCTAAAAAACCTAAAATAATCATGCATACTTTCCTTAAAATTCTATATTGATATAATATATACTTAAAAGTAATATGCAATAAAACGTAAAGACTATATATTCATATTAAGAATATGTTAATTCTATTTTGGAATATAGTTAATTATTCGAACTTTAGTATTTAATTGTTGGTTTTACGAATGCCAGCTTCAGGCAATTAAGCGTGTATTTATTGGAGAACTCTAAGGTGGTCTCCATAAGACACCGAGCAATTATTTGCTCGTTTGTTTTACTTTATTATTACTCACCACATAACATTGCTGGTCACCATAATAATTGTTAGCAAAGTTGCATATTTTGGTTTGTTGCTGGTCTTTCACTACTACCCAAGTTGCTTTTGTGTTGGTTTGATTTGTATTCATGCTGTCCTCTTTTAATTTTTGTATTACTAACTATATGGCTTGAAGTAATAATAGCCTGTAGCTAAAAATGTAAAAGCGAATAAAACAGATGTTTGTTATTGATAAAAACGATTAGATTAAATCGAACCTTTTTCGCTTATCTCCGGTCAATATGTATACAAGGTTATTTATAAGGTTATTTATAAGGTTATTTATAAGGGTATGCATGCAAAAATTTTATTGCGATTACAACCAAGTAAAAACGCGACAAATAAAAGCCTTACTAGACGATGCGGGTATCCCTAGTTTTATAAAAAATGAGTTTATTCAGGGGGCTAGCGGTGAAATTCCACCCCATGAAACCTTGCCGGAGATTTGGTTAATTGACGGCAGCATGGCCAGCTTGGCGCAAACCTTAGTAGACGAGCTTGAGCAAGATTTAAAAAGCAATGAAGTGTCGTGGACATGTGGCAACTGCAAAGACCCTAATGAAGGGCAATTTATGATTTGTTGGCAGTGCGAGCAACCAAAAACATTGTAAACCATCGCTATGTAAACAAAGCGCGTAGATGCTAACGTTAGATAGTAGACTAGGTAGTATTGTGTTTACTCTTAATAGTCCTGCATTACAGGGCCTATTTACAAGCTTTTACTCACAAACTCCGCAATATACTGGCCGCCTTTAATGGTGGCAATTAACCGCACTTTTTGTTCACCAGCGCGCGCCGTATCTTCTATATTCGTTACTTGATACCAATAGTAAGGGCTGTCTTTCATGCCCATTCGGTATGTGGTGGCATTGTCATTTTCGTCAACAAAGAAGAGGGTGGCGGTGTCTAATGGAAAGGTTGAATTAAGGGTGGTTAGGCCATCTTCTAAATACACGCTAATTTTAAAGTCTTCAACCACTAACACACATTGTTTGGCCAATATGTCGCATTGGTTGTTTTCAGGTTGCATCATAAAAAACTTTGGCTTCATGGCTTTATTTTCGACCCACAAATCAGATGCGGCAAAGCCTAGCACCATAAGCACAGGGGCAACAAAAATAGCAATTTTGGTGTGGCGATTAAGTTTATTAAATGCTGAAAGAATCATACTACAAGCCTATTTAGTGAAAGTGCAGCTTAACCATATTGGGTACTGCTTTTTATTGATTTATCATACCGTAAATTAAAAAGACCTCCAACAAGAGGAGGCCTTTTAGTGTGACTTACTCAGCGATTAATGATCGTGAGCGGCTGCAATTTCACCGTGTGGTGAACGGAAGTTGTCAACCATGTCTCTGATTTCTTGTGGCGCTGGTTTACCCATTTTCAGTACAACATATGCTACACCGAAGTTAACCAATGCACCTACAACACCAAATGCGTTAGGCGAAATACCGAAGAACCAGTCTGGATCCATGCCGCCTAGGAATGAAGTACCTGGGATAAACATGATGCCTTTGTGTTGGAACACATACAGCATAGTTACACCTAAACCAGCACACATACCTGCAATTGCGCCTTTATCGTTCATTGTGCGTGAGAATATACCCATCATTAGCGCTGGGAATATAGACGACGCCGCTAGACCGAAAGCAAGTGCAACTGTACCGGCGGCAAATCCAGGCGGATTCAAACCGAGATATCCTGAGAATATAATGGCTACTGACATTACTATCCTACCGGTAAGCAGTTCGCTTTTCTCAGACATGTCGGGGGTTAGTATACCTTTTAACAAATCGTGTGAGATAGACGATGATATTGCCAATAACAAACCGGCAGCGGTTGATAATGCAGCGGCTAAGCCACCTGCAGCTACCAAAGCAATTACCCAGTTTGGAAGGTTAGCAATTGACGGGTTAGCAAGTACCATGATGTCACGGTCAACTTTCACCATCTCGTTGGTAGTAGCATCAGCAGAATATTGAATTTTGCCGTCGCCATTTTTGTCTTCAAATGCTAGTAGACCTGTTGTTTCCCAATCTTTAAACCATTGAGGACGCTCAGCGTAGGCAAGGTTCTCACCTGCTACCGGCTCAATAGTTGTCATTAGGTTGAAACGAGCCATTGCACCAACTGCTGGCGCTACAGTGTAAAGTAAAGCGATGAAGATCAAAGCGTAACCCGCTGAAGCACGTGCAGCTTTTACTGATGGTACAGTGAAGAAGCGCATAATTACGTGTGGTAAACCCGCAGTACCAATCATAAGAGACATAGTATATGCGAACATGTTAAGCGTACCGCCCATTTTACTGGTGGTGTACTCTTTAAATCCGAGGTCGGTGACCACTGCATCGAGTTTGTCTAATAGATAAACCCCGCTGCCGTCAGCTAATGTAGAACCTAGACCTAATTGTGGGATAGGGTTGCCAGTTAGTTGGAAAGAAATAAACACTGCAGGGATAGTGTAAGCAGTGATAAGTACAATATACTGAGCAATCTGTGTGTATGTAATGCCTTTCATGCCGCCTAATACAGCATAGAAGAATACTACACCCATACCAATATATAGGCCTGTATCGTAATCAACTTCTAAGAAGCGAGAGAACGCTACACCAACACCCTTCATTTGACCAATAATGTAGGTAACAGACGCTACAATTAGACAAACAATGGTTACAATACGTGCGGTTTTAGAATAGAAGCGGTCGCCCACAAACTCAGGTACGGTAAATTTACCGTGTTTACGCATGTAAGGTGCTAAACACATAGCGAGTAATACATAACCGCCGGTCCAACCCATTAAGAATACCGAACCGCCGTATCCTAAGAAGGCGATTAGGCCTGCCATTGATATGAATGATGCCGCTGACATCCAATCAGCACCAATTGCCATACCGTTTTGCAATGGCGTTACACCACCACCTGCAGCATAGAACTCGTCAGTTGACCCAGCTCTGGCCCATATAGCGATTGCAAAATACAATCCGAATGTTCCGAATACCGCTATATACGTATATAATCGTAAATCATCCATTATTATTCCCCTACATCATGTTTTTTATCTAGGTCGTTCATTTTCTTCGAATACCAGAAAATAAGACCTAAGAACGCATATATTGAACCCTGTTGTGCAAACCAGAACCCAAGTTTATATCCGCCTATACGAAAATTATTCAGAACATCAACCAATAAAATACCAAAGCCAAATGAAACTACGAACCATATGACTAGGCAAATTAGTATGACACGGAGGTTATCTTGCCAGTACGTGCTTTGATTCTCCACAAACATCTCCTAGATTTAATTACCACGCGCCGCTTAGGACCACATGGGCTTATTTTGTTTTTGAACGATAACGATGCGGTGAGAAATACTTATAAACTATTTATTGTTTGATAAACGCTTTATAAGGATCCACACCCAAGCCATCCCCGAAAAAAAAGTTTATAGAAATGTTAATTTTTTGATATAAAACTTTAGTCTCGGACACCACGGAAAAACCCAATAATGCGCTCTAGGGGCTTGATTTAAGTTGTTGTAGTAATAAAAATGTAAACTAGTCATTAACGAAACTGTGTTGCAGGGCTTAAAGATAGTACATTTTGTTAAATCAACACTTGATGCAGATCAATATGGTACTTGTGCTGCACTGGCATTATAAATTGAGTATATATTGGTATTTGTTTACATTAGAGGCGTCTAAATGAGTTCTGAACTAGCCGAAATAAGTGCGTTTTTACAAGGTATTCCACCTTTTGATACGCTTGATGAAACTGCTATAAATAAACTAACGAAAACAATTAATATTGAATACATTAGACAAAATGACAGTATGCCGCCCAATAATGAAAAGCGTCCTCACTTGTATATATTGCGCAAGGGAGCAATATCGTATTACGACCAAAGTCATACTTTACTCAGCAAATATTGCGAAGGTGACATTTGCTCAGTGTTTATGTTACCCGATGAAAACTTCAAAGTACGGGTAGAGGTAGATGAAGACACTTTATTATATGCCATCGCCAAACCTGATTTGTTTTACGCCATACAAGACTCTGAGCAAGCCAATACGTTTTTTAATCAAACCGGTGCGCAGCGCCTACAAAAACGAATGCAGCAATATAATAACGACGCCATCGTGTCGTCTACTCTTGCTAATACTACCATTGGCGATTTTTACAACAGCCCAGCATGTAGCGTCGAACAAAGTCTTAGCATAAAAGAAACCGCAATACGCATGACCCGCAAAAGTTACTCTTGCTTAATGGTGACTCACAACAATGATATGGTGGGTATTGTAACCGACAAAGACATTCGCAGGCGATGTGTGGCAGAAGGCGTTGATATTGATCTACCTGTATCAGAAATTATGACGACCAACGTGCTTACTTTAGATGTGAAGGCCAGTGCGTTTGATGCGCTAGCTATGATGACCAGTAAAAGCATACATCACTTACCTGTAACCCAAAACGGTAAACTGGACGGCTTGGTAACCGTTACCGATTTAATGAATCACGAGAGTCAGAACGCAGTTAACTTAACCAGTTTAATACGTCGCGCTCACACAGTAGACGAGCTCGCGACCTTAAGTGAGGTGATTCCTAAGTTGCAAGTGAGAATGGCAAAGTTAGGTCACAGCGCAGAGCATGTTGGAAAAAGTATAAGCATTATTACCATGGCCCTCACCATGCGCCTATTAAAAATGGCAGAAGCACAGTTCGGCGAGCCGCCCGTTCCTTACGCGTGGTTATCGGCAGGCTCTCAAGCTCGTGAGGAGCAAATGTCGTTTTCTGATCAAGACAACGCCCTTATTATTGACGATAGTATGAAGCCCGAGCACGACACGTACTTTTTTAATCTAGCCACGTTTGTATGTGATGCGCTTGATAAGTGCGGGTTTATTTATTGCCCTGGCAATATTATGGCAACCAACCCCAAATGGCGTCAACCACAAGCAATGTGGCATAAGTATTTTAGCGATTGGGTAGAAAAACCAGAACCCACAGCTCTATTGCACAGTAGTATATTTTTTGATTTGACCACAGTATGTGGCGACCCTACATTGCTTGCTCAGGTGCGTGAAAGAATGCTGAGGAAAACACAAAAAAACTCAGTGTTTATCGCCTATATGTCGCGTAATGCTTTACAACTTAAACCGCCTTTAGGCTTTTTTAGAGATTTCGTGCTAGTTGAAAACGGCAATAATGAAAAGGCCCTTGACCTGAAACATAATGGTATTGCCCCAATTGTTGATTTAGCGCGTATTTATGCGCTACAACAAGGCGTAACAGGCGTCAACACTATTGATCGCTTGCAACAGGTCACTGGCACGCGCTCATTAAGCACGTCAAGTGCGAAAAGCTTAATTGATGCCTTCGAGTTTTTGGGCCAATTGCGTTTGAATCACCAGGCCAATTTAATGCAAGCGGGCGAAAAGCCCAGTAACTTTATGCACCCAAAGGCTATTTCGCGTTTAGAACGAGAGCATTTAAAAGAGGCGTTTAAGGTGATCAAAACCCTGCAAGATAGCCGACAGGTAGCGTTTTAATATGAGCATACCTCTATGATGGCATCACTGAATAACTGGCTGCCCAAAAGCTTACTTAATGCTGACCAACAACGACTTCGTTGCTTGCAACAAAATCCTACAGGAGGGTTAAAAGCTTACTTGTCGGTACCGTTTCCTGATAAAAGCGCCCAACTATGTGAGCTTGATGTACTGTCATTAGATTTTGAAACTACAGGTATGAATGCAGTGCGTGACCAGCTATTATCAATAGGCTGCGTGAACATTCATCGGGGTAAAATTCAGTTAAATACTTGTTATCATCAAATTGTGCGCACCCGCGGTAAGTTGAAAAGGGACAACGTTGCTATTCACCAAATTACCGATTCTGAAAAAGAGTTAGGCGCAGAATTAAAACAAGCCGTCGATGACTTATTAAAGATGATGGCCGGAAAAGTGTTATTGGTGCATTTTGCCAGAATTGAACGCGGTTTTTTGCAAGAGGCATGCAAGCAAATTTATGGTATTGTGCCGCCGCTCATTATGATAGATACCCTTGCGCTTATAAAGCGGCGCTACGATTTAAAAGATGTAAATTACGACCCTTCTGATTTGCGTTTAGCCAATGTGCGCGAAAGCTTTCAATTGCCCAGTTATTTTGCGCACAACGCATTAAACGATGCCATAGCAACGGCTGAGTTGCTGTTAGCTGATGTTAATCGTAACCATAAAGGCATCAACACACGCTTGAAGCGAATGTTGTGACCTTATAAAATAGCACGAAGGGTAATAAACACTAAAATTAGCATTAAGCCCATTGTGAGATGCCAGCATGCTCGCTGCAGTGCGCCGCATTCAGCTTGATTGGCCTCCACATAAAAAAAGTCTTCAATAGAATGGATTGGGTATTTGCCGCTTTTAGTCCAGACTAACCAACCAGTGTAACCACTAAAGCACACTAAAATTAACACCACTGGTGATAAGTCGGCAGTATTGTGAATTAAGCTTACGAAGGCTTGGGGAGCCACTAGCAGAAACAAAAGTAAAATTTGAATGCCCCATGCACGCGGTATCTTACTTAAAGTAGAGGGTTGTTGGTTGTTTTTTTCGCTCATTATTTAGTCGCCTTCTCGCATTAACCACGTTTCGTAAATTAAACAAGCCGACACGCTATCAACTTTGTCTTTTGTGAGTTTTTTATAGCCGCCAAGTTCAAACAATTTTTGCTTAGCATCCACCGTCGACAAGCGCTCGTCGTATTGGTATACCGGTAAGTTATACTTGTGCTGAAGCCTGCCTGCAAAGCGTTTTACATTAGCGGTAATGGCCTGCTCTGTACCGTCCATATTTAATGGCAAGCCCACTAACAATATACTGGGTTGCCATTGTTGTATAAGCGTTGCTAGTGTATCCCAATTAGGGATACCATCACGGGCTTTTAGCGCTGGCAACGGAGACGCCGTGCCGGTGATATCCTGGCCCAGTGCTACTCCTATGCTTTTCATGCCAAAATCAAAAGCCATACAGGTGTTAGTGCTCACTTACGCTTCGCCCGCTTGTTGGGTAAGTTGCCATACGTCTACACCAAGCTTGTTCACAGCCTCTTCCCACTTTTTATAAATAGGGGTAGTAAACATAATGTCATTGCAAGCTGGTATAGTCAGCCATGCATTATCTTGCAACTCTTGTTCAAGTTGGCCCGCCTCCCAAGCTGCATAACCTAGGGTAACAATAGTGCTGTCGGGGCCTTTTGACTGGCTCATGGCAGTCAGTATATCTTTTGATGTAGTAACCATTACCGTGTCACTAACAGGCAAACTCGACTTCCAGCCATCTTGATGTGAGTGCAAAACAAAGCCACGGTCGGGATGCACTGGACCACCGCACAGAATCAGCTTTTCGCTAATCGTGGTGTCGACCTCAATACCATCATCGGTTTGTTCAATCAGTTCTCTAAAGGTCATTGTTGATGGCTGATTAATAATAAGCCCCATAGCGCCTTCGTGAGAGTGCTCAAGTATATAAGTTACTGAGCGTGAAAAATATTTGTCGCTAAGCGACGGCATTGCAATCAAAAAATGGTCTTGCAAACTGCTAATTTCAGTCATAGTGGTTTGGTTTTGGGTCACGTATTCGTTATCCTCGCTGCAGACGTTTTTCAATGGCATCAAAAAGCGCTGCGCATATATTAATTGGATAAGCCGCTTCTATTTCGCGCACGCAAGTTGGGCTAGTGATATTAATTTCGGTCACCTTGTTGCCAATCATGTCTAAGCCAACAAATAAGATGCCTTTGGCGCTCATGTCTTTAGCAATCGCTTGAGCTACTTGCATGTCTATTTCGCTGACTTCTTGAGGTCGTCCAGTGCCTCCCGCTGCTAAGTTTCCGCGTGTTTCAGTGCCTGTAGGCAACCTGGCTAAACAATATGGTATAACTTCGCCGTCTACTAACAGTATGCGCTTGTCGCCGTCTTTAATTTCAGGCATGTAGGCTTGTATCATGGCATGCTCTGTTTCATTGGCAGTAATAATTTCACTAATCACGCCAAGGTTAACGGCATCTTCTTTTACCCTAAAAATACTGGTGCCGCCCATGCCATCAAGCGGTTTAACTATAATATCGTGGTGCTGTTTGTGAAAGGCTTTAATTTGCGCTTTTTTTGACGTTACTATGGTTGGCGGAATGTAGTTAGGATACCACGACGTAAATAGTTTCTCGTTAAAGTCGCGCAGCGCTTGTGGATCATTAACCACCAAAGTACCTTGAGCTTGTGCTAATGAAAATATATGAGTGGCATAAATAAATTGGCTGTCAACGGGTGGGTCTTTGCGCATCAGTAGTACCGACAGCTCACCCAAGTTGATGTCTAACGATTGTTCAGCATGATAAAAATTATTTTCGGCTTCTTTAACACTAATTTTTTGTACGCAAGCGCGTGGTTCGCCATTGTCTATGTACAAATCACCTATCTGCATATAATAAATTTCGTAACCGCGAGCTTGCGCCTCTAGCATCATGGCGAAGCTAGTGTCTTTTTTGATGTTAATGGCCTCAATAGGGTCCATTACTATGCCGAGTTTTATTGTCATAATCCGTTTTCTACTATTATATATGCTTAAGAAGTGTGGGTAAGTTGATAAAATACAAGTAATGAGTTTTTACAAATCACCGTGTATAGCTTGCAAAATTGCCAAGCTAGCGATTGCTGCAGTTTCAGTGCGTAATATTCGGTTTCCCATATTAACGGGCAAGTAACCTAGTTGTTCGGCGCTGTAAACTTCTTGCTCGCTTAAGCCGCCTTCGGGCCCAATGATGACTTGAAAACCTTGTTGAGGCCTAGCAACACTAGACAAGTATGTTTTTGCGCCGGGACTTAAAATGAGTTTTGTTAAAGCAGTGGGTAATGCTAGCCATTGCTGCATATTAATTGGCGCATTGAGTTTGGGCAAAACATTGCGCTGGCTTTGTTCACAGGCTGAAATAATAAGCTTTTGCCACGCTTGCTGCTTTTTCGCCCAGCGCGTTTCATCAAGTTTAACGTTGCAGTTTTCGGTAATAATCGGCGTAATTTCAGTTACGCCGAGTTCTACCGCTTTTTGCAGAGCAACGTCCATTCTATCGCCCTTTGAAACACCTTGACCTAAATGAAGGTGCAACGGCGATTCAACATTTAGTGCAATTTGTGAATTGATAAGTGCTGATGCTTTGCGTTTATGAATATCAACAATTTCGCTGGGGTATTCGCTGCCATTGCCATTAAACAACACAATGGGGGCGCCTATGCGCATTCGTAACACATTACCCATATAATGGGCTAATTCAGAAGGGAGTTGTATTACCTCATCGGTAACCAATGGAGCGTCTAAATAAAACCTAGGAATTCTCATAGTGATGCAAAACCAACAAAGCGTGAATGATGTGTAAAAATTAGTTGGAGGTTATCACACCTTGATACTGAATCACTACTTTGATGCAGTGGTCTTACACACTATACGAGTTCTTTATCCATGGTTATAGGAGTAGATGGATGGCGAACTTGTTCGTTGCTTTGTTGCAT
The DNA here is from genome assembly GCA_049650345.1 of Glaciecola sp. Classification (GTDB taxonomy): domain Bacteria; phylum Pseudomonadota; class Gammaproteobacteria; order Enterobacterales; family Alteromonadaceae; genus Glaciecola. Next base: position 94,906 of record JBARZY010000084.1, on the reverse strand, counting down.
AGTAGATTTAACGTTGCCACGCTGTCTACGTGCATACGGCGTATTTTTGCCCTTTGATTCGGTAAAACAAAAAACCAGTAAGCCAGAAACGGCTAATAAAATCAGAGAACCAAACATGAGTACGAGATCGATATTCATTTGGCACTATCCTCCATAAAGTACTATTTTAATTAGTAAAATTGCTGCTAACCGCGTTACTAATCGCTTTTTTTATTTATATTACAGGTATAGTGTTGCAAATTAGTGACACTTTTTCAAAAGATTTTTGTTGTTTTTTTATTCTTAATTGCTATTTTAGCGAAGCTAAATGCTTGGTTATTTAGCTAACAATATAATATACAAAGGAAATGTCCCATGTTTGAGCTCACACAAGAAGACGCATCTAAATATTTAGATGAGTTTATTATTCCCTTCGCAATAAACATCGCTATGGCGATTGTGATTTACATCATTGGTAAGATTGTTGTTAACATTCTTGTTAATGTGTTTGGCAAGTTAATGGCTAAGTCTAAATACGACAACATGCTAATAGAATTTTTAAAGTCTATAGTACGCGCCATATTAATGTTGTTCGTTATTATTGCCTCACTTGATCAATTAGGTGTCGATACGACTTCTTTAGCTGCTATTTTGGCTGCTGCTGGTTTGGCTATTGGCTTATCGCTACAAGGCTCGCTATCGAATTTTGCTGCTGGCGTAATGCTGCTAGTATTTCGTCCGTTCAAGGCCGGTGACTTTGTCGATGCCGGTGGCGCGATGGGTTCAGTAAATAGCATTGGTATTTTTACCACACTAATGACTACCCCCGACAACAAAGAAGTTATTGTGCCTAACGGCGCTATTTATGGTGGTAACATCACCAACTTCAGCGCTAAAGATACCCGCCGTGTAGATATGGTTTTTGGTATTGGTTACGATGACGATTTGAAAAAAGCAAAAAGCATTTTAGAAGAAATGGTGAAAGCCGATCCACGCATACTGCCTGAGCCAGCACCGCAAGTTGCTGTGTCAGAATTAGGTGACAGTAGCGTGAATTTTGTGGTTCGTCCGTGGGCGAAGTCGGGTGACTTTTGGGGCGTAAAATTTGACTTCACCGAGGCAGTGAAATTACGTTTCGACCAAGAAGGCATCTCTATCCCATATCCGCAAATGGACGTACATGTTCATAAAAACGACTAAGCCTTAGTTCTAAGTATAAAAAAACCGCTCATTTGAGCGGTTTTTTTTGCGCAATGTAAGCTAGGAACTGGCTTATTCACATGTCGCTTTTTCAGCATCGCTATAATAAGTATTTGCACTTGGCAGTTTAGCCGTTAAATTCTTGATGCGAGTACTTTCAGAAGGGTGGGTAGATAAAAACTCAGGAGGTTTACTGCCTCCAACTGCTGCCATATTTTCCCATAACGAGATAGACTCACTCGGATCAAAGCCGGCTTTTGCCATTAAATCAATGCCAATTTCGTCAGCTTCGGTTTCATGATCGCGGCTGTAATACAAGTTTACAGCAGTGCCAGTAAAACTAATTGCAGGCGCCGCAAACGCTTGCACAAATTTATTATTTTGGGCTGTCTCAGATGCAGAAACAGCACTTGACAGAAGTTGTTGACCCATACCAATAAGATCACTTTTTGACATGCGTTGATTACCATGTTTAGCAATGACGTGACCAATTTCATGACCTACAACTGCAGCTATTTGGTGTTGATTTACTGCCACATCGAGCAAGCCTGTGTAAACACCAATTTTGCCGCCAGGTAGCGCAAATGCATTCACTTGTGGCTCGTCAAATACAACAACTTCCCACTCACCAGCAAATACGCTGTCGTCAACATGAGCCAGCAACTCATCAGCAATACATTGCACAAGCGCGTTTGTCGTAGCTTTTTGTGAAATAGTAGCTTCACTTTTCATTGACGAAAAAGTTTGCGCACCCATTTCATCAAGTTGAGCATCGTTATATAACAGCACTTGTGTACGTCCAGTGGGTGACGTATTACATGCAGACACCAGCGCAATCGAAGCTGCCACCAATGTTGTTTTTATAAAGCGATTCATTTTACTTCCTTTAAATGGCATTAATGCTTTAATTATAAACCAGCATCAGCCTTCAATGCAGCTGCTTTATCGGTGGCTTCCCATGGAAACTGTTCACGACCAAAGTGGCCATACGCAGCAGTCGCCTGATAAATAGGTTGTTCAAGCTTTAGCATATCAATCAGTCCATAGGGCGTTAAATCGAAATGCTTGTTTACCAAGGCAACTAATTTGTGCTCGGCTAGCTTACCGGTACCAAAGGTTTCAATGCTAATAGAGGTCGGTTTGGCAACACCAATAGCATACGATACCTGAATTTCACAGCGTTGTGCCAAGCCTGCTGCAACAATGTTTTTAGCCACATATCGTCCTGCATAAGCAGCACTGCGATCAACTTTTGATGGATCTTTACCCGAAAATGCACCACCGCCATGCCTCGCCATACCGCCGTATGTATCAACAATAATTTTTCGACCTGTTAATCCACAGTCACCCATTGGGCCGCCAATTACAAATCGACCGGTAGGGTTGATGTGATATTGGGTATTACTGGTTAACCATTGAGCCGGTAAGATAGGCTTAATAATTTCTTCCATCACGGCTTCGCGGAGATCGTTGGTGCTAATGCTATCGCAATGTTGCGTGGATAGTACAACAGCATCTATGCCAACGGGTTTGTTATTTTCATAAACAAAAGTAATTTGGCTTTTAGCATCGGGGCGTAGCCAGTTTAGCGTGCCATTTTTACGTAATTTTGCTTGTTGCTCTACTAAACGGTGCGCGTAGGTAATGGGTGCAGGCATTAATACGTCGGTTTCATCACTGGCATAACCAAACATCAAACCTTGGTCACCGGCGCCTTGTTGTTCAGGGCTTTCTCGGTCAACGCCTTGATTAATATCAGCAGACTGTTTACCAATTGCATTTAGTACCGCGCACGACTCGCCGTCAAAGCCCATATCAGAGTGCACGTAACCGATTTCTTTTACGGTTCTACGCGTAATTTCTTCAATGTCGACCCAAGCTGAGGTGTTAATTTCGCCGCCTACCAACACCATGCCTGTTTTCACAAATGTTTCGCAGGCAACGCGAGCTTTTGGGTCTTCGGTTAAAATAGCATCTAAAACGGCATCAGAAATTTGATCGGCTATTTTGTCTGGATGGCCTTCAGAAACTGACTCTGAAGTGAATAAATGTGTTGTCATATACAATCCTGGTTAAACACAAACGTGCATAAACTGAGCTTTCGGTGTATCAAAAGCGAGGTGTTTGGTTGTGGCACATTTGTTGGGTATTTAAATTAATTTACGCCCATATTATAAACACTAAAAACTGTTTTACCAATCTTTACTTCTAGACGTCTAAAAGTCTATCTAATTTATACGCTGACTACCTTGATTTAGTTTTCGTTTTGTTTATTCAATTTACATTTATAGTCTTACACATCATAAAAGAAGCGTAAAACAAGATTTAATGATTGAACAAGCAACGACGGTGCGCGACAATACGCATCGAATTTTTTTATGAACGTGTTTGCTAGCCAATGCTGCTACAAACACCTGCATCTAGGAGCTGTTATGCCTTCTCGTCGACATCTAGCCAATGCGGTTCGCGCATTAAGTATGGACGCTGTTCAACAAGCCAAGTCTGGTCATCCAGGCGCGCCTATGGGTATGGCCGACATTGCCCAAGTATTGTGGTGTGATTATTTATCTCACAACCCTGCTAATCCTAATTGGGCCAACCGCGATCGTTTTATCTTATCAAACGGACACGGCTCAATGTTGTTGTACTCGCTATTGCATCTAACAGGTTACGATTTACCGATTGAAGAGCTTAAAAATTTCAGACAACTCCACTCGAAAACACCAGGGCACCCAGAATACGGTTATGCGCCAGGTGTTGAAACCACTACCGGACCATTAGGTCAAGGCATCAGTAATGCAGTTGGCATGGCGCTGGCCGAGAAAGTATTGGCGGCTCAGTTTAACCAAGACAATTTCAATATAGTTGATCATTACACGTATACCTTTTTAGGTGACGGTTGCCTTATGGAAGGTATTTCTCACGAAACATGTTCATTAGCGGGCACCTTAGGCTTAGGCAAGCTCATTGCGTTTTGGGATGACAATGGCATTTCTATTGATGGCGAAGTAGAAGGTTGGTTCAGTGACGATACCCCTAAACGTTTTGAAGCATACGGCTGGCATGTTATTAGCGATGTAGATGGTCATAATCCTGAGCAATTGGCTCAAGCTATAGATGCGGCACAGAAAGAAACCTCAAAGCCCACCCTAATTTGTTGCAAAACCACAATTGGTTTTGGTTCGCCAAATAAAGAAGGTACAGAAAGCTGCCACGGTGCACCATTAGGGGACGACGAAATTGCGTTAACCCGAAAAGCACTCGACTGGCCACATGCTGCATTTGATATTCCCGATGATGTATATGCTAATTGGGATGCCAAAACCAAAGGCGCGGCTGCAGAGCAAGCATGGCAAGAACTGTTTAATCAATATCAAGTGGCACACCCAGAACTTGCTGCTGAATTTGTTCGCCGTAAAAATGGTGATTTGCCAGAGTTATGGAATAAAACATGCTCTAAATATATCACGGCACTACAGCAAAACCCTGAAGCACCTGCAACGCGCAAAGCGTCACAAAATGCATTAAATGCATATGCGCCAATATTGCCAGAGCTATTAGGTGGTTCAGCTGACTTAGCCGGTTCAAACCTAACTATCCACAATACCAGTAAAGGTATTTCTGCTGATGACGCAAGCGGTAACTATGTGTATTACGGTGTGCGCGAGTTTGGTATGTCGGCAATGATGAATGGTATGTCATTGTATGGTGGTTTTAAGCCTTATGGTGCAACTTTCTTAATGTTTATGGAATACGCACGCAATGCCGTTCGTATGGCTGCATTAATGAAACAACCTGCTATTTTTGTGTATACCCACGATTCAATTGGTTTGGGTGAAGATGGCCCTACTCACCAGCCTGTTGAGCAACTGGTAGCATTGCGTGCAACACCAAATCTAGACACATGGAGACCATGTGACCAAGTAGAATCTGCGATTTCTTGGAAAGCAGCTATTGAGCGTAAAGACGGCCCCACAGCGCTAGTATTTACCCGTCAAGGTTTACCGCAACAAGACCGTTCATTACAACAGTTGATGGATGCAGAGCGCGGTGGTTATGTATTGGTTGATAGCGAGCAAAGCCCTGAAATAATACTTATCGCCACTGGCTCAGAAGTGCAATTAGCGGTATCAGCTGCAGCTACATTGAGTGCCCAAGGCAAAGCGGTAAGAGTGGTATCTATGCCATGTACCGATGTTTTTGATCGTCAATCAGCCGAGTATCGCAACAGTGTGTTACCAAAAACCATCACCAAGCGTGTGGCAATTGAAGCCCTAGCAAAAGACACATGGTACAAGTATGTGGGTCTTGACGGCGTTGTGGTTGGTATGGATACCTTTGGTGAGTCTGCGCCAGCTGGTCAACTATTTGAACACTTTGGTATAACCGATGCTGCAGTGGTTGAAGCGGCTAACTCTCTTTAAATGGTAGTTAGATAAGGAATTAACTTTGCTCAAAATTGCCATAAATGGCTTTGGTCGTATAGGGCGTAACATTGTTCGCGCCTTATACGAAAACAACTATCGTTCGCACATCCAAGTGGTGGCTATTAACGAAATAGCCAAGCCAGAAGCAATGGCGCATCTGTTAAAATATGACACTGCTCATGGGCGCTTTAGTGAAAAGGTAGTATCGGCAGATGGGCAGTTATGTATTGGCGAAGACGCTATTGCGTTGTTACATCAGACTGATATTTCAGATATAAACTGGTCTACTTATGATGTTGATATTGTGCTGGAGTGCACCGGAGTTTATAGCAAGCGTGATGATGCAGCGTTGCATATTAAGCACGGAGCTAGAAAGGTGTTGCTATCGCAACCAGGTAGTCAAGATGTAGATGAAACCATCATTTATGGCGTTAATCACGCACGCTTAAGTCATGAACATACCGTGGTATCAAATGGTTCATGCACTACTAACTGCATTGTGCCGGTGATTCAAACCTTGCACAAAGCATTCGGTGTGCAAAGCGGCACCATTACTACCATACATGCCTCAATGCACGACCAACAAGTAATCGATGCCTATCACCCTGACTTACGAAGAACGCGTGCTGCCAGTCAGTCTATTATTCCTGTTGATACAAAATTAGCAGCGGGAATAGAGCGTATTTTGCCAGAGTTTGCTGGTAAATTTGAAGCTATAGCCGTACGGGTACCCACTATTAATGTGACTGCAATGGATTTAAGCGTAACACTGCGCGACGCAGTTTCTACAGCAGAAGTCAATAAAGTGCTAAAAGAGGCCGGTCGTCATTTTCCTGTCAACATTATTGATTATACTGAAGAGCCATTAGTATCTGTTGATTTTAACCACAACGCACATTCGTGCATTGTGGATGGGACTCAAACGCGAGTGAGCCACAAACGCCTAGTAAAAACCTTAGTATGGTGCGATAACGAATGGGGCTTTGCAAATAGAATGTTAGACACAGCGTATCATATGCACAATATTGGATACGCCGCGTAACATTAACTACAACGATTTTAAAATAGACCTTAGGGTCTATTTTGTTTTTACAGTAAGAGGAATTTTCTATGCCAATTAAGGCCATGCACGAACTCGATATTAGTCAAAAAACTGTGCTTATTCGCCAAGACTTAAATGTACCTATTGATAATGGCGTGATCACTTCTGATGCGCGTTTACGTGCATCAATGCCTACGATAAAAGCAGCATTAGCGGCTAATGCTGGTGTTATTTTAATGTCGCACTTAGGTCGCCCCACTGAAGGACAACCAGAAGAGCAATATTCGATGGCGCCTGTGGCTGCTTATTTGACTGAGCATTTAGGCATACAGGTGCGTTTTGAAAAACACTATTTACAAGCCGATCTTACAGTGGCACCTGGCGAAGTCGTGTTACTTGAAAACGTCCGCTTTAACCAAGGTGAAAAGAAAAACGATGACGATCTTGCCAAGCAATATGCAAGTTTGTGTGATGTATTTGTAATGGACGCCTTTGGCACTGCGCACCGTGCTCAAGCCAGTACACATGGTGTGGCGAAATATGCTAAAGAAGCATGCGCAGGTCCGTTATTAGATGCTGAGTTAAAAGCCCTAGGCAAAGCTTTAGACAACCCTGCAAGACCTATGGTGGCGATAGTAGGCGGTTCTAAAGTGAGCACTAAACTGACTGTGTTAGAGAGTTTATCGCACAAAGTCGACCAGCTTATTGTCGGTGGTGGCATCGCCAACACGTTTATCGCGGCGCAAGGGCACAATGTGGGGAAATCATTAGTCGAAATGGATTTGGTCGACCAAGCGAGCTCCCTTATTGCTCAAGCTAAGGCTAATGGCGGTCACATTCCTATTCCAAGCGACGTAGTGGTAGGACAGCAATTTTCAAAAGAAGAGCCTGCAGTAGTTAAAGATGTAAGCGAAGTATCAGACAACGATATGATCTTCGACATTGGTACTAACTCGGCAAACGAATTGGCGAATATTTTAAAAAACGCAGGTACTATTGTTTGGAATGGTCCTGTGGGCGTTTTTGAATTTGACCAATTTGGTAATGGCACAAAAGCAATTGCTGAGGCAATAGCTGAAAGTAAGGCTTTTTCAATCGCTGGCGGCGGCGACACACTCGCTGCAGTCGACAAATATGGAATTGCTGATAAAGTATCGTATATATCTACCGGCGGTGGTGCATTTTTAGAATTTTTAGAAGGCAAAACCCTACCAGCGGTGGCAATACTAGAAAGAGATTAGCGACATTAAGTTATTGAATACGATTTAACACACAAAACACACACATTCGTAAATTAATAGCTCAACTACACCAATGAAGGAGTGAAACATGACAACAGCTGCACAAAAAGCGATGTTGGAAAAAGTGAAAAGTACCGTAGGATTTATCGCTGCACTAGACCAAAGTGGCGGCAGCACACCAAAAGCATTAAAGCTTTATGGTGTAGATGAGTCTGGATATAGCAACGACGAAGAAATGTTTGCCTGTGTGCATGCTATGCGCACACGTATCATGACGAGTCCGGCGTTTACCGGTGAGCGAGTGTTAGGTGCTATTTTGTTTGAAAATACCTTAGATAGAGACGTAGAAGGCAAATCTTCTGCGCGTTATTTATGGCAAAACAAAAATGTCGTACCATTTTTAAAAGTCGACAAAGGCTTAGCTGATGAAGTAAATGGCACGCAAGTAATGAAGCCTATTCCTAACTTGGATGAGTTACTAGCAAAGGCGAACGCGCAAGACGTGTTTGGTACTAAAATGCGCTCGGTCATTAAATTAGCTAACGCACAAGGTATTGACGCAGTGGTGGCGCAGCAGTTTGAAGTCGGTAAGCAAATTATTGCGGCGGGATTAGTGCCAATTATTGAACCTGAGGTTGACATTAACAGCCCAGAAAAAGCAGAAGCAGAGGCATTGCTGAAAGCATCAATATTAGCGCAACTTGATGCCCTTGATGAAAATCAACTGGTAATGCTTAAGCTAACCCTACCTGAAACCGCAGACTTTTACGCAGAATGTGTGAATCATCCTAAAGTACTTAAAGTGGTTGCGTTGTCGGGTGGCTATAGCCGTGACGATGCAAACCAAAAATTAAGCAACAATAAAGGCATGATTGCTAGCTTCTCGCGTGCGCTTACGCAAGGCTTAAGCGCACAGCAGTCTGATGATGAGTTTAACTCAATGTTAGATGCTGCGATCCAAGGTATTTATAACGCGTCAAATACGTAAAAAACTATTTACCACAGTACAAAATAAAAAGGCCAACACATTGTGTTGGCCTTTTTGCATTTAATTCTTAGCTATTTAAGGTTTTTAGCTAAAAACGCCTCCATTGCTGAATAGAAGTCTTTGACGTTTTCTATCTGCTGATAGCCGTGACCTTCATCACGTACCATTGATTTGTACTCTTTGCCTACGCGTTTCAAGTTTTCTGATAACACTTCATATTGCTCCATTGGCACACGCACGTCTTCACGACCATGGGCAATAAACAAGTCGGCTTTAATTTTGTCGGTATTTAATGCCGGCGAAAATTCACGCATTAGGGCTTCATCGGTTCCCAATACACGGTCTAAGAATTTTCTACCGCTTCTACGTTTGGGGATATCGCCCGATTTTTTCATTTCAAATAACGAATATACGCCTACGTAACCAATACCGCATTTGTATAAATCAGGTTCGCGAACCACACTTTGTAGTGTACCGTAGCCGCCATAAGAGCCGCCGTATACGCAAAGCTTGTCTTTGTCAGCATAACCTTTGTTAACCATCCACATTGTGGCGTCAGTCATATCGTTGATCATTTTGCCGCCCCATTGTTGATAACCCGATTGTTCAAACTCGGTACCATAGCCACCAGAGCCTCTGAAGTTAACCGAAACTACCGCATAACCGCGACTTGCTAAAAATTGCGCTTCACGATTCCAACCCCAGTAGTCTCTGGGACCGTGCGGCCCACCGTGAATAATTTGTACCATAGGGAAAGGCGCTTTGCCTGTTGTGGGCAATACGTAATAACCGTTTAATTCGATACCATCGCGTGACTTGAATGAGAACGGGTTCATATCAGCCATAAGATCAGGGTTGATTTCAGGTTTTACAACTGATAATTCTCTAATACTTGGTTTACCACTTGTTAGGCCGCGATCAAACAAGTAAAAAACGCCCGGATCTTTGTCGGAAGCAACTTGAAATACAACCGTATTTCCATCTTCAGTTGATGAGGTAATGCCAATGTCTACATCGGTTTCAGTTACACCAAACGCGCCATATAGTTGCGACATGATTTTCTTCATCTCGCTGTTTTCATCTAAAAACACCATGCGATTGTAGTCAGGCGAAACTCTAAATCCTTCTAGCGAATAATCGAACGCAGTGACAGGAGAGCCAAGTGTCACTTTATCTGCCTTGTATATGCGCTTTAGCTCTTGGGTTTGCATATTCATTGAATAAACAGACGGTAGCGAACTATCATAATTACTCGATACATAAGCAACGTCATTTGTGCTATTGAACCCCAATAGACGAGTGGTGGCTACTGTACCATCTGCTTTGTAGAACATTGGAGATTCGAATGTTGTCCATTCAGACTCGGCTGCTGGTTTAACGTAAGCAACCACCTTGCCTTTACCAAATTCATCGTCTCTACTGGATGACAAACCAAATGCTAATCGAGGATTACCGTCGGTGTCTGTTATGATGTCATTAACGTCTAGTGGTTCTTCAGCAGTATAACTTTCTTTTCCTTTTTCAATGTCAATTTCAAATAGCTTCGCAGGAACCTGATTGAAATCCCCTTGGCGATCTGACATGTCGGCAAAAATTCGTTTACTGACCAATATTTTGTTTGGTTTGTTTGGTAACAAACTTAAAATTTGGTAGTTTGCTCCAGTTGGCGCAGTGATTTGACGACCATTTTTACCATCTAAATCGTATGCAACATGCACCGGAGGTGTACCATTTGTGTCTAAAAATCCAACAAATTTTGAATATGACAAAATAATTCTGTCATTTCTAGGCCAGTAAACTCGACCTATTTGCATGTAGTCACCAAAGTTGAAGCTAGACAATACTTCGCTGAGATCGGTTTTCATTATTGCAAGAGTTGACGAGTTACCCGTGTTATAGGTAACGGCCAGATGCTCACCGTCGGGTGAAATAACCATGTTGTTAAACTGAGGTCGTTTAAAAAAGGCCTCTACTGGTATGTTAGAAGCTTCCATCGTGGATGCTTTGCTAGTGCTATCTGCGTTAAACGAGATAAACAGTAACATTGTCAGTAAGACAAAGGTGATACGCATATTATTGTTCCTTGTAGCGCCAGCGAGTTATACGCTGCTGTTAATTACTAAATTCAAACATGTAAAACATACGCTAATGCTCTGCGCCTGCAACATGTCCTTAAATACATACTATTTTAAAGCGATAGCATATCCTAGGTTCAGTAATCTAGTGTTTCACGATAAATAAGTCCAGTTTAATTGGCATATTATTTGGCTTGAATTTAGAAAAATGTAAACATTTAAACAGTTTGTTGATAACTGAATGTCCAAGCTAACACATTGTCTTGATAAGTCAGTACAGATATATCGAACTCTTCATACTGGCTATGCTTAGCGATATCACCTAAGCCACTGCTTTGGTCTGCGGCACACAATTGTTGCTCTAGCCTAGTGGTTTGATGAATCAGTTGTGATTTAAGTTCACATAGCAATACGACAGTGTTTTCACAACTTTGGTTTTGCTGAATAATATTGAACACTTGTTGACCGACTATCTTTACGTCGTCTTGTTCGTGTGGCTTTGATACAGCTAAACTATTATTCAAGGATGACAATAGGTGCTGTTTAAGGTTGCTTAGGCTTTGATAAGACTCGAGATTGTTAAACAGTGATGAAGATACCAGCCTTGATAACACTGATACGGTTATTCTCGATTGTTGGCTAATAATAGATTGATGATGATGTAACATAAATATGCTTGTCCCATTAACTGACAAACATCGCTTAACCTCACTTAATGAGCGTTCTAAGCTGCTATATTCTATGCCAAACATGCTTACAAAGTGTTGGATACTGTTATCTGAAAAGGGCAGTGATTCAGCTGACGCCAAGGTGTATTGTATAGCTTCATGTTTGACTAAGGCTTGTGTTTGAGCTGAATCGACATTCCACCATTGCTTAAACGACGGTACATCGGAACATTGTAAGTAAAGGTTACTTAGCGCACCATTTCCAGCTGCTATGTCAACAATTGTGGCATCAGTAAGAAAGGTCTTATACGTGTTTTGCCAAAACTTATTAACCACACCGTAGGGGCCATCAGTGGTTGAATAATCAAATTCAAAGCTATTTGTACTGTCGTTATTTCTCCAATAATCATCCCAAGGGTTTGTTGCCTGCATTGATATGAACACCTCTATTTAGAAATATGAAAAGTAATACAGATTACTACTGTTGATAAAAACAAAAAGCGAGCCGAAGCTCGCTTTTTTTAACAACTGCCTAATTTAGAAAGTTTGTTGGTAGCGTGCATATACTACACGTCCGTAACCGTCATATAGGTTGAAGTTATAATCACGACCACCGAATGCGAATAATGGTGGTTGCTTATTACCGATGTTACTAGCGCCTACAGAGATTTTACCATTCCAAGGTGTGGAATAGTTAACCTGTAAGTCATTAGTGATCCAGCTTGGAATGTGACCAGTTTGAACGCCGTCAACAGTATCTTCAGAAGTACTAGCGATGAAGTTCATGTTCCAAACAATATCAAAATCAGCAACTGAATAAATGTTAGAGAATACGCCTCTATACTCAGGAGTACCTTCGTCATTTACGAAGTTACGGCCGCCATCTGTAGACAAGTTATTTGTCCAAGACAATGTCAAGTTCTGTCTTAAGCCACCAAACTCGTTAAGGTCAAAGTTAGTGTTTAAGTTTAAATCAAAACCGTCTGTCTCAAGTGTACCATCGTTACCAAAACCACGTACAACTGACTCAATTGCGTTAGTTACGGGGTTTCTGGTTACTGAGAAGTCAGATGGAATTGGGTCACCAGCGTCAATACTGTCAATTAAGAACTGTGCTGAGAAGCCACGAATACGGTTATCGATTTCAATATTGAAGTAATCTAGAGAGAAATCTAACCATTCTGTTGCTTCATAAGCTACGCCCACTGCGAATTGAGTAGATGATTCTGACTGTAGTCCTGGGTTAGCGATTACAGTAGCGTCAACCTGTGTACTACAGTTGTCTGGTGAGCTAATTGAACGACAAGTATCAACGTCTGATACAGAATCTGCAGAAAACGAAGGCTGCTGCGTCAAAATATCAATAGTTGGTGCACGGAAACCTTCACCGTATGACGCTCTGATAACAAGCTCGTCAGTTGGGTTATAACGTACAGACAGTTTTGGAGAAACATCTGAACCGTAATCAGAGTATCTGTCGCGGCGAAGAGCAGCCGTTACTTCAAGCTCATCCATTACAGGGAACACACTTTCTACGAAGATTGCGCTAGCTTGGCGAGTACCGCCAGCTGAGTTACCTGCAGAACCACCAATTGCACCACCTTCTGATAGTGAATCGTACTGGTCGGTGTAGAAGATGTCGCGCCATTCAGCACCAACAATCATCATTGCAGCGCCGCCGTCCATATCGAATAAATCGAACTGAACAGAACCGTAAACTTCATCAGTGTTGTACTCACCAACACGTGAAATAGTAGCCTTCATTGAATTAAGTGTGTCTGCACTGTTTTCAAGTGGGTTTTGAATGTCGTACTGTCCGCTATTGAAGTAGTCTGTTGCAATAGGAGTTACTACGTAGTTACGACCGATATCAAACGTTTTAGATAGGTTACGGCGTACACCGAAATCTACAAAGAAATCACCGATTTCACCTTCAGCACCAACTAGAAGGTCAGAAGTGGTGTTTTCAACGTTACCGTCACGGTTACCAAGTGCTGCGAATCTGTGACGAACAAATACGTCTTGGCTGTCGCCACCAATTTCAGCACCAAATGCTGGGTCATATACCGGAGCTTCTGGGTTCGTCGGGTTATTTGGGCTGTCAGCAGCTACACGAATTCGTGCTAGCGATGGAGCATAACGACCGAAAGAATCACTTTTGCTAATATTCATGTTTGAATATAAAGACCAATCATCATTGATTTCATAACGACTGTTCAAGAAGAAACCAACCACGCCAGTTGACGCTTCGTCAGCAGATACTGAGCCAAAGTTAAACAAACATAATTCTTGATTACCAGCAGAGTTTGCTAGTGAAGAACCTGAGGTAGTTAGCGAGTATGCTGGTGTTTCATTACAACCACCAGGTACTGCTGTACGTGTAGTAGTAGGAATGTTTTCGAAGTTGTTAGAGTTAACCGATACAGACGATGCAGGGTCATACCATGGGAAGTCACGAGCAAAGATAATGTCGCGTTTGTTCCATGAAACACCACCAAGCATAGAGCCTTTGTCAGAAGAAGTACCGAAGATAATAGAACCTTCTTCGCGGTCTCCGCCTTCAACATCTACTTGTGCAGCACCAAGACGCATTTCAACGCCATTGAAGTCTTTACGGGTAATGATGTTAATTACACCACCAATTGCGTCAGAACCATATACCGCAGACGCACCGTCGGTTAATATTTCAATACGCTCAACTGCTGCTGCAGGGATGTTATTCAAATCTTGGCTTGAACCAGTTGACGGCGAACGCGCTAAACGACGGCCATCTACCAATACCAATGAACGGCTTGCACCTAGGCCACGTAAACTGATTTGCGAAACACCTTGTGCTGATGAACCAGATTGTGGACGGAATGAACCGCTTGAGTTAAACGCTGTGTTACGTAGTAAGTCAGCAACTGAAGTTTGACCTGAAAACTCGATTGCTTCGCGATCAATAACAGTAACCGGTAATGCGCCTTCCATATCTGCACGGCGAATACGTGAACCTGTTACCTGAATTTTTTCTATTACATCTGCTTCTGCTTCGTCTGCTGATTGTGCAAACGCGCTACCTGTGAAACCAACGCTCGAAACTGCGCCAAACGCAAGAGCTAGCTTTACAGACTTCGTTAGTTTTGTATTTCTAAACATTTTTAGTCTCCCTAGACCACTAGATAATAGTGAATATAATCGTTTTATACGGTTTTTGGATACCGTTTTACGATTTTTAGTATATATCGAGATTTTGTTCTCCCCTTGATATTAAACGCAAGAGTATGGCGCGGTCAACTTAATGTTCAAAGGATTCTAAAATAGTTCAAAAAATTATTGTAATAATTACAAAATAATTGCAACAAATCACAAAATTGAAATATTTTTGTGTGATCAGCCCGCTAAAATTAATACGTACAGGGGAGTGACCTTATGTGTAACTTTATAACATAAGTACAAAATTCATTGATTAATCGTTGTGGTTATAAAATCGACAAATTTATGTCTAGCGCTTTTAAATACGTATTTTCTTTTGTTAAATCGGCTAACAACAAAGGTGACAAGCTAAACCATTCTGCTTCAAACTTTAGGTAAAGGCTATTCGCCTCAGCTTTTACTGAAAAAGCTGGCATATTCATTTTGTGCCTGTTTATATTTAACAATACACTGATACGAAGTATTGCCAATAAATAACAAAGTTGTTGATGCTCAATGGATGACTCTTGTGAGATGTCATCCCATTTTACTTTTTTCCGATGATAGCGAACAAGTTGCGCAATGATGCTTTGTTGGTCTTGGTTAAAACCGGGCAATTCGGAATTAAGCAACACGTAACTGGAATGCTTTTGTAGACTTCTAGAATTAATATGAAGGCCTACTTCGTGTAATAGGGCTGACCAACCCAACAAGTGCCTGTGATGGGGTAAATTCAATTCCCACGGTACGGACACGCTATCAAATATATGCATGCTCGTGGTCAGCACTTTATGCGCAAAGGTAGTATCAACGTCGTACCGCGTCGCTAAACTTTGAGCAGTTCGTACCCGCACATTTTGTGAGCTATGAGTTGGCTGTAATTCGTAGATCACACCTTCCCGTAAGGCGGCTTCACTAAAGGTAATATGATTAAGCTGCAGAGATTCATAAATAGCTAGAAGAATACATAGACCTGCCACAAAAACAGGCTTTCTATCGTCACTCAGTCCATCAAAGTTAAGGTTTGTGTAATGGCTTGCTTTTATGCATTGATGTAAAAGCTGTTGAAGCTGTGAATAAGAGACAGGAGTATCGATCGATTGTTGCAAATTGAGATTTATACTCGCGCAAACAGAACGAGCAGTCCCTGAACTGGCAATAGTATGTTGCCATGCACAATTTTTTAGTTTGCCTGCAACTATTTCAAGTTCAACCTTCGCTGCAGTAATTGCGTCTGAGGTGTTTTTCTTATTAATATCGCCATTACTAAAGTACCTTTGGTTGTATACTACGCAGCCCATTTGCAGGCTTTTACACATGCTTGCATCAGTACCTTGACCCAATGCAAATTCAGTTGAACCACCACCAATGTCAAATACTAGTTTTTCGCCGGGATTAGCTTGATGGCTGCCTACGCCTACAAAAATTAACCGCGCTTCTTCACTGCCCGAGATGATTTCTATGGGATACGGAAAGACTTTTTTCGCCGCGCGTAAAAAGGCTCGAGCATTTTTTGCTCGGCGTAAAGTGTGGGTTGCAACAATCCTCATCGCGCTGGGGTCTACACCTTGTAGAGCTTCTTGCATACTTTCCAAGGTTTTCACGCCTCTGACAATAGCTTCGTCTGATAGGATGTGATCACTATCTAAACCCTCGGCGAGGCGTACCTTTTGCTTGACCTTACTTACAATTTGCACCGCATCAGCAACTACCCTAGCGACCACTAAATGAAAACTATTTGAGCCCATATCAAGGGCCGCGTAAAGCTCAGATTTTCGCTGCTGACTATCATCAAATACCTTGTACAAGTCACTCAAACTTTTAGCCTTCTCGTTTACTTAAATATTGATGAATCTGAATTTGCGAGCGCAGTTTTTTGCGGTTACCGCGTTTAACATATTCGTTGGTTTGTTCCGCATCTATTACACGAGCTTTGAGGGTATCTTGAAACTGCAGTTCTAGTAAGTCGGCAATCATTTGTTTGGCATCGGCGGAATAAACCGGGCAACCAACTTCAATTCTATAATCCATGTTTCGCGTCATCCAGTCAGCAGACGATATAAATACTTTGCTGTCACCGCCGTTTTCAAACACCATAATGCGCGGGTGTTCTAAAAACCGGTCCACGATGCTAATGACTTCTATATTGTCACTGCGCCCAGGAATGCCAGGTATTAATCCACACATTCCTCTAATAATAGCGCGTACTTTTACACCCGCTTGCGATGCTCGGTATAAATCGTCAATCAACTCTTGGTCAACCAAGTTATTAATTTTTATTGTAATACGGGCAAAACATCCTTCTGTGCTGCGTTGAATTTCTTGACGGATTAAGGATTGAATTTTGCTTCTTGCATTAATTGGCGAGACTTGTAAATGATTGAAGCGAATTTTACGGTAGGGATTTTGAATCATGTCAAACACCTGAATGCCTTCAAGTGCCATTTCTTCATTACACGTAAAAAGCGACAAGTCGGTGTATATTTTCGCGGTTTTTTCGTTAAAATTTCCGGTGCCAAAGTGCGAGTAATGTCTAATTTTACCGCGCTCTTCACGGGTAACAATACACAACTTACTATGAATCTTAATACTAGGGTTACCCAATACAACTTTTATGCCAGCATCGGTCATTCGCTTTGACCAGGCAATGTTGTTTTCTTCATCGAAACGCGCTCGCAGCTCAACCACAACGGTCACTTTTTTACCATTATCAACGGCATCTACTAACGAACTTATAATGCGTGATTGAGATGCCACGCGATAAATGTTTAAGCGAATGTGTTTCACCATTGGGTCGAAAGCAGCTTGACGCACAAACTCGGTAAAATGTAAAAAATCATGGTATGGGTAATACAATAAAATATCTTGTTTATCGATGGCTTCAAAAACGGTGTCATGTTCAACAAACGCTTTGCTCTTTATTTTTCTTAACGGGGTATTTTCTAAATACGCGCGCCCAGGATTTGGAAAGCCAATAAAGTCCTTAAAGTTTCGATAATGTCCCGCTGATTGAATGGTGTCTGTCGACGATATGCGCAAGCGTTTACGTAAATCTGAAATCATTTCTTCAGGCATACCTGAATCATGAATGATTCTAACAGGCTCGGCAATTAAGCGTTGTTTCATACTTTCAGACATTTTTTCAACATAACTTTCATCAATTTCGTCGTTGATTGAATATTCGGCGTCGCGGGTGATTTTAAATGAATACGCTTCTGCTGATTCAAATTTTACAAATCCTTTGAATATTTCATGTATACATAATTTGATGATGTCATCGAGCAAGATAATTTGTTTTTTCTTGCGCGTTTTCTCTGCAGGCAGCAGTACAAATCGACTGGTGGCATTGGTCGGTATTTCGACCACCGCGTACTTGGTATTTTTGCCAGGACGATACAACGCCACGTCTAAATACACTGAACTGTCGTTTAAACGCTGGATAAGTTGCACCTTATTATCTAGAAGAATAGGCGCAACATGCAGTAATACATGGTTCCTAAAGAAATCGCTAACCCACTTAGCTTGGTTTTCTGATAACTGATTATAAGTAAGAATATGAATGTTGTAACGGGTCAGTTCTTTGGTTATTTGTCCATGAATGCGAGCAAACTTGGCCGATAGTTTTCGAACCTTCTGTTGAATACGCCCTAACAAGGCGATCAGTGTCTCGGCAGTAGCGGTGTCTTCTTCGTTTTGTGAAATGGTAATTTGGCGTTTTACGTCGGCTACGCGAACACGATAAAATTCGTCAAGGTTGTTACTGTAAATCCCTAAAAATCGAATTCGCTCTATCAAAGGTGTATTTGCGTCTTCAGCCTCTTGCAATACGCGCTCGTTGAAGGACAACCAACTTATTTCCTTTGGGAAGTACATCATACTCATAGTTACTTTTTTCCAGTTTTACAATGTTATTGCAATTCATTATTTACGACGGTGTCTAATATCGGTGTTATGTAGCGCTTACTCCGCCTCTGAAATGTCTACCATTAAGTCGTCGGCAATGTTTTCAACCGCCTCTTTTAGCAAATCAGCTTCCAGTGTAAGCGGTATTTCTATTTTCAGTTTTGCGCTAAACATAGGACTGCCCCAATTCGGAGCACTTTTGCACTGAGTTGCTAATTCTACTATGTTGACATCAAATTGACGCAATGCACCCGTAACATCGCTCACAATGCCTTGGCGATCGTTACCCGTGACACTAATATGCAATGCGCTAGCCGTTTTCTGCTCAGGTGTATTTGCGGGCATCAACGTTATTTGTAAGTCAGACAAAGCATGACAATCTTTAATCAGAGTGTTTTGCTGCGCTTGTGGTAGCATTATTTCAACAAAGCCTGCAAAATGCCCAGACAAATGACAAAAGCTACTTTTCAGCCAATTGCCTTGCGCTTTTGCCACCGCTTTTGCAACATCATCGACTAAACCGGGTTTATCTTTGCCTATAATACTTAAAACCATTGCATGCATGAGTAATACCTTTTTGTTGATTTGTGCACCTGTAAGTGCTTTATTATCGCAGAAACGTTGCAACATTATGAATCTAATATTAAAACCAAGAAATGAAAAGCAAAACTAAGCAAATAGATGCAAAACGTGTACGTCGAGATTATGCTTTCGGTCGAATGGTGGGCGTATTTGGCTTTTTGGTGCTTGCCACGTTTGCTACCCTTATTTTTCACATTCTTTATAATGCCGCGCCATTATTTCAGTCTCCTGCTTTTGAATTTAAATACAGTATTGCTGACAACGACGCGGCTACTAGTATTGGCGTGTTAGATATAAACGGAGAGTGGGTAAGTATCCATTCTGAAGGCTGTAGCATTGCACTCAAGCCCTTATCTTCTTTAGCTAACAATAGTGCCGACAGAAGTAGAAAGTTTATTACTCAATGCAATAAACAAGTAATAGGAATTGTAGGTAATCAACAAAACTTATTGGCCACGGTAAGTGAACGCGGCTTATTCGAGCTCTATGAAATAAGTAAGAAGGCCGAGTATGGACTTAGTTTACGGGGTTCATTTTCTTTACCTGTTGATTTTACGCGCTTCGATCCAGATTCGCCGTGGCTAGTTCGTTTTCAAGATGATCGCTTGTTTGTTGCCAAGCATCAAGGTTCTGATGTATTAGCATTTTGGCATGAACTAACAGATTTATCAGCCCCAGTGGTACAGCGTTTTATCAATGTTGATGTGATTGCTCCAATTATGAAGTTTAATCAAGTTATTACGGCACATAAGCAAACACTTAGCATGTTTAACAAAACTCAGGAGCGCCTGCAGGAAATCTCACTTAGTTCCGAAGTCAAACAAATAGATGTGCTGGCCAATTCATTGGAAGTGATTGTTTCGGTCAATAGTGGCTTTCACAAGTATAATGTATACAACGCCAGTGGCCGATTTGTGATAAAAGAGCACTTTTTCAGTGATTTCCCAATGGATTTTGCCCCCCTTACAGAAACCGATGCGAACGCGCAGGTGATGCAAAAGCCGATTGCGGCGTATCACTTAGATTCTCAACACAACGCTATTGTAGTGTCGTTTAATCAAAACAAGCTGTTGATTGTAAACAGCGTTACCGGCGATAGTATGACCTCCAGTGGTTTACTTCCACAGTTTTTGCAGGTGTACTACTCTCGTGGAGAATTAGTCGCGGTCACGCCAAATGGTTATTCATACTATGAAACAAGCAATTTGGCGGGCATGACGAGTACTGAAACTCTATTTGGTAAAAATATATACGCCGGTTACGAGGCCCCTCAATACATTTGGCAAACCTCAATGTCGTCTGACTATCAAGCTGCAAAGTACAGTGTTGTACCGTTAATCATGGGCAGCTTAAAGGCGTCATTATTGGCATTGGTAGTGGCCATTCCCTTGGCGCTTGGAGCGGCAATTTATACTGCTTATTTTGCAAGTGCTAGGGTGCGGGGGGCAATCAAACCCATCATTGAAATGTTAGAAGCAATTCCGTCAGTGATTATTGGCTTTATTGCAGCCGTGTGGATTGCTCCCTTTGCACAACAATACATGCAGGGAATTTTTGTGGTAATTGTTATGTTGCCGGCCGTAATACTAATGATGGCAGTAGCGCACAATTACATGCAGCCCATTATTGCTGAAACAGAATTGAAACATTGGCAACTTATGCTTAATGGCTTGGTATTTATATTGGCGTTAGTGATGATATTTGTGCTGAGCGCTTTATATTTTGAATTAAACATGTTTTCACACGGCGATAATGCCGTACACATGCTCTCAACATTTACGTTGTCAAAAACAGCGGTAGTAGTGTCGGTTGCGTTGGGTATTGCAATTGCGCCTACTATTTATACCCTTATTGATGATGCGCTATACGAGGTGCCTGATGGGGTCAAGCAAGCCGCTTTTGCGCTCGGCGCAACGCCAGTACAAACCTTGTTTAAAGTGGTACTAGTTGTTGCTTTACCCAGTATTATTTCAGCTATCATGTTGGGTTTTGGCCGTGCTTTTGGCGAAACGATGATTGTATTAATGGTTACCGGTAATACACCTATTGCCGATTGGGATTTGTTTTCAGGTTTACGCACTCTTACCTCTAACCTAGCGATTGAATTACAGGAAGCGCAGCTAGATTCAACGCTTTACCACGTGCTGTTTTTAACTGCGGCAATTTTGTTTGTATTTACATTCATTATTAACACCATTGCGTCGCTCCTCAAACGCAAAATGCAGCGGAATGGATAATATGAATATCGCAAAGTGGCTACCGCATTATTTTAAAAACAAATTACAGCACTCGTTGGTAGAAATGACTGCAATGTTGGCGTGTATCAGTTTGCTTATTATCCTCTTTGGCTTAATTGTGTTTGTGAGTATTCAGGGGGGGCGCTATTTTTTGCCCATGTCTACATACAAAATCGTGACTTACATGCCTGCAGAAAACACGGCAACGGCATCACGTGTTAATTATGTGCTGAGTCATGATTCAGCCAGTACTTTATTAAAAAACATCGAAAATAAATTAGCAAAGCAGTATTTAAATGCTCAAACACTGACGCCAACGGTGAGTGTAAATAAAGCTGATGACTTGTATTTGTTGACCACACAAGCGGGTAAAAAATATCTTGGGCATTTAAATGCATTGTTAGGTGAAAACGGGGAGCCGTTTACCTTATCGCAATTAAGTAGCGTAATGACTACGGTAAATACTTTGTCGGCAAATCGCACTGATATTCAGTTGAACAAGCTACAAGCGTTGCACAAAGAAATAGATGGTTTTAACAAACGTAAAGTCAGCGCTGACACGCCTGCATTTGCACGCAAATTAGAAGAATTCGCGCGCTGGCAACAATATGCCAATACTATTAATCAACAAATACAGCAATACGCCGTACGAATGCAATTAGCGGATGAGCAGCTTGTTAGTATTCCTATTATTAGTGTGCAGTCGCTATATAAACCGAATACCTTAAGCGCGTTCGAAACCATTAAGTTTACCTTTTCGCGCTTATTTGAATTTTTAAGTGAATCACCAAAACAAGCCGCGACTAGTGGAGGCGTGTTTCCTGCTATTTTTGGCACATTGCTAATGGTGATATTAATGGCTGTATTCGTGACGCCTTTTGGTATTATTGCGGCGATTTACTTACACGAATATGCGCCGGCTAACAAGCTAACTACATTTATTCGTATCAGTGTTAGCAATATGGCAGCCGTTCCTTCGGTCGTGTATGGCGTGTTTGGACTGGGTTTCTTTGTTTATGCTATTGGCGGCTCCATTGACCAACTTTTATTTAGCAGCACTCTGCCTTCGCCTACGTTTGGTGCGCCAGGCTTATTATGGGCTGCACTGACCATGGGTATTTTGACATTACCGGTGGTGATAGTGGCTACAGAAGAAGGGTTAAGCCGAGTACCGAATAATCTGCGCGCCGGGGCACTTGCACTTGGCGCGACTAAATATGAAACGATACGGCAGGTGGTAGTGCCAATGGCAAGCCCAGGCATGCTAACTGGGGTAATATTGGCGATTGCCCGAGCGGCAGGTGAGGTTGCACCGCTTATTTTGGTGGGAGCAGTAAAATTTGCTCCTACATTGCCCATTGATAGCGAATTTCCGTTTGTGCACCTTGAACGGCAGTTTATGCATTTAGGGGTGTTTATTTACGACGGCGCATTTCACAATCAAACAGAGTCACAAGTTTCATCACTGATGTTTGCGACGTGTATGTTGTTGCTACTCATTGTGTTTTTACTTAATGTTACTGCAATAATATTGCGTAATAAATTGCGAAAAAAATATAAACGGTTGTCACCTTATGTTTAAGCTATTCGAACGAGAAGTATTAGCTGTAGAAGAGTTTTCGGCGTCTTTAACCAGTATTGACGTAAAAAATTTGAGCGTTAAATTAAATAATAAATCAGTGTTGAACGATATCAGCATTCGTATTCCTAAAAATAAAATTACCGCCCTTATTGGGCAAAGCGGTTGTGGTAAAACTACCTTGCTGAATAGTTTTAACAGAATGAACGAGTTTATCAGCAGCCACGAAGTGAGTGGAGAAGTGTGGATTGACGATCGCAATATTTACAATAAACGTGAGCAAGTGTCGCGATTACGCACCCAAATTGGCATGGTATTTCAGCGTCCTAATCCCTTCCCGATGGGCATTTACGACAACGTTTGTTTTGGCTTGCGTATTCAAGGCGAAACCAACCGTCGAGTGCTTGATGACAGCGTGGAGAAAGCATTGAAGCGCGCAGCTTTATGGGATGAAGTACGAGACCGCTTATTCGAATCTGCATTAACCTTGTCTGGTGGCCAACAACAGCGTTTGATGATTGCGAGAGCCTTAGCTCTAGAACCCCGTATTTTGTTGCTTGATGAACCCACCTCTGCACTAGACCCACTCACCACTTTGTATATTGAAGAATTAATTGTAGAGCTTAAAAAGCAGTGCACAGTGGTAATTGTTACCCATAATATGCAACAAGCCGCCCGCGTGTCAGATTATGCAGCATTTTTACACAAGGGTGAGCTGATAGAGTATTCCGACAGTGATTCATTATTTACGATGCCCAACAAGCAACAAACGGAAGACTATATTACTGGTCGATATGGATAACATAGGAATATTATTGTGCGCCGTCAAATACAACTAAATACGCATATTTCAGCGAAATACAATCAAGAGCTTGAAAGTTTAAAGCACTCGGTGTTAACCATGGGCGGCGTGATTGAACAACAATTGCTAAACACCTTGGTAGCGCTAAAGGAAAATGCACCCAGTTTGGCCGAGCGGGTGGCATTGAATGACAGTAGGGTGGACTCGATGGAGTCGCAGGTAGAACAAGAATGTATGCGTATTATTGCCAAGCGAAACCCTACTGCTGGCGATCTGCGTTTGGTTATGACGGTGTCAAAAACGGCCACTGATTTAGAGCGCATGGGCGATGAAATTGCGCGGGTGGCTAAATTAGTCACAAAAAATCAAATTCCTGCATCTGAACTGGTACTGGCGGGTATGATGGATATTGGGAACCGGAATATTGGCATGATGCGCGCAACCTTTGATGCCTTTGCCCGTCAAGACGATAAAGCTGCAGTGATTGCGCATCAACAAGATGCAGAAATTGATAGGGTTTATAAAAAAGTACTTGAGCATACCGCCTCAGAAATACGCCAAAACCCTGATGATGTTACGTTATGGATGGATGTGCTTTGGGCTATACGAGCCTTTGAACGCATTGGCGATAGATGCAAAAATATTTGTGAATATGTAATCTACTTAACATATGGGCGCGAATTTGGCAGCGCAGGTATGAAGAAAACAGTTAAGCGCTTGTTAAAATAAGCGCTCGCTTGTTGTCTTTTTGCAGGCATTTTTAGGTATCTGAGTTTTAAGGTTGCGGTTTGCTGTATTTGCCTTTATATTCGCACCTTAATTTCTAAGCGGATAGTTTTTTCTTTTTCTCATGGATTTAATACAAAGTTATGGCCTGATACTCATAGTGCTTGCCGCTGTGGTCGGATTTATTATGGCCTGGGGCATTGGCGCCAATGATGTAGCCAACGCGATGGGCACCTCGGTTGGTGCTAAAGCGATTACCTTAAAACAAGCTATCCTTATTGCAATGGTATTTGAGTTTGCGGGCGCATATTTGGCCGGTGGCGAAGTCACTGCAACTATTCGCAAAGGGATTATTGACGCCGATTATTTTACCCATATTCCTGAACTCTTAGTGCTAGGTATGATTTCATCACTGTTTGCCGCGGGTTTGTGGCTAGTGATTGCATCCTATAAAGGATGGCCGGTTTCTACTACGCATTCAATAGTGGGTGCAATTGTGGGTTTTACCGCTGTGGGCGTAAGTGCCGAAGCAGTTGAATGGGCGAAAATTGGCGGCATTGTAGGCAGTTGGATTGTTACGCCTGCTATTTCTGGCCTCATTGCTGTAGGCATATTCTTAAGCGCCAAAAAACTCATACTAGACCGCCGTCATCCATTGTTGGCTGCTGTTAAATATATTCCTTTATATATGGGCTTGGCGGGTTTCATTATGTCGCTAGTTACCATTAAAAAGGGCCTGAAGCATGTTGGCTTGGGCTTGCCATTTTGGGAAGGTATTCTGCTTGCGATTGGTATTGGTGTATTAACTGCAATAGTGGGCATGTTTACTGTGCGCAAGCTCAGTCGGAAAATGCTGCACTCGCAAGGCGCTATTGACACTATCAGTCTAGAGCAACAAAACATCAGCGTCGAACGCGTATTTGCGGTACTGATGGTATTAACGGCGTGTTGCATGGCGTTCGCTCACGGTTCAAATGATGTTGCTAACGCCATTGGGCCGTTGGCAGCGGTTGTCAGCGTTGTGTCAAATGAAGGCGATATTGCAGCCAGTTCACCACTCGCTTGGTGGATATTACCACTTGGTGGCTTCGGCATTGTAATGGGCTTAGCATTATTTGGTCATCGCGTAATGAAAACCATTGGCCAGGGCATCACGCATTTAACGCCTAGCCGTGGTTTTGCCGCAGAGCTCGCTGCCGCGACTACGGTACTAATTGCTTCAGGTACCGGCTTACCTATTTCCACTACACAAACCCTTGTGGGAGCTGTGTTAGGTGTAGGGCTTGCGCAGGGTATTTCAGCGCTAAATGCAAAAACTATCAAAAGCATCGTTACCTCTTGGGTAATCACCTTACCAGCAGGTGCGTTCTTCTCTATCGTATTCTTCTACTTGTTGAGGCTGATTTTTGGCGTGTAGTATGCTATTACTCTGTTATTGTTAACTAATAGTGATTGTCCTTGCGTTTACCAAATTTAAAACACCTACATTATTTAACTGTGCTGCACAAAGAGCAGCACTTTTTGCGTGCCGCACAAAAGTGCAACGTTAGTCAATCTACTCTAAGCGCGGCAATACAAAACCTAGAAGAAACACTTGGCCAGCAGTTGCTTGAGCGTGAGCACAAAACATTTGTGTTTACCGACTTTGGTGAGGCGCTTGTTGAACGAAGTAAATTACTGTTGCAACAAACTCAAGACTGGATGGCGTTTGCTGAATCTTCAGGCAATTGGCAAACAGGCTCATTAAAATTGGGCGTGATCCCCACTATTGCGCCGTTTATTTTTGAGCCACTCATTAATGCTATTCAAAGTGCGCTGCCAAATTTAGAACTTAAATTATTGGAAGATACTACTGACAACCTTACCGCTAAGTTGTCTGATGGTGAGCTTGACGCATTATTATTGGCTTTACCCATGAAAACACCAGGATGCAAACAACTGGTGTTGGGGAAAGATCCGTTTCATCTTATTGCACACAAAGACAAAGCCGCAGAGTTACCGCAAGAGGTCGATATTGACTTATTGCCCCACAACAGCATATTTTTACTGCAAAAAGAACATTGTTTAACTGAACATGCAGTTGCGGCATGCTCATTAGCACATAAGTCGCAGGTGAGTTCGTTAACGGCAAACAGCTTACACACTCTGGTATCGTTAGTGAATAGCAAAATGGGCTACACTTTTGTGCCCGCCATGGCCTTGCACAAAGGCATTTTACGCGGTACTGATGTGGTTGCTTTACCCCCCGATAATGCCGCTTTTCGAGAAATTGGCTTAGTTTGGCGAATGGGCACTACTCGCATGCAATTATTTAGGTATGTGGGTCAAATTATTTCAGAATTACTCCCCATACCTAAACCGCTATAACAGACGAAAAGGTAATTAAGCCAGCATGAGCAACACCGACAACAAACTGTTAAATAGCGTGTTACAAAGCTCGTCGGTATGCGTAGTGGAAACAAGTGCTTTAACGGGGGAGCCGATTCACACTGCAAGCAACAATATTAGCAACATACTAGGGTATAACGCCCAAGAATTAAGTGATAACAGCGTCATGTTTGACGACCTTATTCACGAAGATGACATTGCTCAAAAATTACAGTCAAATATTCAGGTGTATAACGAACAATGCAATAACGATTATTTAGCAAAGATAAAACGCAATTGTTTAGCCGGTACCATTGATTGTTGCGTGTTATTGTATTTAAGCGACTTAAAGCATGGTGTTGATGGTTGCATTGTATTGTATGGAGACAAGCTAAAACCCGATATATCGAGTGTTCCAGCTGTGGCGAAGTTGTTTCAGCAAAGCATCATAGACCGCTTAATCGCACAAAAGTATAAGCGCCTAAATCAAGACCGAGAAGAATTTCAAGAACTCATTGCAGACACTCAAGACTATGCTATCTTTGCCAAAGATATTGATGCTCGAATCGTTTATGCAAACGAGACATTTTTGTCATTTTATCCACCCGAAGCACAAGATAGCGTTATTGGTTTTACTACCGTTGAAGACGATGATGAGCAGCAGCGCAAGGTATTTTTAGAGAACGATAAAAAAGCGTTTGCTGATGGCGTAAACAAAGTCATTGAAACTATTAACTTTCTCTCCGGCGAGCGCCGCGTGCTGGAGACCACAAAAACACGTTTTACCACGCGCACGGGTGGCGATTATATTCTTGGTATTAGCTATAACTTGACCGAGCAATATGAGCTAATAAGGATGCTACAAGCAAAAAATGTCGATTTAGACGAAGTGGCTAATATGCTTGCATCAGACGTTCGTGCCCCTGCCAACAGTATGCTCAAACTCATCAAGTGGTTGCAAGACGATGTTGCGTTTTTAGAGAATGAAGAAATTAACGACAATTTAGCGCAACTGAATATTCGTGCAAAACGGGTATGTAAACTCTTGGCATCGTTACACGACTATTGTTTTGCAGGGCGCGATAAACAAACCTCTGTTAGTATTAATTTATCCAGCTGTGTATCTGATACCCTTGCCGCCTTGCAGCACAATGTCAAAGCCATTGTTGCAGATAAAGCGATAACGTTGCCATTTACTGCGTTTCAGAAAGTGTTATCAGCATTAGTTGATAATGCTGTGACGCATAATACAAAATCAGCGCCGCAACTTAGCATTGATGCAAAACGCAGTCCTCAAGGGCAAGTTATAACTGTTACTGACAATGGCGCAAATATAAGCGCAGAGGTTCAGTCTCAAATGTTTCGCTTATTTTATAGCACCCATGAGTATCAAGAAGATTCGGCACATGGTTTAGGATTAAGTTTAGCTCGCGAAATACTCGGTAGTTATAATGGCACGGTAGAATACGATCACACTTATACAACTGGAAATCGATTTGTTATTACTTGGCCTAATTCACAAAGCAACTTGAACCCTGTTCAGGTAAAGACTACCATTTAGGAAAAGTTTGCGCTGCTTACTTTCTTTATTCTTGATGAAGAAAACACCAGCGCCACGCACAATAAAATTTATAGGAATATTTATGCAGCAAGTGGTATTAAGCGGTTCAGGTTTGTGGACGCCTCCTCACAGTATTACAAATGAGGAACTTATCGCGTCTTACAATGCTTACGCCGATCACTTTAACGAACAACATGCCAACGATATTGCAGATGGAAGTGTGACAGCATTACCGCATTCAAGCGCAGAGTTTGTTGAAAAAGCGTCGGGTATTAAGCGTCGTTATATTTACGCTAAAGAGGGTGTGCTTGATATTCATAGAATGCGGCCCATAATTGAACAGCGCGGTGATGACGAATTATCTCAGCAGGCTGAAATTGCCATTTATGCCGCTAAAAAAGCCTTAGCCGCAGCCAATAAAAAGCCGGAAGATATTGATGCCGTAATCGTGTCTTGTGCGTACACGCAACGTTCTTATCCAGCAATAGCAATTGAAGTACAAGAAGAATTAGGTATTAAAGGTTTTGGTTTTGACATGCTTGTAGCATGCTCTGCTGCTACCTTTGGTATGCACCGCGCATATGAAATGATTGCCGCCGGCAATGCCAGAGCCGTATTGGTCATTAATCCTGAGTTAGTTTCACCGCAGGTAAATTATAAAGACCGTGATAGCCACTTTATTTTTGGCGACGTGGCAACAGCTACTGTATTAGAAACCGCTGAAACCGTTACCAGCGAGCACGCTTATAACGTATTGAGTACAAAAGCGCTGACGCAGTTTTCAAATACTATTCGTTCAAACTTTGGCTATATTACTCATGCAACTGATGTTGACCCCTATGCGCCCGATAAACTGTTTCACCAAGAAGGGCGCAGAGTATTCAAAGAAGTTTGTCCGCTTGCCGCGCAGCACATTACCGAACATTTAGCCAAGCATGAGCTTACGCCAACTGATTTAAGACGCTGGTGGTTACACCAAGCGAATATTAATATGAATACTTTAATTTCTAAGCGCCTGCTTGGGCGTGAAGCCACTGTTGATGAAGCGCCTGTAGTACTTGATGAATATGCAAATACGGCATCAGCAGGCTCGGTTATCGCGTTTCATCTACATAACCAAGACTTAAAAGCGGGTGACTATGGTATATTGTGTTCATTTGGGGCGGGTTATTCAATTGGTAGTTTGTTGATTCAAAAAAGGTAGTTCACTTGCTATTTAATACTGGCTACGGCGTTACTGCATTTGGTTATTTGCTACTGATTTTTTTGTTGCTAACCGTTAGGAAAAAAAGCCTCACAAAAAATTTGTTGCTAAGTGCAACGGTAGTAACATTTGCGTGGGCCTTAGCACACCTAGATTTGGTTAATTGGGTGTATGAGATGCGCCAGTACACGCAATTAGACAGTATAAGAATGTGGATTTGGGCATTGTTTTTAAGTGCCTGCTTACAGCACAACACAACACAGCTGTTTGAGCTTATACGTCGTCCACACACCTACATGATGTTAGTTTTCCCCAGTATTTCTGTGCTTGTGGCGTTTGTGCCTATTGTATCGCCATCGCTACAATATTTATTGGTTACCTTAGTCACTGTACAAATATTGGTGGTGCTTGAACAAGTATTTCGTCAATCTGGTGAGCAAAAATGGGCATATAAGCCGCTTATTATCTATCTGGGTGCACTGACTACGTTTGACTTTTTTACATATGCAAACGCCGCCATGATCAATGCCGTAGACTGGACGTTTTTTGTGGCTAGAGGCTATGTGTATATTATATTGCTCCCGTTCTTAGTTCTTGCAATTAGACGCATACAAACGTGGGGCATTGAAATATTTGTTTCTCGTGAAGTAGTACTGCATAGCACCTTGTTAATTTTATCAGGCTCTTACCTAATGGTAATGGCTATGTTGGGTTATTTAGTCAATTATTTTGGCGGTGAGTGGGGCGCTCCCGTACAAATCGTATTGTTTCTTGTGGCTATCGTGTTGCTATTTAGTTTGTTTGCGTCTAATGAGTTTCGCACCAAACTAAAAATATTTATCAGTAAAAACTTCTATGCCAATCAGTTTGATTACCGAGTTGAATGGTTGGCACTCACGCAAACCTTATCTACGGAAAACAAAAGCTTATCTCAGGTATACGAAATAGCCTTGCAGGGCTGGGCTAAAAGCATTAAGTACGAGCAAGGATTATTGGTGAAACTACAAGGGCAATATTGTGTAGACGTTGCTACCATAAATAATGCTACTACCGGTATCGCTGCAAATGTAAGTGCCGACTATGCCGCTTTAGTTAGCTATTTCCAGCACAAATCGTGGATTATTGATGTAGACGAAATGCGTGTGAAGCCGCAATTGTACAATGACCTATCGATTCGAAATAAAATGATTGCAGCATTTCCTTATCAGCTTATTGTGCCTATATATAAACAAAACGAATTATGGGGCATGGTATTATTAAATGCAGCGGGTGCGCAAAAGCGAAGCTTGAATTGGGAAATTCGAGATTACCTTATTGCGGTTACGGAACAAACCGGAAATTTCTTATTTCAGGCAGAAAGCGCTCAAGCATTAACTGAAAATGCCCAGTTTGCTGCCTTTAACCGTATGTCAGCATTTGTGGTACACGATTTAAAAAACGTACTTGCACAAATTAATTTGCTACTTGCAAATGCTAAACAGCATAAAAACAATCCTGAGTTTATAGACGATACGTTTGAAACCCTAGAGCATACCAAAGCTCGTATGGATAAAATGTTAAAGCAATTAATGGACAAGTCGGCCGATTCGGGCGCCACTAAACAAAATACTAATGTGACTGAATTACTCGATACGCTTATTTCTAGCAAATGTGCCGGCATATTGCCAATCCCGGTATTAACAACTACCACAGCATTTTACACCGTAATTGATTCAGACAAATTGGCTAACGTGATGTATCATTTAATCGACAATGCGCAGCAGGCTACTGCTGACGATGGCTCGGTTAACTTAGACATTAGCAGTAATGACACTCATATTATTGTTAAAATCACCGATACTGGTGTTGGTATGAGCCGTTTGTTCATTGATAACAAGTTATTTAAACCGTTTGAAACCACCAAAGGCAATGCAGGTATGGGTGTTGGTGCTTACGATGCAAAAACATTTTTGCAGGGTATTGGCGGCAACCTACTAGTAGAAAGTGAGGAAGGGGCAGGAACTTGTTTTTCTGTATTTATTCCTCTAGTACAGGATGATGGAAACGTATGAGTAAAAAGGGAAAAATCCTTGTTGTAGATGACGATCTAGGTATTCAAAAACAATTAAAATGGGCGCTTACTGATTTTGATGTGTCATTTGCCGCCGACCGTCCATCTGCAATAGCACAGTTACGCAGGAATGAACCCAGTGTAGTGACGCTTGATTTAGGCTTACCCCCTGACCCTGCAAATGCATCAGAAGGTTTGTTGGCACTGCAAGAAATATTATCCTTAGCACCGCATACCAAAGTGATTGTGGTAACGGGCAACAATGAAAAAGATATTGCGCTTGAGGCAGTTAAATTGGGCGCTTATGACTTTTACCAAAAGCCTATCGACAGCGATATTATAAACCTGTTAATTGAACGCGCATTGAATCTAGCGGCCTTGGAATATGAAAACCGCATGCTAGGCAAAAGTACCATCAGCATGGGCAGAATTGTAGGCAATAGCGACGCTATTTTGGGCGCCAGCCGAAAAGCCGAAAAAATTGCGCAAACAGATATAAGTACGCTGTTATTGGGCGAAAGCGGAACCGGTAAAGAAGTGTTTGCGCGCAGTATTCACGAGCATAGTCATCGTAAAGACAAGCCTTTCATTGCCATAAACTGTGCTTCTATTCCAGAAAATTTGCTTGAAAGTGAATTGTTTGGGTATGAAAAAGGTGCATTTACTGGTGCTAACAAAACCAGTGTAGGAAAAATTGAAACGGCCCAAAAAGGCACCTTGTTTTTAGATGAAATTGGCGACATGCCTATTGGTTTACAGGCAAAAATGTTGCGCTTTCTACAAGAGCGAGTAATTGAGCGAGTAGGCGGGCGCAGCGAAATTCCTGTTGATGTACGGGTAATATGTGCTACCCATCGCGATTTACATAGCATGGTAAAAGAACAAACATTCAGAGAAGATTTGTTCTATCGAGTAGGTGAAATTAGCATCACAATTCCGCCGCTGAAAGACCGCGACGATGATGTTGTATTGCTCGCCAAAACGTTTTTAAACATGTACAAAGAAGAATACCAGTCAAAGGTAAAAGGATTTAGCGAAGATGCGATTAATGCCATGCTAAACCACCCTTGGCCTGGCAATATACGCGAATTACAAAATAAGCTAAAGTCTGCAGTTGTGCTTGCTGAGGGCAGTTACATTGAAGCCGACGATTTAGGTTTATTTGACACCAGTGCGAACGAAGTTGATGTGATATTTAACTTACGTGAAGTGCGTGAAATTGCGGAAAGTAAAGCTATTCGTAAAGCCTATCATCAAGCAGAACAAAATATGTCGAAAGCGGCAGAGTTACTTGGCATTACTCGTCCAACTTTATATTCGCTAATTGATAAATACCATTTAGAAGATTTAAAAAATAATACCTAGGAGAATACATGACTCACCCTGCTGACATGCCAAATAAAGAAGGCGCTAGCGTACCCAATGTTACGTGGCCAGTGCGCGATGGCGAAGATTGGAAACAACTCGATACTACATCGTTGTTTGCAAATAAAAAAGTAATTGTGTTTTCATTGCCGGGTGCATTTACCCCTACTTGTTCTTCTACGCATTTACCTCGTTATAATCAATTGGCCGGCGTTTTCAAAAGCCTTGGCGTTGATGAAATATGCTGTGTATCGGTAAACGACACCTTTGTAATGAATGCATGGCTTGCTGATCAAGAAGCCGGCAATATTACAGTGGTGCCCGATGGTAACGGTGAATTCACTGATGGCATGGGCCTACTTGTAGACAAGGCTGATTTAGGGTTTGGCAAGCGTAGCTGGCGTTATTCTATGCTGGTAAATAACGGCGTTGTTGAGAAAATGTTTATTGAACCGAATAAACCAGGCGACCCGTTTGAAGTATCAGATGCCGATACCATGTTGGCTTACTTGGCTCCAGGGCAAGTTGCCCCGCAAGAGGTGTCCTTGTTTACAAAGCCGGGCTGTCCATTTTGTACTAAGGCAAAAGCATTGCTAGCTGAAAAAGGCTTTGAGTATGAAGAAATCGTATTGGGTAAAGACGCATCGTTAGCCTCATTGAAAGCCATAAGTGGCCGTGACACCGTGCCGCAAGTATTTATTGGTGGTAAGCATATTGGTGGTAGCGACGACTTAACGGCGTTCTTTAGTTAATATCAACGTACTGTTTTAATAGAGGTAACCAGTATCAAATGAACGTAGTTAACTATGTCCTGAGTACATTGTGCGTAATGTTGGTATCGTTACCGCTATTTGCAAAAACTCTTAGCAGTGAACAACGCGATCAGTTTACTGCTATATACGCGCCTGAACTCGGTAATATTTATGCGTGCCCACAAAACACTAGTAGTGAATATGGGTTTTGCGCCAATAGTTTAAAAAACCCACAAAATGCTCCCCAAATTTTGATGCCTAAAGACGGTCCCCAGGCTGTGTTAGTGTTGCAGCATGGCTTAAGTGACTCACCTTACTTCATGCATTATGTTGGCCAACAACTTCAGCGCCGCGGTTATATTGTTATTTTACCCCTTACGCCTGGACATGGTAAAAAAGACGCCAATGCTGATATGAAAGATGATAATTTGCAGCAGCGTTGGTATCAGCATACCGAACAAGTCATGAATTTTGCCTATGGTTTTGATCTACCTGTTTTTATAGGTGGCTTTTCGACAGGTGGCGCATTAGCAGTGCAATATGCCTTATTGAATCAAGATAAAATAAGTGGCGTCATGTTATTCTCTGGTGCGCTTGCTCTGTCGGGCGCCGCTGAATCGCTGGCTAATATTTGGGGTATTAAGCACTTAGCTAAATGGATTGACGGTGAGTACGAAACGATGGGGCCACATCCTCATAAATATCCTTCGGTGGCTGGGTTTTCTGCACTTGTATTGATGGATGTTATTCGAGATATTCGCGGGTTGTTAGAAGACGCCACTAGTACGAATACGCCTATTTATATGCCGTTGTTTGTTGCCCATTCAATGGCCGATATTGTTACCCCATTTAAGGGCGTAGACATGCTTGTCAATGCAGTAGAGGGCGAACATGTGGTGTTTAAAATTGATGAAAGCTATGATTTATGTCATGCCGATTTACCCATGAGTCAAATACAACTGATTGGCCTGAGGTTTCAAAAAAGCGAAGTTAATCAGTCTGAGCGTTGTGCCATTCCAGAGCCTAACCCGCTTCACAATCAAATGATGTTAATGCTTAACAACTATCTTGATTTGCAATTACAGAATAAAAAAAATCAATAAAACAATATCTTAGCTTTTATACTTGTATACTCGATAGCATTAGTAAAATGATGACACAAAAACTTAATGTTAATAATTGGTTATAAGGTGACTTTTAAAGGTGTATGCGCCATAATACGCGGCTAATATTCATCACATATTCAAAGCCAACTCATCGGTTTCGACATAAAAACAATATAGAGAAGTAAATAATGGCGATCAATTACATCCCACTTGATAAAAACAAGCACAGCGCATTAAAAGTTGTGCCTAAAGTAAACTTTGACTTAATTAGCAAAACGCATTTAGCAGCTGCGACCATTCGCGAGTTCGCTCAATTAGCTGGCATTATGCCCCTAGTATTTATCGAAGATCCGGCAACTAAAAACGTACACACCGTTGCTATGCTTGGTCTAGAGCAAGGTAATAATTTGTTTTGGTCAGAAGACCGTTGGCAAGCCTCTCATGTGCCATTAAATATTCAACGCTATCCTTTTGATATTCGTCCTGATGGCGACAAGCTTGGCGTATTTATTGATGAAAACAGCTCTCAAATTTCAGACGAAGGCGAAGCTTTATTTACTGAAGACGGTGAGCCATCAGAGTTTCTTAAAAATCGTCAACAATTTTTGGGTGATCTTGCTAATAGCGAAGTACAAAATCAGCGCTTTATTAAGCAAATCAAAGAGCTTGATTTATTAGAAGAAATTCAAATTAAAGTACAATATCGCAGTGGCCAAGTGCGCAATGTAACAGGCGTATTGTCAATCAATGAGAAAAAGTTAGTTGCGTTAGACGACGATAAAGTATTAGCGCTGCATAAGTCTGGTTATTTAGGTGCAGCTTATTCAATGATGCTATCATTAGGTCAACTGAATCGTTTAGTTGAGCTAACAAACAAAACTGATAACCCAGTACAATCTATCCAACTTACTCAAATATCAGAAAAGTCTGCAGAAGAAACAAGCGAAACACCAGCTTAGTTAAATTAGTCTATAAAACACCCTTGATGCTTTTAAAACAGCATCAAGGGTGTTTTTTTTTGCCTGAATACTCCTAATAATACTACTGTAGCTACTCTTCCAAGCTGTTATATCTTTTTTACCTCGCCGTTTAGAGCATCGTTTTTGAAACAGCCGTTTCAAAATTGTTTAAAATTAATACAAATGCATTGTAAAAAAACTTGACAATTCCCATGGTAAGTACATAAACTGTCAAAAAGTGGGGTAAAGTGGCAAAAAAGGGTTTTGTTTGCGGTAAAGTGGGTAATTTGTTTAGTAATAATCAAATCATCAGCGCAACCAGATAAACAGCAAAACAATAACAACAATAATGCTACTACTAAATAACAAATAGGCTAGGGGTATGTTCCGCGGCGCTAACGCAATCAATCTTGACTCTAAAGGGCGTTTGACGATACCCACACGTTATCGTCAATCCCTTATGGATGATTGCCAGGGACAACTGGTGTGCACTGTTGACAACAGACAAGCTTGTTTGCTGCTTTATCCACTTCCCGAATGGGAAGAAATTGAGTTAAAACTCAGTGAGTTTTCAACTATGAATCCTGACGAGCGACGCATTCAGCGTTTGCTTATTGGTTATGCAACTGAAGTCGACATGGACAAAAGCGGCAGAGTGTTGCTTGCGCCTACGCTACGACAATATGCCTTGCTAGAAAAAGAAATCATGCTAGTGGGGCAACGTAATCGCTTTGAAATATGGCAACAAGATACTTGGCATGCGCAAGTGGCTGAAGATCTCAGCATTGAAAAAGCCGGTGATTATGAACAAACAACAAGGCTTCAGGACTT
Organism: Glaciecola sp.; assembly: GCA_049650345.1. GTDB lineage: Bacteria > Pseudomonadota > Gammaproteobacteria > Enterobacterales > Alteromonadaceae > Glaciecola. Next base: position 58,088 of record JBARZY010000084.1, on the reverse strand, counting down.
CTCGTTATGAGTGCAGTATTTTCCCACCTATCCGTACTATTACATGAATCAATAGACGGACTCAATATCGATCCGAATGGTATTTTTGTAGACGCTACATTTGGCCGTGGTGGACACAGTCGAGCCATACTTGATGCCTTGGGCCCCAATGGACAACTCGTTGCATTTGATCGCGATAAAACAGCCATTGATGCGGCAGCACCGTTTTTAGCCGACAAGCGTTTTAGTATTCATCACTGCGCATTTGCTAATTTAAAAGTGGTCATAAATGATTTGGGCTTAGCGGGTCAAATCGACGGTATTTTAATGGATATAGGCGTGTCATCACCGCAATTAGACGACGCCAGCCGTGGCTTTAGTTTTCAAAAAGACGGCCCCCTCGACATGCGCATGGACACCGGCTCTGGCATGAGCGCTGCTGAATGGCTGAATAGCGCAAGCTTAGAAGAAATTGCCAAGGTCATCAAACAATACGGTGAAGAGAAGTTTGGCACTCGTATTGCGCATGCTGTACTTGAGCAACGTGCAATAAAACCTCTTGAAACTACGGCCGAGTTTGCACATTTAATTGATCAAGCCGTACCAGTAAAAGACAAGTTTAAACATCCTGCAACTCGAGCGTTTCAAGGCGTGAGAATATTTATCAATGGCGAATTGAAACAGCTTGAATTAGGTTTGCAAGTGGGCGTTGATGTACTTAAACCGAAAGGCCGCTTAGCCGTTATTAGTTTTCACTCTTTAGAAGATAGAATGGTAAAACGTTTTATTAAAACCCAATCGCAAGGTAAACAATACCCAAGCAAGCTACCCGTGCCGCAAGATGTACTCGACCAAGGTAAAATTCTTAAACCAATAGGCAAAGCAATAAAACCCAGTGCTGATGAAATTAAGGCAAACCCGCGCGCTAGAAGTTCAGTGTTACGAGTGGCTGAAAAACTATGAAATCGCCCATCAGTAATTTTAACTTGCTGTTATTAATAATGTCGGACTTGAGCCGGCATTTGTTTGTTATAATCTTGTACTTTTCGCTCATAGCAACAGCATTGGCCGTGATAGTAAGTGCTCACAAAAATAGGCAGTTAGTGATTGCACAAGAACAGCTAATTCAAGAAAAAGATGCCTTGGACGTACAGTGGCGCCATTTAATAATTGAACAAAGTGCCCTAACTGAACACAACCGCATAGAGCGCGCAGTGGCCGATAAACTGAGCATGCGCAGACCCACCCGAGAAGATGAAGTTTTGTTGAGGGTGAAATAATGACGGTATCCGCGACCCTACAAAAACCGAGAAAACGCCCCCAAAACAAAAAAGGACAAGCCAAACGCAAACTTGCGCCAAGCTTATTGCAATGGCGTTTTATGGTAGTGCTAGCATGTGTAATTGCTGTGTTCGGCGCACTCGCTACACGTGCAGCTTTTATTCAAGTAATACAGCCTGATGACTTAATTGAACGGGGAGACAATCGTACTATCAGAGTGCGTGATATTCCAAGTTATCGAGGGCTCATAAGCGATCGTAATGGGCAACAACTTGCAGTAAGTGTCCCTGCGCAAGCTATCTATGCTGATCCGAAAATTATCAATGACAACGAAGCCTTAAAAGATTTGAGGCGTTGGCAAGCTTTAGCAGAGGTATTAAATGTTGATGCCAAGGCACTTATTAGTCGCGTTAGCAATCCTAAGCGCCGGTTTGTTTATATTCAACGCCAAATCACGCCAGCTGTTGCCACCTTTGTAGAGCAGCTTAAAATTCCCGGTGTGTATCTTCGCAATGAAGCGAAGCGTTATTATCCCGCGGGTGAGGTATCGGCGCATGTGATTGGTTTTACCGATGTTGACGATAAAGGCATAGAGGGCATCGAGCGGCTATACAATACTTGGTTAACGGGTACGCCCGACAAGCGCCGTATTAGGCGCGACGCTAATAATCGCCAAGTAGAGATAATGGCGCAAGAAACGGGCAAAAAAGCACAAGATATTAAGCTCACCATTGATCAGCGCATACAAGCTATCGCTTACAGAGAAATAAAAGAGGCTACGGTATTGTTTCAAGCAGCCTCGGCGTCGGTGGTAGTGGTTGATGTGCATACAGGTGAAATTCTAGCCTTGGCAAACACGCCTTCGTTTAATCCAAATAATCGCTCTACAGTGTCGAGCCATCGTGTTCGTAACCGCGCAATTACCGATGCCTTTGAGCCAGGTTCGGTATTAAAACCCTTGGCTGTAATAGCGGCATTAGAAAATGGTTCGTACACGCCCGACAGTATTATAGATACCTCACCTGGCTGGAAGCGCTTGGGCGGCAGCCGTGTAGAGGATCCACGAAACTACGGTAAAATTAGCTTGTCAGATGTTATCAAGTACTCAAGTAACATGGGCACTTCAGAAATGGCCTTATCTATGCCAAAAGAAGTGTTAATCGACTTTTATTATAATCTTGGTTTAATGAGTGATTCAGGCACTAACATGGTGGGTGAAGAAGACGGTATTTTTCACGAACGGTCGCGCTGGTCGCAACATGAAATCGCCACCTTATCGTTTGGCTACAATATTTCAGTTACCACCACACAGCTTGCCCGAGTGTATGCCACTATCGCAAATGGTGGCATGAAACGTCCGCTTAGCATTGTGCGTAATATGAACGCTGAAATTGAGCCCGAACGTGTTATTTCAGAAGAAGTAGCGCGGGATATATTGTTAATGATGGAAACTGTCACCCAAGACGGTGGATCTGGCAGAAAAGCCAGTGTGCCTGGTTATCGAGTTGCCGGTAAAACCGGTACTAGTCAAAAAGCTGTGGCGGGCGGGTACGGTGAAGAATATGTGAACATATTTGCCGGTATTGCGCCGGTTTCAGATCCACAAATTGCGGTAGTGGTGTTAATAAACGAGCCTGGTGGAGATTACTATCATTCTGGCGATACCGCAGCTCCAGTGTTTTCAAAGGTGGTGTCCAATACCTTACAAATGTTAAATGTGCCCCCCGACGCAATGAGCGTTGATGTGGTACTTGAGCGTCAGCTTCATGCTAAGCGATAACAGCAATATTTCAGCGTTTGTGAATGCAATTGCCCATAGCGGGGAATTGCATGAGCAAGAGTGGGTTCATGCATCAACGCTGAAAGAATCTGTAGCGAAGCTCACACAGGCCATTATCAATCTTAACAACAGCGAAGCGCTACAAAATCTTACCATTGATAGCAGAGAGGTAAACAGTTCATCAATATTTATTGCCTTGTATGGAAGTACCGGAAATGGTCATGATTATATAGACACTGCGGTGCAACAAGGTTGCCAATTAGTATTGGCAGAAACGCGCTCGGCAGAAGCGCATTTTTCAGTTTCTGAGCCACATCATGCAAGGGGTACTTATGTGGTAGCAGTATTCGAACTTGGTCGAAAGTTACCCCAACTCGCTGCGGTGTTTTATCAATTACCTCCCGATATTGAATTGTTGGCAGTAACAGGTACAAACGGGAAAACTTCGGTAGCCAATGTATGTGCTAATTTGTATCAGCAATGTAACCGCCAAAGTGCAAGTATTGGTACGTTGGGGGTGCATACATGGCAAAATAGCAATGATGCGACTCACCTTGCCCCCCATCAATACGCAACTACGCGCAATACAACACCCGATGTAACGACCATGTTCAAACATCTTGCGCAGCTAAGTGAACAAGATATTAAACATATTGTAATTGAGGCTTCATCCCATGGCTTGCAGCAAGGTCGACTACAAGGCTTGCCTATATCAACGGCAATATTTACCAATTTGACACAAGACCATCTAGATTATCACGCCAGTATGGCCGACTATGCTAATGCAAAACGATTATTGCTAAACGTCCCGTCGGTAAAAACGGTAGTACTAAATGCAGATGATAAAGAATCACAGCATTGGGCAAAGCAAGCAAATACCACTCAACACATTTATTGGTTTGCTATTGCTCAGGTTACTAAGTTGGAAGATGAACAAGCCTTGGGATGCTGGGCAAAAAATATTCGGTATTCAAATAAGGGTAGTCAGTTTACCTTGGGTTCAAGTTGGGGCACAGCGGAAGTTAATTTACCGTTAATTGGACACTTCAATGTGTCTAATTTGCTAGCAAGTGCCTGTGCTTTACTAGCAAATGGTGAAAGTTTCACCAGCATCATAAAAGCCATCCCCCACTTACGTGGCGTAGCCGGTAGAATGGAACTTTTTGCCAGTAATAAGGCCAGTATATTGGTAGACTATGCACACACGCCCGATGCACTAAAACAAGCATTAATTGCGGCGCGTGCACACACTTCTGGAAAATTAATTTGTGTATTTGGCTGCGGCGGTGATCGCGACACCAGTAAACGGGCAATTATGGGAGCCATGGCTGAGCGATACGCCGATGAAATTTGGCTAACGCAAGATAACTCAAGAAGCGAGCCGCCCAAAAGTATCATCAATGACATTCTTGAAGGCATACAAAACCAAAGCTCGGTTAATATTGACATTGACCGTAAGCAAGCCATAGCAAACGCATGGCATCAAAGTAGTAATGAAGACATGATTTTAGTAGCAGGAAAGGGACACGAAGATTACATGGAAACCTTAGGTCAACAACTCGAATATAATGAAAGAGCTTATGTGCAACAGTTGTTAAACCCAAGTGAGCCGAATGTAGGTGTTTCTGCTAAGGAGTCGTTATGATTCCAGTTTCTTTAGGGTGGATAGCCCAACAAACTCAAGGCCAATTATTGGCCAATCAACAATTAAGCGACGATAGTCAGCAAGATTCAGGCAGCGTAAATGTAACAGGTGTAAGTACTGATACTCGCAGCATTAGCAAAGGCGATATTTTTATTGCCTTGGTGGGCCCTAATTTTAATGGTCACGACTATTTAAATGTTGCCCTGCAAAAAGGCGCAATTGCAGCTATTGTTAGTCAAAAAACCAATATTAAATTGCCCACCATTATGGTGAGTGATACACGTATTGCTTTAGGCCTATTTGCAAAAGCAATACGCAATAAAGTCAACCCTAAAACCATTGGCATAACTGGTTCTAGTGGCAAGACTACCGTTAAAGAAATGGTTAACGCCATATTAAGTCAACGCGGCAAAGTGCTTGCTACCCAAGGTAATTTTAATAATGACATTGGTGTACCACTTACCTTGCTGCGCTTACAAACTGATCACGAGTATGCGGTTATTGAAATGGGCGCAAATCATCAAGGTGAAATTGAATACACCTGTGCCTTGGCGCGCCCCGATGTGGCTACTATTATCAATGCTGCGCCGGCACATATTGAAGGCTTTGGTAGTTTATTTGGTGTGGCCCGTGCAAAAAGCGAAATTATAAAAGGCTTAAGCAGTACTGGTGTTGCAATCTTAAATCATGACAGTCAATTTTATGAATTTTGGCAAGGTAAATCGGCTACCGAACAAGTGCTGACATTTTCATACGACAGCCAAAAGGGCGATTTTCATGCCGCCAATGTATCAATCAATCCTGAAGGCTGTGCTGAATTTGAATTAATCACGCCCATCGGCAGTGTTGCGGTGCGCTTGCGTGTGCCCGGTGTACACAATGTTGGCAATGCAGTAGTGAGTGCTGCATTGGCAATCAGTGCTGGCGCCAATTTAGCCGATGTAAAAGCTGGCTTGTTTGCCATGCAGAGTGTATCTGGACGCTTAACGGTAAAAGTGGTGTCATCACAAATAAAAGTGTTAGACGATACATACAATGCAAACGTGGGCTCGGTTAAAGCGGCAATAGATTTGTTGGCAACTTTTACAGGCTTTAAGGTATTTGTATTTGGTGATATGGGCGAGTTAGGTGATCAAGCAGCAATGTATCATCAACAAATTGGTGAATACGCTAAGCAACACAACATAGATGCGTTAATTAGCAGTGGCCCATTAAGCGCACATGCTAGCTCAGCGATGCAAAATCAAGGTATGTCGTGCAGCGATGCTACGGAAGCGTTTAACGCTTTGGTGAAACTAATTGCACCGCTCACAAAAAACGCAATGGGCGAACCTATCACAATTTTAGTAAAAGGCTCTCGCAGCGCGCGCATGGAGCAAGTCGTTAATGCCTTAAGTGCATTTGATTTTGGACCCTCAAACTTACAGGAGCCAGAGCAATGTTGATTTGGCTGGCCGAATGGCTAACACAATTTGAAAGTGGCTTTAACGTGGTGTCATACTTAACACTGCGCGCCATACTGAGCACACTGACCGCCTTGTTAATTGCAATTTTAATCGGACCAAAAATGATCCGTTGGCTGCAAAATATGCAAATAGGTCAAACCGTTCGTGATGACGGCCCGCAAAGTCATTTGTCAAAATCAGGCACCCCCACAATGGGAGGTGTACTCATTTTGGCCGCTATCCTGACCAGTTGTGTATTGTGGGCAGACCTCACTAATAAATATGTGTTAGTGACCTTATTTGTAGTAGTTAGTTTTGGAATTTTGGGTTTTGTAGATGACTACCGAAAAGTGGTTCGTAAAGATCCGAAAGGGCTCATCGCCCGTTGGAAGTATTTTTGGCAGTCGGCCATTGCAATAGGTGTGGCATTTTTCTTATATTCTACTACCACACTAGAAGCAGAAACGTCGTTAATTGTGCCGTTTTTTAAAGAGGTAATGCCGCAATTGGGTCTGCTGTATTTGGTATTGACCTACTTTGTAATTGTGGGCACAAGTAATGCCGTTAACCTAACTGATGGATTAGATGGCTTGGCCATTGTGCCAACTATTTTAGTGGCGGGCGCCTTCGCTATATTTGCTTATGCCACAGGTAATGCTAACTTCTCTGACTACTTAAATATTCCGTTTATTCCAATGACCAGTGAGCTAGTGATTGTGTGCACTGCTATAGTAGGCGCAGGCTTAGGCTTTTTGTGGTTTAACACCTACCCAGCACAAGTATTTATGGGAGATGTTGGCTCACTGGCTTTAGGTGGCACCTTGGGCATTTTAGCGGTACTGGTCCGTCAAGAAATTGTGTTGTTCATTATGGGCGGTATTTTTGTTGCTGAAACCCTCTCTGTTATTTTACAAGTGGGTAGCTTTAAATTACGCGGTAAGCGCATATTCAAAATGGCCCCCATTCATCACCACTACGAATTAAAAGGCTGGCCAGAGCCACGCGTGATTGTGCGCTTTTGGATCATTTCTATTATTTTAGTGCTAGTTGGCCTAGCTACGTTGAAGTTGAGGTAATCGATGCAACACATTGCACAAGCGCCGAATTACACTGAACACACCATTGCCATTATTGGTTATGGTGTGACGGGTAAGGCATGTGCAAGATTTTTACTTAACAAGGGCGTTTCGTTAACGGTTTATGATAGTGAAGCCATTCTGACTGACTGCGATGAGCATGATGACAGAGTTACCTTCAAACCTTTGCACGCATCAACAAACTTGCTGACATACAGCATGGTAATTGTTAGCCCGGGCGTTAACTTGCAACAAGACTTTATTCAACAGTATCATGCTTCTGGTAAACGGGTAATTAGCGACATTGAACTCTTTGCTTTGGAAAATGACGCAAGTGTTATTGCTGTGACTGGCTCAAATGGCAAAAGCACTGTGGTTGATATGCTGAGCAAGGTAATTCAAAGCGCTGGGCTAAAGGTTGGCTTAGGTGGAAATTTTGGTCGGCCCGCGCTAAGTATGCTTGATCACAACTACGATGTTGTAATCTTAGAGCTATCGAGTTTTCAACTAGAATCAACGTATCATTTGTATCCGCTTATTAGTTGCGTGTTGAACGTTACACCTGATCACATGGACCGTCATGGCTGCATGGAAAATTACGCCAAGGCCAAGCAGAGCATATACAGTGGTGCTATGCATCGAATATTTAACCGCGATGACGCCTTGAGTTACCCTTTAGATTTGCAGCATGAGCATACCCATAGTATTGGCTTGCATAAACCCACACTGTCACGCGGACAAAAAGAAAATCATCATTGTTATCAAAATAACGATGGTGTATTCATTAATAATCAACTTGTACTACATGCGGCTAATTTTGAGCATCAAAATCAATACCAACTATTGAACATGCAAGTTGTACTCATTTGCATGCAAATATTGCATATTTCGCCATCACAAGTCTTATCTGTTTTATATCAATATGAAGGTTTAGCCCATCGTTTTCAAATGGTGCGTAAAGAACCTTTTTGTTGCTGGATAAATGATTCTAAAGCGACTAACCCGGGGGCTGCTATTGCCGCTATTGAAAACGCAGCAAAGCGCCATGACGCCATTGTGCTTATTGCAGGAGGCGACGGTAAAGGGGCTAATATGGACACATTGCTAAATAGCATAGAGAATAACGTACAGCATTTAGTATTAATCGGTAAAGATGCCCATTTATTTACTGACTTAAGCGTAAGTTATGAGTTGGCCAGCACGATGGCTCAGGCCGTTGAGGCTGCTAATCAATATGCTAGTCGGCTGATTAGCCAACACATCAATACTGCAATATTGCTTGCGCCAGCTTGCGCCAGTATTGATATGTTTGCTAATTATCAAGACCGCGGTCAGCAATTCACCGATGCAGTGTTGGAGGTTTCGGCTTCATGACAACGCAATTATCACTGAGTGAACTGTTTGCAAAGCAACATGACAAAACGCCTAACACATATAATGTAAACATTATATTAGCGGCATTAGCCTTGCTTACAATCGGCTTCATTATTATTACATCGGCGTCAATGCCGGTGGCAGAGCGCTTACATGGTAATCCTTATCACTTTGCACTTCGCCATGGTATTTATATTGTTCTAGCCTTACTTGCAGGCATGATTACGCTTAATTTACCGATGCAATTTTGGCGCTCTACAAACCCCTATTTGATGCTTGCTGCTCTGTTAATGCTAGTGGCTGTTTTAATAATTGGCCGCACGGTCAATGGTTCAACCAGATGGATAGTTGTTGGCCCTATTACCGTGCAAGCGGCCGAACCAGCCAAACTATTTTTCTTTTTATACCTAGCCGGTTATTTGGTGCGCAGGTATGAGCAAGTGAATGAAAGCATGCGCGGCTTTTTTAAACCCCTGATTATATATGGGCTATTTGCAGGCTTGTTATTATTGCAGCCTGACCTTGGCACCGTAATAGTGATGTTTACGACTACTTTAGGGCTTTTGTTTTTAGCCGGAGCAAAGCTGTGGCAGTTTTTCAGCTTAATATTTACCGGTGTTGCGTCAATTGTATTCCTCATTGTGTATTCTGAGTATCGACGCAATCGCATCATTGGATTTTTAGATCCGTGGGCAGATCCATTTGGCACCGGCTATCAACTTACTCAGTCGCTAATGGCATATGGCAGGGGCTCATGGTTTGGTCAGGGTCTAGGCAATAGTTTGCAAAAGTTAGCATTTTTGCCTGAAGCGCATACCGATTTTATCATGGCCATATTGGCAGAAGAATTTGGGTATGTGGGCGTATTAATCGTTTTGTTATTACTGTTTTATATGATTATTGCCGCCTTGCGCTTAGGCAATGCCGCCATTAGTTTGCAGCGTCCCTTTGAAGCTTTTACTGCTTATGCAATTGGGATTTGGTTTTGCTTACAAACGGCGGTCAATATTGGCGCGAGCACAGGTATGCTGCCCACAAAAGGCTTAACCTTGCCGCTGGTGAGTTACGGTGGATCATCGTTAATAATCATGTCTATTGCGGTTGCGCTATTAGTGCGGATCGATTTTGAATTGAAAGTAGATGGCGTGCATGCCTTGCGTCGATCGTCATCTAAAAGTAAAAAGAAGCCTGCAGCACGTCAAGCTGAAAAAATAAGCAAAACCGATATTGCAGATGAGGCTGTCCATGACTGATCCCATCAAAACTATTGCGCAGCAAGATTCTACAACCCCTAGGTGCTTGGTCATTATGGCGGGTGGTACAGGCGGACACGTTTTTCCCGGTTTGGCAGTGGCGCATAAAATGCAGGCATTAGGGTGGCAAATACATTGGATAGGCACGGCTGATAAAATGGAAGCCCAGTTGGTGCCCAAGCATGGCTTTACCATACATTATATTCGCATAGCAGGAGTGCGCGGAAAAAACATCATAACTAAATTGAGCACGCCCTTCATGTTGTTGCGGGCTTGGATGCAAGCACGAAAACTGTTGCAGAAAATACACCCCGATGTAGTTTTGGGCATGGGCGGATATGCAAGCGGCCCAGGCGGTTTAGCTGCTTACACTTTGGGTATTCCCATCGTAATACATGAACAAAATGCCGTGTTTGGGATGACCAATCGCTACTTAGCTAAAATAGCCAGTGCAGCGTTAACAGGTTTCAACTTATCAAATACAAACCATGAGCACAAAGCACCGAAGCATTGCCAATTTGTGGGTAACCCAATTAGAGCCGAGTTTTACGATATTCCTCCAATCGAAGAATCTCAAACACACACCAATATCCTTATTGTGGGCGGTAGTTTAGGTGCACTGGCTTTGAACCAACATTTACCGCAAATATTAAAAACCTTATCAATACGTCATAAGATTGCTATCAAGCATCAAACTGGAAAGGGTAAGTTGCAACAGGTAGAACACGATTATGGCGACTGTTCTTTTGCACAAGCCGTAGAGTTTATTGACGATATGCAAGCAGATTTTGCTTGGGCCGATTTGATTATTTGCCGAGCCGGCGCATTAACGGTAGCTGAAGTAGCCGGTGCGGGCAGAGCTGCAATTTTTGTCCCATTACCCATTGCAGTTGATGATCACCAAACGCAAAATGCAAATATATTGAGTAGCCATGGTGCAGCCGTGACTTTAGCACAAGCAGATTTACCACAACAGTTACCGGCTTTACTGGAGTCTCTTTGTTCTGACCGTTCAACACTGCAAAACATGGGACGTTTAGCTAAAGATTGTGCCATACAAGATGCTACGGCCAAAGTTGCCCGTGTGTTAATAGAACTTACCCCAAATAACAGCGTTCAGGAGAAACAATAAATGGACCAGAAAGTAAACAACTGGACCCAACAGCCACATAAAATGCGAGCGGTTGAGCATATTTATTTTGTGGGTATAGGTGGCGCTGGAATGGGCGGTATTGCAGAAGTTATGCACAACCTAGGCTATAAAGTAAGCGGTTCAGACCAGCAAGCGAGCGCTATGACCAAACGCTTAACCGGAATGGGCATTAATGTATATATTGGGCATACCAAAGAAAACTTAAAAGCTGTAGATGTACTGGTTGTGTCGTCGGCAATTAATCAACAAAATCCTGAAATTATTGAAGCGCACGAGCAACGTATTCCGATTATAAGACGCGCACAAATGTTGGCAGAGTTAATGCGCTTTCGTTATGGGATTGCCATTGCGGGAACTCACGGCAAAACCACTACCACTAGTTTAATTTCTACCATATTTTCTGAAGCACAGCTAGACCCTACTTTTGTGATTGGAGGTTTATTAAATAGTGCCGGTACTAATGCAAAACTAGGCGAAAGCAAATATTTGATTGCCGAGGCCGATGAAAGCGATGCGTCGTTTTTACATTTACAGCCTACAATGTCGGTAATTACTAATATTGAAGCTGATCATTTAGAGGCATACGACGGCGACTTTTCTAAAATGAAAACCGCTTATGTGGAGTTCTTACACAACCTGCCTTTCTATGGTTTAGCTGTGTTGTGTGGCGATGACCCAGTAGTACAAGAACTGATCCCGCGTATTGAACGAAAATACATTACCTATGGCACTGACAATAGCAACGACTACCATGCACAAGATGTTCGTTATGGGTTAAACATGTGTGAGTTTACGGTGGTACGTAAGAACTTATCGCCTATTAAGGTAAAGCTCAATGCAACCGGTATTCATAATGTTAAAAATGCAACAGCTTCTATAGCGATCGCTACTGAAGAGGGGGTGAGTGACGAACATATTTTGAGTGCATTGGCGTCTTTCGGTGGTATTGGTAGAAGGTTCCAAGTACTGGGTGATTACGAGGTGAAATTACCCGAGCAAGCAACTAAAAGTATTACGCTAATAGATGACTATGGCCATCATCCAACAGAGGTTGATATGACTATTGCTGCAGCGCGCAGCAATTGGCCCGAGCGGCGTTTGGTTATGGTGTATCAACCTCATCGGTACACTCGTACGCGTGATTTATACGAAGACTTTGTGGCAGTGTTATCAAAAGTAGATGTATTGCTACTACTTGATGTATATGGTGCGAGCGAATCCCCTATTGAAGGGGTCGATAGCAAAGCGCTGTGCCGTTCTATTCGCTTACGCGGGAAAGTCGATCCGGTTTATGTGGGCGCACCGCATAATTTATACAGCGTGCTGCAAGATATATTGCAAAACCAAGATACCGTATTTTTACAAGGTGCTGGTAACGTGGGTAATTTAGCCCAAACCTTGGCACAAAATGCATTTGATTTATCGTTGTTAATTAGTGAGCAGCAACATGATTAAACATCCATCATCATATTCATTTGGTAAAGTTGCTGTGCTTTTGGGTGGAAACTCTGCCGAGCGTGAAGTGAGCCTTGCTTCAGGCAATGCCGTGCTACAAGCCTTGCAAGGGGCTGGCGTAGACGCACACCCCTTTGACCCCAAATTGCGCAGTATTTGTGAACTACAAACAGAAAACATCGACCGTGTTTTTATAGCACTGCATGGCCGCGGCGGTGAAGATGGGAGTATTCAGGGAGCACTTGATTGTTTAGGCTTACCATACACAGGCTCAGGGGTAACGGGCTCAGCTTTATCAATTGACAAAATTTTAACCAAGTTGATATGGCATGCACAAAACTTACCCATTGCTGCCTATCATGTAGTAGATCGCGGCGAATTTGCACAAAGTGACTGTGCGCAAATATTACAAGATTTGGGCAATAGCGTTATGGTTAAACCGGCTTTAGAGGGGTCAAGCCTAGGCATCGCAAAAGCCAATAGAGTAGATGAATTATTCAGTGCTGTTAATTATGCGTTTACCTTTGACCAACAAGTATTGATAGAGTCGTTTATTGAAGGGCCTGAATATACCGTTAGTATTCTTGGTAACCAAGCGTTGCCGTCAATTACCATGAAACCTGCAGATGGATTCTATGATTATGATGCAAAGTACAATAGCAACACTACGCAATATTTTTGTCCCAGTGGTTTGAGCGACACAGATGAAAATTTAGTTCAAGATATTGCGTTAAGAGCGTTTAAAGCTTTGCAAGGAAGAGGCTGGGGCAGAGTGGATTTAATGCGTGATCAGGCGGGAAAATTTTATTTATTAGAGAGTAACACGGTGCCAGGCATGACCAACACAAGTTTGGTGCCTAAAGCTGCCCAGCAGGCGGGCTTAAGCTTTACTGACTTAGTATTAACGATACTGGCCCAAACATTAGGCGATAAGTAACTAGATAACATGACTGAGCAAAATAACCTGCCCACTGTCAGTGAAAACAGTGAGCAAAACACAAGCACACAGCAGGCTCCAATATATATTGGTTTGCCGGTGTTTGTGTTGGTCTTAATTTTGCTAGGTTACGCAGTATATTGGGCAAATCAATGGTTACAAGATGAACAACGTTTACCGGTGCAACAGGTCATATTTAGTGGTGAATTAACGCAACTTAACACCACCACGCTTGAACGTATTGTGCGCGAGCAAGCACAGGGCAGTTTTTTTGCTTTGGACGTGAATCATGTGCATCAAATTATGGAAAATGAGCCTTGGGTGTTTTCGGCGTCTATACGCAAACGTTGGCCCAGCAAGCTCTACATCCATATTATAGAGCAAACTGCAGTGGCGCGATGGAACCAAGATTTGTTGCTTAACCGTTACGGAGAAACCTTTGATGGCGGTGTTGTAAATACACAATTACCTGAACTGTATGGGCCAGGTGGAAGTGAAAAAACCGTACTAACCGGCTACACGCACATGCAAAACCTGTTAAATGTTAGCGGCTTAAAAATAGCGCAGTTAGTATTGAGCGAGCGGTTTGCATGGCAAGCAAAATTAAACAATAACATGGTGCTAAAGCTAGGGCGTCAAGAATACATTAATCGTTTACAGCGATTTATTGACGTATATCCCTTAATAATAGAACAAGACAAAATAGTGGAATACGTAGACTTACGATATGACACTGGCTTAGCAGTTGGATGGCAGCAGCCTAATGCTGCTGTTAATAATAATACTTAAAGGACGGAAAATTGTGTCTAAAGTGCTAGAAAGAGACCTTATAGTTGGACTTGATATCGGCACCAGTACCGTAAAAGCGGTACTTGGTGAAGTACTTGATGACGGTAACATCAGTATTGTTGGGGTAGGCAAGCACAAATCCAGAGGTATGGAAAAAGGCGGCGTGAACGACCTTAATTTAGTGGTCGATTCCATTCGTCATGCGGTTAACGAAATGGAATTGATGGCTGACTGCAATATTGCTAGCGTGTTTATGTCAATTAGCGGCCGTCATGTGCAATGCCAAAACGAAAGCGGCATGGTGCCCATTAACAATCAAGAAGTCACGCAAGATGACGTAGACAACGTGATCCATGCTGCGCGTTCTGTTCCAATGGCGGCCGAGCGTAAATTGCTACACGTATTGCCACAAGAGTTCGTGATTGACGTACAAGAAGGCATCAAAAACCCTATTGGAATGTCGGGTGTGAGAATGGTGGCTGCTGCGCACATTATTACCTGTGCAGACGATATGGCAAAAAATTTAGTAAAGTGTATAGAAAACTGTGATTTACAAGTTGATCAAACGATTTTTAGTGCGCTCGCCTCAAGTTATGCAGTACTCACCGATGACGAAAAAGAATTAGGCGTTTGTGTTGCTGATATTGGGGGCGGAACCCTTGATATAGTCATTTACACAGACGGCGCAATAAGACATACTGCTGTTATACCATTGGCGGGAAACCAAATTACTAGCGATATCGCTAAAATTTTTAGAACACCAATGAATAATGCCGAGCAAATTAAAGTGAATTACGCCTGTGCATTAAAAAATATGGTTAGCATGGAAGAAACTATCGATGTGCCCAGTGTGGGAGGAAGACCTGCTAGAGCAATGTCTCGTCACACACTTGCTGAAGTAATCGAGCCTCGGTATCACGAGTTACTCGAAATTGCTTATGAGCACATTAAAGCTAGCGGATTAGAAGAACAAATAGCAGCCGGCTTGGTAATAACAGGGGGCACCTCTAAAATGGAAGGTGCCGTTGAATTTGCTGAAGAAATATTCCAAATGCCGGTCAGAGTGGGTAAGCCTCATAGTGTAAAAGGCTTAGCTGAGTATGTTGACGATCCTTGTTTTTCAACTGCAGTAGGATTGTTACAATACGGTAAACAAAATACTAATAATAAAAAATCGTCATCTAGACATGACGAAGACAGCGTTTTTAAACGCATGAAAACGTGGTTCAAAGGTGCATTTTAGGGGGCTTTTGAACTAGGCGCTAATATAACAACAAGTCAGGTATGCACTGACTTAACAGGTTTCGGAGAATTATCATGTTCGAACTGATGGATACACCAACCGACGAAGCGGTCATAAAGGTCGTTGGCGTGGGTGGCGGCGGCGGTAACGCCGTAGAATATATGGTTACGCAAACAATTGAAGGCGTAGACTTTATTGCCATGAATACCGACGCGCAAGCGTTAAAAAAATCAACGGCTACCGTAAAAATTCAAATAGGTAGTGAGTTAACCAAAGGATTAGGTGCAGGTGCTGATCCTAATGTGGGGCGTGAGGCTGCACACGAAGATCGTGAAAAAATCCGCCAAGCACTTGATGGCGCCGATATGGTGTTTATTACCGCTGGTATGGGTGGTGGCACCGGTACAGGCGCTGCGCCCGAGGTTGCTAAGCTCTCAAAAGACATGGGTATACTAACGGTTGCGGTCGTAACTAAACCTTTTCCTTTTGAAGGTCGCAAGCGTTTAGATTTTGCCAACCAAGGTATAGCTGAGTTATCAAAATACGTTGATTCTCTAATAACCATTCCAAATGAAAAGCTGTTAAAAGTAATGGGCAAAGGCACGCCGTTATTGCAAGCCTTTAGTGCGGCTAACGACGTTTTAAAAGGCTCTGTGCAGGGCATTGCTGAGCTGATAACTCGTACAGGTTTGGTTAACGTTGATTTTGCCGATGTTAAAACGGTTATGTCTGAAATGGGTACAGCAATGATGGGCAGCGGTATTGGTCGTGGTGAAGATCGCGCAGAAGAAGCTGCTGAAGCCGCTATTGCATGTCCACTGCTAGAAGATATCGACTTGTCGGGCGCTCGTGGTATTTTGGTAAATATTACGGCCGGTTTAGACTTTGCTATTGATGAGTACGAAGTAATCGGGAACGCGGTAAAAGCATTTGCTTCTGAAAACGCGACCCTTGTAGTCGGCACGGTAATTGATGCCGAGCTAGAGGACGAGATTCGCGTAACCGTTGTTGCAACGGGAATTGGCGCCGAAAGAAAGCCTGATATTTCTTTGATAAAGAATGATTCTGCTGGGCAACGCGAGATGCCTATGACAAGCGAGTCGGCAAGAAGCAATGCTTCAGTTGACGGTAATCAGGCGGTTAAAGTAGAAGAAGAACAGCCAGAAGAACTTGATTATTTAGACATTCCAGCTTTTCTAAGAAGGCAGGCTGACTAAAACCAGTAACCACCGGTTTTATGCCGCTATAAAAACACAAAGCTTGCTTTGTGTTTTTTTTTGCCAATTTTTTGCGTATGTATTGATACTTATCAAAAAAAAGGGATACGCAAACATGAATTTTGTGAGCTATTATTAGTTTATATTGTAACGTTTAGTGGCAAAAATAGTCAGAATATTCCCCAAGTGAACATAACATCCTATAATTAAAGTGGTCTGAACAGTTGCTCGATTGGTAAATAATACTTGCAAAATATAAACCCTTTGACTTTTAAAGGCTTTCGAATTATTATATGCGGCTATTTATATCTGCGGAGGTAGATAATGTTAAAACAACGAACAATAAAAACATCAATTACCGAAACGGGTATTGGTTTACACAAAGGTCGCAAGGTCACCATGACACTTCGTCCAGCACCTGCTGATACCGGTGTTGTGTTCCGTCGTATGGACGTTCAACCACCTGCCGATATTCAAGCCAATGCGAAAGACGTTGGCGACACCATGCTTTGCACGTGCATAACCAACGCAGAAGGACATTCTATTCATACCGTTGAGCACTTAGCGTCTGCATTATCAGGTTTAGGTATTGACAACATTATTGTTGAAGTCGATAGCCATGAACTTCCTATTTTGGATGGCAGTGCCAGCCCATTTATATTTTTATTGCAAAGCGCAGGTGTAGCAGAGCTAGATGCGCCGAAAAAGTTTATAAAAGTGACCAAAACGGTACGCGTTGAAGACGGTGACAAATGGGCTGAATTTAGGCCTTACAATGGCTTCAAAGTTGACTTTAAAATTGATTTTGCTCACCCCGCAATTTCGCAATCGCGTCAGCATTGTGTGTTAGATTTTTCTAAAGACTCTTACATTGATGAAGTGAGCCGTGCACGTACGTTTGGCTTTATGCGCGATTTGGAAACTATGAACAGCATGAACCTAGCGTTAGGCGGTAGCATGGACAACGCGGTG
Source organism: Glaciecola sp. (assembly GCA_049650345.1). GTDB lineage: Bacteria > Pseudomonadota > Gammaproteobacteria > Enterobacterales > Alteromonadaceae > Glaciecola. The sequence goes on along the minus strand of JBARZY010000084.1, from coordinate 40,489 downwards.
GCGCTTGATGAGTTCAGAGTACTCAATCCAGAAGGGCTACGCTATTCTGATGAGTTTTTAAAACACAAAATTTTAGATGCTGTGGGGGACTTGTTTCTGGGCGGTCACAACCTTATAGGTGAACTGGTCGCTTACAAAACAGGCCATGGTTTAAATAACAAGCTGTTAAATGCAGTATTAAATGACACCTCTGCATGGGAATATGTTGAGTTTGAAAATGAAGACAGCATGCCTATTAAATATATAGAAAACCCAACGCACCTTGGTGTTAACTTTGCATAGGTTATAAAGTCAGTTACTATTAATACATAGATGTTGCGTCATCATATTGTTGCGCGGTTTTTAACCAGTTTGAGCCATTTATCCGAAAGCAAACGTGGGTTAATAGTAAAAAAATACCTGTTTTATTCACTCAATATATATGTGATTTATAAGCGTTTAGTTTCTTTAACAAAGCGTGTATCAATATTTAAAGTGTCGAATAAGTACGCTAAAGTAGTCTTCGGTTATAAAAAAAGATAAGTTTGTGTAGATTTTTAGTTCCATTTGGCCGATAACCTCTTTACACTATCCAAAAATAAAACAGATGAAACAATTCTGTCACTAGAGAAGACATTAACACCATGAGTATCACCATATTAGTGAAAGGCAAAAATACAAGGATTGCGAAGCGATTTTCGATTCGTAAGACAGTAAGCCTGCTAGTGGGTGTATCGTTGGTTTTATTGGTGTCTAGCCGCTCTACTGAATCTGTGTATGAAAATCAAATTCGTTTGAACGTTGTGAAAACCGGCCTTAAAGAACAGGTCGATTTAGTCAATGAACTGCACAATAATACGGATCAAAAAATAGATGGTCTTATTCAGCAGCTAGCTTCTATGCAAGCGCAACTCAATCATCTAGATTCAGTATCTTTAAGTCTTGCTGAAAAAAGCGGTTTAAATAAAGAAGACTTTGCGCTACCCGAAGAAGTTAAGAATCAAATTACAAAAGACGCAAAGCTTACCTCTCAAATAGAAAAAGTTACCGATGCCCTAGAATTCAAAATTCAACAGCTCACTGCTCTTGAATCTATTCTATTAGGCCTCAATATAGAACAAGAAAGCAAATTGGCAGGCAGGCCAATTAGCAAAGGTTGGTTATCTTCATATTATGGCGTTCGTAAAGACCCATTTTCTGGCGAACCTGCTATGCACAAAGGCATAGATTTTGCGGGAAAAGAGGGCAGTCACGTAGTGGCAACAGGCGCAGGAGTAGTAACGTGGTCTGGAGACAGATTTGGCTATGGTCGACTGGTTGAGATAGACCACGGAAATGGCTTAAGAACACGCTACGGACACAACGATGTATTAACCGTAGAGGTCGGTGACGTAGTCACCAAAGGTCAAGCAATTGCTCACATGGGCAATACTGGACGCTCTACTGGCCCCCATGTACATTATGAAGTGCTTAAAAATGGCCGTCAGGTCGATCCCCTTCCTTATATTTACCGCTAATAACTGTCACTAATTTGTTAAAGTAATCATTTGTATAGCATTACCTTTTATGGTTCTGCTATGCGATGTGTTTTTACCGCCATATAGTCACTTTTGTGCTAGTATGCGCTTTTTTTAACGCTAATTAGAAATTGGACATCTTCATCGCATGCTCGCAAGTATATTTAAGAAGATCTTTGGTACCCGTAACAGCCGTTTATTGAAAAAGTTACGTAAAACTGTCACTCAAATAAATGCTTTAGAGCCCCAGCTTGAAGCCTTGTCTGATGAAGAACTAAAAGCAAAAACTGCAGAGTTTAAACAACGTATTGCTGATGGGCAAAGCGTTGAATCTTTGGTAGTTGAAGCTTTTGCGGTAGTGCGGGAAGCCAGTAAACGTGTATATGGTATGCGTCATTTCGATGCGCAAATGAAGGGCGGCTTGGTGCTGCATGAAGGTAAAATATCTGAGATGCGTACCGGTGAAGGTAAAACGTTAACAGCGACCTTACCTACCTACTTAAACGCACTTACCGGTAAAGGCGTTCACGTAGTAACGGTTAATGACTACCTTGCACGTCGTGACGCAGACTGGAGCCGCAAGTTATTCTCATTCCTAGGTATGACTGTAGGTTGTAATGTGCCCGGTATGGCGCACAACGAAAAAGCAGAAGCGTATCAAGCCGATGTATTGTATGGCACAAATAATGAATTCGGTTTTGATTACTTGCGTGACAACATGGCGTTTAGCCCTCAGGAGCGCGTGCAGCGTCCACTGCATTATGCGGTAATTGATGAAGTTGACTCAATCTTAATAGATGAAGCTAGAACGCCTCTCATCATATCAGGTGCTGCAGAAGACAGCTCAGCACTGTACAAACAAATCAACACGCTTATTCCTAAATTGCAGCATCAAGAAAAAGAAGATGAAGAGAATGCCCACGGTGACGGTCACTACACCATTGACGAAAAGGGCAAACAGGTTCATTTAACTGAAAACGGTCAGTTGTACGTAGAAGAATTACTACAAGATGTTGGCTTGATTGCTGAGGGCGAATCTTTATTTGCTGCCGCTAACATCCCTATGCTACATCACGTGAATGCCGCATTGCGTGCACACAAACTGTTTACTAAAGACGTAGACTATATTGTAAAAGACGACCAAATTGTCATTGTTGATGAACACACTGGTCGTACTATGGAAGGTCGAAGATGGTCAGAAGGCTTACACCAAGCTGTTGAAGCAAAAGAAGGTGTAAAAATTCAAAATGAAAACCAAACCATGGCGTCTATTACCTTCCAAAATTTCTTTAGATTGTATGACAAACTTGGTGGCATGACCGGTACCGCTGAAACTGAGGCATTTGAATTCCACAGTATTTATGGCCTAGAAACAGTAGTCATTCCTACTAACAAGCCTATGGTCAGAAAAGACCATGCCGACAAAATTTATTTGAATGCAGAAGACAAGTATCTAGCCATTATTGAAGACATTAAAGCTTGCGTAAAACGCGGTCAACCGGTGCTAGTGGGCACTATTTCAATTGAAAACTCCGAGCTATTGTCACATCTGTTGAAAAAAGAAAAAATTAAGCACAAAGTGTTAAACGCTAAATTCCACGCCGAAGAAGCTGATATTGTCTCTCAAGCGGGTATGCCAAGCGCGGTAACTATAGCTACTAATATGGCCGGTCGTGGTACCGATATTGTGTTGGGTGGCAACTTAGATGTGTTAATGGAGAACGCTAAAGATTCGTCTCCAGCGGCGATTGAAAAAATTCAAACGCAATGGCAAGAGCGACATGATGCCGTACTGGAGTCAGGCGGTTTACATATTATTGGTACAGAACGTCATGAGTCTCGTCGTATCGATAACCAATTGCGTGGTCGTTCTGGTAGGCAGGGCGATCCGGGTTCATCGCGCTTTTATTTGGCGTTAGACGATCCATTAATGCGCATCTTTGCGTCTGAAAAAATGGGTAACATGATGAAGCGCATGGGTATGGAAAAGGGTGAATCGATTGAACACCCTTGGGTATCACGTGCGATAGAAAACGCTCAACGCAAAGTAGAAGGCCGTAACTTTGACATTCGTAAACAATTACTTGAATACGATGATGTAGCAAACGATCAACGTAAAGTAATTTACGAACAGCGCAACGAGTTATTAGATGAAGGCGATATTGCCAGTACCATCACTAATATCCGTAGCGATGTTGTGAGCAGTATTATAGACCAATACATACCACCACAGTCACTTGAAGAAATGTGGGATATATCAGGTCTTGAAGAGCGCTTAAAAAGTGACTTCTTACTCGATTTGCCTTTACAAAAAATGCTTGATGACGACGACAAGTTATACGAAGAAAAATTACGCGAATTTATTACTGAGCAAATCAACAACGCTTATGCTGAAAAAGAACAAGCAGTTGGTGCAGATGTATTAAGGCAGTTTGAAAAAGCAGTGATGCTGCAAACCCTAGATGGTCATTGGAAAGAGCATTTGGCAGCTATGGATTACTTGCGCCAAAGTATTAATTTACGCTCGTATGCACAAAAAAATCCCAAACAAGAATACAAACGTGAGTCGTTTGAATTGTTCTCTGAAATGCTGGATAACTTAAAAATCGAAGTGATCAGTATTTTGAGCAAGGTTCAGGTACGTCAAGAGTCTGATGTAGAAGCTGTTGAAGCCCAGCGCCGTCGTGCTGAAGCGGAAAAAACCTTTGAGCACAAAGAGGAAGCTGAGTCAGCCACACATCCGAAGCCAGAGAAGCCGCAAACAGCTCAAAGACAAGGGCCAAAAGTGGGTCGTAACGACCCTTGTCCATGTGGCTCGGGCAAAAAGTACAAGCAGTGCTGTGGCAAGCTGAAGTAAGCGCAGTATTGCGATGAAAGCGATATCTATTGCGGTGGGTGTTATCACAAAAAACAATAGGTTTTTTGTGAGTCGCCGCAATGCTAACCAACACCAAGGCAACAAGTGGGAATTTCCTGGTGGAAAAGTTGACGCTAATGAAGATGTGTTAACTGCCCTATGCCGTGAATTACAAGAAGAAATAGCCATTGATGTAGTGTCGGCTACCCCACTTATAGATATTCCTTTTACCTACCCTGATAAGACCCTTACCTTGCATGTATATCTTGTTGACAACTTTACTGGCGACGCGCATGGTGCCGAAGGGCAAATAACCAAGTGGGTGACATTTTCAGAGTTGTGTGAGCTTACCTTTCCTGACGCTAACGTTGCTATTATTGACAAATTGCGTAGTCTTGGATACCAGTAGGTTTGTAGGCAAATAATCGCTTGCAGGGCCTTAATGTGTGTTAAAGGAAGTATAATAATGCAACGACCCACCCCTCAAAAAACCATTGGTATTCTCGGCGGCATGAGTGACCGCGCCACAGTCGAATATTATAACTTTATCAATAAAGGCATGAACGCGCATTTGGGCGGCTGGGACATTGCTGAAACCCTTATTGTGGGCTGTAATTTTGGGAATATAGAGCATTTTGTTCGACATCATGAGTGGGAAAAAGCAGAGGCCTATTTATTGGCCAAAGCGAAGCAGGCAGAAGCGGGCGGTGCTGATATTTTGTTATGTATGTCGAATACTATGCACAAGGTACTGAGTGATGTGTCAGATCACATAAGCATCGATTTTTTGCATATTGCCATGCCAACGGCCGCCGCAATTAAGGCTCAAGGGTTGAGAAAAGTAGCCTTGCTTGGCACAAAGCCTGTAATGGCCGAAACGTATATGCGACAGCAATACGAACAACAGGGCATTGAAATTTTAGTGCCAAACAACAACGAGCAAGACAAGATTGACCAAATCATCTTTGATGAACTTGTAAAGAATATCATCACTCCCGCATCCAAACAGGCTTATATCGATATATGTCAAGGCCTAGCCGCACAAGGTGCTCAGGGCATTATACTGGGCTGTACCGAAATATTTTTATTGATTAAACAAGAAGACTTTGCGGATCTGCCATTATTCAACACAACTGAATTACACGTGCAGGCTGCAATAGAAATGGCGCTAAACAATTAGCGCCACATATTGTTTAATGTGAAGGCGTATACAGGTTGGCATTTTTAATACTTTCAAAATCGTTGAAACGCACACCTTGTTGCTTCAATACTTGGTTTATTTTATGGCTAATCCATTGGCGTATATAGAACGGCTGATTAGGCACAAAGTGATGAATAGTGTGGGTTTTACCAAAATTAAAACAAAATAAATGAAACGGCATAAACCATTTGCTAGTGAGTACATGGGTTTGCTGATGGATGTTATTCACACCGCCATAATAGTGCATAGATGAGGTAACAAAATTAAGCGATGACGATCGCAAAATATTGGGCAGTACCAATACCACCATCAAAAATTCAAACACACTGACAACCGAAAGTGCAAAATCGGGTAGGTAAGGCGCTAGTGGCACAAACAAATTTATTAAGTGATATGCAATCATGCTGTATAACACAATAAAATACGCCGTGGCGATGGGGAATGCAGCATGAAATACTTTTGCAAAACTAAAGCCTTTAATCTCTTTTGCATAAACTTTACGAAACATAATCAAGCCCAGTAAACCATCAACCACCACGAAAAACCGGGTAAAAGGGTTTTTGATACCGTTACCAACCAGCCTCTCTTCAAGATCTTGCTGGGTGCCAGATGTTTGGTGATGATGTAAGTGCATTTTACGCCTAAACCATGGATTAACGGTATTAGGGCGCATTATCCACACAGTTAACATCATGGCGTTGTGCATAAATTGGTTATTTTTAAAATATTGATGATGAATCAGATCGTGCTCTAATTCATGGGATAGCGAGGCTGCAATAGCGATTAACATCACCGCAATCCATCCGGGAATAACAGCATAGTAATACAAGGCGGCAAGGCTAACCATAGCTGTTAGGGAAAACAACAAAATGCCCATACCAATAACATTTTGGTGGGCTAGAAACGCATACTTGCTACGCAGAGCTGCTTCTTCTGTGCGAATTGCGCTTACTATGGTTTTAATTTGGTCTCGAGTGTTAGTGTTTAGTCGTGTCATCGTTGGCCATTATTATACAAAATCGCCGAATTAGTATTGCTCACTAACCCAGCTTCAATCATTGGTGTATATAATACCTAAGCTGAACGTAATATGTTCAATTACTTTAGTATTAAATTACCGAATATTGTAAACCTTGTGCCACAGATCTTTTGCACTAACCCTGCTTGATTTTGAAAAACACACTGTATAACACAGGCACAACACCAAGCGTTAATACTGTACCCACGCCTAAGCCAAATGCAATTGCGCTCGACATGCCATAGAACAGCGCATCTTGACTCACAATTAGCGGTAGCAAGCCTAATATAGTAGTGGTGGTTGACATAATGATGGGGCGTAAACGATGTATACACGCATTTATTAGCGCATCAAAGTCATTGGTGTTATTCGCGTTGTTACGTTCTATTTCTATACGGTCAATTAACACAATGGCATTGTTAACAATAATACCTGCCAGTGCATACAAACCTAAAATAACCATAAATCCGAAATTAGCGCCAGATACAAGCAAACCAATAACGGCGCCAATAAGAATTAGCGGTACAGTAAGTATAATAATACCGGCGCGTCGATAAGAGTTAAATTGCGCGATTAAAATCAAAGCGACCACTGCCAAACACAGTGGAATATTGGCATTTAACGAAGCTTGTGATTCTTTTGATTCCTTTACCACCCCGTCAAATTCTATTCGGTGTGACGGCGGTAAACGTTGCGCAAGAGCATCTAACTGCGGCTGTAACATGGGCACCATGTCTTCAGCGGTTAAAAACAAATTTTTCCCCTCAATGGTCACCGTCCTAAATAAATCTTCTCGGGCGATTCGAGCGTACTGCGGCACAAATTCAATATTAGCAACTTGTTCAAGAGGTACATTTACGTTTTGTGATTGGCTATACACATTGATGCCGTAAATACGGCTAAAGTCAACACGGTCTTGTTTTTCGCCACGCACAACAATGGGCAGTAAGTCGTCACCTTCCCGGTATTCTGAAATGGTAACGCCAGAATAAAACGTGGCCAATGAACGCGCAACATCGGCTGACGTAACCCCAGCTCGCTTAGCTCTGGCTTGGTCAATTTGCACCGACACTTGGCTGATTTTGTTTTCCCAGTCATCTTTTATTTCTACCGTACCCTCAAGTGATCGCATAATGTCTTTGACTTGTTGGCCAGCGGTAAATACCACATCTTTGTCGGGACCAATCACTTGTATATCTATTTTGTTAGAGTCAGATGGGCCTAGGAACATTTTGGTGACACGAGCCTGAACATTTGGCACTTGCATGGCAAGGTCGTGACGTAAATTACGGATAACCTCATTTTGGTATTGACGATTTTCCAAATTAAGCATAATAAATGCTTTATTCGATTCAGGTGTGATGGGCGTAAGTGATAATACAAAACGCGGACCACCAAAACCGCCATAGGCGGCATAATTTTCAACCGCGTGATAACGCTCTTTATTATCGATAATGGCAAAAATATTAGCCAGCTCTTGTTCAGTTTCACGCATGGTGGCACCGGCAGGTAAATCAATGTAAGCCAACACTTGTGGGCGGTCAGAATCGGGGAAAAACTTGATTGGCACTAAGCCCATGCCTGCGCCTGCTAGTACAAATATAGCAACCATAAGGCCTAAAAATAGTGTTCGTTGCTGTAAAACAAGGCGTAATAGGGCGCCATAAGAGCGATTGAGCGTATCAAACACAGCCGCAATTTTTTGTTGAACGCGTTTTTGTTTTACTTCGCCTTTCTTAGCACTGCCATGATGTTCACCATCTTTAATAAATAAGTAGCATAGGTATGGGGTGACTACTAAAGACAACAACCACGATATAGTAAGCGCATAAATAATCACAATTGAAATAGAGCGGGTATATTCACCCGACGCGCTTTCAGCAAGCATCAACGGTAAAAATACCAGCATTGTAGTAGCAGAGGAGGTAAGCAGGGGAATAGCCAAAGTACCACCTATGCGTTTTACGATGTCCTTTCTTTTTTCACCATTTTCTAGTCGCTTTTTAAAATCTTCAGCCACTACTATGCCGTTATCTACCAACAAACCGAGTGAAATGATGAGCGTGGCTAAACTCATGCGTTCAAGTGCCATGCCACTAAAATTTAAAATAGCCAACACAATTAGTACCACTGCAGGCACAATTGCACCCACAATAAGCCCTATTCGAAAACCTAAAAATAGAATAACCACTGCCAGTACGATTGCCAGAGTTTGGATAACACTCAGCGATACGCCTTCAACCGCAGCTTCTACTTGATCTGCTTGACGAGTGATAGTGCTAAAGTTTACGCCAGCAGGCATAATTGTATTTAGACTTTGTAACTTACTTTCAACCCTTGGAGACACTTCAGTCACGCTGTAACGATCATTTTTGGCAATGGCCAATACAATTGCGGGTTTACCGTTAAAGTATGCAGTTTGCTGAGGTGGATCAACCACATCACGGTATACATTCGCAATATCTGATAAGCGAATAGTTTGGCTGGCATCAGCTAAAGGAAACACAACGTCTTTTAGTTCCTGGAGGCTATTAAAATTACCACTTGGCAGTACATTAAAACTTTTGCCGTCAATATCAATAATACCGCCTGGACGGATAACGTTTTGAGATTGCATGGTGGCAATAAGGGTCGCAGGGGATATACCTAGCTGCGCCGCTTTTATGTCAGACACTTCAATCACAATATTCTCTTGCTGTGCGCCTAGAATACTGACCGACTGTACACCTTTGACCAGATAGAGCTCGTCACGGGCATGTTGCGCCATATCAAATAGCTCGCCCATAGTAGTGCCGCTGCCAGCTTGCAGTGCAACGGTAAGCACAGCTACGTCACCAAAGTTATCGTTAACAAAGGGCGTTTGTGTGCCATCAGGTAGCTGATTGGCGACCTTGTCTAATTCATTCCTGACTTTATCCCATATCTGGTCAAGATCAAAATAACGTTCATACAACATAACGTACACAACTGACTTGCCTAACACCGAAACCGAACGAACTTCGCGTACTTCATCAACATTGCGTACGCCTTCTTCTATGGTTTTACTGATTAATAATTCTACTTGTTCAGCCGGCATACCGGGAAACGCAGTAGTAATTACCGCTTCACGTACTTTTATTGATGGGTCTTCTTGTGCGGGCAAACTAAAATAGCTAATTGCGCCAAAAATCATTAAGCCCAACACAATAGACATAACGGAACGGTTATATTTGAGGCCAAACTCCGACAAATTAATCATGTGTGGCGGCCCTATTGATTATAAATTTGAGGCGATTTACTTAATGGCATAACCGCTTGTTTATGATGCAAAAATTCAGTGCCGGCAACCACTACTTCATGTACTTGATTATTGGCCAAATTGAGCTTCGCTAACAGGGCATTGGGAAGCGTTTGTGCAATCTCAAAATGCAGCTTTTCAACAATGTACTTGCCGTTGTTTTCCCTTACAACTTGTACGTACTGTCCTTTTTCATCAGTGGCCATTGCACTAAGCGGTATTTGATATAAGGCCGTACTGCCGGTACCCGTTATAAGTAAAGCGTCATTCGCATTCACCTTAATTGGCAGGATGATTTCCGCTGACATGCCGGGCTTTAATTCATGATGTCTATTTATAAACGTGATGGTAATAGGAAAGGCATTGGCGACCGAGGCTTGACTGCCAATTTCAGTCAATTGAGCCGCATATTCTATTGTATTGTTCAGGGCGGGAATTTTCACATTAACATTTTCACCCAGCTCTACTTTACCAATAAGCGACTCAGAAATAGCGGCACTAATTTCTAAGTTTGCTTGCCCTTGTATGTTAAACGCTGGCATTTGAGGCGTTGTTTGTTGTGACGGCTCTATCAGTCGCGCTGAAATTGTACCGTTATAGGGCGCATATAATTTAGTGTCGCTTAGATTTTTCTGTTCAATATTCAATGCACTTTGTGCACTGTTAACACGCTCGTTTGCAATATCAAAGGCAGCTTGTGCGTTGTCGACTACCGCTTGCGATACCAAGTTTTGTTGCTTAAGTGCTAAATTTCTATCAAGGTTTTGTTTGGCCTCGACTTTAGCCGCTTTTGCCTCAGCTAGTAGGCTAGTGCGTTGATTTACCGCTAATTGATAGACCCTGTTATCTAATTCTGCAAGTAACTGTCCTTTGCTGAAGGTTTCACCCAAGTTGATGTGGACTTTGTGCACAACACCGCTTACCTCAAACGATAACGCGGTGGTGTCGGCTGCTTGTAAGCGCCCAGTAATGTGCCGCTCTATATACCCAGTAAACGGTGACAATACTTGTGTTTTGACCATTTTTACTTGTTCATACTCAGCCGTTTGCTGGGCTTTATCGTTAGAGCATGCAAGTAAGGTGATACTAAATAAAATGACAATAGCGGCACGGCGTAGTTTCATAATAGTGTATTACTCAGAAGTAGTTGCCGATTATTGTCTGTTTTGCGAACCAACAATACGGCTTTAATTTGACCAGCATTATACCTATTTAACCTGTACTGTACAGTACAGTACCAATTAATTTTGATGTGCGGTATAGTTTAGTCAGTTGTTTAATAGTGAACTGCCATGACATCGCATAAATCAAACCGAGCGCCTTCAGCGTCCAGTAGCCCAGCACCAGATTCACCAAAGATTCGTATCTTAGCCGCGGCAAGAGAGTTATTTTTTTCGAAGGGTGTGGCGGCGGTCACTACCGATATGTTGGTTAAAAAAGCTAAAACATCAAAAATGACCTTGTATAAGTATTTTGCGAATAAAGACGAGATATTTGAACAGGTAGTAAGTGCCGATGTACACCGCTTATTTCAGCCTTTAGACATAGAAATCACCAGTTTAGAAGTGTATCGCAGTGTGTTGTTTCATTTTTTTGAGAACTTAGTCGACATAGTGTTCGACCCAGAAATTGTGCGTTTTGATCAACTTATGATTTCACAAGCATTAACGCATTCTGATCTTACTCAAGATTACTTTAGTCGTACTTATCAGCCTACAATAGACAGAGTAGAAAGCCTTATTTTACAAGGCCAGAAAGCCGGCTACATTAGCGATAAATATTGCGCAAACCGCTTAACCGATATGCTGATATCATCGGTAACAGGACTGCATTATACTAAAGCTTTACATGGTTTTGATAATCCGCACGCGGCGATACACTCCGCACCAAGTCAGCGTAGCGAACAAGCAAACACTGTAAAGGCAAAAATAAGTGATATCCTCGCCATCACGCTAGGATTAAGCGCACCTATCTAGAAGCAGTAGCAAGTGAGGAGAGTAATATTAAAACAAACATTTGTTGGCAGTGGCAAAGGCCAAATGCAAATGATTATATGCCGACTCGCCAATAAAGTGAGGATAAGTATCCTCTTCATCCCAAAGAATATCTTTGCCGTCAAAGTCAATGAAGCATGGTGTGTCTTTGGCCATCAACTGAAAATCCTTTCCTTCTATATTAGGGTGCAGCATGGCTGACTTTTCGGTCACGCCATTTTGTTCGGTGGTTGGAAAACTCACCTCTTTGCCAAGTCTAAACGCTTCTGTAGGCTTTAATTGTGGCAAACCTTGCTGATTATACTGTTCAATAAATTCCAGTATGGCATGCGTCATAGTCACGGTTTGTTGATAAGCAATGGCTTTTAAAATGCCTTGCGGCTGCGGTCCTACCTCTATCATGATGCCTTTTTTCCCCAGCGTACAAAAATAGGCAAAGTCGTCATAGGCTTGGTAGTCTTCAACCAAAATCACGGCCTCAGGCATGCGCATTTTTACAAATCGAGCTAGCTGTTGATGAAATTCATCGTTGACCAAAATAATTAGCGTCGGCCCCATATTGCTGGTGGTATTATGAATATCAATAATAAAGTCGGTGCGCGAATTGCCTTTTGGGCCAAATTGCTGATTGTAGCTTTGTGCTAGGGTGTGTTCATATACCGTGCTGTTTTTGTTGTTACTAAGGGCGGCATGTGAAAACTGTCGATTTAAATCTTGTTCAACAAAGCGTGTATTCAATTGCATTGCCTGTTGGTTGAGCAAACTCAGTTCAATTTTGGTGCTAGGTGCTAAGTGATTCAGTGGCATGCTATTTTGTTGCCACCGCTTCACCGCGGCGATACCCGACCTTTCGTTGCCGTGGGTCGCAGCAGAAATTAATACAGTGTGAATAGGTGCAGGCATAGTCAGCGTTTCCTTATGCTAAGATTTGAAAAAGTTATCGGCATTTTCGGCGGCTTTCGCTAGCATTTCCTCAATGTCTTCAATATCGATGTTGTCGGGCAGCATGTCTTGTTTGTGTTCGTCACTGGCAATTGCATGCTCTTCGTCAGCCCATTGTCCTAAATCAATCAATTGGCAACGTTTGCTACAAAATGGTCTAAAGCTAGCGCGTGGTGTCCACTCTACATCGGTGGCACATGTGGGGCATTGTACTTTCATGATCAACTGCTCTTTGTGTGTATAGGGTAAAAATAGGTAATGTTATAAAAATGATGCAGTAGTATCGCTAACAGCAGGCGAGTTGGAAGGTCAAGCCTGTGGTAACCGCAGAACTGCCATTTTCATTTGGCGCTAAGCGCATAAATTTGATGCCATATCTATTGCGACTGCCGCTAACTACCGGATATATACCACCGTCGTTGTTACATTTTATGCGCACAATTTCGAGGCGTTCTTCTACCGAACCTTGATAAAAGCCACTATTGCACGACACTTCTTGAAAACGCGACTTTTCGCGTAAAAACGACAGCAACATGTGTAGTGCATGCTGAATGAGGGCTAATTGGGCAAGCCATCCTTCAACGGCTTCGCGTTTTACCTCGTCAGTTTGTTTAAACCAACAAAATAGTGAGGGCAAATCGAAGCTGTTGACGCCGCCGGTGATAGAGAAGCGTTGACGAATATTGGCGAGAAAACGGTCTTCACGCAAACTGGAGCCTAGCTTTTTGTTTTGTTTAATTTGACCGCTTAAACTATGCAAGGATTGCAACGCTTGTTTTAAGGCCGAGGTGTCAATATCAGGGTGCTGCGACCATTGCACAAGACTTTTTTCGTAAACGTCGATATCTCTTAAAAAGTCGGTACGTAGGTCTAGTCGCTCAACCAAATCCATGACATTAAATAACAGTTCTAAAAAGTGTAAATACTGATATTCGGTGTTAGCAGCTTTGGCTTCATGCAGTTGGGCGAACAGTTGTTCTAATCGCAAATAATTTCGTACTTTTTCACTCAGCGGGAATTCGTACAATGCGACAGACATTCTGTTCTCCTTGTGGTGGATATGCGGTATTTATATGCAACGCGTGCATATTGCTAGATTTCCGTTTAGTTTACGCTATTTTCTATGTTTGTTTTAGCTTTGCTTGTGCTTTTTTAGTATATTTTTTATGTAAATCATTTACTTGATGTACTAGCCACGACTTGTCTTTGCTATTGTCTATAATGTCGTCAGCCAGTTCAAGACGTTGCTTTTGTGAAAATTGCGATGCCATTATTCCCTTAATAGTAGCGATGTTGCCGCCATCTCTTTGCAAGGTGCGCTCAAGTTGGGTTTGTTCGCTTACGTCTACCACTAAGTTGGTGTCAGTAAGTCCTTGCATGTTATTTTCAAACAACAACGGGGCTGCCAAAATACAATATTCAGACTGTGTGTTTTGTAGTTGGTTCCACATTTGTGTGCGAATGAGTGGGTGCAGTATGGCGTTAAGTCGCTGTTTTGCATCTTCGTTGCTAAACACAATTTCGCGTAGGGCTTGTCTGTTTAATTCTCCGTTTGCTAATAATACCTTGGAGCCAAATGCGCTGACCACCTGTTGTAATCCATTACTTCCTGGCGCTACCACTTCTCTCGCAACAACATCCGCATCAACTACTTGAATACCGTGTTCTGCGAAAAGGTCGGTTACTGTAGACTTACCCGAGCCTATGCCGCCTGTTACGCCAACAATATACCTAATATTTGATATTTGCTGCTTGCTCATATATGCATTCCTTTGTGGCTTAAAGGGTAGATAAATACCAATGTGCAATGGCATCGCCATATAGCATGGTTAAAAAACCAGCACCGGCTAAATAAGGCCCAAACGGTATCGCAAGCTGGCTGTCTTTGCGTTGCAGTAACATAATACTAATGCCAACTACCGCGCCCACAATTGACGATAATAAAATAACAATAGGCAGATGTTGCCAGCCAACCCATGCACCAATAGCACCCAATAGTTTAAAATCACCAAAGCCCATGCCTTCTTTACCAGTTGTGAGTTTAAACGCCCAATATACGCTAAACAAACTGATATACCCTAGAGCAGCGCCAATTACGCTATCGAACAAGCTAAGTAAAGGAGAGTGTGCTGCCACTAATAAGCCTAACCATAACATTGACAAGGTTAAAATATCGGGCAAAAGCATTTCGTCTATGTCAATGAAGGTCATAGCGACTAAAAGCCACGTGCAAAAGATAAAACCAAAGGCCAGTTCATTAAAGCCTAGTGTGTACGCCACCCATGCACTCAACAACGCAGTGGCTAGCTCTACTAAAGGGTATCGTATAGAAATAGGCGTTTTACAGTTGCTGCACTTACCTCTTAAAAATAGCCAGCTTATTACGGGAATGTTTTCCCATGGTCTAATTTTGTGTTGGCATTTAGGACAGGTTGAATCGGGCTTAACTAAATTAAAAGGCGCTCTTGTGTGTTGGTAGTCTTCGCCTTGAATGTGCATGTCTATTTGATCTTGCCAATCGTTTTTCATCATTACTGGTAAGCGATATATCACCACATTCAAAAAACTACCCACAAGTAATGATAAAATAAATACCACACTTACATAAGCGATAGTATTGCCGGCAAGAAATTCAATCATTTTGAACCTTTTAATATGTAACTAATGAAGTGTAATGCGTGTTCGCACAATATGCCTTGAGTGTACCCATATATTCACACATAAAAAAGGCTTAACGTATGTAAGCCTTTTATTTATATCAACAAAAACGATGTTACACCACTGCACCCATTTGAAATATAGGCAGATACATCGCAATAATCAGGCCACCAATAACCACGCCAAGTACCGACATAATTAGTGGCTCCAGCAAGCTGGTCAGGCCGTCAACCATGTCATCAACTTCGGCCTCATATATGGTGGCTATTTTACTCAACATTTCGTCAACTGCCCCCGACTCTTCACCAATAGCAATCATTTGGGTAACCATGTCAGGGAATACACCAGTACCGCGCATAGCAACGTTCATTTGTATGCCGCCTGCCACCTCACGTTTGATAAACAATATAGCGTCTCTAAATACTGCATTTCCTGATGCACCTGCGGCAGAGTCAAGCGCGCCAATAAGCGGAACACCCGCGGCGAAAGTGGTGGCTAGTGTACGCGTAAAACGAGCAATTGCGGCTTTTTTCAAAATGGCACCAATAACCGGAATAGTCAGCACGCGCTTGTCGATATAATCGCGAAGTTTGGGTGATTTTCGATGGGCGCGAACAAACAAAAATCCAGCGCCAGCTAAACCTGCACCCATAAATATGCCGTAGGATTGCACAAATTTAGATATTTGTAGCACCATTTGTGTAAAGGCTGGGAGTTCGGCACCAAAGCCGGCAAATATCTCTTCAAACTGAGGCACCACAAATATGAGCAGAACGGTGGTTACAATGAATGCAACAACAAGTACACCAATTGGGTAAAACATGGCTTTTTTAATTTTTGACTTAAGTGCTTCGGCTTTTTCTTTATATAGGGCAATTCGGTCATAAATGGTTTCTAGTGCACCCGATTGCTCGCCTGTTTCTACTAAGTCGCAATATAGATCGTCAAAATACAAGGGATGTTTTCGCAATGCCGAAGATAAGGGGTTGCCTGATTTAACTTCGTTAGTAATGCTGGTGAGTAGGGTGCGCATAGCTGGTTTTGCATGGCCCTGTCCAATCATTTCTAGGCTTTGTATTAATGTAACGCCAGCACCCAGCATAGTCGCAATTTGGCGTGACATAACAGAAATATCGGTAGCGGTAATTTTATCGTTTCGTTTAAAAAACGGTTGGACTTGCTTTTTGACCTTGGTGGCTGAAATTCCCTGACGTCGCAGTAGGTTTTTGGCTTCTGATAAATTAGCTGCCGAAATCTCGCCACGGTTTTTACTGCCTTTTCTGTCTGACCCGCTCCAAACAAAAGTATCAAGTGCTTTGGCCATAACAGCCTCCAAACAAATTTTTTAGAAACAAAAGCCCAGATATACTGGGCTTTTCGACGCTTGCTGTATAACTTGGATTACGTGTTATTAACAGTAGGTAGTCGGGTTACAAGTTTTTGCCCATGTTACTTTGCCAGCGTCTAAAGTAGGCGTTAAGGTCATGGTTACACCAGTGGTGCCATTTAACTTAGCTGCACCGCTTGAGGTCGCTACAATAGCGCCGTCGGTTACTGCTAGACCAATAATTTTGCTAGTAGCCGTTGCTGGAGCAGCAGTAGCCGTTGCTGGAATGCTGTTAGTACCTGAACTACAACCTGTTACTGTGTTTTGTACTTGTGCACATACTTCTACAGCGGCTTTTGCACCGGCAGTAGCGTTAATTACTTCAGTAAACTTCGCTTTGTTGGTATAATCTTGATACGCAGGCAGTGCGATGGCAGCAAGAATACCGATGATTGCAACAACAATCATTAATTCAATGAGAGTAAAACCTTTTTGAGTAGCTTTTTTCATAGTAGTCATTTTCATGATATTTCTCCAAGCGTCGTGTAACGCGATTTTTCATAGTAGGTTAAAAGTAGTCTTGGCTTGAACGTTTTATTAGTTGTTCTCGCCTTGACCTCGGAAATGAGTATATGACGAAAAATGACGTAGTGAAGTATGTAGGAGCATACCTAAGTGTAAGTTTTGACACAAAAATATGCTACTAAACAGGGGGGCGTGGTTTGCTAAGTTGTTGAAACTACTTAATTAGTAGTGATAAGTCAACGGCCTTTACATGTTTAGTAATGGCACCTGTTGACACGTAATCAACTCCTGTTTTTGCTAGTTCAGTCAGTCTTTCTTCCGTGATATTGCCCGACACTTCTAGCTTACACTGACCATTATTTAACGCTACTGCCTGTTCGACCAGTTTTGTTGTAAAGTTGTCTAGCATACATATATCGACGCCTGCAGCGATTGCTTCACCGAGCTCTTTGAGTGATTCCACTTCAACTTCGACCTTTTTTTGAGGATGCAAGCTTTTTGCTTGCGCCACTGCTTTTGCAATTGTGCCGCATGCTTTTATATGATTCTCTTTAATTAAGTATGCATCAAATAAGCCTATTCGATGATTTGTGGCGCCTGCGCATGCTACAGCATACTTTTGTGCTTGACGAAAACCGGGGATGGTTTTGCGCGTATCCAATAGTTGAGTATGGCTGCCATTTAAGAATTCTGTATAAAAGTGGGTAACCGTTGCGGTGCCGCTCAACATTTGTAAAAAGTTAAGCGCAGTACGTTCACTACAAAGAATACTTCTCGCACTGCCCGACAATTCTACAATAGTGGTATTTGCCGGAATGTGGTCGCCGTCTTTATATACCCATGTTTGTTTTACGTCTTTATCGATTAAACTGAACGCTTGTTTGGCCCAGTCAACCCCACACAGCACGATGTCTTCACGGGTGATAATATGGGCGTGTGCATGTTGCTCTGCAGGAATAAGCATTGCCGTGATATCGTTTTCTATCGCTATGTGGCCGCCTAAATCTTCGCGCAAGGCGTTTTCTACATCGGTTTTTATATTAACGGCGTATTGTTCAATCACGCGGGAATCCTATTGGTTGAATGGCTCGGGTAAAGTGTTTGCGCTATGTATAAATGCACAATGTGAACATATTGTACCGAGCGCGCTAGTACCATACAACTGCTACGATGTGTTTGTGCCTTGATAGTGTGTTATAAACAAAGTGCAACTCTCGTTACTATTTAAGGAAATCCTCACTGTGACACTTTTTACGCTATTAATTGTGATGGCGCTTGAGCGCGTAACCGTTAAATCAAAGCAGTTTCATATTGCGGCGTTGGCGCAACAATATTTCGATTTCTTACAACAAAAAGGTTGGCTAAAGCAACATGCCAGTATGCTTGCCTGTATTTGTGTGGTTGCTTTACCCAGTGCACTTGCATGGATTGCAGTAGAGTTTCTGCCCGGCGTATTGGTGTTTGTTTTGTATTTGGTATCGTTATGGGTATGCTTGGGTTGCCCTGTAACTCGCGCCACCTACAAGCGATACTTACAGGCCGCTAATAGACACGATTTTGAGGCCTGCTCTTTATATAGTGAGTCGTTTGGCAACAAAGGTGGCGATTTAAGCCAAGTGGGTAAGCAGCTAGTGCTGATTAATTACCGCCAGTATGCCAGCGTGATTATATTCTTTGTGGTACTAGGTGTTCCCGGTATGGTGTTTTATTCATTAGTAAAAGAACTGTATATATATAAGCAACAGCAATTTACCCAAGGTGATTCAACTTCGGAGTTATCTACAGAAACGAAGCAAGTTGATTCAGGCTCTACAAATCATGCTAAACGGTTATTGTTTGTGTTAGATGTAGTACCCGCGCGAATTACCGCGTTTGGTTTTTTGTTAGTTGGACATTTTAGTAAAGGACTTGGCGCTTGGCTCGATACATTGTTTAACTTAAAGCTGGATGCATATGATTTGTTGGCGCGTGTAGCCAAGGCCAGTGAAGATTTGCGCAGCGAAGGGAATGCTGCCCTTGATGATGCGCTGCAAATGGTGAAGCTAGTTAAACGCAATATTGTGTTTCTATTAATGGCGATTTCTATTATGACCATGGTCGGAGCTGTTGCATAAATGCTTTACTTTTGTGAAATCTAGCTTAAAATGCTGCGATTGGTTAATTGGTAATACCATTTCGCAGGTGCAGCATATTCGGCTTATATAGCGAATGCAAGCATGTGAAACTCGGTCAACAAGAGCAGGGTACAATGATAAAGCAACCTAAATTGTCAGACGTAATCACCGAACGACTCGAGTCTATGATAGTCGATGGCACCTTGGGTGCCGGCGAAAAACTGTTACCAGAGCGCGAACTAGCCAACAAATTTCAGGTCTCACGCCCATCACTGCGTGAAGCTATTCAAAACTTGCATGCAAAAGGCCTTATAGAACGTAAACAAGGTGGCGGTACGTTTGTGTCTCAGCACCTTAATAAACGTTTATCAGACCCTTTATTAGCGTTAATCTCTCAACGTCCTGAAACCCAATTTGATTTACTTGAATTTCGCCATTCATTAGAGGGCATGGCTGCTTTTTATGCCGCTTTTAGAGGAACTAGCGAAAATTGTGAACAACTGCGCAGCGCACTTGAAAAGCTCAACAGTGATGCGTGTAAAAACGACCCCGACAAAGAAGCACAAGCATTGGGCGAGTTTTACTTTGTGATGGCAAAAGCATCACAAAACATGGTACTTGTGCAAGTCATGCAGGCCATGCGAGCGATGTTAATTGACAACATCAAACAGAATTTAGCAATGCTACGAGGTGCAGATAATAGCACCAGTATCGTGAAAACGATTTCTCAACAACGAGCCGACATCGTTAGCGCGATTGCTTCCGGTAACCCCGAGCTGGCGCGAAACGCGAGTCATGTGCATTTATCGTTTGTTGAGAAAACACTACTTGATATAAATCAGAAAGATGCCAAGGTTCAGCGCAGTTTGCGTCGAATCATTAGTGACAACTAGTTGTAAATTGGCTACCTAAACCACACTTGCTCGTTACGTTATTTTAGTGGCATAAAGGGTAAGTAAGTTGAACAAGAGAATAGGAAATAACTATGGCGGACGTGAAACAAC
Source organism: Glaciecola sp. (assembly GCA_049650345.1). Taxonomy (GTDB): domain Bacteria; phylum Pseudomonadota; class Gammaproteobacteria; order Enterobacterales; family Alteromonadaceae; genus Glaciecola. The sequence goes on along the minus strand of JBARZY010000084.1, from coordinate 20,076 downwards.
CTGACGTGGATCCGATTGAAACGCAGGAATGGATTGAAGCACTTGAAGCAGTACTTGAAAATGAAGGCGTAGATAGAGCGCACTACTTATTAGAGTCACTGATTGAAAAAGCACGTCGTAACGGTGCTCATTTACCTTACGATGCGACTACAGCTTACCTAAATACCATCCCTGCAGGCCAAGAGCCAACCATGCCAGGTGATCAAACCATCGAAACTAAAATCAGAAATGCAATACGTTGGAATGCATTAATGATGGTACTTCGCGGTTCTAAAAAAGACTTAGAGCTAGGCGGACATATTTCAAGTTTTGCGTCGTCGGCCATGTTATATGATGTTGGCTTTAACCACTTTTTCCGTGCGCCAAACGATGAAGATGGCGGTGATTACCTATTTGTTCAAGGACACGTATCACCGGGTATTTATTCACGTGCTTTTATTGAGGGCCGCTTAAGTGCTGGACAATTAGATTCATTCCGCCAAGAAGTTGATGGCGAAGGTTTATCATCATATCCACACCCTAAGTTAATGCCTGATTTTTGGCAATTCCCAACTGTTTCAATGGGTCTTGGTCCCATGCAGGCTATTTATTTAGCGCGTTTCTTAAAGTACTTAACAAACCGTGGTTTAAAAGACTGCTCTAACCAACGCGTATGGTGCTTTATGGGTGACGGCGAAGTAGATGAGCCAGAATCATTAGGTGCTATTGGTTTAGCATCTCGAGAAAACCTAGATAACCTTACCTTTGTGATCAATTGTAATCTACAGCGTTTAGATGGCCCTGTACGTGGTAATGGTAAAATCATTCAAGAGCTTGAAGGTACCTTCCGCGGCGCTGGCTGGGAAGTGATCAAAGTGATTTGGGGACGTTATTGGGATTCTTTATTGGCCCGCGATACCTCGGGTAAATTACTTGATGTGATGAACGAAACCGTTGATGGCGAATATCAAAACTACAAATCTAAAGGCGGTGCATATACTCGCGAAAACTTCTTTGGCAAATATCCAGAGCTAAAAGAAATGGTAGCGAATATGTCTGATGAAGACATTTGGCGTCTTAACCGTGGTGGACACGATCCAGTAAAAGTATATGCAGCGTACAAGCGCGCGACTGAAACACAAGGCCGTCCACAAGTTATTCTCGCTAAAACAGTGAAAGGTTACGGTCTAGGTGATGCAGGTGAAGGTAAAAACATTGCTCACAACGTGAAGAAAATGGACACAGATTCGGTTAAGCAATACCGCGATCGGTTCAATATTCCATTGTCTGACGAAGCTTGTGCTGACTTGAGCTACTTCAAATTTGAAGAAGACAGCCCTGAAATGAAGTACTTGCGCGAAAAACGCGAAGCACTAAAAGGCTACATGCCAGTGCGCCGTGCACAAAGCACAGAAGAATTGCCTGCACCACCTTTAAAATCATTTGAAGCGGTGACCAAAGGCTCAGGGGATCGTGAAATTTCAACTACCATGGCGTTTGTACGTGTCCTTACGGTTATGTTGAAAGACAAGCAAATGGGCCAACGCGTGGTGCCAATTATACCTGATGAAGCGCGTACATTTGGTATGGAAGGTTTGTTTAGACAAGTTGGTATATATAGCAACTCTGGACAAAAATACGTGCCACAAGATAAAGACCAAGTGGCTTACTACCGTGAAGATAAAAAAGGCCAAGTACTACAAGAAGGGATTAACGAGCTAGGTGCAATGTCGTCGTTTGTAGCTGCAGGTACCTCGTATTCGCTTAATAACTTACCTATGTTGCCGGTTTACATCTACTACTCAATGTTTGGTTTCCAGCGCGTTGGCGACATGGCTTGGGCTGCAGGTGATTCACAAACACGTGGTTTCTTAGTGGGTGGTACCGCAGGTCGTACAACACTAAATGGTGAAGGTTTACAACACCAAGATGGACACAGCCACGTGCAAGCTGGTCTGATTCCAAATTGCGTCAGCTACGACCCAACCTATGGTTATGAGGTGGCGGTAATTGTACAAGACGGTATTCGCAGAATGCTAGAGAACCAAGAAAACGTGTTCTTCTATTTAACCGTTATGAACGAAAACTACATTCAACCAGAAATGCCAAAAGGTTGTGAAGAAGGTATTCTTAAAGGTATTTACTTACTTGATAAAGTAGGTGGTGGTAACGCCAAGAAGAAAGTGAAACTACTTGGTTCGGGTACTATTTTGGTACAAGTGCGTGAAGCGGCTAAGTTGCTTCATGACGAATTCGGCGTTAGCAGTGAAGTATATAGCGTACCGTCATTTAACGAGTTAGGCCGTGACGGCATTGATTGTGACCGCTTTAATATGCGTAACCCTGAAGCTAAGCAACGTACACCTTATATTACCGAAGTACTAAATGACGGTAACGATGGCCCAACGATTGTTGCAACCGATTATATTAAATCGTACGCAGAACAAGTGCGTGCCTATGTTCCTGGTCAATATAGAGTGTTAGGTACCGACGGTTTTGGTCGCTCTGATAGCCGTGAGAACTTGCGTAAACACTTTGAAGTAGATGCTCAAAACATTGCCTATGCAGCGCTATATGAATTGTATAAGTCTGGCGATATTGATGCTGCGGCCTTGTCTAAAGCGCATAAAGCGCTTGAAATTGACGGCGCTAAAATTAACCCACTTTACGCATAATAGGAGACGAAATCATGGCAGATTTAAAAGACATACTCGTACCTGATGTAGGCGGTGAAGAAGTTGAAGTGATTGAAGTGTGCGTAAGCGTTGGCGAATCGGTTGAAGCCGAAGCCGCTTTGGTTACCGTAGAAAGTGACAAAGCTAGCATGGATATTCCGGTGCCTTTCGATGGCGTTATTAAAGAAATTAGCGTGGCAGTAGGCGATAAAATTAAAGAAGGTGATTTGTTAGCAAAAGCGGAGGCAGGTAATGCCGACAGCAGCGCTGATGCAGAAACAGCAGCACCTGAGCCTGAGCCAACTGCAGCACCGCAAAGCGCATCAGCACCAAGTTCAAGCGGCAGCACTACTATAGAAGTGACCGTGCCTGACATTGGCGGTGACACCGACGTTGAAATTATTGAATTGTTAGTCAGCGCCGGTGATACCGTGGCTGAAGAAGACGGCTTGATTACCCTTGAAACCGACAAAGCAACAATGGATGTACCTGCACCGCAAGCGGGTAAAATTGTTGAAATGAAAGTGAACGTGGGCGATAAGGTATCTGAAGGCAGTTTAGTGTTGGTACTCGAAGTTCAAGGTAGTGATGCGGGAGCGAGTGACTCTGCACCTGCTGCAGCGCCAGAAGCTAGCGCACCAGCTGATAACAGTGCGCCAGCCAGCAACGCGGCTCCAAGCGTAATTGAAGTCGCGGTGCCTGATATTGGTGGTGATACCGACGTAGACATCATTGAAGTGCTAGTAGCCGAAGGCGACAGCATTAACGAAGAAGACGGCTTAATTACCCTTGAAACCGACAAGGCGACCATGGACGTGCCCGCGCCGCATGCTGGTAAAATTGTGTCGTTGAAGGTAAAAGTGGGTGATAAAGTGTCTGAGGGCTCTTTAGTGTTGACCATGGAAGTTGCCGGCAGTGCAGCACCTGAGGCACCAAAAGCACAAGCAGCAAGCGCCCCAGCGGCAAGTGCACCTACACCAAGCAGTGCTCCAGCGCCAAAAGCACCACCAGTGCCACATCATCCGTCGGCGGGTGAAAAAAGCACTGGCGGCACCATTCACGCATCACCATCGGTACGCCGTTTGGCGCGTGAATTTGGCGTAGACTTGTCATTGGTAAGCGGCAGTGGTCGTAAAAATCGTATTCAAAAAGAAGACGTGCAATCTTATGTTAAGTACGAGCTATCACGTCCTAAAATGACGCCTGGCTCAAGTGTTAGCAGTGGTTCGGGTGGCTTACAAGTATTGCCGCCGCCTAAAGTAGACTTTGCTAAGTTTGGTGAAGTAGAAGAAGTGCCGCTAACGCGTATTCAAAAATTGTCTGGTCCTAACTTGCATCGTAACTGGGTAACCATTCCTCACGTTACGCAATTTGAAGAAGCTGACATTACCGACTTAGAGACATTCCGTAAGCAACAAAACCAAATTGCAGAAAAACGTAAACTGGGCGTAAAAATTACCCCGCTAGTGTTTATGATGAAAGCAGTTGCAGATGCCTTAAAAGCCTATCCTACGTTTAATACTTCGTTGTCTGAGTCAGGTGAATCGCTTATTCAGAAGAAGTATTACCATATTGGTATAGCGGTAGACACTCCAGGTGGCCTAGTGGTACCAGTAGTGCGTGATGTTGACAAAAAGGGTATTATCGAAATATCACGCGAGTTGACAGAAATCAGCATAAAAGCCAGAGACGGCAAGTTAAAAGCGCCTGATATGCAAGGCAGTTGTTTTACCATATCAAGCTTAGGTGGCATTGGCGGTACAGCGTTTACGCCAATTGTAAATGCCCCTGATGTGGCTATTTTGGGTGTATCAAAAAGCGAAATCAAACCAAAGTGGGATGGTAAAGAGTTCCAGCCTCGCTTAATGTTGCCGCTGTCGTTGTCGTATGATCACCGCGTAATTGATGGTGCACTTGCTGCAAAATTTGCTGTGCATTTATCTGATTGCTTGGCCGATATCCGTCGCATATTGCTGTAGGCATAACTAAGTAAATAGCTTATGCCTGTTCATTGCAGGCATAACTTAAACGAACATTGAATACCGCGTAGTGTTTGCAGTTAATAATCTTAACTCTCACAAACACATACGGGGTGCTTTAGCAGCATATTTGCTTTAACATATGCTGCAATTAGACACAAAAATTGAGGTCGTACATAAAATGAGCGAAATTAAAACACAACTTGTGGTACTTGGTGCGGGTCCTGGCGGTTATTCAGCCGCGTTTAGAGCTGCCGATTTAGGCGTTGACACCGTGCTAGTAGATGCACGTGGTACATTGGGCGGCGTATGTTTGAACGTAGGTTGTATCCCATCAAAAGCATTATTGCACGTAGCAAAAGTTATCCAAGAAGCTAAGCACTTGTCTAGTCATGGTGTAACCTTTGGCGAGCCTACCTTCGATTTAGACAAAATCCGCGGTTGGAAAGACTCGGTAGTAAGCCAGTTAACTAAAGGTTTATCGGGTATGTCTAAAATGCGCAAAGTTGAACATGTACAAGGTTACGGTAAGTTCACTGGTGCAAACACCTTGGTTGTAGAAGGTGAAAACGGCACCACTACGATTAACTTCGAAAACGCAATTATTGCAGCTGGTTCTGAGCCTGTAGCATTGCCGTTTGTACCAAATGATGACGAGCGCATTATTGACAGTACCGGCGCATTGGAAATGAAAGATATTCCTGAAAAAATGCTAATTCTTGGTGGTGGTATTATTGGTCTTGAAATGGGTACTGTATACCACGCCTTAGGTTCGCAAATTGACGTGGTTGAGTTTTTAGACCAGTTAGTGCCTGCTGCCGACAAAGACATCATGAAAGTCTACATGAAGACAATCAAAAACAAATTCAACACCATGCTAGAAACCAAAGTAACAGCGGTTGAATCAAAAGAAGATGGCGTATACGTTAGCTTTGAAGGCAAACAAGCCCCTGCTGAGCCAGTGCGCTACGACCGCGTATTAGTGGCAGTGGGTCGTCGTCCAAACGGTTCATTAGTTGATGCTGAAAAAGCAGGCGTAAAAGTTGATGAGCGTGGTTTCATTAACGTTGATAAGCAAATGCGTACCAACGTATCTAACATTTTTGCTATTGGTGATTTAGTTGGCCAGCCTATGCTTGCACATAAAGCTGTGCATGAAGGGCACGTAGCAGCAGAAGTTATCTCAGGTAAAAAGCACTACTTTGATCCTAAGTGTATTCCTTCGGTAGCCTATACTGAGCCAGAAATTGCTTGGGTTGGTTTAACTGAAAAAGAAGCGAAAGAACAAGGTATTAGTTACGAAGCGTCTGTGTTCCCATGGGCTGCATCAGGCCGTGCTATTGCATCAGCAGCAACCGACGGCATGACCAAAATGATCTTTGAAAAAGACTCTGGCCGTGTAATTGGTGGGGCTATTATTGGTACCAACGCAGGTGAAATGCTGGGCGAAATTGGCCTAGCAATTGAGATGGGTGCCGACGCAGAAGACGTAGGTTTAACTATTCATGCTCACCCAACGTTGAACGAATCAATTGGTTTAGCGGCAGAAATCTTCGAAGGCAGCATCACTGATATGCCAAATGCCAAAGCTAAAAAGAAGAAGTAAGTACGCTTGATATGCACTGATAAAAACCAACGTTATACGTTGGTTTTTTTATGCCTGTAAACTATGTATATTTATGTAAGCAATGGCTTGCGGCTTACAAAACTAGCTAAAGCCACGAAAAAGTGCTTATAATGCAATACTTTTTTTAAACGCGTTTTTATTACATGCAGCAGTTAGAGTTTTTTAATATACCTAGCCCTTGTATTGGCGTGTGCCAATCTGGACCGCGCGGGTATTGCGTGGGCTGTTTCCGCAGTAGAGAAGAACGGCAGCATTGGCATGGCGTTGATGATGCTACAAAGCGCGTTATTGTGAAAGCCTGTAACCGTCGCAAAAAATCTTATCAAGCTCGCAACAAAGGCAAATTGGTATCTGATCCTCACTTCCAGCAAGGTGACTTGTTTTAATTATTGCTTGGTTAAGGTATTAATGCTGCGTATCACGTATCATTTTAGTTACCCAAGTAAGGCTACTATTTTCGTATACTCACCGCTCAAATGGAGAGTTACATATGTCGATGACACCGCTAATAAAATTCGCAAACAAAAGTTTCACCTTGCCCGACACTTGTTTAAAGCTTCGCGAGATTTTAGACGACCCTCGTAAAGATAATGACGACATTGCGCAGGTGATGTCACATGATCCGTCGCTAAGCGCTAAAGTATTGAAACTGGCAAATAGCTCTCTGTTTCGTTTTCCATCTCAGGTAACCAGCATAGCAAAAGCGTTGAGTATTATAGGTGGCGAAGCCGCTTATAATATAAGTATGGCTGAAACCGCAAATTTGGCGTTTAAGTCGGTGCAAAACGAGCAAATAGATTTCTCTTCTTTTTGGGAAAAGTCAGTTGCCACAGGACTCATTGCGCGCACCATTTCACAACAGCTACAGCAACGGGGCTCAGAGCGGTTTTTTGTCATGGGTATTCTTATGCATTTTGCCGAACTAGTCTGTGCCACAAAGCTACCGCTAAAGTACATGCAGTACAAAACCTTACTAGATACTACATTACCGCTAGAGGCTCAGCGTAGCGTCTACGGTTTCACCTTTGCGAGTTGTTCAGGTATTATTTTAAGCTCATGGCGTTTACCCGAAAACCTATATATGGCGATGAGCAACCTCTCTTTGTTTGACCATCAAGCATTGTCTATCGATGAAGCCGTGTTATACCTGGCCGCAACTATGGCTGCGAAACAAGAGGGCCAAGACTTAATAAAAGCCAATAACTTGCATAGTCAAGCAGTAGAATGCATTGGATTAGAAGACTATGAATATGATATTATTCTACAGTTCGCGCAATCCGAGACTGGCAAAATAGCACAGCTCATCAATTAATAATCAATAAGCGCGTTCTACCATATTGAAACGCGCTAATGTTATTATCAAAATTAATTAAATATACTGTTGTTTGTACTTTCATGTGCATGTTGATTGCACCTGTCTGCGGTGGCGAAATTCTTGATCAAGATAACGGTAATGCCGCCGATTTTTTTAAAGATCCGAGCGCTGAAACCGACCTTATAGACGCACTGTTTGCGTTGCACGAAAAACACACCAAAAAACGTAAACCCTTTGCTTTAGCTGGTGAGGCCGGTGTACTTATCGCAACGGGCAATACCGATACCAGCATGATTAAACTGGCCTTAGAAGGTCGCCACGATACGCCTAATTGGAGCAATAATTACGCATCCCAATTTATGCAGCGCACTAATTCCTTTCAAGATGCGAATAGTATCGAAACCACACGCATTGAGATTTCTGGTCAATTTGACTACAAGCTAAGCGACCCTAACCACAGACTATTTGCTTATGTAGAATACGATGACAATCAATTCAATCGTTTGCGCGACCAAGCTACAGCGGTGGTTGGTTGGAGCCAAGTTTTGTGGAAGGAGAAACATTCTGAGTTTCGTTATAGCATTGGACCGGGGTACAGTTCACTGGTGCAAGAACGTACCAACACTAAACTGCAAGAAATGATTGTTCGAGGCACCGTATTTTTCGATTATAAATTCAGTAAGTTCTCGCAGTTTAAACAAATGCTATCAGCTGAGCTTGGACAAGAGCTTACAAAAGCCCGAGCGCAGTCTTCCATCTCTGCCCGCGTGTTTGGCGACCTAGCCATGAAATTGAGTTTTGAGTTAGTGCTTAATGATAATGTGTCTAATGAAGACAGTAGGGTGTCCACGCAAACCAGTGTATCCATGGTGTATCAATTTTTCTAATTATATAGCTTAAAGTAGTTAATTAACCTTCAAACCGTTTGAAATGCCCTAAATTACTCGCTTTACCTTGCTATAATCATGTAATTGATTAAAATGCCGAAAATTTTATTACTTATCATTCGTTTGTATTTTTTCGTTATAAACGGCTATTTGGACACTACATAAAAGGAAGTGACATGAAAAAACACTTAGTTGCAGCATCTTTATTATTAGCAATGGGCACCACTACCGTTATAGCTGAGGAAAAAGACCTCACAATGGACGGCGAGTTTGGCTTTATTTTTACCTCTGGTAACACCGAAACTACGTCTGCGAGCGCCGGTATTAATGCTAAGCAAGAGCTTGAGTCATGGAGTAACGAGTACCTTATTGAAGGCCTTTATAAGAAAGATACTGTTGAAAATGCCGACGGCGAAGAAGTTGAGCAAACCTCAGCGCAAAAATTCTTTGCATCAGCACAAGGTAACTATAAATTAGAAAATCCTGATCACCGTTTATTTGCCTTCGCCTCATACGAAGACGACCGTTTTAGTAACTTTAAATATCAGTCAACGGTAGCCGGTGGTTGGAATGAAAAATTATGGAGCGATGAAGTCAGTAGTTTTGATTACAGTGTGGGTCCGGGTTATTCATTCGCTAAAGACCTAGACGACAACAGCGTTAATGGTTTGATTGTTCGTGCGGCACTTAACTACAAATGGACTATTTCAGAGTCAGCTCGCTTTACCCAAACGTTCAGTACAGAAGTAGGCTCTGACAATACCAAATCACGTGCAGAAAGCGCATTGTCGGCGAAAATTGGTGGCGGTTTATCAATGAAATTGTCGCTTAAGTTTGACCACAATACCGATGTAGGTGTTGGCGTTGATAAACTAGACACCGAAACTGCAGTAACCTTGGTTTATAGCTTCTTTTAAGATGCGTCATTCCCACGAAAGTGGGAATCTCGCGCGATACTCTTCGTTGTATCCACAAAACAGTGTTTGGGAGATTACCGCCTGCGCGGTAATGACGAAGACTGCATTAGTGACGAAGCGGCCTGCAACAACGGAGCCGCCTGCAAGAACGGCTTCATTGCTAGTGCAACAAGCGCGTCTTAATTGTGCCTTCAATTGCGCTTAGCTGGGCAAGACCTTCATCAGCATTAGCGGCATCAATATCTACCACTACATAACCAATGTTCTCATCCGTTTGCAGGTACTGCGCGGCAATGTTAATTGATTTGTCGGCAAAGGCTTGGTTAATTTGTGTTAGCACACCAGGGCGGTTAACGTGAACATGCAACAAACGCGAACGGTTAGTGTGTGAAGGCAATGATACTTCAGGGAAGTTAACGGCCGACAAGGTAGATCCATTGTCGCTGTATTTCACCAACTTACCCGCCACTTCTATACCAATGTTTTGCTGCGCTTCTTGGGTTGAACCACCTACATGTGGCGTTAATATGCAGTTATCAAATTCACGCAGCGGCGATACAAATTCTTCACTGTTTGATTTTGGTTCAACCGGGAATACATCAATGGCCGCGCCATTTAGTTTGCCACTGCGCAGTGCTTGGGTAAGGGCGTCTATATCAATTACCGTGCCGCGAGCAGCATTAATAAGTATTGCGCCTTGCTTCATTTGGGCAAGCTCTTGTTCGCCAATCATATTTTGAGTGTGCTCGGTTTCAGGCACATGCAAGCTAACCACGTCGGAGGTGCTTAGCAGCGCTTCAAGCGTTTTAACTTGTGTTGAATTCCCTAGCACTAGCTTATCTTCAATATCGTAAAACTGCACACGCATGCCCAAGTGCTCGGCAAGTATGCTTAGCTGTGTTCCAATATGACCATAACCTATAATCCCCAGTGTTTTACCACGCGCTTCGTAACTATCAACAGCACTCTTTTCCCATTCACCACGATGCGCTTTTGCATTTTTTTGCGGTACGCCGCGAAGCAATAGAATAATTTGACCAAGCACTAACTCAGCTACAGAGCGCGTATTTGAAAACGGTGCGTTGAATACCACAATGCCGCGCTTTTGCGCAGCCAGTAAATCAACTTGGTTAGTACCAATACAAAAACAGCCTACGCCAATGAGTTTTTTCGCCGCAGCAAACACATTTTCAGTGAGCTGTGTGCGAGAACGAATACCCACAAAGTGTGCATCTTTTATTTTCTCAATCAGTTCGTCTTCAGGTAATGAGGTTTTTAAGGACTCAACGTTGGTATATCCATTTGCCTCGAAGGTTTCAAGCGCACTTTGGTGCAAGCCTTCTAATAATAGAATGCGGATTTTATTTTTGGCTAATGACTTTTTGCTCATGTTGGTACTTACCTTTTCCTTGAGTGGGAACAAGACATCTAGACGTCTAATTGAAGAGCTTGAAAGATATCAAAAATTCACTGTTTAGCAAGCAGTATTTAAGCATACTGCCTGTATATTCATTATATGCATGTAATCACAGGTGATTTACTGAATTTTTTGTACGCCGGTGTTAGTGCCAGTAAGCACTACATTTGCGCCGCGATGAGCAAACAAGCCATTAGTGACTACGCCCACTATTTGATTAATGGTACTCTCTAGTTCGGTTGGATTAATTATATGCAAGTTGTGAACATCAATAATATGATTGCCGTTGTCGGTTACCACACCTTGGCGATATACCGGGTCGCCGCCCAGCTTCACCATTTCACGAGCAACATAAGAACGCGCCAATGGTATCACTTCAACGGGTAGTGGAAATTTGCCAAGTACGGGTACAGTTTTTGTGTCGTCAATAATACAAACAAAGGTTTTTGCCACTGCCGATACTATTTTTTCACGAGTAAGCGCTGCACCACCGCCTTTAATCATGTGCTTGTGCTCGGTAATTTCGTCGGCACCATCTACATATATATCAAGGTTGTCTACTTCGTTTAAGTCAAATACCTCAATGCCATGGGCCTTTAGGCGTTTGGTTGATTCGTTAGAGCTTGATACCGCTCCTTTAATACGATGCTTCTGCGTCGCTAGGGCATCAATAAAATAGTTAACCGTTGACCCAGTACCCACGCCCACTATGGCGTCATTGCGTACATACTCTATTGCGGCTTCTGCGGCGGCTTGCTTTTTTTGATCTTGGCTAAGTGTGCTCATGTGTTGGTCTCTGTAAACGAATATAGTTGGCTTGGCGTTAAAATACGTGGCAATGGAATATCCCACGTTTCCTTGGGTAATGATAATGTTTTTTGTACATCGTGCGCCAGCCCAATAATGTTTGGTTGAGCACAATTTTGTAGCTGTGCCAATGTGCGATCATAAAAGCCACCGCCCATTCCAAGACGATTGCCTTGTTCGTCAAATGCTACTAGCGGTGTAAATATAATATCAAGCTGGCTAACAGGGCATAAATTACTAACATTTAGCAGCGGCTCAGCAATACCGAAGCGATTATTGCGCATGGGAGTAGTGCTGTTGTAGCGTAAAAAGACCAAGTGCCCTTTACTGAAAGGATGCAGCACGGGCAAATACACTTCAATATGTCTGTCCCACAAATGTTGAATCAGTGCTTGGGTGCACAATTCGCCGTCGTTGGTTAAGTAAATTGCAATGCGCTGTTTGTTTGTGAATATATGGTGTTTTGAGGCTTGGCTAACCAGTTCACGGCTTGCCTGCTGTTGCTGCAACAACGACAAACTGTTTCGACGTTGGCGAAATGTGCTACGTATAGCTTGTCGTTGCTCAGCGGTATGTGTGTTCATGGTTGCGATTAACCGTTGTGTTTCCTACAAAGCGTAAGTGCTAACAAATAGTTCGGTTAAAGAATTGTGATCAACCTTTGTTGCCACGTTAGCCTGTTGGGCTTCTAGCCACAATGGACTTGGCGTGCTGTTAAGCGGTGCAAAAGCGGTTTGGCCGCGGTCAAGCTCGCCGGTACCAACGCGCATATGGCCAGGCGTCATCTCAAATAACGAGGGTTGCATAATATACGCAAGTGGATACGCATCATGAAAAAAGCACACTTGCTGCTCTTTGCCTTGTGAATAAAATTCCATATAAAACTGGGATGCTTTCGCCACAAATCCGCCCATGGTCGGATTAACGTCGGCAAGGGTATCAATAAATTGCGGTGAAAATGGTACGTCATATGTTACATCTAAGCCAAACATGTTAACGGTCCAGTCGGCGTCAAACACAATTGCAGCTGCATGGGCGTCATTCCAAATATTAGCTTCTGCAACAGGCGTAACATTACCCGGTACAAAGGCGTTTCCGCCCATAATGTTGACTGCTTTTATCAGTTTTGGTAGCTCGGGCTCTAAGCGCAACGCTAAGGCTAAATTACCTAATGGGCCAACGGCTACCAAGGTGATTTCACCTGGGTATTCACGTGCCATATCAACTATAAATTGGGCTGAAGAACGGGGATCTAATGCGCGTTTTGACGGTGGGTGATTTATGTTGCCGAAGCCGTCATCGCCATGCACAAAATGAGCATAAGTTGACTCAGGACCTACCCAAGGACGTGCTACGCCTTTACATACAGGAATGTCTTTTCCGGCGAGGTCTACTAGCGTAAGGGCATTTTGTGCGGCCATTTCAACGGGTACGTTACCGTATACCGTGGTGAGTCCAAGTACATCAATTTCTTTGGCTTGAAATGCAAAGAAAATAGCCATCGCATCATCGATACCCGGGTCGGTATCAAGAATAATTTTATGTGTCATGTTGGTCTTCCAAATAGAGATAGGCGCGCTTATTGCGCGGCCAAAAAGGCGTCAACTTCACTCGCTTGCGGTATAGAGGGCGCGGCCCCTGCACGCGTTACCGCAATAGCGGCAGCTGCACACGCTGTTTTTAGTGCTTGTTGTGGTGCGTGTTTATCAGCAAGGCTAATGTAGTTAGCTAAAAAATAACCGGTAAAAGTATCGCCTGCCGCGGTAGTGTCAATAGCCTCAACGGTAAATCCGGCAACATCAATACGCTTACCTGCGTGCAAATAACACACACCGGCTTTACCTAAAGTAAGAATGACCTTGGTATTGGGATATTGTGTGTTAAGCGCTACAATTGCTTGGGGGATATCTTGTGTTTGCGTAAGCTGCATGGCTTCCACTTCGTTGAGTATCAGTAAGGCCACTTTTTCAAGAGGTAATTTGGCAGTGTCTGCCGTCATTGGAGCAGGGTTAAACGCAATGGGGACCCCTTTTTTCGCTGCCTCGTTAATGATCTCGTCAATTGCGTTCGTTTCGTTTTGCAGTAACACCCAATCACTAGGCCTTGCATTATGTAAAATATTATTCACCGTTTGTGACTGCAAGCTATGGTTAGCACCTGCGTACAATACAATGGCGTTTTCGCCAGAAGATGAAACCTGAATAATTGCGTGTCCTGTAGGGGTGGTGCTTTGCAAGGTAATGTACTGACAATCAACACCAGCTTCGCGAATAGTATTCACAAAGGTCATGTCGTTTTCGTGTACTGTGCCAACATGTTTTACATCGGCGCCAGCTTGGGCACAGGCTATAGACTGGTTTGCCCCTTTACCGCCCAGCACCGATTGATAGTTGCTTGCTGATAAGGTTTCGCCAGGTGTTACAAAATGAGGAACCAAATACACATGGTCAATGTTGATTGAACCAAAATTATAAATAGCCATTTATTGCCTCATAGTACGTTGTTGTGAGTGTTGTACACCAAGCAGTTATGCTTAGCTTATAGAATAGGGGCTTCCCAAAATGCCGCCGTGCGCTTATCGTCCGTGCGCCGACATGTGCACGGTGGAAGTATCATCACTGCCGTAGGTTTCTCGATACGAGCCGAGCTTACACAATAGCAGTGGAATCAACTTCCTGGGTTTAAAGCATCGGCCAGGAACATGAAGCGAACTAGCAAACACCTCAGGAAGCATAGTCATTAGCAAATAACAGCTTGCGTCATTTCGCTACGACTGCGCATATTACATTAAAGCAATCTTGGTTGCCAATCAGTTTGCCCATAAGCGTGTGAACAAAACAATACTGGCAGTTATGCTTTACCCCTATAATTTGCTAAGCACCAGAGAGCTAGGCAATTACGCGGCATTTAGTTTTAAAGCAACGGTAGTTTTGATACTATGTTATGCAAATAAATGCAGAGAGTATTACGTGAGCAATTCAACTTTATCAAGCGATAGCGATAAGCTAAGTTACGAAAACATTAGCAGTGTATTACAAGCCCAAAACGTAATTGTAGATGCGGCTGAAGTACATGGTATTTTATGCGGCATGCTTGCTGGCGGCATGAATATTGACGACAAAGATTGGGTAAGCGCGCTGGCCGATGTCATTAACCAAGGCGATACCTTAGCGCCTAATGCACAAAATATTATTGATTTGTTATTTAACCAAACATGTCAGCAATTTATTGAGGCCGATTTTGCCTTAAGTATGTGTTTGCCAAATGACAACGCGTCTATTAATCAGCGCGGCGAAGCTTTGGTAAATTGGGTTCAAGGTTTCTTACTAGGTTTTGGTATGCATCAAAACGACCTAACTAATTGTTCCGATGAAGCCAAAGAAGCACTTGAAGATTTCACCCAAATAGCCAAGCTTGACGAGGCCATGGAAGAGAACGAAGAATCTGAACAAGCCTTTTTTGAAGTAATAGAGTATGTGCGTATAAGTGCAATGTTATGCTTTAACGAAATGGGTAAGTCGCTCATTGATTCGCGCCAACAATCGCCTGTAATACACTAAGGTGACTATGCCATATTCATCTACCTTGCCCAGCAACAACCTTATTATGAGCGAACAAGAGTTTGTCTCGCGCAGACAGCGTTTATTGGCACAATTGCCCGCAAATGCAATTGCTGTGATACCTGCTGCACAAGAAGTGGTGCGCAGTAACGATACTGAATATCACTTTAGACAAAACAGCGATTTCTTTTATTTAACGGGCTTTAACGAACCCGATGCATTTTTGATATTGTCTAATCAGGCTGAATTGCTTACCCACTTAGGCGATGATGACGACGGTGCGGTAAGTTCCGCGATGTTTGTGCGTCCAAAAGACGAAAGCGCCGAAATTTGGCATGGCCGGCGTTTAGGCGTTGATGCGGCGCCAAGTGTGTTAGGTGTTGACGTTGCCTATAGTATTGATGACATTGAAGAGGTGTTGCCCGCGTTATTAAACGCCCATGCATATTTGTATTATCAACTGGGTGCAAATGCCAATGCCGACACTATTGTACAAGGGGCATTGCATGTGGTTAACAAAGCGCCAAAACAATCTATGCAAGCACCCACTAGCATAGTAGATGTTAGTGGCCTGATCCATGCTATGCGGCTAATTAAGTCGCCGGCCGAGCTTGCCATTATGCAACAAAGCGCTAATATTTCGTGCACTGCACATATGAATGCCATGCAGCTATGTGAGCCAGGCGTGTTTGAATATCAGCTAGAGGCTTGCATTTTACATAGCTTTGCTATGCAAGGTGCACGTTTTGCGGCTTACAATACTATTGTAGGCAGTGGCAATAATGCGTGTATATTGCATTACACTGAAAATGCCGATGCGCTTAACAGTGGTGATTTAGTGCTAATTGACGCTGGATCAGAGTTTAACGGCTATGCAGCTGACATTACCCGCACATTCCCAGTTAATGGCACCTTTAGTGATGCTCAACGCGAAATATACCAATTGGTGCTTGATGCGCAACTTGCCAGTATAGATGTACTTGTGCCAGGCAATTGCATTGGCGATGCCATGGATATCGCCGTTCGTATTATTACCCAAGGCTTACTCGATTTAGGTATTTTGCATGGCGACATAGAAGCATGCATAAAACGCGAGGCGCATAAGTCGTTTTTCATGCATGGCTTAGGACATTACTTAGGCTTAGATGTGCACGATGTGGGTAACTATAAAATGCCTTCATCAACTCAACCGAATAGCCCAATGCAAGACGCACCGCTTAAACCCGGTATTGTAATGACCGTAGAGCCCGGCATTTATATAGCTGAAAACGCCGAAGCACCCGAACAATACAAGGGTATTGGTGTACGTATTGAAGACAACATTGTGATCACCGACACCGGCAATAAAGTGCTCACGCAAAAAGTCCCTAAAACGATTGCCGACATTGAAGCTTTAATGGCTTCTCGCCAAAATTAAGCCATTGAGACTACTGTATGGATAGCACACAAGTACCTGCTGAATACGATGTTGTGATTAGTGGTGGTGGTGTGTCGGGCTGCTTAGCTGCATTGGCATTAAGCCGCTACCCACATTTAAAAATAGCCTTAGTTGAAGCAGGTGCGCCGACGCATATTACCAACAGTACTCAATCAGGCCATGGCGGGTTTGATGCGCGCGTAATAGCCTTATCTAAACAATCACTGGTAATGCTTGAGCAGCTAGGAGTGAACACGTCTGATATTGCCGGTGAGGCTATTACGGATATTCACGTAAGCGACCGTGGTCATGTCGGTAAAGTACATCTTAGTGCCGCTCAAGACACCGCTAACTCACTTCATGTAAACGCAGCAAACCAGCCGTGGGGGAAAACGCTATCGCAATTGTTAGGCAAGGTAGTGGCCATAAGCGAATTAGGCGAATACTTGCTTAGCCAAGTAAAACAGGCCGCTAACGTTCATTATATTTATCCGGCACGCATTAGCGCAATAACGCCCCATCAAGCATATCATCATATTGATTTGCAATCAGCGCACGAGCATGCGAATAGCGATAGTTATCCGAGTATTCGTGCAAAGTTAGTGTTAGTAAGTGATGGCGCGCAGTCAAGCACGGCTAGCATGTTGGGCTTTCAGCAAAAGATACATGACTATGAGCAAAGTGCCTTGATTACTAATGTAACCGTGCAGTTGCCGCACAAAGGCATGGCCTTTGAGCGTTTTACTAGCCAAGGGCCGTTGGCGTTTTTACCCATGTTTACTTCCCAAAACAACGCGCAAAATAACCGCACTATGTCGGTAGTGTGGTGCATGAATGATAGTAAGCTTGAAAGCGCTTTGTCGCTTTCAAGTGCCGCTTTCATGCAAACACTTAACGACTTATTTGGCTATAGATTAGGGCGAATTGAAAACCACAGTAAGGTGCATAGCTACCCGTTACGCTTAGTAACTACCCATAGTTTTACGCAGCACCGAGCGTTGTGCATTGGCAATGCCGCACAAGCGCTGCATCCCATAGCTGGGCAAGGCTTTAATTTGGGAATTAGAGATGTATTTGATGCAGTGCAAACTATTGGCAATTATGCCGATGTAGGTTGTCACAGTAGCCTGCAGGCATACAACGCCATGCGTAAACAAGACAAAGCGCTTACCATTGGCGCAACAAATACCTTGGTAAGTGTGTTTTCAAACCAGTATTGGCCAATGGTGGTTGGTCGCAATGCAGGCTTGCATATTATGAATCATATCCCTGCTAGTAAGCGCGCATTTGCGCAGTTTGCTATGGGTAATCGCTAGTTAACCATAGGTGAAATAACACACATGAATAGCCAGTACGACGCAGTAATAGTAGGAGCTGGTATAGTAGGGCAGGCGCTAGCGTTAGGCTTGGCACAAGCCGGCCACAGTGTGGCTGTAGTTGATAAACAAATGGCACCTGATGTTAATCAAAATGACGCGTTTTCAGCTAGAGTTAGCGCTATAAGTGCCGCAAGTGAATCTTTACTAACATCGTTGGGTGCGTGGCAGCATATTCAACGCAAGCAGGCGTATAGGGGTATGCAAGTATGGGATCATAACGGCTTTGGCAATATTGAGTTTACCGCTCAAGAAATGAATGCCGATCATCTAGGGCATATTGTTGAAAACGACCAAGTAAATCACGCCTTGTATAAACAATGCCAAACGTACTCATCCATTCAGCATTATTTTGAACAGCACATTACCCACATGCAAAGTGATGATCAATGCGCTGAGCTTAAGCTTGAGAGTAGCAAGGTGTTACGCACAAAGTTACTTATTGGTGCTGATGGCGCCCACAGCTTAGTGCGCAAAGCCTTTGCATTTAAACACACCTACTGGGATTATGATCACACTGCAATTGTGGCCAATGTGCGCACTGAGCATGAGCATGGCAATATTGCAAAACAAGCGTTTACGCCATTTGGTCCATTAGCTTTTTTGCCCTTGGCAGAGCCCAATACTATGTCGATCGTGTTTTCACAACAAAGCACCAAGGCCAGCGACTTACTTAATCTATCTGAGCGTGAATTTGAAAAAGCGCTTCAGGTGGCCATTGATAACCACTTTGGCAAGGTGAGTTTGCTCACGCCGCGCACCGGTATTCCTTTGACTATGAGGTATGCAAGGCAGTGGACGAGTAAACACGTGGCGGTAGTGGGTGATGCTGCCCACACTATTCATCCTTTAGCGGGGCAAGGCGCTAACTTAGGTTTAGCCGACGCCGAGGCCTTGTTACGACTTATTAAACAGCAGCCTGAGCTGTTGGGCGAAACCAAACAGCTCAGACAGTACGAACGCTGGCGTAAAGCCGAAGCCATTAAAGTGATTGCCACCATGGAAGGCTTTAAACAGCTATTTGATGGCGACAATGCCTTTAAAAAGCTAGTAAGAAATATTGGCCTGCAAACGGCTAATAAGGTGTCACCCCTTAAACAGTTCTTTATTCAGCAGGCCTCTAGTTAGTTGGTTGTAGATTCGGTGGCCGGCGCTTTTTTAGCTTCTGCCACTATGTTTCGTACATCTTGCAGCAGTTCGGCTGCATTGTACACAATACCATCTTTGACGGTGTATTTTACGCCGCCGGTTCGCACTGCCTCATTTTGTTCGTTCAGTCGGTAGTGTCCAGTGCCATAAAGGGTTTTAAAGTTCTCTAGTGGGTTTTGCTCGGTAATCACAAAGTCGGCTAACTTACCAATAGCAATTGATCCAATGTCGTTGCTCATACCAAGGGCTTCGGCGCCATTTAGGGTGGCTGCTTGAATAACCTCATATGGCGTAAATCCCGCTTCTTGCAAAAGTTCTAATTCAGCGATGTAGCCAAAGCCATAAATTTTATAAATGTAACCTGAGTCTGAGCCGGTGGTTACGCGACCGCCGTGATTTTTGTAGTCGTTTAAAAAATCCATCCACAATGAATAGTTTTGTTTCCAGTCGATTTCGTTTTGAGTGGTCCAATTAAACCAATATGAGCCATGGGCATAACGACTAGGTGTAAAAAAGTCCCATAGCGTTGGAAGCGTATACTCATCATGCCATACGGCATTGCGCTCGCGCATTAAATCGCGGCTAGCTTGATATATGGTTAATGTAGGATTTAACGTAAAGTCTAGGGCTATTAGTTCGTCGCGCACGGCGTTCCATTTATTAGAGCCTTTAGGGGCAGCTTGTTTCCACAAACGACCAGCTTCTTCAAAACGATGTTGCTCGTTATTGTAGTTATAGTTTACGGGGTAATGTTGAATCGTTTGTTCGGTAAATAAAGCTTCTGGTAGGCCGTACCAATGCTCCATAGTAGTTAAGCCAAGCCTAGCAGAATCAAGTACATTCATACGCATAACATTAAGCTGAGCGTGATGCATCATTGTGCCCATGTTTTGTTTTTTTGCTTCGTTTAATGCGGCTTGCATAATTTGAGGGGTGGCACCAAAAAACTTAATGCCTTTTGCACCTTGTTT